>DEFL01000059.1 GCA_002350845.1 Christensenella sp. UBA2853
ATCAATTTCATTCTACCAAAAAGTAGCCTTGCTTTCCAGCTTGGCTGCCTTTTTGATGTCTAATTTTGGGCTGCTATTTTTTTACAGCCCCCTTTTTTATGCTTCATTCATGGCAACAGATACCGGTTTGCCCGGGAAACAGACAATGGAGCAGCCTGTGGGGCTGCTCCATTGTCCATTTTCCGGCCCGATGACCGGATGCTTTTTTCCCCCGCCTGATTGGGCATTCGCACAGAATTCCCGGTCAGCGGCATCCGTTTGAGCAAAGTATTCTGCTGATCCGGGGGCTCAGCGGAAGAGCACCTGAAGCGAGTTGTAGAAATAATAGGGACAGTACAGATCATTATGAGGAAAATCAGAAACCGCGAAATAGAAATTGTTTTTTTCAGGATCCTGTCCGTATGAGAAAACCGTCTCCCGCGTAACATACCGCAGCTGGTCGATCATAGCCTGCACGTCATTTGGATATCCATCGCTGGCATAGATGAAGAAGGGCAGTTCCGGGTGTGCCTTCATCGGCTCTGTCAGATAATCAACAACCTGCTGCTCTGGTATCTCATCATGGATTTTTCTGCCGGCGGTGGTCATGCAGCTCATCGGGGAATAGTACCGGAAGTATTCAAAGTCATGGTGGAGAATATACCATGTGCAGACACAGCCCCGGGAATAGCCGCTGAAGCCGCGGTGATCGCGCGCTGCCCGAATATCGCTGTCAGCTGCAGACTGAAGCCATGTATTGTACCTGAGTTCCACGGCCGGGATAATATCTTCTACGACTTCGCGGTAGAAATTCGGCGCAATGGCCGGGTTGCCAGAAAAGCCGCCGCCGTCGCCGGCCGGTACATCGCCTGTGGTTTTGCGGGTTTCAACGTCCTTATATACGTCAAAATAATAGGTCGTAAATACCAGGATACAGGGTTCGACCGCACCGGAAGCGAACATGCTGTCCAGCAGGTCTTTGACCGCGGGCTGGGTAAAGAGATCCGGATCACAGGTGTTTCCGTGCTGGTAATACATCACGTTGTAACGTTTTTCCTTGTCATCCGGATCATAGCACCAGGGCAAATAGACATTGCAAAACTTCGGATAGGTCTTTCCATCGTCGTAGGCGTCCGTGGTATACTCAACGCGCTCAAAATGACCGCACTTTTCCGCTTTTTCAGTCAGCGCGGTATTCTCTTCAAAAACCGTCTCAAAGTCGATCAGCTCACCTGCCGGATGGACGATTCTCCTGATTCCGGATTTCATAGAAGATGAATCCCCCTTCTGTTTTTTTGTACTGTTTCTTCATCCATCATACTTCCGGTCATTGCAGATGTAAAGAGTCAGATGCCGGGAAAGAGAATGCTCCTGTCACGCTGACAGGCTTTTTTCTGCGGTGAAAAAGACACAACAGGCTTGAAGGCAGGCTGATGCCTGACTTATAATGGGGTGGTGACAGAGGATGACAAATCGGAATATGCGAAGGTGAACATGATGCTGGCAATACTTAAAACGAGATTTTCAGAGCATAAGGAACTGCACCCGGACTTGGAATGGTCCGAGGTGGAGCGTCGGCTACGCGAGGTTCCCGCTGCCATCGCGGTTTTGCAAAGGATGGAAGAAAGCGGCGGTGAGCCGGACACCATCGGCTATGACGCAGAGACAGGAAAACTCATTTTCTGTGACTGCGCAAAGGAATCGCCCGCCGGGCGCAGAAGCCTGTGTTATGACGAAAAGGCTTTGCAAGGGCGCGCCAAAAATCCGCCGTCCGGCAGCGCAGAACGAAAAGCGAAAGAGATCGGCGTTTCGATGATGACGGAGGAACTCTATCGCAGACTGCAGAGTCTTGGTTCATTTGATCTGAAAACGTCAAGCTGGATCGCAACGCCGGATGATATCCGCAGCCAAGGCGGTGCGCTGTTCTGCGAACGGCGCTACAATACTGTGTTCACTTTTCACAACGGGGCAGATTCCTACTATTCAGTGCGTGGATTCAGAGGGTATCTTCTTATCTGAATACCGGACAGGAAGGGGAAATCAGAATCATGGACTCTGTCTTGGCTTACGGGCGGCTATCCGGAGAGAGTATCCGATCTGGCTGATGTTTGTTTTACAGGCTTGCAATCGGAAATTGCGAAGCGGAATGAACGTTCAATTGAAGGAACGATCGACAAATCCGGATTGATGGTGGAAAATTCTATGGATAAGAAAACAATGATGGAAAAGCTGGCCCGGGACGCATACGAAAGGGGCAGCTTCAACGGGACGTGGCTTTATGCTGAGAACGGAAAAATCGTGTCAAAGGGGGCCTTCGGCTTCCGCGACGCGGAGGATAAGCTTCCGATGACGGAGGACAGCATATTTGAAATGGCTTCCGTCACCAAGATGTTCACAGGGACGGCCGTCATTCTCCTGGTACGGGAGGAAAAACTGGGGCTCGATGACGAATACACGAAGTACTTTCCGGAGTACCCTTATAAGGGCGTTACGATCCGGCATCTGCTGACCCACACGAGCGGCATGCCCGATTTTGACGTGGAGGAATTGGTCGGGCCCGTTCTTGATGAAGAGAAAAGGATCCCCGCGAACAGCGAGATCATTCAGCTGATCCGCAAAGCCGGTGAAGACCCTGCCTGTGCTCCGGGCAAGGCGTTCGCGTATTCCGACGTCAACTATATGCTGCTTGCCAATGTTGTGGAAAAGGTGTCCGGCATGAAGTTCGAGGACTTCATGAAGAAGAACGTATTCGAGCCCGCCGGCATGAAGGATTCCGGCATTTATCATACCCGCCGGGACGGCAGGCCTTCCGGCCGCTTTACCCGCAATATGGTGCTTCAGGACGACGGCAGTTACGTTACGTCGGACATCTCAAAATCTACCGCGAGATACGTGGTCGGTTCCGACGGCATGAACGGCTGCGACTACCTGTACACCACCATCTTCGATATGCTTGCCTGGGACAGGGCGCTGCGGGAAGAAAAGGTGGTCACCCTTGAGGAACAGAGGATCATGTACACGCCGGTGAAGCTGTTGAGCGGCGAGAATTATGCCAACGAGGACGGCGAAGGCTACGGCTTCGGCTGGGGTATTGTACACGACGAGGAGCATGGCCTGATCGTCAGCCACTCAGGCGGCATGCCCGGCCTTGAAACCTATTTTGAACATTTTGTCGATGAGGGCAGGACGCTCATCATGCTCTGCTGCCGGGAATTTATGGACGTCAGGGCCTTTGTGCGCTTCTGGGACGGCATGAAGGCGATTGCCAGAGATAAAGAGGCCGAACCTGTCGTTTCCATTGAGGACATCGCGGTCAAGGAACCCGACAGGTCGAAATGGGAGAGCTTCTGCGGGAAATATGAGCATCCCCAGAATGAGGATTTTGTCATCGACGAAGTCTATATGCAGGATGGCGGGCTCTGGGCCAAGGCGATCCTGAGCGGAGAGGATTACGGCAATCAGGGCGAAGTGTCGTTCCGGCTGTACCCTATCGGAGAGAACGAATTCGGCAGGAAGCGCGGCATGCTGAAGCTGAAATTCGGCCACGGATGCCTGATGTTCGGCGAGTTCACCTGTAAAAAGCTGTGACTGAAAACCGGCGAATTCCAGTTTTACACAGATTTCATACTGCGCTGGTGTTCTGGTTCTGGCCCGGTAAACCGGGGCTGATCCTGCTTGTATGGAACATGCAATGAGACAGGGGGAAATCAAGTCATGTCGATGACATTGAGAATCTTTGGCATCAGAAAGCTGAAGGACGTGGAGATCGCAGAGCTGACCGGGAAGACGTACAGGGAAATCTGTGAGTCCCAGTTTTTCAGAACGCTTTTCCCTTCCGCACCAGCCACTGCGGGATATCGGTTTTACGAGGACAGACATGGGACCATGAAGAGCATAGAGCACATGACCGTCCCGGTCGTAGCCGCAGAGGATCAGGTCGAATACGGCGAGCGCTCAACGATCTACTGGGAAGAAGAACTGGGGTACTACTGGCGGAATCTGTCACACGACGACCCCAGGATCGATGAGATTCTGACGGCGGTGGGAGACGATATGCACTATAGTCAGGAGTACAGCGTCGTGCCGTACGAAGCGGTCGGAAGCTACATGAACAGATCTCAGCCAACCGGCGGCGAGGATGAAATCATCGCAGTATCATACGGTTAAGCCGGCTGACGGAGAAACAGACAATTCGGGCAGGAAGAGTACTTGCGGGTTCTGTGTTACACGGAAGGGACTTCCTGAGACTTCTGAACCTGAATGCTGAGGACACGGACAACAACAGCCGATAAAAATACCGGAAAGCGTGACGAAGCGCTTTCCGGTATTTCTTTGCGTCGGGGAAGAGGATTACACGGGCTTTTCCTGCGCGGCCGGTTTGTGCAGGGCGGCCGCAATGAATTCGGAGACCGTCTGGCCGCCGCTGGCTCCGAGGAGCTGGACAAACTTCAGGATTTCCTTCTGCTTTTCCCTGGGAAGGTTGCGCGCGGCGGTGAGGATGGCCTCGGCGCTCTTCCACTTCTGCTGGCTGATTTCACTGAACGTGTCGGCGCCCGTGGCCTCAAAGAGGGAGAAAACGGTCTCGGTAAAAGAACGCCGGTCCTCATCGCTCATCTGACGGAGCCAGTCGCTCAGGGATTTGTCAATGAGCAGGCTGAGTTCGGAGAGCGATGCCGGGACAAAGCGGTTGCGGGACACTTCCCAGCTGAAGCCGTCGTGCTGGAAAATGCCGACCTGGCTGCTTTTGATGACGTGGTGCTCGGCGGAGGTGGAGAGCAGGAGCCCGATCATGGACGATTCCGGCACAATGCTGATCAGCCTCGGGAGGATGCGCCGATAGCCCTCCGTCTGCAGGAACTCGTCCTGGAAGCCGGGGCCGTCATTGGAGTAGACGGCTGTCAGGCGCTCCTGAAGGCCGGGCTCGCAGCAGGACGCCGCGTAAACGGCCAGGTTGCCGCCCTTGGAGTGACCGCCGACGCGCAGGGTTCCCTTGACCTCGGCGCCGACCTGGTTGAGGTAGCGGATGGCCCGGCGCTGGCCCTCGGTTTCGGGCAGGAAGCTGAAATAGAAATCCTCTTTCCATCCCACCACGGTAGAGTCGGTTCCGCGGAAGGCGACATACGCGCTGTCGTCCGGCAGAAGGAACGTCATGGCGGCGAGCTGCAGGCCCTGGGCGGAATCCGTTTCATCCAGGTACTGAAGCATCCGGATATCCCTGTAGCGCGCGCCTTCCAGCATGCTCTCCATGAGCAGCGGGGCTCTGGCCGTGAAGGATTTGTCGGCGAGAATTTCCTCATGGGTGTGGCGCTCAAAGAAGGCTTTGCAGACCTCCTCGAGGGAGACGTCCGGGCCTTCCATGGAGAGGATGCCCTTGAAATCGGTGTAGGCGAGCTCGGAGAGCACCAGATTGTCCACTTCATTGAACGGGTCGACGGAGAAGGGCACATCGCAGCGCCACTGAAGATAATCAAAAATGCTGGCCATGGGTTTTCCTCCATTTCTGTCTGTCAGGGACTGTTCTGCATCATGCCGTGCACGCCGTCAAAACACAGGCGGCTCAGCTTTCGGGACAGCTCCTCAATGGACTGCTGGCGCCCGGAATTGTACCATTCGGTAAAGACCGCCAGGAGGCCGGAGAGCATGAAATAGACCGTCATATCCAGTGTCTGCGGATCGATCGGCGCCTCATGGGCGTAAGTGGAGCAGATTTCACAGCGGATCATCTCGACGATTTTCTGCACCAGGTTGGAATTGCCCTTCACGGTCAGAAGCCGCCCGTAGACATCCATGTCCCTGGAGATGATCTGCATGACATCATGGAAGAGGGCATAGGGATCGCTCAGGATGTCCTCAAAGCGTTTTTCCGCGAGCAGGGCCTTCAGGGAATTGGTGATCTCATCCTCGATTTCCGAGATGATTTCATGCACGCCGGCATAATGCGCATAGAAGGTTTTCCGGTTGATCAGCGCCTGCTGCGCGATGTCCGAAACCGTGATGTCCTCCAGCGGCATGCGGCTGACAAGTTCTGCAAAGGCCTGCCGGATGGCGCGCTTTGTCTTGATGACCCGCAGGTCGGTCCTGGATGGCTGACTCATTTCCTCACCGCCTTTTATGCCCCGTTTTGGGAGAAAAGTGTTGCTTATACTATTCTCAGTTTAAAATAG
>DEFL01000018.1 GCA_002350845.1 Christensenella sp. UBA2853
CTGCTATTTTTTTACAGCCCCCTGAATGCTGATGAATTAATACATGCCGCCCATTCCGGCACCACCTGCAGCGGGAGCAGCAGGTTCGGGAGCAGGAATATCAGCAACCAGGGATTCTGTGGTGAGAACCATGGATGCGACGGAGGAAGCATTCTCAAGAGCAGAACGGGTGACCTTGGTAGGATCGATGATGCCGGCTTCAACCATGTTGACATACTCGTCATGCAGAGCATCATAGCCATAATTGGTCTGCTCAGGATTCTGCTTCTTGTAGTTCTTCACGTTCTCAACGATGACGCTTCCATCAACGCCGGCGTTGGCAGCGATCTGACGGATCGGCTCTTCCAGTGCGCGCAGAACGATCTGGACACCGGTCTTGGCATCGCCGGAATAGTTGTTTTCAATATCCTTCACATAGGAGAGAACATTGAGCAGTGCAATTCCGCCGCCAGGCACAATGCCTTCCTCAGCAGCTGCACGGGTAGCAGCAAGAGCATCTTCGATGCGCATCTTGCGCTCTTTCATTTCGACTTCGGTCGCAGCACCAACCTGGATGACAGCTACGCCGCCAGCCAGCTTGGCAAGACGCTCCTGGAGCTTTTCACGATCATAATCGCTGGTGGTTTCAGCAATCTGAGCGCGGATCTGACCAACGCGGGCATCAATGCTTTCCTTGTTGCCAGCGCCGCCAACGATGGTGGTGTTTTCCTTGTTGACCTTGACCTGACGGGCTTTACCCAGCATATCCAGGGTGGCTTCCTTCAGCTCGAGGCCTGTTTCGGAAGAGATCACCGTGCCGCCGGTCAGAATGGCGATATCCTGCAGCATTTCCTTGCGGCGGTCGCCGAAACCGGGAGCCTTGACAGCAACGCAGGTGAAGGTGCCGCGCAGCTTGTTCACAACCAGGGTGGAGAGAGCTTCGCCCTCAACATCCTCAGCAATGATCAGCATCTTCTTGCCGGTCTGCACGACCTGCTCAAGGAGAGGCAGAACTTCCTGAATGTTGGAAATCTTTTTGTCGGTGATCAGGATGACCGGATCATCCAGAACAGCTTCCATCTTTTCAGTGTCGGTGACCATGTATGCAGAAGCATATCCACGGTCGAACATCATGCCTTCGGTGGTGGTCATGCCGGTGGACATGGTCTTGCTTTCTTCAACGGTGATCACGCCATCATTGCCCACGGTTTCCATAGCATCGGAAATCAGCTGGCCGATGGTTGCGTCGCCGGCAGAGTTTGCAGCGACCTGGGCGATAGCCTGCTTGGAAGAAATCGGCTGGCTCAGCTTGGCCAGACCATTGACAGCTGCTTCAGTGGCAGCCTCAATGCCCTTGCGCAGAACCATGGGATTGGCACCTGCAGCCAGGTTGCGCAGACCTTCACGGATGATGGCCTGAGCCAGCAGGGTTGCAGTGGTGGTGCCGTCACCGGCGACATCGTTGGTCTTGGTGGAAACTTCCTTGACCAGCTGAGCACCCATGTTCTCAAAAGGATCTTCCAGTTCGATTTCCTTGGCGATGGTCACACCGTCATTGGTGATCAGGGGAGCACCGTACTTCTTGTCAAGCACAACATTGCGGCCCTTCGGTCCAAGGGTAATTTTTACGGTATCAGCCAGGGCATTGACACCCTTTTCAAGGCTGCGGCGTGCATCTTCGCCGTATTTAATCTGCTTTGCCATAATGCAAACTCCTCTCGACTTATTCCACGGTTGCCAGGATATCAGACTGACGGACGATGATCAGCTCTTCGCCGTCGATTTTGACTTCGGTTCCGGCATACTTGCTGTAAATGATTTTCTGGCCAACTTTGACCTGCATGACAACTTCTTTGCCATCCACCATTCCGCCAGGGCCAACAGCGATAACTTCAGCCATCTGGGGCTTTTCTTTTGCAGCACTTGTCAGAATCAGGCCACCCTTGGTGGTTTCTTCTGCTTCTACATTTTTGATGACTACGCGGTCACCCAAAGGTTTCACGGTCATGGATCGTTCCTCCAATCTTGTCTTGTTAGCACTCAACAATGGTGAGTGCTAACGAACAATGCTTACTATACGCTATTTCGTTTACATATGCAAATCAAATCACTTCGATAAAATCCGGAAAAACAGACGAAAAGTGCATAATATGTGCAAATAAAGAATGAAACATTGAATAAACTTAAAATATCTCCTGAAATCTTGAAAATATATGATTTGCGTAAAAGAAAAAGGAAGATTCTGCTAGAATGATGCACTGTGAAAGGAGGGAATGCGATGGAACCTGAGAAAGTCAGAGAAGCGCTCCTTAAGTGGTATGATCTGCACCGGCGTGTGCTTCCGTGGCGCGGAACGCATGATCCATATGAGGTCTGGGTGAGTGAAGTGATGCTCCAGCAGACGCGCACAGAAACGGTTGAACTGTATTATGGGCGTTTTCTGGAGAAATATCCGGATGTCCGGGCCTTGGCAGAATCTGATGAACAGGATGTACTGAAACTGTGGGAAGGACTCGGATACTATCGGCGGGCAAAAGCACTGCGGCAGGGAGCGCAGGAAGTGGAAGCATTCTATGACGGCAGGATGCCTCATACCTATGAAGAACTGCTTGCTCTGTCAGGAATCGGTGAATATACGGCCGGAGCCATCGCCTCCATCGCACTCGGAGAAGCAGTGCCGGCAGTGGACGGTAACGCGCTGCGTGTTTTTTCACGTCTGTCTGGTTTTGAAGGCAGCGTGGATACGGCACAGGGGAAGAATGCCCTCAGAAATCTCGCAAAACAGTGTCTTGATCCGATGCGGCCGGGCGATTTCAACCAGGCGGTCATGGACCTGGGAAGTGGAGTGTGTACCCCGAAGAACCCCAGATGTTCCTCCTGCCCTCTGAAAGCGTTATGCGCGTGCGGCAGTCCGGAGAAAGCTGAAAGACTTCCTATAAAAAAGGAAAAGAAAAAGCAGAACATCGAAGAATGGGATGTTCTGCTGATCAGACAGGGAAATCGTATCGCGGTTTTACAGAGAAGGGAAGAACTTCTTGCAGATCTGTGGGTTTTCCCGATGCAGAGGCATACCGGGGAAGAGCTGGTTCTGAAAGAGGGCGTGATCACCTGCAGGGAAGTGCGTATGGCGAAGCACGTCTTTACCCATAAAATATGGG
Source organism: Christensenella sp. UBA2853 (assembly GCA_002350845.1). Lineage (GTDB taxonomy): Bacteria > Bacillota > Clostridia > Christensenellales > Aristaeellaceae > UBA2943. The sequence goes on from DEFL01000018.1 coordinate 3,138, forward strand.
AAATGCATCTATGGTGCTTGACCGTGACGCCGCAGTTTGATCTGCTGCCGGAATGGCGCATGGTCAGTATCGACCAGCTGGATGAACTGCCTTTTCCATCAGCAATGAAAGCGGCCATGCAGGAGGCGCGCAAACTGATGGAAGATGCCGGATGATTACCGGCGCGGCTGCAGTTCTCCGAAGATGCTGAAATGCAGGGTATCCCCTTCATATCCTGCGAAGGTGAATGCGTTCCCCTCGCGGCGCAGTTCCGTGCGGATCTGCTGGCCCGGTGTGATTTCTTTGGCGTAATCGATGACAAAGTGGGAAATGACGGAATGCTGCATTTCCTCAATGCCCAGCGCATTGCAGCACCAGTCCATATAGCGGGCATTGTTGACATGCGTATTAGCATCCAGATCGGTGTAGACCGGAACCCGCTCGGCGATGACCGGTTCAGCGGAAAGCGGTGTGACCAGCGGAGGAAGCTTGGGAAGACACGGAGGCAGCTCCGGCGTTTCAGGAATGAGATCATTGACCGGAGAAGACGGGATGGCTTTCCGCGTCTCCAGATCCAGCAGTGCCCAGATGCTGGAGGCTTTTCCGATGGTTTCGCCCTTTTCATCTGAGATCACAAAATACCTCGGATACATGCCGTGGCGAGGACGCTTTGGGTAGGTAAGAAAGGATACGTTTTCTCCATGAACAGGATAACGATCCATGAATAATTCGATGCGCAGAGCGACCCATGCATTGTTGAGCCGGAGGAGATCATCCCTTCCGCAGCCGAGCAGATCACAGTTTTCCGATGCGGTTTCCTGCATGGCTTCCAGGAAACTGCTTGGCTTCCATGTGCTGCACAGGTCCATATTGGAAGTTTTCGTGGGAAATACCTTTGTATGGGAATGAACAGGTTCCTGCATTGTTTACTCCTTTATGTCTGAAGAATAGAAACAAAAACAACATCTATTCTATTCATTCTCAGGAGATAGTCAAATCCCCCAGATGAAGAGGGAAATGATTGCAAGCGGGAGAAATGAAATGTATAATCAATCATGATCTGATTGAAACTTTGAGGGAGGATCATCAATATGCCGATCAATATTGCCATGGACGGACCAGTCGGAGCAGGAAAATCAACCATCGCTGACTGTGTGGCCCGTTCACTTGGAATTCTTCATCTGGATACAGGCGCAATGTACCGTGCAGTGGGCGTTACGGCGCTGAAGCGGGGGATTGATCCCGCAGACAGGGAAAAGGTCACAGAAATGTGCAGGAACATCTCGCTGGATGTGTCCTATGAGTCGGACGGGCAGCATACCTTTGTCGACGGTGAGGATGTCACGGGCATTCTCCGCACGGAAGAAGCCAGCATGGCTGCTTCCAAAGTGGCGACCTATCCCGGCGTCCGCGCCGAAATGGTGGAAGCTCAGCAGCGCATGGCCAAGAGTCACGATATGCTTGTCGATGGAAGAGATATCGGGACCCGCGTGCTTGCAGATGCACCGGTCAAGATTTTTCTGACGGCGTCCCCGGAAGTCCGTGCACGCAGACGGTTTCTGCAGCTGCAGGAGAAGGGGATCCATGAAGACTATGAGAAGGTGCTCGATGACCTGATCAAGCGGGACAAACAGGATATGAGCAGAGAAACAGACCCGCTGAAAAAGGCAGAAGATGCTGTTGAGGTCGATACCTCGGAAATGACATTCCAGGAGAGTGTGGACGAGATTCTGAGGATTATCAGGGAGGCGTTTTCCGGTGTCTGAGAAGAATCAGCAGGCAGAGAACACTTCGCCGAAGAGACGGACCGTGTTATACAGCATTGTCCGCGCAATTGCCTTCATCTGTTTCCATACGATTTTCCCGGTGGTTTACCATGGGAGAGAAAAGCTGCGCCAAACGGGTCCGTATATTCTGATTTCCAACCATTTTTCAAACTGGGATCCGCTTGTCAACGGCTATCCGATCAGCCAGGAAGTGATCTTTCTGGGCAAAAAGGAGCTCGTGAAAAGTCCGCTGATCAGCTGGATTTTCCATGCGGTCCGCATGATTCCCATTGACAGACACAACATGGATATGGCCGCGATGAGAAGCTGCTTCAAAGCGCTCAAAGAGAAGGAAATCCTGCTGATCTATCCGGAAGGAACGCGGCATCATGAGGGCATCATGGAGAAAACAGAGTCCGGTGTGGCCACCATTGCCCTCCGTCAGAGTGTGCCTGTTGTTCCCATGCTGATTGCCTCCAAGGTCCGTCCGTTCCATGTCACCCATGTGTATGTCGGTGATGATATTCCGACGGAAGATATCAGAGAAGCGGGCATCAATAAGGAAACATGTCAGATGTTTATGGACCGGGTCCAGGACACATACAGGACGATGATCCGCCAGAATGAAACACGCGGACAAGTGGATTAAAACCATCTGACAAAAGCTTTAAAAACATGGCAAGTCTTCAAATATTTTTTGAATGCTTGCAGGAAAGCAAAACACGGTGTAGAATTATATATTGGAATCGTGAAAGGAGACTGTTATGCAGCTTGAAGTTGCTGCTCACGCAGGCTTCTGCATGGGTGTAAGGCGTGCAGTCAATGCCGCCTGGAATGTCGCAGAAAGCGGCAGGCCAGCCTGTACGTTGGGAGAATTGATCCACAATCCGCAAGTGGTGAAAGCTCTCGATGAACGGGGAATTCCGGCTGTCAATACTCCGGAGGAGACGGCAGGAAGGCTTGTGCTGATCCGAAGTCATGGTGTTTCACCGGACGTGCTGGAACAGTTGCGGAACGCAGGATGTGATATTCTGGATCTGACGTGCCCGTTTGTAGACCGGCTTCACCGCACAGTTGCCGAGTACTCAACAGACGGAACGCCTGTGATTCTTGTTGGCGAAAGGGATCATCCGGAAGTTCAAGGAACAGCCGGATGGGCAAAGGGACCGGTTTTCGTGGTGGCGTCCCCTGAGGATGCACAGGAACTGCCTGAAATGGAAAAGGCGCTGGCCTGTGTACAAACCACATTTCCTATGGACCGGTGGCTTGCTGTCCTTGAAGTGCTGCGCAGGAAGGTACAGCGTCTTGCTGAACAGTGTACCATCTGTTCGGCAACAGCGACTAGGCAGCAGGAAGCCGTTGAGCTGGCTTCCCGCGTAGATGCTATGGTCGTCATTGGTGGCAGGAAGAGCGCAAACACTCATAAGCTTTTCGAAGTGTGCAGGAGGCACTGTGCCAACACCATTCTGGTGGAGAGCGCAGCAGAGATTCCGCATGACTTTATCCAACGCGATTTCATGACCATTGGAGTCACCGCAGGCGCTTCCACGCCGGATGACTCATTGAAGGAGGCTGTCACTATAATGACCGACATGGAAAACAAAGTGGAAGAACAGGTCCAGGAAACCGCAGCTCAGGTAGAGGAAGTCAAGGAAAACCTTGAAGAAGCAACCAAGAATGATTTCATGGCTGCTGTCGACGAAACCCTTGTTCGCATCAAGCCCGGTCAGACTGTCACGGGCACGGTTGTGCAGATCACAGATGATGAAGTCTGTGTCAACATCGGATACAAGTCCGATGGTCTGATTAAAAAGTCAGATCTCTGCCAGGAAGATGTGAAACTGGGCGACGAGATTGAAGTCGAAGTTGTCAAAGTCAATGATGGCGAAGGCAATGTGATTCTTTCTCAGCGCAATATCGTCAACCGCAAGGCATGGGAAGCTCTCATGGCCAAGTACGAGGCAGGCGAGTATGTCGAGGGTGTTGGCAAGGAAGCCGTCAAGGGCGGCCTGATTGCTGATGTCGGCGGCGTTCGCGCTTTCGTTCCTGCTTCTCAGATCGCTCCCCGCTATGTGGAAAAGATCGGTGATTTTGTCGGCAAGGACATGAAACTGAAGATTATCGAGGTTGATAAGCAGAAGAAGCGCATTGTGTGCTCCCGTAAAGCTGTTATCCTTGAAGAAACCGCTGCCCGCAAGAAGGAAGCCTGGGATCGTCTCGAAGAAGGCGTTGTGATCCATGGTATCGTACGCCGTCTGACTGATTTCGGTGCGTTTGTTGATGTCGGTGGTGTTGATGGCCTTGTGCATATCACGGACCTCAGCTGGGGACGCATCAAGCATCCGAGCGAAGTTGTCAAGCCCGGCCAGGAAGTGGATGTTCAGATCCTTTCTCTGGATCGTGAACGTGAACGCATCCAGCTCGGTCTCAAGCAGCTGACCCCCAAGCCCTGGGATCACGCTGCTGAAAAGTATCCTGTTGGTGCCATCGTTGAAGGCAAAGTCGTTCGCATCACGACGTTCGGTGCCTTCGTCGAGCTCGAGCCCGGCCTTGACGGTCTGGTGCACATTTCTCAGTGCGCTCTGACCAAGATTGCCAAGGTTGAAGATGCCGTGACCGTCGGCGAAACCCGCCGCGTCAAGGTCCTCAATGTGGATACCGAAGCGAAGAGAATTTCTCTGAGCATCCGTCAGGTTCTGGAAGAAGAAGCTGAAGAAGTCAGCACGGATGACCTTGCTTTTGACGAGGATCAGCCTGTTGCTTCTGTCGACACTGAGGCTCCTGCAGAGGAGACGGCTCCTGAAGCCTGATTGACAGATCATCTCATATGAAAAAAGTGGCGTAATGCCACTTTTTTCATATGATCGGCCTGAAAAGCAAAACCGGTGAAGACGGAACCGCGTTGTCTGGAGGACACTATGAGCAAGTGCATTATCATTGGCTCCATCTATCAAGGCGAAGAAAGGGATTTCCTGGAGAAGAAACCAGGCGATCTGCTGCTGTGTGCGGATGCCGGACTGGAAAAGGCATTGGAGCACGGTTTTTCTCCCGATCTTGTGATCGGTGATTTTGACTCCATGCCTGAGCCGAAGCATCTGTCCATTCCGGTTCAAGTGCTCCCGGTGAAAAAGGATGATACAGATACGGCACTGTGTATTCGGGCGGGCAGAGAACGAGGATACAGTGAATTCCGAATCGGCGGGGGCCTGGGCGGACGCTTCGACCATACACTGGCCAACCTTCAGTGCCTTGCAGACTGCGCTGCGCGGGGAGAGCAGGCGTGGCTTGTGGACCGGAACAACCGTCTGACCGTCCTGAGGGCGGGGGATTACAGCTTTGAAAGAATGGAGAACCGAAAAGTTTCCCTCTTTGCATTTACGGAGCGGGTTGAAGGGATTACCCTCAGAGGGACGGAATGGGAACTGAATGATGCAGAACTGACACAGACCTATCCTCTGGGATGCAGTAACTGGTTTAAAGAAGACCGTTTTAACCTGAGCTTCAGGAAGGGGCTTCTGGTTGTCGCTTTTTGCGGTGATTAAAGCAGAGAACATGTGCAATATCATATTCTGTTTTGCTTGTTCTGGCTGTGAAAATCTGTTACAATGTCCGCACTCTGCAGGAAAGAGGGATGCTGAGGATGATTCAGATCAATGAATTGATTCGTGAAGGTGTAACAAAACGGATTTATGCAACATCGGATCCGGACAAGGCTGTTGTCTTCTTTAAGGATGAAGCCATGGCGTACCATGGCCTGAAGAGAGGCAGAATTCTTGGAAAGGGCGAAGTGAACAATGAAGTCTGCAAAACCTTTTTCGGTCTGCTTTCGGAACATCATATACCCAATCATTTCCTTGAGCAGTTGGATGCACGGCAGAGCCTGATCTGGCGGTGCGAAATGATCCCGATCAGCGTGAAGGTTCGCAACCGTGTTGCAGGAACGCTTGTGCAGCGCACAGGACTCCCGCTCGGCATGAAAATGTCTCCGCCTGTGATCGAGTTTTTCTACAAGAATGAAGAACTTGAGAATCCGCTCATCAATATTTCGCATATTCTTGCGATGAAACTGGCCACCCGGGAAGAAATGGATTACATCACGGATGTGTCCCTTCAGATTAATCAGCTGATCTCGGCATACATGCGTGAAGTCGACATTGAACTGATCGATTTTACCCTGGAGTTTGGCCGCTTCAAGGGGAGCGTGCTGGTTGCCGATGAAATCTCGCCGGACGTCGCACGCTTCTGGGATGCAAAGACCCATGAGCCGCTGGATATTGACCGCTTTCGCAGGGATATGGGGAACGCCGAACAGGCGTATCAGGAACTGCTGCACCGCATGATGGGGTTAGAGTGAAGGGATAAGAAAACGAAAACCTGAGTCTAGTCTTTTGGAGGACCATTCATGAGAAAAACAGGACGTTTCCTGAGCCGGATTCTCTTGATCTGCGTGCTGCTGTCCCTTTTTGCCGGGACTGCCGGTGCTGATACTCCCTTTCCTGAACTGAATGCGGACGGCTTCCTTGACGAGGGGGAGTTTGTCAGCTATGACAGTGAAAACGGGATATGGCGCTATGCTTCTGAGACCCTGCGGGTCGAGATCCAGCGCTTCACTTCGAAAAAACCCAAGCGAATCTGGTATGAAGCTGAGATCTTTTCCGCCGATGGAGAAATCTTTCGGGCAATTCCCAATGATGAAAACAAGCGGATGACGAGCCTGGCCTATCCTTACCGCATTGCAAGAAAGAATCAGACGGTGTTTGCGATCAATGGCGATTTTTCACATCTTCGCATTTCGAAGAAGGCCAAGCCGGGAATCCTGGTTCGAAACGGTGAAATCGTATCGGACAGAACCGGCCCGAGAAACCGATCCCAGTTTCCAAACCTGGACACAATGGCAATTCTCCCCGATGGGAATATGAAAGTATTCTGGTCGGATGAACTGGAGCCGGAAGCCTATCTTGAGATGGGTGCTGTGGATGTGATTTCATTCGGCCCCCTGCTGATCCGTGACGGCGAGCTGAATACAAAAGCGCTGAAGAAGTATGGAACCGGCAGTGCCCAGAGAACAGCGATCGGCATGGTCGAGAAAGGGCATTACATTGCCATCATGGTGGAAGGCAGACACAAGCAGAGCATCGGATCTTCCATTGCCTTTACGGCTGAGCGCCTGAAGGAAAGGGGATGCACCGAGGCGATCAACCTGGATGGGGGACAGTCGTCATCGATGGTCTTTATGGGATATCAGATCTGCAAGGTCGTCAATACATCGGGACGTACAGCCAGTGCAAGGCGCGCTGCTGAGATTCTCGGGATCGGAACATCGCCGCTTGTTGCAGCAGACGAGGAACCGATGAGCGGACCCAAAACCGAGGGTGCCTTCACGAAATAAGGCCGAAGAGACATTTTTCCGAACATTTTTTGATTCTTTTTGATATTTTAAGAATTTCCAACATGCAATCGCATTGCATGGATTGATAAAATGTGTTATCATGCCGTAGTATGCCGCAAATCATTAAATGGACGGCGTCCCCGGTCATTCGGGAAATCACAGGAGGGGCTATTGATGAGCTATACCTTTGAAAAAACCAACAGCTATACGGGCGTTCTGCATTTTGAAATTCCCGCCGAAACAATTGAGGAAGAAGCACGCAAGGCGTATTATGCAGACCGTGCAAAATATCCGATTCCCGGCTTCCGCCGCGGCAAGGCTCCTCGAAAAGTCATCGAGCAGTATTTTGGTCAGGTGTTTACAGATAAAGCCATCGACGAACTGATGAACAGCAGTTTCAAGCAGGCCCTGGATGAGGGTGCTCCGAACCCTGTTACCCAGCCCGCTGCAAAGAATCTGAACATCGGCGAAGACGGAAAAGCAACCTTTGATATTGAATATCAGGTTCTTCCGGATGTTGAACTGGGCGATTACATGGGCCTGACCGTGGAAGTCAATGAAGAAACGCTGACGGATGATGCCGTTGAGAATGCAATCCAGCGCGAAATCACCAGAAACACCCGCTATGTGCCGGTCACTGACCGTCCGATCAAGATGGATGACCGTGTCCGCTTCGACTATGCAGGCACCATCGACGGTGTGGCCTTCGAGGGTGGTTCTCAGGAGAATGCAACCCTGGATATCGGCAGCGGCAAGTTCATTCCCGGCTTTGAAGAAGGCCTCGTAGGACTTTCCGTGGATGAAGAGAAAGATCTGGAGCTGACTTTCCCTGAACAGTACAAGAAGGAACTGGCCGGCAAGCCTGTCGTCTTCCATGTGAAGATCCACGAAATCAGCCAGCCTGAAGTACCGGAACTCAATGATGAGTTCGTTGCTGACATCAGCGAATTCTCCACTGTCGACGAATATCGCGCCGATATCCGCAAGAAGCTGCAGGCTGATATCGATACCCGCAACGAAGAAGCACGTATGGATGCTGTGACCGGTGCGGCCATCGAGAATGCCAAGGTTGAGATTTCTCCTGAACTCCTCAACGGCGAAGTTGAGAACATGCTCCAGGATTACGACATGAACCTGCGCAGACAGGGTATGTCTCTGGACGATTACATGAAGGCGACCGGCATGAACCGTCAGACCTTCATAGATCTGCAGGTCAAGCCCGCTGCTCGTATGCAGCTGACCTCCCGTCTGGTTCTGGATGCCATCGTTGAGAAGGAACAGGTTGAGTGCACCGATGAAATGTATGAAGAGCAGCTTGAAAAGGCTGCCAAGAGCTACGGCATGACGGCTGACGCTCTGAAGAAGGCACTCAACGGAACGAACAACGAGAGCATCCGCCATGATGCCAAGATCACCGCTGTTGTGAAAAAGATGGTGGAATCCGCTACTTTTACTGTCGTCACTGACGAGAAGACGGATGATGCCGAGAATCAGGCAGAAACTGAAACAACCGAAAACAAGGAGAATGATCAGGAATAATTCCTGGTGCGGCGGCGGGCATGATTGTCTGACCGCCATTCTCATACAATAGAAGAATGAAAGGGAAAAAGGTATGCCGTTGATTCCTTATGTTGTGGAGCAGACCAATCGCGGTGAACGCTCCTATGATATTTATTCCCGTTTGCTGAAAGACCGTATTGTCTTTTTATCGGGCGAGATTGATGACAGTGTCGCGGACACTGTGGTTGCGCAGCTTCTTTTCCTGGAAATGGAAGACCCCGATGCCGATATCAGCCTGTATATCAACAGCCCCGGCGGATCGGTGACTGCCGGCATGGCCATTTATGACACCATGCAGTATATCAAGCCCCAGGTTCGCACGGTCTGCATCGGCATGGCGGCTTCCATGGGCGCCTTCCTTCTGATGGCAGGGGAAAAGGGCAAACGTCTTGCGCTTCCGAATGCTGAAGTGATGATCCATCAGCCGCTGGGCGGTGCACAGGGTCAGGCAACTGACGTGGCGATCCATGCGGAATGGCTGATGCGGACCAAGAAGAAAATGATCCACATGATGGCTGAAATGACAGGCCAGGATGAGGAAAAAGTCAGCCAGGACTGTGAGCGCGACTATTTCATGACTGCACAGGAAGCTCTGGATTATCATATTATTGATGAAATCTATCAGCCGCGTGCAAAGGAAAACAAATAAGCAGTTGGGGAAAGGGTATAAACATGGCAAGAGACGATTCCTCCCGTGTGATACACCGCTGTTCATTCTGCGGAAAACCGCAGTCAGCGGTCAAACACCTGGTCGCAGGGCCGAATGTGTTTATTTGTGATGAATGCATTGAGCTCTGTCAGGATATTATGAATGAAGACGAGCCGCAGGAAGAAAAAGGCAAAGAAAAACGCAAAAAGCTGTATACGCCTGTTGAAATGAAGGCCATGCTGGACGAATATGTGGTCGGTCAGGAACAGGCCAAGCGTGCGCTGTGCGTTGCGGTCTACAATCATTATAAGCGTATTGGACAGAACAAGCAGGACAAGGATGTGGAACTGCAGAAGTCCAATATCCTGATGATCGGTCCGACCGGCTCGGGGAAAACCTATCTTGCGCAGAATCTTGCCCGTATGCTGGACGTTCCGTTTGCAATTGCGGATGCAACCAGTCTGACAGAAGCCGGATACGTCGGTGAAGACGTTGAAAATGTTCTTCTGAGACTGATTCAGGCAGCGAATCTGGATGTGGAAAAAGCACAGAAGGGCATTATCTATATCGATGAAATCGACAAGATTGCCCGCAAGTCCGAGAACCCGTCCATCACAAGAGACGTCAGCGGTGAGGGCGTCCAGCAGGCCCTGTTGAAAATTGTGGAAGGAACCATTGCACAGGTTCCGCCGCAGGGTGGACGCAAGCATCCGCAGCAGGAAACCATTCCGATTGATACAAAGGATATTCTGTTTATCTGCGGCGGTGCGTTTGACGGCCTGGTTCCGATTATTGAGAACCGCATCGGCAAGAAAATGCTTGGTTTTGGGGCGGAACTTCAGAGCGTGGACAGCCAGGATATTTCCAAGGCGCTGCATGCACTGGAACCGCAGGACCTGACACGCTTCGGCCTGATCCCTGAACTGGTGGGACGTCTTCCCGTCACAGTGGCTCTTGATCCGCTGGATGAGGATGCGCTGGCCAGAATCATGACTGAACCGAAGAATGCGCTCTGCAGACAGTATCAGAAACTGCTGGAGATGGACGGCATCGATCTGCAGTTTACAAAAGAAGCCGTCCGCGAAATCGCGAAACAGGCCATCACCCGGAAAACCGGTGCCCGTGGTCTGCGTGCGATCATCGAACATGTCATGCTCGATACCATGTTTGAGCTGCCCGGCCACAAGGATGTCAAGACATGCATTGTGGATGAGAATGCAGTAAAACCTGGCGGGAAGCCGGTGCTGATGGGCGAAAAGGGTCAGCTGAAAATCGAAGCATAAGAGACAAAAAGAGGAGATCTGCAAAATCAGGCAGATCTCCTCTTTCAGTATCGGGAAGGATCAGTCGGAAACGGGTAAAAACCGTGTTACGGGTTTAGATGAATGCCAAACTCTTCCGGCTGAAAACGCGGGCAGACGTTTTCTTTTGTGACGATTACGGATGCGGCAAGCCGTGAGCCGATATTGCATGCCTCAGCCAACGTTTTTCCATAGGTCAGGCCCAGGGTCACTCCGGCAAAGAATGAATCGCCCGCACCGGTTGTGTCAATGACATCCACGGAGATGGGCGGACAGATGCCGCTGTTTCCCTCGACATCAGCCCAGACAGCGCCCTGCGGCCCCATGGTGATCACCATTTTTTCGATCTTTGCTCTGGGAACTTTCTCCGCAAGTTCCTTCTGCATTTCTTTCGCGGTCAGCTTTTCATAATCCTCGGAGAAGAAGATACCGGCCTCCTGCTGGTTGCATACAAAACAGCCGGTGCGCATGATGAGGTCGCGCCGCTCCACAGCAATCGATATATTGGAGACGACAGCATAGACCTTCTTCTGATAGAGTTTTGCAAGCCGGAAGGTCTCTTTGAGAATATCCGTCTGCATATCAATTTCCACGGCAATGGAGTCGGCGTTGCGGAAGATTTCATCGCCATGTTCGTGAAGGATATCCAGAATACCGCTCAGATCGGGGCGTTTGGATATGGAGGAAACCACATCACCGGCATTGTCAAAAATAGCCAGCCATGTGCCGAGACCGTCCTCCACTTTCCGGATATACTGGGTATTCACTTTATGGTTATTGAGCTTATCGATGATGTCCTGTCCCAGTCCGGAATGATCAACGACGGAAACAAACGTAGGACGCAGTTCCACGTTGGCGATATCTTCGGCAATGTTTCGGCAGACACCGCCATGCACGGTAACAACCCGGCCGACGTTCCGTCCGGCAGGTATGAACTGGGAGAGCGGATATCCTTTGATATCCATGAATGTGGATCCGATGATGACAATACCCATGGAATCAACCTTTCCGTGCAGCGGGAAAATGGAAACAGAAAATGCCGGCGTGCCGTTTGCAGAGCTGTTGGTAAAAAGGAATGGTCCTGATTCGATTGAATCAGGACCATTCAGGTGTCGAAGTGCCGGGATTCGAACCCGGGGCCTTTTGGTCCCGAACCAAACGCGCTACCAAACTGCGCTACACCTCGCCAAGCCGATAATGGGACTCGGACCCATGACCTGCTGATTACGAATCAGCCGCTCTACCAGCTGAGCTATATCGGCACGCCAGCAAACGGGATTATAGCAGAGGTTCTTTTTTTTGTCCAGTAGTTTTTTCAATGTTTGCTGGAAAGGAAAAGAAATGCAGTGTTCCAAAGGTAAAGCCGGGTGCCAGAGTCCTGGAAATCGTTGTACTGCAAGGCATTTGGGAGATGAGGAGAGAAAGCATAAAGAGGAAAAGAGCAAAGCAGCGAAGGGAAAAAAGGGAAGAGATCCAGAAAGATGGAAAAAATGTGCGATGAAAAAGAGAAAAAGATTGGCTGCTTCTACCGGAAAAGAACAAAACCAAGTCATGAAAAAAGCAATCCATATGCAGGATTCGGATTATTCCCGTCGTAGTAGTTGCAAATGGTTCTTGACAGAACCTATGAATCATGGCATAATTCAGCACATTAGCACTTTATCATGGTAAAGCGAGGAGACAAGAATGATTCATCGTCGATTGCAGATTCCGGGTGGAATGCAGGACACGCTTCCCTCAGAATGCGCAGCAAAGCGCATCATTGAAAATGCACTCCGGGGGCTGTTTGCCTCTTGCGGCTATCATGAGATTGAGACGCCGATTCTGGAATACTACGATGCTCTGAACGATGAAACCTGGGGATACTCGCCGGAACATCTCTGGAAGACATTTGACGGAGACGGCCGGGTGCTTGCGCTCCGTCCGGATACAACGATCCCCGCAGCCAGGCTTGCTGCAGGAAGAATGCGGGAGTATGAACTTCCACTCCGCATATCCTATATTCAATCCGCGTGCAAATATGAAAGAGATACGCTCTCCATGCTCTCCGAACAGACACAGGCAGGCGTGGAACTGATGGGCGTGGAATCTCCGCAGGCGGATGCGGAAGTCATTGCACTCGCCGTGGAAAGCCTGAGAAGTGCAGGGGTCAAAAACTTTCAGATTGAACTCGGTCAGGCAGCCTTTTTCGACGGCTTCATGGAAGAAGCGGGGCTTGATCTGGACAACATCGCAACGCTGCGCAAGCTGACCGAAGAGAAAAATACACTGGGCATTCAGATGCTCCTGAGAAAACTGGATGTCAGTGAAGATGTGACACGCTGTCTGACCAAACTGCCGCTGCTGTACGGACCACTTTCAAAAATCGAGAAGGCGAGGGGCATGACGACGAGTCCCGCCTGCAAAAAAGCACTCGATAATCTGGAAGAAATCATTGAGATCCTGCGGCTATACGGCTGTGCCGATGAACTGACGCTGGACCTGGGCATGGCGCAGGAAGCCGGTTACTATTCAGGCATTGTTTTCAGGGCCCAGACAGCCCAGGTCGGTCAACCGATCCTTTCCGGTGGCCGGTACGATGGACTCAACGCACGGTTTGGAAGACCGCTGCCTGCTGTTGGATTCGCCATGAGCCTGAAACTTGCCATGATTGCGCTTGAAAGGCAGGGAACAGCTTTTGCAGCACCTGTGAACGGCTGTGAAATCGGTTTTGATGATGCGTGCAGGGCGGAAGCTGTTGCCATGGCACAGAATCTTCGCTCAAAGGGCATGCAGGTCGCCCTTGCGTATGACATGACGGAGGAGAATCTGTGTGCAAGGCAGGAAAGAGGCCTGTGCACGCAGGCAATCTATCTTCGCAGAGACGGGAGCGTGCAGAAATATGAATGAAGTATTGACACTGGCGCTCGCCAAAGGCCGGCTGGCAGAAAAGACATTTGACCTTCTGGAAAAGATGGGCATTGACTGTTCTGCACCGAGAAATCCGGGACGGCAACTGGTCTTATGGGATGAAAAGCAGAACATACGGTTTATCCTGGTCAAACCGAGTGACGTTCCCACCTATGTTGACCATGGGGTGGCGGACCTGGGTGTTGTCGGAAAAGATACGCTGATGGAAGCGGGACGCCCGCTTTACGAGGTCCTGGATCTGGGATTTGGTGCATGCAGACTCTGCATTGCAGGGTATCCGGATAAAATCCGGGATACAGTCAGTCATGCGACATTCCGCGTCGCCACCAAATATCCGAATATAGCCAAAAGCTATTACGGAGAGCAGGGCAGGACGATTGAAATCATTGAATTGCACGGATCCGTTGAACTGGGACCTGTGATTGGACTGAGCGATGTCATTCTTGATATCGTGGAGTCGGGTTCCACGCTGCGGGCAAACGGGCTGGAAATCATGGAAGAAGTCTGCGATTCCTCAGCGCGTCTGGTGTGCAACCGGGTGAGTCTGAAGACAAAACGGGAGAGAATTCAGTGGCTGATTGACGGCATCTCAGAGCAGATCGTGAACGGATGAGGAACGGAGGAATACAGATGGTACCTATTCTTGAATGTGCAGATACGCAGGAACTGGCAGCAAGACTTGCGGCCAGATCCAGCATGACCAATGAGGCGGTGGCCCAGAAGGTTAAAGAAATCGTTGCCGACATACGGACCCGGGGAGACGCGGCACTTTTTGAATATACGGAAAAGTTTGATCATGTGCGTCTGAGCAGAGAGACCGTTCAGGTGACACGTGAAGAGATTGAAGCCGCGTATGCGGCCGCTCGGCCGGAATGGCTGGAAGCCATGCGGGAAGCAGCTGCGAGAATCACGGCATTTCATGAAAAGCAGAAACAGAACACCTGGGTCAATTTTGAAAAAGGGATTGCCCTGGGACAGAAGATTACACCGCTGCGCCGTGCAGGCGTTTATGTGCCCGGCGGAACAGCCGCCTATCCCTCCTCAGTTCTGATGAATGTCCTGCCGGCCAAAGTGGCAGGCGTCAGGGAAATCGTCATGGTGACACCGCCGGGAAAAGACGGGGGCGTCAGTTATCCGCTGGCTCTGGTGGCAGCCGATATTGCCGGTGTGGATCGGATTTACAAGGTGGGCGGCGCCCAGGCTGTTGCTGCACTTGCCTTTGGCACGGAAAGCATTCCGAGGGTCGACAAGATCACCGGCCCGGGAAATATTTATGTTGCCATGGCCAAGCGTGAAGTGTTTGGATACGTCGGCATTGACATGGTTGCCGGGCCCAGTGAAGTGCTGGTTGTGGCAGACGCTGCTGCCAATCCCGCCTATGTTGCGGCTGATCTTCTCTCTCAGGCAGAGCATGATCCGATGGCGGCTGCCATCCTGGTGACGGACTCGATGGATATGGCCAAAGCCGTGCGGGCTGAACTGGAGAGGCAGACCGAGCTCCTTCCGCGCAGGGAGGTTGTGAAAAAGAGTCTGGAGACCTATGGCACGATCGTGGTGTGCAGCGATCTCCCTGCTTGTGCTGACATGGTCAACGGCATTGCACCGGAACACTGTGAACTGTATGTACAGAATCCGTATGGCCTGCTCCCGCTGATCGAAAACGCCGGCGCTATTTTCCTCGGCGCATGGTCTCCGGAACCGTTCGGAGATTATATGGCCGGTCCGAATCATGTTCTTCCCACGAGCGGCACGGCCAGATTCTTCTCGCCGCTTTCTGTGGATGACTTTGTCAAGAAGTCATCGATCATCTGTGCGACCCGAACAGAACTCGAAAAAGTGGCAGACCAGGTGATCCTGCTTGCACAGGCAGAAGGTCTGGATGCCCATGCAAACTCGATCGCCATCCGGTTCGGACGTGAGATCCGGGAGAGGAAGGATGTCTGATGCAGAGCATTCGAAAGGCTGAGGTTGCGCGCACAACCAGAGAAACGGATATTGCGCTGTCATTGACCCTGGATGGGTCCGGAAAGACAGAGATCCAGACAGGCGTCGGCTTTTTTGATCATATGCTGGACGCCATGTGCCGCTTTGGACAGCTGGACCTGAAACTGACCTGCAGGGGAGATCTGCAGGTGGACGCACATCATACCGTGGAAGACTGCGGCATATGCCTTGGCAAAGCGCTGCGCGAAGCACTCGGTGACCGGACAGGCATCTGCAGGGCTGGAAGTGCTTTTCTTCCGATGGATGAAGCACTTGCCTTTGCAGCGCTGGACATTTCCGGGAGACCGTATCTTGTTTTTGATGCTCAGTTCCGCGGGGAAAAGTGCGGAACCATGGATACACAGCTGGCGGAAGAGTTTTTCCGTGCACTGACCTCTGCAGGACTCACACTGCACCTGAAAATACTGGAAGGGAAGAACGACCATCATAAGATGGAAGCTCTTTTCAAGGCATTTGGACTGGCATTGAGACAGGCCGCAGCCTTTGACCCACGCATTGAAGGTGTCCTGTCGACGAAGGGCAGTCTGGACTGAGAGGTGATCCGATGAATCTGTATCCTGCCATTGACCTGATGGACGGCAAGGCGGTCCGTCTGCGTCAGGGGAAGCGTGATGATGTGACGGTATATGGTGACCCGCTGGACATGGCAAAGCAGTGGAGAGATCTCGGCGCAAAATGGCTGCACGTAGTGGATCTTGACGCGGCTTTTGACGGAAGCACGAAAGCACTCGCACTGCTGGAAAAGCTGGTCTCTGTCTTCGGAGGCCCGATTGAACTCGGCGGAGGACTGCGGACGGTGGAGGATATCCGGATTCGCATGGAATCGGGAATCCGCATGTGCATTATCGGAAGCGCAGCATGTGACCATCCGGAGGTGGTCGGTGAAGCCTGTGCTGCATGGCCGAAGCGCATTGTTGTCGGCATTGATGCCAAAAACGGCATGGCTGCTGTTCATGGCTGGGTGAAAACGACAGGCCTCAGGGCTGTGGATCTTGCCCTGAATATGAAAAAACTGGGTGTGGAAAGAATCATTTACACCGACGTTGCAAAGGATGGAATGATGCAGGGGCCCAATCTGCAGGAGGTCCGGACCATGGTCCGGGAAACCGGCATGCAGATCACCGGAAGCGGCGGGGTGAGCTGCCTCGAGGATGTGCTGCATCTCCAGCAGGCCGGGTGTGAAGGGGCTATTCTTGGGCGTGCACTGTATGAAGGCGCCCTGGACCTTGCGGAGGCCCTTGAAAAGACAGGAGGAAAACCATGATGGATTTGAGCTGTATTCATTTTGACGAAAAAGGCCTGGTGCCGGCCATTGCCCAGGACGTCAGGACTGGAGAAGTGCTGATGCTGGCCTATATGAACGAGGAATCCATCCGCCTGACGATGGAGACAGGCTATGCCACCTATTTCAGCCGTTCCCGCGGGCAGCTGTGGAAGAAGGGCGAGACGTCCGGTCACGTTCAGCAGGTTGTGGAGATGCGGTATGACTGTGATGGGGATACCATCCTGATGAAGGTGATCCAGACAGGCAATGCGTGCCACACTGGGAACTACAGCTGTTTCTTCCGGACGATGATGGAAACAGACCCGGATGATCTGCCGGCAGGCCCTGGCATCCTGCAGAGCGTGTATGACGTGATCTCCGACCGCCGCGTGCATCCGCAGGAGGGGAGCTATACCAATTACCTGTTCGACAAGGGTGTCGAAAAAATGTGCAAGAAAGTCGGCGAGGAAGCCAGTGAAACCATCATCGCGGCCATGAAGGGCAGCAGGGAAGAAGTGACATATGAAGCGGCTGACCTGCTGTATCATCTGCTGGTTCTGATGAATCAGCAGGGCGTCACACCGAATGATGTCTACGAAGAACTGGGCAGACGCAGATAATGCAAAGCCGGTCCGGGGAATGAACCCTGACCGGCTTTTGCATACTTGCACAAACGGTCGGTCCATGCTATCTTTTTCGGGACGGAGGTGATGATATGCGCAGACGGCTGCTAGCATTCCTGCTGGCTCTTTTCATGCTCGGACCTTCATTTGCACATGCGGGGAATTTCTTTGAACAGTATCTTCTGGATGCAGCCCTGATTGTGCAGAGGTCATCCCGCTACAGTGGCTCACTGTATACATACAACAGGGAAAAGTTTATCGTGCGGGGCTGCGGCCCGTCATCGTTTACCAATGCACTGTGCATCGCGTCCTCAGTGGAGGAACAGTATCTGGCCGACAAACTGCTTCGGGAAAACATGCGCATTCTGACCTATAATTATGAGCCGTCCAGGGCAGCCATTGACGTGAAATTCCTCACACGCCTGCAGGAACCGGATGCGGAGAAATTTCCGACGCTCTGGGAGCTGAAGCAGCGCTATGGACTCTGGGAAGTGAAAAACGACAGCCTGGATTCCGATATGGTCATGGCATTTGCACAGGAAGCTGAACAGACGGATAAACCGGACTTCCTAATGGGATTCTATACCCTGCGCTATCACTGGAAGGATTTAACGGAGATGCTCCGGAGGCTTGCCGACAGCGGTATGGAGAATGTGATTCTTTCCCTGGCCTTTCTGGGGAGCGGATCAAGCGGAACAGGGGCACCGTTCCGCCTCAGTGACGGGCATTATGTCTCGCTGAGTTTTCACTGCGGCGCTTTTGCGGAAGATACTTCCATGTATCTTCTGGATTCAAACCCGCGGGCACTGCCCGATGAACCGCTGATTTCAGGCAGATATTATGAACGGTATCCTCTGGATCTGGGCGGGGAAAAACTGACGGATTCCTTTGATTTTCTGAGAATATCGCAGAGTATTGTGAGAGTCAGGCTCAATGACCTGAGGCTTTCGGAAATCCGTGAGACGCGGGCTCTGTTCGGAGAGGAAGAGGCGGAAGCCGAACAGTGTGCACTGCTTGAAAAGCTGCTGCTGTACGGAACCGGTGTCATGATGGTCATGATCCCCTGAGGCGGTTTGCCCAACCCGTATGAATGTGGTAAGATTACCGGGATAATGAGGATTTCAGGGAGGAATACACCATGGTGGTGTTGGGAATCGACCCTGGCTATGCGCTGATGGGGTATGGCGCAATTGAGACGGACGGCAGACGCATGAAACTGCTGGGGTATGGCGTCGTGGAGACACACGCCGGCACGCCAATGCAGTACCGGCTCAGATCATTGCAGCTGGGCATGCGGGATCTGATTGAACTGTATCATCCGGACGATGTCGCATTCGAAGAGCTTTTTTTTGGACATAACGTAACGACCGGCCTGATGGTTGGTGCGGCGCGCGGCGTGGCCATTATTGCGGCGGTTGAACATACGGACAATCTGTACGAATATACGCCCATGCAGATCAAACAGGCGATTACCGGCAGCGGAAGAGCGGACAAACATCAGGTCCAGCAAATGGTAAAAATGCTGCTGAACATGAAGGAAATACCCAAACCGGACGATGCCGCAGATGCGATCGCCTGTGCGATCACGCACTGCCAGGCCGGAAGAACCAAGGAACAGTTTCGGATGAAATGAGGGATCTGAGCAGTGTATGCTTTTATTGAAGGTAAGGTCTGTGACAAAGGGCCCGGAACCATGGTGATTGAAGCGGGCGGTGTGGGATATCTCCTGAACTGTTCCATGACAACCATCCAGTCAGCCCCGCCTGAGGGAGAAAAAATGCGGTGCCAGACATGGCTTTCCGTGAAGGAGGATGCGCTGGAACTGTATGGCTTCGCCACCACAGAAGAGAAAAAACTCTTTCTGAAGCTGATCTCTGTATCCGGCGTCGGGCCCAAGATGGCGCTCGGTCTTCTGGGAGCCATGAGCGTGCAGGATCTGAACATGGCGATTCTGATGGAAGACCTCAATTCGCTGAGCCGTGCGCCGGGAATCGGAAAAAAGACGGCGCAGCGGATCTGTATGGAACTGCGTGACAAGGTCAGTCAGTCGGAAATCGTGAAAGGAAAGCCCGGTGTGCCGGCGGCAGGAAAAGCTGCACCGGATGCAGCGGCAGAGGCCATGGAAGCGCTGATGGCCCTGGGATATTCTTCCTCAGAAGTCAGAGAAGCGCTCTCGAGGGTTCATACACAGTCCGATCAGGCAGAGGAACTCATTCGCCTTGCACTGCGTGCAATGGCCGGGGCTTGAGGTGAAGGGAAATGGAAGAAGAAAGATTTGTGGATGCAGGCATGCAGAGCGATGACATCAGCCTGGAAAACAGTCTGCGGCCGCACAACCTGAAAGAATACATCGGGCAGGATACGGTGAAGGAAAGCCTGAGCCTTTCCATTGAGGCAGCACTGAAACGACATGAACCGCTGGATCATATGCTGCTTTACGGCCCGCCCGGACTGGGCAAGACGACACTTTCCGCCATTGTCGCTTCTGAAATGGGACAGAATATTCGTGTGACATCGGGCCCGGCCATTGAACGCCCCGGTGATCTCGCGTCCATTCTTGCCAACCTGAATGAAGGCGATGTCCTTTTTATCGATGAGATTCACCGACTGAGCCGGTCCGTGGAGGAAGTGCTCTATCCGGCCATGGAAGACTTTGCGATCGACATTATGCTCGGCAAGGGACCGACAGCAAGGTCCATCCGCGTCGCTGTACCGCATTTTACGCTGGTCGGAGCCACCACTCGGTTTGGTCAGCTTTCCGCCCCGCTTCGTGACCGTTTTGGCATGATCTACCGTCTGGAACTGTATACACCGGATCAGCTGGCTGCGATTGTGACACGGTCCGCCAATATTCTGAAGGTCAAAGGGACAACGCCGGACGGCATGATGGAGATTGCAAAGAGATCCAGGGGTACGCCCCGTGTGGCCAACCGGATGCTGAAGCGTGCACGCGACTATGCAGAAGTACGCGGTGACGGAACGATCACCCGGGATGCGGCCAATGCTGCACTGAAAATGGAAGGTGTCGACGATCTGGGACTGGATAAAACAGACAGGAATATGCTCCTGACCATGATCGATAAATTTGGCGGAGGTCCGGTTGGACTGGATACGCTCGCAGCGACGACCGGGGAGGATGCAGGAACGATTGAGGCTGTCTATGAACCGTTTCTGATGCAGCTCGGATTCCTGATGCGCACGCCTCGCGGACGAATCTGTACCCTGGCTGCCTATCAGCACATGGGACGCATCCCTCCGGTCTCCCTACAGGGCCAGATGCAGATGAGTATGGACGAGGTGTAATGAAGCACAATGAGAACTTCAGATTTTGATTATGAACTGCCGCAGGAACTGATTGCGCAGACGCCTGTGGAACCGAGAGACCACTGCAGACTGATGGTCGCAAGGGCAGACGGCTCGCCGCGGGAAGACCACCTGTTTTACGAAGTGATCGATGAACTTCACGCCGGCGACTGTCTGGTGATCAATGAGACACGCGTGATTCCTGCACGGCTGCTCGGCGTAAAGGAAGAAACCGGGGTCCCGGTGGAAGTACTGCTGCTCAGACGGCAGAACGCCAATGAATGGGAAGCACTGGTCCGTCCGGGAAGACGTCTGAAGCCGGGAACGTGGTGCTCGTTCGGGGATGGGCTCCTGCGGTGTGAAATCCTCGGCAATGTTCCGGAAACCGGGGGACGCTTTGTGCGTTTTTCCTATGAAGGCGTCTTTGAAGAACTGCTGGACAGGCTCGGCGAAATGCCGCTGCCCCCGTACATTCATGAGAAGCTGGAAGATCCGGAAAAGTATCAGACCGTGTATGCAAAGCAGGAGGGCTCCGCTGCGGCGCCGACCGCAGGTCTGCATTTTACTGAGGAACTGCTGAACCGGATCAGAGAAAAGGGCGTCTCGATTGTTCCGGTGCTCCTTCACGTTGGTTTGGGCACATTCCGGCCGGTGAAGGAAGACAATGTGGATGATCATAAGATGCATTCTGAATGGTATCAGGTTACACAGGAGGCAGCGGACCGGATCAACCAGGCGAAAGCCGCAGGCGGAAGACTGGTCTGTGTGGGCACAACATCAGTTCGCACCATTGAAACCGTAGCCGATGATCAGGGCGTCATCCATCCGGGCAGCGGAGAAACACAGATTTTCATCAAGCCGGGTGTCAGGATCAAGGCTGTCGATGCGCTGATTACCAATTTTCATCTTCCGCAGTCCACGCTCCTGATGCTGGTTTCCGCCTTCATGGGCAGGGAACAGGCGCTCGCCGCCTACAGGGAAGCGGTGGAAAAACGGTATCGCTTTTTCTCTTTCGGAGATGCGATGTATATTGAAACGGTTCGTGAATGATGCTGACCCTGTCCCTGGCGCGGACTCCCGGGAGGATCGGACAGGGCGGGGAGCATGCAAAAGCCCTGTATTCCTGCGGAATCAGGCGCTTCAGGGCTTGAAAAGCAAGCGAAACAGAAGAAAAACAAACTCTTGACAGCTGACGAAAAGTTGCTACAATATACTCCGTCGCAAGTCTGTTTAGGCTTGTTGATGCGGATTTTGCAGGTGTAGCTCAATGGTAGAGCGTCGGCTTCCCAAGCCGATAACGTGGGTTCGATTCCCATCACCTGCTCCAGTGCCGCATCAACCGCCATGAACAGCGACAGGAAAGCTGCAGCTGTCTGCAGTGGAGTAAGGCCCCGGGTGTCCGGGACACGAAAATAACCTTCGCAGTTTGTGCGAAATCGAGGAGGAGATTCCCATGGCAAAGGAACATTATCAGCGGACAAAGCCGCATGTCAACATCGGCACCATCGGCCACGTTGACCATGGCAAGACCACTCTGACTGCTGC
>DEFL01000002.1:0-7893 GCA_002350845.1 Christensenella sp. UBA2853
CTACTTGACGGGATGCAGTTCAATGTATGCCACGTGGGGATTCTTTTGTTGTTATATCAATTTACCGGAAAATCGCATCAATTGTATTTCCGTTGATTGCGTTAAACTCTGCCCAGCTCGTGTATTCTTCTCCACGCCCTTCTTCTTTAAACAGTACCTGCCAGACTGGAGTAAACACCATACCATCCTGTTTGTTTTCAGCGCGGACTGCTACATAGGTCAGCGCCACTCGTTCAATAGAGCTCACCTTGATGTCATTCCGTGACTTGGCAGCTTCCGCATAGAGAAGGGCCACAGCTTCCTCGCGAGAGATCAGTTTCTCAGGGGTGTATACTACTTCACCGCGATTATACGTGCTGACAATATTGGCATAAACAATACCACGGCTGGAAACGAACAGTGTGATTTGATGTCGCCCGTCGCTGACATTATCTACGCCCAGAGGGGTATATACCAGGAAATATCCTTCGTCTTCTGCCGTTGCGGCGGAGTAATCCTGACGCGGCGCGTTGCTGTAGCCGTCGCCTTCAAACCAGAACTGGTTATATGCATCTCCCAGGGTACGAATCCGGTCAAGGCTCATATCCAGTTTCCATGCCAATTCATAGCCATGAAGTCCCATCTTTTCAAAGAGTGCTTCCGCTGTATGCTGCGCATCCTCCAGAGAGAGATGTGTCAGCTGATCATGTTCGAACGTAACGCCTTTTGTAAAGTCTTCATGTCCCGAGTGAACCTGACCGGCCATTAGCGCGATTCCCTGTGAAAGTGCCTGCCTAGGCAACATCATCGGTTTTACATCCGGGTTGTAGGTTTCCCGTTCTTTCCAGTTATAGTCGAACAGGTCATCCGTGTATTCCGCATACCAGACAGCCTCCGCACTGTATGAAAGTTCCGCATGGTCGTTGAATGTCAAGCTGATATCTTTTTTTGCTCCTTTTCGTTCTGCTATCCCGCTCTGATTGAACCATTCTGGCTGCACCGTGACCATGAAGTCGTTTTCAATGGCCTGGTAGACAGGCAGCGTGCCGGTTTCCCGATAAGATGCGGGAACAAGGATCTCATAACCATTCTGCGGTACAACTTCTGCAGAAACTTGTACTGGCTTTTCCGGTTCAGCGGTTTCCTGTATAACTACCGGCTCAAAGCTCACTGTCCAAGTCTGAGGCTCCACTTTATCCTCTTTAACCATTCCGGTCTCTGTCCATTCGTCCACATCAATAGACAGTTCCAACTGATAGGTTGTACCGTCTTCCAGCGCATATCCACCGGTTTCAAAGGAGAAAGTGATGCTTCCGTCTTCATTTCGGAGATTATATACACCAACATCTCCGGAATTGACCATGGAACCATTGTCCACTCCAATTCTTTGTGGATAGCAGTCAATGGAAAGCATTCTCCCACCTGTTTCCTTGGCCCGGCGAATCAGAGACTGCGCTTCATCACCATGAATTACTTCCTCCAGTTCCCATCCATCCACAAGATCCATAGGAAGCAAGACATCCTTTTCGTTTGTCACACGAGCTGTGCCTACGCCATAAATCCCACGGTCGCGATAGACCACTTCATCCAAGGTGAAATCGACACCACCCAGGGTGACGGTTTCACCGATCCGGGCGATTTTTCCACCCTGAAGCCAATCACCGTAATCACGGTTCCAGTGCTGCCCGAAAAACTCAGCAACCTGTGAAGAAAACAGAGCATAAGCCGTTCCCATCACAGCAAGTATTCCTACAATGCTCATTACCAGAGCAAGTGAAATTTTCCTTTTCACAGGTTCTTCTCCTTTCGCGTTTGCAAGAACCCGCTGCGTGAGCCATGGATCCTCCTGCACATGCGATAAAGAATGACTGACTGCTTTCTGGACTCTTTCCTGTTCCTCATGCAGGTTCATGATCATCACTTCCTTCCAAAGCAAAGCGCAGTTTTCTTCTTGCACGGTTTAGCCTGCTGCCGACTGCCTGCCGGGAGATGCCCAGGGCATCGGCAGCTTCATCATATGTCATTCCTTGCAGCCAGCAGAGCAAAGCCACTTCTCTCAGCTTAATTGGAAGATTCATGATTTCTTCTGTAATCTCATCGTCTTCCTTGTCAGCCGGAGCCTGTCGCTCTGAAAGTTTATCCAGCGTAACGGAACGGTCTACGTGCTTGAACCATCCTGTCCGATATATGTTTTTGCAGCAATTGATCGCGATTCGCGTCAGCCATGTCTTCTCGGATGATTCAGCTCGATATTTGTCCAAGTTCCGATACGCATTGATGAAAGTTTCCTGTACCGCGTCCTTTGCCAATTCTTCATCATGGAGATACATGATGCACATACGAAGCAGAGGAAGCTGGTACAGGGTTACCATGTGCTCAATTCTTTCTTCTTTACTGTCCGGGCCCTTGACAGTGTTCATGGCAACCTCACCACCTTTCACCTATTAGACACAGGATATCATGAAAAACGCAACATCAGAGAAAGAATAATTTTAGGTGGCTCTTTCGATGCCACCCATTGATATACACGATTCTCAGCCCTTCAGCTATAATAGTGGCAAGCAATGCAATCCGGGCCGAATTGCAAAAAGCTTGTTGGTAGGCTCCGCCCCCAAGCCCCTGAAAACCAGAGCTTGCGCTCTGTGGTTGTGTCGTATTCCTGCGTCATTCGACCTTCTGGCTGCGCCTGAAATTCAAAAAAGAAAAGCCCCTGTGCCAGTTATGCTGCTGTAAACAGCATCTGACGCAGGGGCTGTGTTATCGTTCTGGGCTTTCTTCCCGCCGGAGATCTTTCTCTTCTGGCAGGTAGTCACGTTCCAGAACATCGAAATTATATTTGATGTGATTCAGTGTTGTGAGCTGCGGTTTCAGTTCTTCGAGTGCGGCATGGATTTTCAAAACCACTACATTTTTTAGCTGAATCGTCCGTCAATGTTTGCAATTTTGAGATCCAACAAAGGGGAGCGCTGTTAGAAATCAGGGCAAAATGTTGGCAACCTGCAAACAAAACCCCTGAATCTGTTAGCAGAAGGGCCTGGGAGAAAAAGAAAAGCGCCCGCTTTTGTTAGCAGGCTGCTGTTAGCAGCTTTTTGCTCCAAAAACAGGCTTTTTTGGCGATCCCGGCGCGATTCGAACGCGCGACGTTCCGCTTAGGAGATCGAAAAAGTGTTCGCCTTTGCTGTTCCCTGAAGTGCCTTTAAGCCTTGCCATTGCTGGGTTTCTAACGTTTTTCACTGTTCGCATTTTCCTTCAAAATACCCCCGTTTTCCCCCGGTGCTGTTAGCTGGGTGTTAGCACAGCTAACAAAGGCGGCGTGTTCGACTTTCACATCTACCGCCAAATCGTTAGCTGGACGTGACGAAATCATCATTATTTATCCCCGTAATGCGGCAAATTGCTGTCCAGTCATGAATGAATATTCATTGCATATTTTCTAAGGAGTTTTCCGTAATCCAGATCTGTGTTTTGTCCCTCCATAAATTGAAAGGCATCGCAGAACCAGCAGAAAGATTTGAGTCTGCCACTTTTGTTAGCTGAGTTTTCCGCGAATAGTTGCAGATCATTTCTTTGTCTACGCGCTGTGGCGTTTGCAATCTAACAATTAGAGATCCGGATTCTGTACATCCTTCATACCTTGAAGATGCACAGAGTCGTTGTGTAGAGCCTTTTCCCGCCATTACTGCCACTTTGGATGGAGATTGGTCATCGCCCGCCTGAAATGTGGCAGGCAGAAAAATGGCTTGCTGCCAATAAAAGCGACAGTCGTTAGCAGAATCGTTAGATGGCGCAGAAACCCAGCCAGTCATTAAAGAAGAAAGATGCCGTGAAGTGCTTATTTCAAGCCACTTTCCGGCATGGTCCTATGAAAATCGCAAACCTTTCTCAAGTTACAGTTGACTTACTGACAGGGGGACTAATATAATAAGAATTAGAATAATTCTAAGTGGTGAACCCAATGAAAAAGAATGCTGATCTGATCCTGGAAACGGTTCTCCAATCCTCCGCGCACATGACTGCTGAGGAAATCCATGCGGCACTGCGGGACAGCGGACACCGGATGGCACTGGCGACGGTATACAACAATCTGGCGCAGCTGCACAGCGAAGGACGCATCCGGAAAGTATGTGTGGAAGGACATCCGGACCGGTATGACAAAATGATCCGCCATGATCATCTGGTTTGCCGGCGCTGCGGAAAACTCACGGACATCTGCTTCCAGGATCTGACGAAGCTGCTCCAATCCCAGACCGACGAAGAACTGCTGTCCTACGATTTACAGGTCAGTTATATCTGTCCCGCATGCCGAAGGACGGCGCACCCAGCAAGCACGACCGACCCATGAAAGGAGGCGTATTCCTCTGAGATACGTATGCCAAGTCTGCGGCTATGTGTATGATGAAGCCCAAAATCCCCCTTGGGAATCACTTCCCAATGACTGGAAGTGTCCACTCTGCGGCGCAAGCAAAGCGGATTTCCTCCCCGAAGGCGCACAGCAGTCTGCGCCTGCCGCTTCCTTATCCTCGCTTCCTGATGAACTGCGGCCCCTGTCGGCCATGGAGCTGAGTGTGGTATGTTCCAACCTGGCGAAGGGCTGCGAAAAGCAGTATCTGCTTGAACAGGCGGCTGCCTTTGCCCGTTTGGCCGACTGGCTCAAGGGACAGGCGGAACCGGTCCACAGCACGGCGTTCGATTCCCTGCTGGAAAAGGTGAACCGGGATTTGAGCGAAGGCTATCCCGCAGCCAGCGCCGCTGCCCAGGAAAACCGGGATCGGGGCGCGCTGAGAAGTCTCGTGTGGAGCGAAAAGGTGACGCGGATGCTGTCTTCTTTGCTCAACCGGTACAAAACAGAAGGCGATGCCATGCTGGAAAACACCGGCGTATGGGTATGCGCCATCTGCGGCTTTGTGTACATCGGGGACACGCCGCCGGAACGCTGCCCGGTGTGCAAAGTGCCCGGCCGGAAATTTGAAAAGATCGGGGGCTGACGAGATGGGCGACAAATACGCGGTTAGAACCATTCGCCTGTGCGAAAAAGACTGCCTGTGCCTGTATGTTTGCTCTACCGGCGCGTCAGACACAGAAAACAGCGTGATCGACAAGGACAAGTGCATTGGCTGCGGCGCATGCGCAGAGGCGTGCCCCGCCGGGGCGATCAGCCTGGTGCCGAGGGAATACCCTCCCCAGCAGAAAAAAACCGAACAGGTGATTGCCACCCTGCGGCAGCTGGTATCCTCAAAAACGGAGCAGGAGCAGATGGCCTCCGGTCTTCCGGGAACGCTGGCGGAGGCGATTGCCAGATCCAACCGCGTCATGGCGGAGGATCTGATCCGGGAAGCGGGTTATATGCTGCCCCAGAGCGGAAACACAAACGAAGTGCTGACATCCTTGCTGAAGCAATTCGCCGATACTCCGGGTTTTCCCCGGGAGGACGCTCAATTTCTGCTGAATACCATTTCTTTTAACGAGCCGAAAAAGAAGGAGGAACAAACCATGGAAACCTGGAAATGCACCGTATGCGGCTATATCCACGAAGGCCTCCTCACCGAGGATTTCATCTGCCCCCGCTGCAAGCAGCCCGCCTCAAAATTTGTGAAGGTAGAGCCGGAAACACCGAAAAAGAATCCCTATGCCGGAACGCAGACCGAAAAGAACCTGGAAACCGCCTTTGCCGGCGAATCCCAAGCTCGTAACAAATATACCTATTTCGCCTCCCGAGCCAAGAAGGACGGTTTCGAACAGATTGCCGCCCTGTTCCTGAAAACAGCCGATAACGAAAAAGAGCACGCCAAGATGTGGTTTAAGGAACTGAACGGCATCGGCGATACAGCGCAGAATCTTGCGGCGGCAGCTGACGGCGAAAACTATGAATGGACCGATATGTACGAGGGCTTCGCCGTTACCGCGGAAAAAGAGGGGTTCCCTGCCCTGGCCGCCAAGTTCCGCGCCGTGGCTGCCATTGAAAAGCACCATGAAGAGCGCTATCGGGCGCTGCTTAAAAACGTGGAGATGCAGGAAGTGTTCCAGAAGAGCGAGGTCAAGGTGTGGGAATGCCGCAACTGCGGCCACATCGTGGTTGGCACCAAGGCGCCGGAGGTATGCCCGGTATGCGCNNNNATCCCCAGAGCTACTTTGAAGTGAATGCAGAGAACTATTGATCCGTATCATGAAGGAGGAGTATTCCATGACATTCTACAAATGCGAGCATTGCGGCAACATCATCGCCCACATCCAGGATTCTGGTGTCCGCTGCCATTGCTGCGGCGAAGAAATGAAGCCACTTGTTCCCAACACTTCTGACGGAGCAGGCGAAAAACATGTGCCCGTGGTACAAGTGGATGGTCAGACCGTGACCGTCACCGTGGGAAGTGTGGAGCATCCCATGCAGGAAGCTCATTCCATCCAGTGGATCCTACTGGAAACAAAAGAAGGACGCCAGCGCAAAGCCCTGAATCCCGGCGATAAACCCACCGCGGTCTTCGTTCTTGCTCCGGGTGACGCAGTAGTGGCCGCCTATGAGTATTGCAATCTCCACGGATTGTGGAAGAGTTGACAGAATCAAATCGAGCAGAAGAAGCGGCTAACCTTCATCCTCTCATCATATCATACATACACGACGTACCCAATGCAATCAGACTAAAGAGACTCGCAGGTAAGGGATAAATCAAAGGATCCCTGACTTGCGAGTCTTTCGTTTGAAAGGTTTATTTTCATAGTTCCGGTTCCTACTGTAGCAGTTTACTGGCTTCTACGGAAGTCAGAGGTCCGCGAATGCTTCTTTTGATCGTCATGTATAGAGCAGTCAAGTTGCTGCGGCTACAAGCAAAATTGCTAGGTCTAAGAAAAAACCGTCCGTATCGTTCGCCAAATTTAGCACGACCGTCCGAAAAAATTAGACAAATAAGCAGGGGCTTCGGAGCAGCTTGAATAGAAATCAGGCATAAAAAAATAGAAATCTGCTAATGGGGTCGATCCTCTGTTAGCAGATTTCTCACGTTTGATGATATTCCGTAAAACAAAAATCCTACCAGCTTCAGAACTGCCTTTTGGGGGCAAATCTGTCGAATCTGGTAGGTAAAATGGTGATCCCGGCGGGATTCGAACCCACGGCCTGTCGCTTAGGAGATCAGGAAGGCGTTCGCCTAGCACTTCCTCCTAATTGCCTTCAACGCCTAGTATTACTGGGTTTCTAATGATTCGCGGGTGTTCGCATTTCCTTTCAAAAACCTCCAAAATACCCCGTAAATCCACCCCAAAATTAGCTGGCCGTTAGCTGAGCTAATTTTTGGCGGCAGTCAAATTTATCGCGACGGCCGCCGCGCGTTAGCTACCGGTTTTTTTGGCGGCCGTCAAAAACGCCTTTCTAAAGCCTGGCTTGTCTATGCATTTCATATGCATAAAAGGTAGACAGAACAAGGGCTTTCGAGGTCATACAGGGTTATGAAAGGTCTTAATCATCCGCGCGCGATTAGCAGAGATTTTCTTGACGCAGAGATTTGTTAGCAGAGAAATCCGCCGGAATTAGCTGGAGTTTTAGCGGCTTCATAAGCCCAGCTAACGGATTTTCACTATCCAGAGTGTTTAGCCATAGTAAACCACTTTGCCAGAAATCCCACATTTAAGCCGCTTTTCGGCTCTTCAAGCAGTGACATTTTTGTGAGGAGCGTTTCCCTTGTTTTCGGGCGGAGTGTCAGCTAATGAAGGCGGGCGACAAAAAACTGCCTGAACAGAGAGACTTGTCCAGCAGCAAAGCATGGCGGTTACTTGCAGATCTTATGCTTTCACAAGGCGGAAGATATCGTGTCTACGCTTGAATATCAAAAGTAGTGTTGTCCTGTCGCAAGCTTTTACCACAGTGACGATCAATGGTGAAGAAGTCGAGTTGTCCGATGGCGCATGGTGAACCTGCCAGGCATA
>DEFL01000002.1:7995-8163 GCA_002350845.1 Christensenella sp. UBA2853
TCGTCGAACACCTCGATCACATTAATGTCGCTGATGCTCTTTACATTCATACTTTTGGATGAACATTTCTGCATCCCGGGTTAGCATGGTGCGGTCGGTTTTCTCCGAAGCAGCGCCCATACCCATGACCGCGTTGACCAAAGCATCAGCATCCTGGATCAACAGCGC
>DEFL01000085.1 GCA_002350845.1 Christensenella sp. UBA2853
GCACGCCGCCAGCGTTCGTCCTGAGCCAGGATCAAACTCTTTTGTTTAATCCTGTTTATATTCATACCCTTTCGGGTTGAATTTCACTCATCGGAATCACTGTCTCTTTGATTGCGCGTCATCTGTTTAGATGACTTTTGTTCTGTATCGTTTTCAAGGTTCATGTGCTGTACTCTCGCGAGTCAGCTTGCGTATAATATCACCGTTTGTTTTTTCTGTCAAGCATTTTTTTGCAAACTTTTTCGATATTTTTTAATACTGAACAGTCCGACTTCCCTTTGTTTTATTGGTCGGATAGCACCGAACCTTTTGCGATGCTTTTCAGTTATTGTTCGTCTTTGCCTTTCCAGCGTCCAGCACACTTGTGACAATGCATCCGCCGAGACATTCTTCTCCCTTATAAAATACCGCACTCTGGCCAAGGGTCACCGCGCGCTGAGGCGTCAGCGCCTGAATGCGGACCCTGTCCCCTTCCAGTGTTACCCTGACGTCCTGATCTGCCTGGCGGTATCTGTACTTGCAGGTACATTCCAGGGTTTCTCCGTCCCGGATCGGCGCATCTCCCACCCAGGTGACGTCTTCACCGATGGAAAGCGTTGAATACAGAGCCGGATGGTCTTCACCCTGCGCCACCAGCAGCCGGTTCTGTGCCAGATCCTTTCCGATCACAAACCAGCTTTCCCCGGTTCCGCAGCCGCCGATGCCCAGGCCTCTTCTCTGTCCCATCGTATAGTACATCAGGCCGTCATGATGCCCGACCACTTTTCCTTCCGGGCTCACCATGTCTCCGGGCTGAGCGGGCAGATAGGTGCTAAGGAAC
This sequence comes from Christensenella sp. UBA2853, assembly GCA_002350845.1. Lineage (GTDB taxonomy): Bacteria > Bacillota > Clostridia > Christensenellales > Aristaeellaceae > UBA2943. Next base: position 821 of record DEFL01000085.1, read on the forward strand.
TTTTTGAAGTTGCGCTCCCCGATAAAGCATACCCCGGTCGAATCCTTCTTATGACTCACCGGCAGACCGTGCGCCTCCGCATAGGCGCGCACTTCCGCCTTCGTCATGCCGCCCACCGGAAACACTGCCTTTCTGAGCTGCTGTGCATGCACCATATACAGGAAATAACTCTGATCCTTCCCCGGGTCCACACCCCTGAGCAGCCGGCCTTCCCCGTCGGTTCTGACAAAATGCCCCGTGGCCATGCGGTCAGCGCCCAGCTGCATGGCAAAATCCAGAAAAGCCTTGAACTTGATTTCCCGGTTACACAGCACATCCGGATTCGGCGTTCTGCCTGCCTGGTATTCCTTGAGAAAATAGCTGAACACCCGGTCCCAGTATTCCCTGGAAAAGTTGACCGCATAGTAGGGAATGCCGATCAGATCACACACCGAGCGCACGTCCGCCCAGTCTTCCTCTGCACTGCACACCCCGTTTTCGTCGGTCTCTTCCCAGTTCTTCATAAACACGCCGATGACGTCGTATCCCTGCTCCTTGAGCATGAGCGCCGCGACCGATGAATCCACGCCGCCGGACATGCCCACCACAATTCGCTCAGCCATTGCTTTCCTCCATCTTCATCAGGCGGGAGATCACGTTTCTGGCTACTTCATCCCCAATGACTTCCGCAGGACGGGATGCATCCACCGCAACAAAGCGTTCCGGATGCCTTCCGATCATTTCACGGTAGGCCGCTTCCACGCGCGCATGAAAGGGCTCGCCTTCGATCTCAATCCGGTCCGGTTCACTTGCCCCGTAGCGTCTGGAAAGAGCCGTCTGATGCGGCAGATCCAGAAAAACCGTCAGGTCCGGGAAAAGGCCATTGATCGCGTACCGGTTCATATCCATGACTTCTTCCACGCCAAGCTTTCTTCCGCCGCCCTGATAGGCGATAGAGGAATCAATAAACCGGTCGCTGAGCAGCAGTTTACCCGCGCGGATCGCGGGCAGGATCACATCATGCACATGCTGTGCCCTGGAGGCTGCATACAGGTAGGCCTCCGTCTCGGCCGTCATGCCTTCATTCGCCCTGTCCAGAATGATCTCCCGGATTTTTTCGGAGATCGGGCATCCGCCGGGTTCCCGGCTGTGCACCACTTCAAACCCGTAGCGCTCCAGCGCATCGGTCAGGAGCCTCAGCTGCGTGCTCTTTCCGGAACCGTCAAGCCCTTCCATGCTCAGGAACTGTCCTCTCGGGAGCGGCTGGTCCCCGCAGAGCAGCTGTGTCAGTTCATCCACGGTACCTGCATACAGGTCACAGCCGCTTTCTCTCAGTTCCTCCTCGGAACCGTATCCGTAGCCTGCCCCGATCGTCTGCGTGCCGGCGGCTTTTCCGCCCTCGATATCAAACTTCCGGTCGCCGACCATATACGCCGTATCCCATGTTTCCGGGAGCGCTGCACGGATCAGCTCTGCCTTTCCCGCGTCCGCGCTGTTCACCGGTCCCACAATCCGGTCAATCCATCGATCCAGGCCGAAATGTGCCAGGATGCGCTCCGAGGGGCCCTGCGGCTTGCCGGTGGCCACGGCCACCCAGTCCCCGCGCTGCTTCAGCGCGCGCAGAAGGGTTCGAATACCCGGATAGACCCGGTTTTCAAACAGCCCGACCGTGGTATAGCGCTCACGGTACAGCGTCGTTGCCTTCTGCGCCTGTTCTTCAGTCATGCCGAGGTATTCATGGAACGAATACTGCAGCGGCGGGCCGATAAACTTGCGCAGGGTCTGCGCATCCGGCTGTTCCCACTGCATTTTTTCCACCGCATAGGCGACACAGTTGAAAATGCCTTCTTCACTCTGTGTCAGCGTTCCGTCCAGATCAAAGATTACACAGCGACGCATTCGATCGTCCCCTCTTCCGTGCCGAAGCGGTTTTCATCCCCCGCGTCCAGCAGACGTTGTACAGTCTCATCCGAGATCACTTCACCGGGCACCACCAGGGGAATCCCCGGCGGATAGCATCCGGCGCATGCTGCGGCCACTCTTCCGGCCGCCTGATTCAGCGGAACCGTCTCTGTTTCAGAGAGTGCCGCCTTTCGGACATCCATGACGCGCTCCGGGAGTTCCTCCCTGACCGCAGTTTCTTCCTCGTGCGCCGTGCCCCGGGGTGGAATCTCCCGCAGGGCATCCGCGATCTTCTGCACATCCTCCTCAGAAATCTGCGGGGAGAGCAGAAGAACGACGCAGGATCCCATCGCCATTTCCGCATCCATGCCGCGCTGCGCCAGCGCACGGAGAAAAGCGTCCCCGCCCTGCGGCGCGCTGAGGACCACCCGGCAGGGATCAAAGACCTGACCGGACGTCTTCCAGATGTCCCGGGGATCCGTATACCCGGCACGCAGTCCTGTTTCTCTCAGGAAATCCGCATGCTTCCGAAGCCTTTCCAGGGCCTCTCTTCCGTTGTCCTCCATCCAGGCTCTCGCCTCGTCCACGGACAGCATCAGCAGAAAGCTCGGCGACGATGTCTGTTCGCGCCGGAGGACCTGAAGCGCCTTTTTCAGGCCGTCCTTCTTTTTTAGATGAAGAACCGCTGAACCGGTCAGTCCCGGCATGGTCTTGTGAACCGACTGCACCCACGCATCCGCGCCGAGGGCACCGGCACTTTCTATGCTTCCCCCGAACGGCAGATGCGCGCCGTGCGCTTCATCCACCACCAGCTGCATCCCGGCGCGCGCAGCCTCCGCAGCAATCCTACGGACAGAAGACGCTTCCATGCAGCCGCCGAAATAGTCCGGCCGCGTCAGCAGCACTTTTCGCGCCTCCGGGTGCGCCGCCATGGTCCTGAGGACATCCTCCTCACGGACATACGTGTAACATCCCATGCTGCAGACCGGGACCCATTCAATATGAAGCCCGCCCAGAATACATGCCTGGGCACAGGACAGATGCGCGTTTCTGGGGAGAATCACGGTATCCCCCTCGCGCATCCCCATTTCCAGCATGACATGGATTCCCTGTGTGGAGCCGTTGTGCAGAAAGACGGTTTCCTCCGCCCCGCAGCACGCTGCGTAGAGCGTCTGCGCCCGGGCAATGCCGTTTCTCGCCGCGTACAGGTCATCGGTTGCAGGGATTTCCGTGGTGTCAAGCCGGTAGAAATCAGGAAGCGGGAAAGGGGCTTTTCCCCCGTGTCCGGGCATGTGTGCACTGGTTCTGAGGGATGCTGCTTCCAGCATCTCCCGCATCGGACGGGACGCCATGTTTCCGCCTCCTTTGTAAAAATGATCCGCGGCAGCGACAGGCTGCCGCGGACATCATTATGCCTTCAGCGCAGAGAGAACGTCTGCCACGCCTTCCATCCAGTTCTGGCGGAAGGATTCAATCCGTCCGCTGTCACAGGACGCTGCAATGGCCGGATCAATCGGGATCTGGGCAAGCAGCGGCAGGGAGAAGCGCTCTGCCGTCGCCATCACTTTGCCCTCACCGAACGGATACAGTTTCTTTCCGCAGTCCGGGCAGAGCATGTAGCTCATGTTTTCCACAAGGCCCAGCACCGGAACATTCATCAGCTGTGCCATCTTGACCGCCTTGGAAACAATCATATCCACCAGTTCCTGGGGACTGGTCACAATCAGGATGCCGTCCACGGGAAGGGACTGGAAGACCGTCAGCGGCACATCGCCGGTTCCCGGAGGCATATCGACAAACATATAGTCCACATCGCCCCAGACAACATCTGTCCAGAACTGTTTGACGGTTCCGGAAATCAGGCTGCCGCGCCATACCACAGGCTCGGTCTCGTCATCCAGCAGCAGGTTGATGCTCATCGTGCCGATGCCGGTGGAGGTATAAACAGGAAGGATTCCCTCTTCATTCCCCATGGCCTTGTCTTCCACACCGAACATCTTCGGAATGCTCGGTCCGGTAATGTCGGCATCCAGAACGGCGACATTAAACCCGCGCCGGCGCATTTCAACGGCAGACAGGCCGGTCACCAGACTCTTTCCGACGCCGCCCTTTCCGGAAACAACACCAATGACATGCTTCACTTTGCTGCCCGGGTTCAGCGGCGCACGCAGATCAGCCTGTGCACACTTCTGACCGCAGCTGGAGCAGTCATGATTACATTCTGACATGTTCTTTTCCACCTCAATACTGTTGTTCATGTCTGTACCGGTTTTTTGCCGGTAAAGCTAGCATAGCACGAAACTTCAGGGACTGCAATGCTCTTTTCCCTTTCTTCTTTTCTCTTTCCTGATTCTCTGCCATAAACCTTTTACAAAAAGGGCTTGCTATTTGCCTGTATTTCAGAGTACAATTCATTTGGTGAAATAGGCTGTATCACTGGTTTTTTCAGGGATACATTGTATAGAAAACCCATTGAGAAAGTGAGTTGAGTTTTTTTGAACCGATCTTCCATCAAGGTCCTTGTACTGGCCTTTCTCCTTGGACTGATGTGTTTTCTGCTCACGGCATGCTATGTTCCGTCCGATGAGATCACGGATAACGGTCTGACGGACAGCAGCCATAACAATACCATCGCGTTCCAGACGATCCCGCCTGCGGGAACGCCGACACCGACCATTGCTCCGGTCACGCCGACACCGGTGTCCACCAACTGGGATGGCTGGGATGCCACCGTGACCCCGAACCCGTTTGCCACCATCACCACACCGCCTGTGGTGACCGTGCCGGTTCTCACCCTGCCCCCGACCGCAACGCCGGCTCCTTCGCCCACCGTGTCCAGCCTGAAAAAGGGTTCCACAGGCTCTGCCGTCAAAACACTGCAGCGCCGCCTGAGAGATCTGGGCTACTACAGCGGCTCCATTGACGGGGATTTCGGTGACAGCACCGCTGCCGCCGTGCGCGCATTCCAGAAGGCCAACGGTCTGGATGTGGACGGCAAGGTCGGTTCCAAAACGCTTGCCAAGCTGAATTCTTCCACGGCCGTTGCCACAAGAAAAGCCACCGCGACCCCCAAAAAGACTGCAAAGACCACACCGAAAAAGACCGCCAGGCCGACTCCGAGGAGGACAGCGACCCCCAGACCCACAAGGACGCCGAGACCCACCGCTACGCCGAAGATCAACACCTATGTTGAGCCCAACGATTCCGGCACGGCCGTCACAAAGATGCAGAACCGCCTGATCTCCCTTGGATATCTCGCCGGAAAAGCAGACGGCAAGTTTGGTCCCGCCACTGAGCTGGCGCTCCGCGCCTTCCAGAAGGAAGCCGGTCTCTGGGTGGACGGCATTGCCGGCCCGAAGACCCTTGCCCGACTTTATGCATCCAATGCACCCAAAGCCGGCACGGCTACCGCCTCCATCGGCATTTCGCTCAAGTCCGGCGCCGAAGGTCAGGCTGTCCGCGCACTCCAGCGCCGCCTCCGCGAACTCGGATACTACCACGGTTCTGTCGACGGCAGCTATGGCCGTGAGACAGAAAACGCCGTCATGGCCTTCCAGCTCTCCCGCGGACTGAAAGCAGACGGTGTGGCCGGCACCAGCACGCTCGCCGCCCTGTATGGGTCGTCAGCCACGGCCGCGCCGCGCACGGCAACACCCCAGCCCACCACAGAGATTTCTTCCACCGGATATATCACGCTGCGCCTGGATTCGTACGGTGATTCTGTCCGCAACCTTCAGACCAAGCTCAAGTCCCTCGGTTTTTACTCCGGTTCCGTGGACGGCAAGTATGGTGCCGCCACCCAGGAAGCGGTCCGGAGTTTCCAGAGAGCCAAGAACCTGCGTGTGGACGGTGTTGCAGGACCTGCCACGCAGCGCGCCCTGTACTCCACCAGTTCCGGCAGCACCAAGTATTCCACCATCCGCTACAACGACAGAGGCAGTGCGGTTTCCAACCTGCAGTACACCCTCTATGAGCTCGGATATTACGACGGTTCCGTGGACGGCATCTATGGAGACACCACACGGGATGCCGTGCGTGCCTTCCAGATCCGCAACAAGATCACACCTGTTGACGGCATTGCAGGCAGCAAGACGCTCAGCGTCCTGTACTCCTCCGCCGCCATTCCCGATCTGGAACCGGAAAGCACCTTCGCCACCCTGACCCTGGGCTCCATCGGTGAATCGGTGCTCGAGCTGAAAGATACACTGATCCAGCTCGGTTACCTGACCGGTTCCGTTTCCAACGAGTATGACGCAGCCACCCAGGCCGCCGTCAGTCTCTTCCAGACCAAGAACGGTCTCCCGGTCACCGGCATCGCGGACTCTGCCACACAGCAGAAACTCTTCTCCTCCAGCGCCATTCACAATTAATCGCGTACACTTCTCCGCCCCCATTTCGGGGGCGGTTTTTTGTTGCGCCATCAGGCGCACTTCAGCCTGGCCCAAAAGAAAAACGGCCGCACCGGCATGACCCGATGTGACCGATTTCTTTTGTCGTTTACGCCCTGTGCCTTACGAAAACCGCACGGAACAGGAAGGTGCCCACGCCGATCCCCAGCGCAATCATGACAATGGACATCATGGCCCCGATGCCGGCCCGCGCGCCCGCTTCCATTTCACCGCGCGCAAACAGTTCCATGCACCGGTACAGTCCAAGACCGGGAACAAACGCGACAATTGCCAGGGTATTGAACACGGTCGCAATCGTCTTCATTCCGCGCGCCAGCAGCTGGCCCAGAAGGGAGCCCAGCATGGACCCGCAGAAAATGGAAGTGACCTCGGAAAGCCCGGCCGCATTGAGCGACCAGTACACTGAAAACGCCAGTGCGCCGACCAGGCTGGCCGGGATCCATGTCCTTCGCGGTGCACGCAGAAGGACCGCAAAGCCCAGTGTTCCGGCAAACGATGAGAGGAAGATAATCAGCAGTTCTCTGAGCATCAGATGATTCCTCCTGCCATCCGGAAAACTGTGGCTGCAGCCAGTGCGCCGCCGGCAACAAGGCCTGCGGTGAGCACCGCCTGCGAAAAGTGCGACATCCCGGAAACCATGTCGCCTCTGAGCGTATCCGACACTGCGTTGGTCATGGCCAGTCCCGGCAGCATCGGCATCAGCGCGCCGGCTGCCACCGCTTCCACCAAGAACCCTGCGTACAGACTTCTGGCGCAGTGCGGGATGAGCGTAGCCAGAAATGAGCCGAAGAGCAGTGCGGACAGTCCGTGCAGGTGCTGCCGCTCCATGAGTGCATTCATGGCCTGCACCAGCATGCCGGCCGCCGCTGCCAGGAGCGCATCGAGCCGGCCGCCGCCGAACATCACGGCAAACCCTGCCGCACAGATGCCGGAAGCCAGAATCCGGATGCCCTGCGGCGCCGGGTCTGCTTCCTGCTCAATGGCTTTCAGCGCGTCCCAGGCCCCCTGCCAGTCCAGTTTGCCGGCCTCCACTTCTCTGGAAACCTCATTGACCTCATTGACGCAGGAGAGATTGGTCTCACCCCTGTGCACGCGAAGTACCGATGTCTGGATGGAACCGTCCTCGCACTGAAAGCTGACAAACACGCCGCTCGGGACAGCAAAGCTCTCGACTTCCCTGAGCCCGAAGGCTTTCCCCATGCGGCAGACCGTTTCCTCCACGCGGTAGGTCTCTCCGCCGTTTTCCATGATCAGCTTGCCCGCCAGTTTCAGCGGCTCCATGAGCTTTTTCTGATCCATGCCGTCTCTCCTATATCGACAAAAGAAGGCCGCCGGTTTCGGCGGCCTTCCATTTCATAACAGTTTATGCCCAGGGATTTTCCGTGGGATAGGGCAGGCTCTTGGGCTGGTTGTAGGCAATATCCTTCACGCCCAGCAGTTTGAACACTTCAAACAGGGTCTTTGCGCAGTGTGCGAAAGCAACAGCGCCGTGATGCGGATAGTGCTTTTCAACAAGCACGTGACGATAGAAGCGGCCCATTTCCGGGATATCAAACACGCCGATGCCGCCGAAGGAGCGGGTAGGCACGTCCAGAACACGGCCTTCTGCGATATAGGAGCGGAGCACGCCCTCGGAATCGCACTGGAGGCGGTAGAAGGTGATGTCGCCGGCAGCGATGTCGCCCTCGAGGGTGCCGCGGGTGAAATCAGGATCGGAATCCTGCGGCTCGAGGAGACGATGCTGGATCAGCTGATACTTGACAGCACGGTCAGCGCTCATCTTGCAGGACGGGGTATTGCCGCAGTGGAAGCCCATGAAGGTGTTGGACAGCACGGTGTTGACCTTGCCCTTGATGTCTTCGTCATAGATGTACTGCGGGACAGAGTTGTTGATGTCCAGAAGCGTCACGGCGTCGCCGGTCACGCAGGTGCCGACATACTCAGACAGTGCGCCGTAGATATCCACTTCGCAGGCAACCGGGATGCCGCGGGAGGCAAGACGGCTGTTGACATAGCAGGGTTCAAAACCGAACTGAGACGGGAATGCCGGCCAGCACTTGTTTGCAAAAGCGACATACTTGCGTGCGCCCTTGTGCTTTTCAGCCCAGTCCAGAAGAGTCAGTTCAAACTGTGCCATGCGCGGGAGCAGGTCAGGATAGTAGCGGCCTTCGCCCATTTCTTCAGCCATGTCCTTGCACACGTCAGCGATGCGGGGATCATTCTCATGCTCGCGATAGCTGACCAGCAGGTCCAGTTCGCTGTTCTCTTCGATCTCAACGCCGAGCTCATAGAGTCCCTTGATGGGAGCGTTGCAGGCGAAGAAGTCCTGAGGACGCGGTCCGAAGGTGATGATCTTCAGGTTGGCAATACCCAGCATGGTCCGTGCGATCGGGATGAACTCCGCAATGCGGTTGGTCAGATCATCGGCGGTGCCCACGGGTTCTTCCGGGATATAGCCCTTGAGATGGCGCATGTTCAGGTTGTAGGAGCAATTCAGCATGCCGCAGTAAGCATCGCCGCGTCCGTTGATCATGTCTCCGTCGCCTTCAGCAGCAGCAACGAACATCACGGGGCCGTCAAAATACTTGGCGATCAGGGTTTCAGGCGTTTCCGGGCCGAAGTTGCCGAGGAAAACAACAGCAGCGTTGCATTCATTGGCTTTCAGCTCTTCAACCGCTTCCAGCATATCCTTTTCATTTTCGACCGTCTTCTTGATTTCCACGATCGGCAGTTTCTTTTCAGCGCACTTTTCGGCGATGGCACCACGGCGGCGTTCGCTCAGCGCGATCGGAAAACAGTCACGGGAAACCGCGACAAGACCCAGTTTCACAACAGGAATATTGCTCATGGGAAAAAACCTCCTAACGGATAAATATGGTTCGGATTGAATCTGCGATATCAGTGTATCACGCTGTCTGGCTTCCGTCAATCATCGTTTTGTTGTCCGTTTTTTTCCCGTTTGTTGCGCTGAAACAGCACTGCCTGCGCGCTCCAGCACGGGCCTGAGGAACTGTCCGGTAAACGAGGACGGGCACTGGGCCACTTCCTCGGGCGTACCGGTGCAGACAATCTGTCCGCCGCCGTCGCCGCCCTCCGGACCCAGGTCAATGATCTGGTCGGCCACCTTAATGACATCCAGGTTATGCTCAATGACCAGCACCGAATTGCCAGCCTCGGTCAGGCGCTGCAGCACGCGGATCAGGCTGGACACGTCCTCGGAGTGCAGACCCGTGGTCGGCTCGTCGAGCACATAGATCGTCCGGCCGGTCGCCCGTCTGGAGAGCTCGGTGGCCAGCTTCACTCTCTGGGCTTCGCCGCCCGAGAGCGTGGTGGCAGCCTGGCCGAGCTTCATGTATCCCAGACCCACATCATACAGCGTTTCCAGTTTCCGGAGGATTGGCTGATGGTTTTCAAAGAAGGTCAGCCCTTCCTCGACGGTCATCTCCAGAATGTCATAGATGTTCTTTCCTCTGTAGGTGACTTCCAGCGTCTCGCGGTTGTAGCGCTTTCCGCCGCACACGTCGCAGGGCACATAGATGTCGGGCAGGAAGTTCATCTCAATCTTGACCAGACCGTCACCCTGGCACGCTTCGCAGCGACCGCCCTTGACATTGAAGGAGAAGCGGTTTTCCTTGTATCCCCTCGCCTTGGCCTCGGGAGAGAGCGCAAAGAGCTTGCGGATCATGTCAAACAGGCCGGTATAGGTGGCCGGGTTGCTTCGCGGCGTTCTGCCGATCGGGCTCTGGTCGATCATGATGATTTTGTCGAGCTGATCGGCGCCCTCGATCGAGTCAAACGCACCCGGGCGCGTCCTGGCGCGGTTGAGCTCGCGGGCGAGATACTTGTAAATGATCTCATTGACCAGGCTGCTCTTGCCGGATCCGGAGACGCCGGTCACCACGCACAGCACACCCAGCGGGATGGAGACATCAATATTTCTGAGGTTGTGTTCGCGTGCGCCGTGCACGGTCAGCCAGCCCGCAGGCGTGCGCCGCACGGGCGGAAGCGGGATCTGCTTTTTCCCGGACAGGTACTGGCCTGTAATGCTTTCAGGGCACGCCTCGATATCCTCGACCGTGCCGCAGGCGACAATCTTTCCGCCATGGATGCCTGCCCTCGGGCCCACATCGACAATGTAGTCGGCGGCGCGCATGGTTTCCTCGTCGTGCTCCACCACAATCACGGAATTGCCCAGGTCCCGCATGCGCTTGAGGGTATCGATGAGCTTGACATTGTCCCGCTGGTGCAGACCGATGGACGGTTCGTCGAGCACATAGAGGACGCCCATGAGCGCCGAACCGATCTGCGTGGCAAGACGAATGCGCTGGGCCTCACCGCCCGAGAGCGTGGCGGCACCGCGGGAGAGCGTCAGATACCCCAGGCCCACGTCATCAAGGAAGTGCAGTCTGGACTGAATCTCCCGGAGGATCGGGGTGGCAATCATCTGATCGCGCGGGGAAATCTGCGAAGGCAGGGAGCTGAAGAAGTCCAGTGAGCGCTGAACGCTCATTTCCGCGGCCGCGGCAATATTGATGCCGCCGACCGTCACGCCGAGCGTTTCCGGCTTCAGGCGCTGTCCCCTGCAGTAGGGGCAGGTTTCCTCGCTCATGTATTCCTCGTAGGCTTCCTTCATGTTGTCCGACGAGGTCTCCTGGTATCTCCGCTCCATGGAGGTGATGACGCCTTCAAACGTGGTCTCATAAATCTTGGGACCGTAGGCGGAATCATACGTGATCGCGATCTTTTCCGTCCCTGTGCCGTAGAGCACCGCATGCATGGCTTCCTCGGAGAAATCCTTCACCGGGGTATCCATGGTAAACCCGAACTTTTTCCCGAGCGCTTCCATGAACGCGCCGGCCATGCCGTCGCCGTCCGCGCTCGAAAAGCCCATGGCGTGCAGCGCACCCTGGTGCAGGGAAAGCGACTTGTCCGGGAAAATGATGTCCGGGGAAATCTTCATCAGATATCCCAGGCCGGAACAGTGCGGGCAGGCGCCGAACGGGCTGTTGAAGGAAAACATGCGGGGACTGAGCTCCTCAATGGAAATGCCGCAGTCAGGGCATGCGTAGTTCATGGAAAAGGTCTGCTCACCCTTGTCGAACAGGTCCATGACCACCAGACCGCCCGAGCGCTCCGTGGCGGTCTCAATGGAATCCGACAGACGCTTTTCGAATTCCTTGCCCGGACGGATCACCAGACGGTCGACCACCAGTTCAATGCTGTGGCGCTTTTTCTTGTCCAGGTCCGGCGTCTCGTCAATATCGTACACCTCGCCGTCCACGCGCACACGCACAAAGCCGGACTTTCTCGCGTCCTCCAGCACCTTTCTGTGCTCGCCCTTCTTGGCGCGGATGACCGGGGAGAGCACCTGAAACCGGGTGCCCTCCGGATACTTTTCCATCGCATCCACCATTTCATCCACGGTCTGCTGACGGATTTCCCGCCCGCAGTTCGGGCAGTGCGGAATGCCGGTGCGCGCCCAGAGCAGGCGGTAATAGTCGTGGATCTCCGTCACGGTGCCCACTGTGGAACGGGGATTGCGGCTGGTGGTCTTCTGGTCAATGGAAATCGCCGGGCTCAGACCTTCAATCGCATCCACATCCGGTTTTTCCATCTGTCCCAGGAACTGTCTTGCATAGCTGGAGAGAGACTCGACATAGCGCCGCTGTCCCTCCGCATAGATGGTATCAAACGCCAGAGAGCTCTTGCCGGACCCGGAAAGCCCGGTGAACACGACCAGTTTGTCTCTCGGAATGGTCACGCTGACGTTCTGAAGATTGTGCATCCGCGCGCCGCGGACGATCAGTTTATCGCTCATATGGATAGTTCCTTGCCAATATTTGCCCCGAAGGGCAAAGGCGAGTGTACCATAGTTTTCCTCCGCTCACAACGGGCATTTTCTGCTTTTTTCCTGAACCGGCAGTTGAAAAAAAGGCGTCCGGCATGTCGGCCGGACGCCCCGGGAATCTGTTTACTTTGCAAGGGTGCGGAAAACCGGTTTCAGGGCCGGGTAGATCCCCCGGAACTGGCTGTAGCGCTTTTCGTAGCGCGCCGCAATCTCGGGATCGGGCTTGACGGTGGACGTCACATGCACAATCGCATCGCAGGCCGCTTTCACGGTCGGATAGGCACCGCAGGCGACCATGGCGAGCATCGCGCCGCCCATGCCGGGGCCCTGTTCGCTCTCGCTGGAATCAAGCTCAATGTTCAGCACATTGGCCATGATCTTCTTCCACAGCGGGCTCTTGGCACCGCCGCCGCAGATATTGCTGCGGTTGATCTGAATGCCGAGGCTCCTGGCCACTTCCACGGAATCCCGGATGGCGAAGGCAACGCCTTCCAGCATGGCCTGCACCATGTCGACACGGCCCGTGTCCATCGTCATGCCTGTAAAGGTGCCGCGCGCAAGCACGTCATTGATCGGGCTGCGCTCACCCATCAGGTACGGGAGGAAGAAGACGCCGTTATTGCCCAGGCGGTCATCGGTGATCGGAGCCTGCTCGGCTGCAAAGTCGGAGGTGCCCAGCACGTTCTCCATGAGCCATTTATTGCAGGATGCCGCGGAGAGCATGCAGCCCATCAGATGATAGCCTCCGTCGGCATGGTCAAAGCTGTGCAGGGCGTTGTGGGGATCCACGCCGAAATGCTCCGAGCTGATGAACACGGTGCCGGAGGTGCCCAGCGAAATATTGCATCCGCCCTCGCCCACCGTACCCGTGCCGACCGCTGCGGCCGCATTGTCGCCTGCGCCGGCTGCCACGCGGACAGAAGCGGGCAGGCCGAGGCATGCCGCGATCTCCGGCTTCAGGGTGCCGACACACTCATAGCTTTCAAAGAGCTTCGGCATCTGGTCCTCAGTGATCCCGCACAGATCCAGCATTTCACGGCTCCAGCATCTGTTCTTGACGTCGAGAAGCAGCATGCCGGACGCATCGGAATAATCGGTGCAGTGGACGCCCGTCAGGATATAGTTGATGTAGTCCTTGGGCAGCATGATCTTCCGGATGCGCGCAAACAGTTCCGGTTCATTCTCCCGCATCCAGAGAATTTTCGGTGCGGTAAACCCGGCGAAGGCAATATTGGCCGTGCGCTCACTGAGCACGTCCCGGCCGATGTCTTCATTGAGGTAGTCCACCTGCTTCTGCGTTCTTCCATCGTTCCAGAGAATGGCCGGACGGATGACGTCATCGTTTTCATCGAGCACCACCAGGCCGTGCATCTGGCCGCCGGCACCGATGCCGGCTACCTGGGAAGCGTCCTGGCCCTTGAGCAGTTCCGGAATGCCTTCCAGCACTGCTTTTTTCCAGTCCTCCGGGTTCTGTTCAGACCAGCCGGGATGCGGGAAGAAAAGAGGGTATTCCCTGGAAATCACATTCTTGATTTCCCCTTTTTCGTCCATCAGCAGCAGTTTCACCGCTGAAGTTCCCAGATCAACGCCAATATACAGCATACCTGTTCCTCCTTGTCTGGAACGTATCGTTCTCATGTTTTATTCGGGCTGATGATTTCTTTTCAGACTATCTGGATTATAGGGCCGCCCTGTGGAAATGTCAATTTGCCCGTTTCCCATTCCATGCGAAGGACTGCCCGTTTCTGCCTCATGTGCCCCAGCCCTTTTCGGGACGCTCACCCATAGAGAGCGTGAGGGTTCCGCCCGCCGTGATATTCGTATGGTGAAGAGTTGTTTTTCCCCACGGTTTCCCGTTCAGACAGGCTGACTGGATATACTTAGTCTTTGCATTGTTCCCCGGCGCTTCAATGGTAAAGGTCTTCCCGTCCTGCAGGTGCAGACGGACGTTTTCAAACACGGGACTTCCGATCTCATACTCCGGTTTTCCGGGACAGACCGGATAGAATCCCATGGCGGAAAAGACATACCATGAGCACATGGCTCCGCCGTCCTCATCCCCGCAGATCCCGTGCACCGTATCATCGAACCAGACGCGCATGATTTCCCGCACGCGCCGCTGCGTCTTCCACGGCTGACCGACAAGGTTGTAGAGATACGGGATATGGAACGAGGGTTCATTGCCCATGCAGAACTGGCCGATGAGTCCGGTCTCGTCCGGGAACTGTCCGAGGAAGGAGTACTTGCTCAGACCGTACTGCTCCACAAACAGGCGGTCAAGGTAGTCCGCCAGGGCTTTCCGGCCGCCCATGAGATCGGCCAGGCCGCCGATGTCATGCTGCACATGCAGCGTATAGGTCCAGCCGTTGCATTCGGCAAAGTAGGCGCGTCCGCCCTGTCCGCCTGAAAACTTGGGATCATAGTCCTTCACCCAGCTGCCGTCCGCCAGGCGCGGGGCCACAAAGCCCAGCTCGCGGTTGAACACATTCCTGTAATTCAGCGCGCGCCTCGCATACTTCTCCGCTTCCTGTTTCCCCAGAGCCTTGCCAAACTGCGAAAGGCACCATTCGTCATAGCAGGTTTCCAGCGTGACCGCCACGCACTGTCTGCGCTCAAAGGGATGAGCATCCTCGAGCCATTCCTCCTCGCCCTCCGGGAGCGCAGGGAAGAATCCCTTTTCCGCATAGCACGCGTCAAAATCATTGACCGGACCGAAGGCCCAGGGCAGTTTTGTGGCCTTCTCCTCATTTTTCACCATGGCTTCCCAGGCCAGCTCGGCATCAAAATCCCGGTACCCCTTCATATAGGTGTCGGTGATCATCGCCGTGGAATGCTTTCCGATCATGACCGCCCGGCTGCCGATCAGGTGCGGGAAGGTTGGAAGCCATCCGCTCTGGATATACATGCGCAGATAGGAGTTAACGATGTCCATCTGCCGCTTCGGGTCGACCAGCAGCTGCAGCGGATGCGCGCTGCGGTAGGTGTCCCAGATGCCGTCATCGACATAGAAATCGGTGGGGTCCTCATGCACGCGGTGGTCATAGGCGCTGAAGTACCGTCCGTACTCGGAGATATTGATCATCCGCTGATGCACGCGGTAGAGCGAAGTATAGAAAATGCGCTTCTCCTGTTCCGTTCCGCCTTCCACTTCAATCTCGCCCAGCGTCCGGTCCCAGATTTCCTGTGCGCGCGCTGCCGTCTCATCAAAATCACGCCCGGCTGTTTCCAGCTGCAGATTGGCCGCGGCCTGATCCACATCAATATAGGAAAAGCCGGTCCGCACCGTAAGACAGGTGCCCGGGCGGAAAGCCAGGATCAGCGTGTCCTGCTCCCACCGGACCTCCTCCGGCGTTTCCGAGAGCGCAGCGGCAAAGCAGTGCGGCACCTCTTTCCACACTTCGCATCCCGTCACCAGGCCGTCTGCATACCGGATCCGGCCGCCGGGTGCAGCGGAAAAGCGAAGCCATGCGCGTCCCTCCCCGGGATACCGGAAGCGGTACACGGCGCAGTGCTCGGTCACGGTATACTCGGCCGTCACGCCGCTGTCCTCGAGAAAGACGCTGCCCCGGTAGCATTTCACTTCCTCAAAGTCATGATCGTACGAGGAAGCAAACGTCGGATCCATGCCTGTGTCCGGCATCACGCGGCACCGATTGGCCGGGAAGCCATAGATCACCGGCGCAAGATAGTGGTCCCGGATCCCCTCATCGTGGACCGGGCGGATCTGGGCCATGCTGTGCGGCAGGTGCACCAGCGGCTGTGTCGCGCCAAGGAGATAGGAAATCGAGCCGATATACGGATCCACATAGTCTGAATAGTGTGTCATGTCAGACGGTTCCTTTCCATGCAGGTTGTTTTCTGTACGGTTTTTCTTTCCTCCATTATGCGTCCTTCCGGATGAAAAATCAATCAGCACGGCACCCTTCATCTTGCCGCTGTTTTGCGGTATAGTAAGCAGGTATGCAAAGGAGGAGTGAAATCATGCAGATTCCGGTCACCCGTCTGATGGTGGAGCTGGCCGTGGGCAAAGGCCTGAAAGAGTGTGCCAGGGGAAACCTGCCGCGCCTTTTGCAGCTTCTGATCGGGAATGAGGATGCGCTCGCTTCCGCAGGCTGTCCCCCGGAACTGGAGCCCCTGGCCCGCCGTCTGTTCAGGGATGCGCAGCATCCGTATGCCGTGCTGGCCCAAAAGGCTGTGGAAGAAATCGACCGGCCGTATTTCATGGGCTTTCTGATCAATCTGGGGTATGAGTCTGCCGTCCGCTCGGGAGAAACGCTGCGTGCCGCCAATCAGCGCGCCGCCTGCCGTCTCCCATGGATGCTGGGACTTCAGCTGCCCTTCGCGCATCCGGAGATCCTGCGCAAAACCATCTCCATGGGCGTCCAGTCCTACCTGCTGTTTGTTCCGGATGCCGCTGCCGCCTCCGGCCTGCGCACGCTCTGCCGCGCATACCCGCACGCCGCGTTTTCCGCGCTGATCCCCGACCGCTGCATTTCGGAAGACCTGCTCCGGGAGCTGAAGGGCACGGACAATCTGGCCATCCTCCCGGTCTGCCGCGGCCTGCACTTTGCTTCCGCCCCGATTCTGATGCATTCCCGGCGCCTCTACTGTCCGGTGTGCCTGATCGACCGGCGTGACGCTGAGCAGATGCTCACGCAGGGCGATTTTTCCCTGCCGGAGCATCCTGCCTGTCTCTTTTCCGCCTTTGTCCCCGGACCGGATGTTCCTGCGGAAACAGCCGATGCGCTGGCCACGCTGCTCTTCCGTCTGCGCATGGAACCGCAGCGGCCCGCTGTGCCCTTTTTCCCTTCAGCCGATCTTCTGAATGTGCATGGGCTGATCACCGGGGAACGCCCCGGCGATTTCTCCCTGCCCGGGGATGCGGACTTCTCTCCGTTTCTTCTTCCCGGGGAGGACATGCTCCGTCTTCTTGAAACCATGGCATGAAAAAAATGGCACTGCTTGAATGCAGGCCATTTTTTTCATGCATGGATTACGCGGTCAGCTTTTTGAGGTAAGCCGCGATGGCTTCATCCTTGCAGACCGGATAGAACAGTTCAGCGAAATGCTCGCCGCTCACGGTCTCACGGACAAAATCCTGATCCAGGTCCGGCAGGATATCGATCAGCTTGCGGTAGGTGACCTTCTTGACTTCGTCGAGGATCTTCTTGTTCCTCTGCTCGGGCACCACGCGCTCCTTGGGATATCCGTTTCCATGGCCGAATCCGAAGAGCTGCTGGAAGATCATTTCCAGCTTCAGTTCTGCGCCCCAGCCGAAGTCCTTGGCAAAGGGAATGGCCACGCAGTTGCCGTCATTGATCTGGGCAAACATATATCCGTCGGAAGGATCCACGAGATGTCCGCACAGCACGCCCGGGAAACTGTTGCAGGCCAGCATGGCGCCTTCGCCCGTGCCGCAGCCCGTCACCACATAGTCGGCTGCGCCGGTTTCCAGCAGCAGGGAGGCCAGAAGGCCCGCCTTGACATAGGTCAGCTGGCAGGCGTCATCAGCTGTATACATGCCATAGTTGACCACTTCGTGGCCCATGGGTTCAACCACTTTCTTCAGGGTGCTTTCGATCAGGCTGTTCTTGGCGGCCTGACTGTTTTCATTAATCAGAGCAATACGCATGGTTTCTTCGTCCTTTCCTGGTTTTTCCGGGGTTCATGATAGCATTCCTTTTGCGGCTTGACAAGTCTGATCGCGCTTTTTCATCCGCTGAAAAGGGCTGTCCCGCAGGACAGCCTCAAATCATCCGGTTTACCGGAGTTCCATCAGATATCGTTCCAGGGCATCCTCCCACTGCGGAAGGCGGGCAATGCCGGCTCTGTCCAGACTGTCCTTGCTCATGCGCGAGTTCAGCGGACGGGCCGCAGCAGTCTTGTACTGGATGGTGAGCACCGGATGCACCTTGCAGTTCAGTCCGGCCTTGTCCATGATCGCCTGTGCAAACTCTGCCCAGGAGCAGAAGCCTTCATTGGTCGCATGGTAGACACCGTACCGGGTTGTCTGAATCAGGTCGACAAGGCAGCGTGCCAGGTCGTAGGAATAGGTCGGGGAACCGATCTGGTCGCAGACCACATTGATGGAATCACGTTCTTTGCCCAGACGCAGCATGGTTTTGACAAAGTTATTGCCGTTCACGCCGTACACCCATGAGGTGCGGACAATAAAGTATGCCGTCATCTGGCTGGAGACCGCCATTTCACCCTGCAGTTTGCTCTGGCCGTAAATATTCTTCGGTCCCTTGGGATCCATGGTCTCGTAGGGTTCCACACCCTCACCGGGGAACACATAGTCCGTGGAGATATACATCATCTTGGCCTTCACGGAAACCGCGGCGCGCACCAGGTTTTTGGTGCCTTCCCCGTTGATCATGCAGCACCGGGCGATATCACTCTCCGCCTTGTCCACTGCCGTATAGGCTGCGCAGTGGATGATGGCCGAGGGCTGCACTTTTTTCACATAGCTCATGACCGCGTCTTCATCGGTCAGGTCAAAATCCTGGATATCCACGCCGATTCCTTCGATCCCCTGCCTGTGCAGATGAATCATCACGTCATGCCCCAGCTGTCCGTTGACCCCTGTTACCATTACTTTCATCGGCGTCACCTGTTCCCATACATATGTTCGTAATAGTTCTGATACTCACCGGCGAGAATGTGCTTCCACCAGTCCTGATGATCCAGGTACCACCGGACCGTTCTGCGGATGCCGTCATCAAAGGTGGTGGCGGGCAGCCAGCCGAGCTCGTTGTGGATCTTGGTCGGATCAATCGCATAGCGGCGGTCATGGCCCGGACGGTCCTTGACATAGGTGATCAGGCTCTCCGGCTTGCCGAGCTCCTTGAGCACGGTCTTGACCACGTCCAGGTTGGTGCGCTCGTTGTGTCCGCCCACATTGTACACTTCGCCCTCGCGGCCCTTGCGCATGACCAGGTCAATGGCGGCGCAGTGGTCTTCCACATACAGCCAGTCGCGGACATTGAGTCCGTTGCCATAGACAGGCAGGGATTCGTCGGCCAGGGCACGGGTGATCATCAGCGGGATCAGCTTTTCCGGGAAGTGATAGGGGCCGTAGTTGTTCGAGCAGCGGGTGATGGACACCGGCAGGCCGAACGTGCGCGCATACGCCAGCACCAGCAGGTCCGCGCCGGCCTTGGAGGCGGAGTACGGGCTGGAGGTGTGGATATGGGTTTCTTCCGTAAAGAACAGGTCGGGACGATCCAGCGGCAGGTCACCGTAGACTTCGTCGGTCGATACCTGGTGATACCGCTTGACGCCGTACTTGCGGGAGGCATCCATCATGGTCTGTGTGCCCATAATATTGGTGCGCAGGAACAGGCCCGGGTCTTCCACAGAACGGTCCACATGGCTCTCTGCGGCAAAATTGACCACGATATCCGGGTGCTCTTCTTCAAACAGCTTTTCCACAGCCGCGCGGTCCGTGATGTCGCCGCGGACAAAGCGGAACTGCGGATTTTTCATGGCATCCTCAAGACTTTCCAGATTGCCTGCATACGTCAGTGCATCCAGGCAGACAACCCGGTCTTCGGGGTGTTTCTGAAGCTCATAATACACAAAATTGCTTCCGATAAAACCGGCTCCGCCCGTGACAAGAATGGTCATAAGGAACCTCCCATTTCATGAAATCATCTGAAAGTATAACATATTGACACCCTCAGGACAAGAAGTCCACAGTGTTCTGTGGATCAAATGTGTGCAAGGATGTGAACGTGAGAATTCACAGCCTGTGTATATTGTGGAAAATCGTGCGATCGCTTGATTTCTTTCTGTGCACTGCTGTGGATAACTCTGTGGGATATGTGGATAAATTGTGATTTATTTATCCACAACCCTGTGGGTTGTCCACGCAATCCCCTGCCGGCGCAGTCCTTCCAGGAAGGCAGCGGGCGGCGGGCACTCGAGCTGCATTCTCTCCCCGGTGAAGGGATGCGTAAAGGCCAGTGTATGGGCGTGCAGCATCAGGCGCGGGACCTGCACACCCTTTCCCGACCCGTAAATCGGGTCTCCACACACCGGATGCCCGATGCTCTTCATATGCACGCGGATCTGGTGTGTCCGCCCGGTCAGGATATGCACATCCAGAAGCGTGGAGGCCCTGCCTTCCTCCAGCGTGCGCCAGAGCGTGACGGCATCCCTTCCCTGGGGATCCACCGCCATCTTTTTGCGGTCCGTCTTCGAGCGGGCAATGCTGGCCTCAATCCGGCCCTCCACTTCCCGGAGATGCCCTTCCACCAGGGCCAGATAATGCTTTTCCATCTCCCGCATCTGCAGCTGCCGGGACAGCGCGATCTGCGCCGCGTCATCCTTGGCCACCAGCAGAAGGCCTGAGGTATCCTTGTCCAGGCGGTGCACAATGCCCGGACGAATTTCTCCCCCGATCGAACCCAGGTGATCGAGATGATACAGAAGCGCATTGACGAGCGTTCCGCTTTCATTGCCGGCCGCCGGGTGCACCACCATGCCGCAGGGTTTGACCACCACCGCAAGATGCGCATCCTCATACAGGATCTCCAGGGGAATGTTTTCCGGCTGCGGAATGGCCGGCGCGGGCGGCGGTTCCACCAGCACCACGCTCAGACCGGGCGACGGGCGTGTGCCGGCCTTTTTCACCATTTTTCCGTCCACCGTCACACAGCCGTCCTCCATCAGGGAGGCCACCCGTGACCGGGAAAGCCCGGAGAGCTCAGAGAGCTGCACATCCAGGCGCCGTCCATCCGTCAGGCCCTGAAAGGTTCTGCCGCCTTCCGCTTCCTCCTCCAGGTCTTCCGTCAGCACCCCGGCCTGGTCTTCCAGAAACTGATCCATGCAACCCTCACCTTTCTGCCTTTTTCCATGCCTCCGGGCGCGTCAAAAGCGAAAAGCCCAGCAGCACACAGCCAACCGTCAGCGCGGTATCCGCCACATTGAACACGGCAAAATCCACAAACAGGAATTCAATCATATCCACGACATACCCTGTAAAGAAACGGTCCACCATATTGCCGACGGCGCCGCCGAAAATCAGCATGCATCCCGTGCGGGTCAGGCCGTCAAGCCGATAGGACCTGAGCACCAGGGCGGCCGCGGCAAGCACCACCACGGACAGAATGCCCAGCAGCCACGGTCTTCCGCTCAGCAGGCTGAAGGCCATGCCTGTATTCTGCGCATACCGCCATCCCAGAACGCCGGGAATCAGAGGAAACGCCCCCTGCGAGCGCTCTGCGAGGATTTTCGTCAGGCGGTCCAGCACAAAGACCAGAACCGCCACCCATGCCGTTTTCTTCATCATGTTTCCACCGTTTCCATTGAGATCTGTCCCAAAACCGCACATTTCCCCGACAGCAGAGGGAACTGTGCACAGAGAATGTATGTGTTTTATCCTCCCCTGTCAAGAGAAACCTCCCCATGCGCCGCATGCCCTCCGCTTGACACAGGCTTTCCGCCTGCCTATCATGTTCCTATTCCCCCATCGCATGGGGCCGTGAGGTGAAAGCAATTGGAAAAGCATGAACTCGCCCTGCAGGTCATCCGCCGTCTCCGGGACGCCTATCCCGATGCGGACTGCACGCTGGATTATGACCAGGCCTGGAAGCTCCTCGTCTCCGTCCGCCTTGCCGCACAGTGCACGGACGCGCGCGTGAATATCGTTGTTCAGGATCTGTATGCCCGGTATCCCACCATGGAGGCGCTTGCCGACGCACCGGTGGAGGACATCGAGCGCATTGTCCACCCCTGCGGGCTGGGCAACAGCAAGGCACGGGATATCTCGGCGTGCATGAAGATGCTCCGGGATACCTTCCACGGCCGGGTGCCTGACACCATGGAAGAACTGCTCACCCTGCCCGGGGTCGGCCGCAAGAGCGCCAACCTGGTGCTCGGGGATGTGTTCGGCAAGCCGGCCATTGTGACCGACACCCACTGCATCCGCCTGTGCAACCGCATCGGCCTGGTCGATCATATCAAGGAACCGGCCAAGGTGGAAAAGGCGCTCTGGAAGATTGTGCCGCCGGAAGAGGGTAATGCCCTGTGCCACCGGTTTGTGGAGCACGGGCGCGCGGTCTGCACTGCCCGCACCAATCCCTACTGTGAACAATGCTGCCTTGCCGATGTCTGCGAAAAACATCTTGAGAAATTCTGAAAGGACTCCGCTGTATGACCATCCGACTGTATGAGGAAGATTCTGAACTGCTGGATTTTACCGCCACCGTCATTTCCTGCGAGCGCAAAGGCGATGTCTACCTCGCCGAGCTCGACCGGACCGCTTTCTTTCCCGAGGGCGGCGGACAGGGGGCAGACCACGGAACGCTCGGCACCGCTGAGGTCACGGACTGCCATGACCATCACGGGATCATTCTGCACACCCTTTCCGCGCCGCTGGCCTGCGGCGAAACCGTGGAAGGGCATGTCGACGGCCGCCGCCGGCTTTCCATGATGCAGCAGCACAGCGGGGAACACATCTTTTCCGGGCTTGTGCATCAGCACTTCGGATACAATAATGTCGGCTTTCATATCGGGTCGGATGCCGTCACCATGGACTTTGACGGAAAAATGACCCTTGAGGATGCCCTGCGCATCGAAGCCCTCGCCAATGAAGCCATCTGGAAAGACCTGCCCATTCAGGCCTGGTATCCCGGCGCTGAAGCCCTCGAGCAGATTGAATACCGCTCCAAAAAGGCGATCGACGGGGACGTCCGCATTGTCCGGATTGAGGGGTATGACACCTGCGCCTGCTGCGGCACCCATGTCAAGCACACGGGACAGATCGGGCAGATCAAGGTGGTCGCCTTCCAGAACTATAAGAGCGGCGTCCGGATTTCCATCCTCTGCGGCATGCGGGCTCTGGCCTATGAAAATGAACTGCTCGCGGAAAACCGCGATATTTCGCACATCACTTCCGCCAAGCCCGGAGAACTGGCGGCCGCCGTCAGCCATCTCTCCGAAGAGCGGGACCGCCTGAAGTATGAGCTCGGCCGGATGGCTTCCCAGCTCTTTACCGGCCTTGTACGTGCCGCGCAGGAAGACTTCCCGGTCATCCGCGCCGATTTTCTCCCGGTTTCCCAGCTCCGTCCCTCCGCCGGTGAGGCTGCCGAAGGCCGACAGGGTGCACTGGTCATTGCCCGGCGCGAGGGCGGCTGGAATTATGCGCTCTCCTCCCGCCAGACGGATATCCGTCCTGTGTCCAGGGAACTCCAGAATACCCTGAGCGGCAAGGGCGGCGGAAGCGCCGATATGGTGCAGGGCGTATTCGGCGAGGTCTCCGAGGAGGACATCCGCGCTGCCGTGCATCAGGTGCTCGGCTGAATCATTTCTGTGATTGTCCATTGCGCTTCCCTTTCATCTATGTTATTATCAGCGCGTCCGAAGCAGACCTCTGCCGGACACTGATCAAAACACCAGGAGGCACACAATGAGCGATATGGAACTGAACAACAACATGGACGAGCTTGAAGACGCTGAGGACCTCGGCCCGATCACTCTTGTTGATGAAAACAATGAAGAGCATCAGTTTGAACTGATTGATACGGTCAAGTATGAAGAGGATACGTATGCCGTGATGGCACCCTACGGCGACATCGATGACGAGTCCGAAGATGAAATCAACCTGGTCATTCTCCGCATGGTGGAAGAGGGCGATGAGATCTCCCTGGAAACCGTTGCCGATGAAGACCTTCTGGATGCCGTCTATGCGGCTTTCCAGGAAGCCAATCCCGATCTGTTCGAAGAAGAGTAATCCTTCCCGGAAAAGATCAAAGGCTGCTGCAGAACTCCCTGCAGCAGCCTTTTTTCTTCTTTCAGTCCATATCCTGTTCAGTTCAGGTAATCCCCGGTATCCTCCGCCGTTTCAGCCTCTGTGTCCAGATCGCTCTTCCTGTTTTCCTTCATTCTCTCCTCATAATACGCACACACCGTTGTGCGCATATAGCAGGTGATCAGCAGGTTCAGCAGGAGATTCACGATCAGCGCCACTGGATAGGAAATGCCGGCAAACAGATTCACGACCAGGTCCACCAGGAGCATATACAGCACAAAGCTCACAATGACCGACAGCAGCTGCATGACGCGCCTGCGCATCATGGCAATGCTCTCCTTCAGGCAGCTCCACGCGCTCTTTTCCGGAATGTCCGCCATGAGAATCGGGGCGAGCGCATAGTGCAGATTGGCGCGGATCATCAGGGCCATCATGAGGGCAAGGCCCATGGAGTACATGAAGGTAAAGCCGGACGTGCTGCCCTTGCCCGTGATGAAGAGCACAGCACCAAGCACCATGACGGCAAACCCGGGCAGTCCCCACAGAATCATCTTGACGCTCATCATGATCTGCAGAAGGATTGCCTTGAAGAAGCACCGCACCCTGGCAAACAGGTCCATCGCATCCGCCTGCGCGCCGCGGAGAATGCGGAGCGTGAAATAGTTTCTCCCGATATCAAGGAACGGGAAGGCAAGATACAGGAAAGGAATCACCATCCAGAGCGTCCGCGCGGCGGGGCTCATGTTCTGTGCTGCCGCCGAAATGATTTTCCGAATGACATTCACAGAAAAGTCCGCATACTGATACTGCAGGACCGCATTGATGATGCTGTTGCCGGAGAAGCTCGCCGCCATCTGCAGCATCAGCGACGGGATGCTCGCCAGGAGCGTGACCAAAAGGGCAAACGGCAGATAGGCCTTCATGGCGTCTCTGGCCTTCTGCCTGAGTTCAGGTGCGTAGATCATGAATCAAACCCTCCCGGGCTTCCTTCTCCATCTGCACACGCCATCCCGAAAACCGCCCAGGCCATGGGCGAAACCAGACAGATGCTGAAGGAGAAAAAGCCCTGAACAGAATATAGAAGTACACTCACGCCCACAGCGCGCGAAAACGCATCCGGCTTTCGCAGGCTGTGAACAGCCAGTGAAATGACCAGTGCAAGGTAGAGCACCAGGGCTGGAAGCCCGCTGCCCGCCAGCACGGCCAGGTACAGATTATGCGGATTATCAAAATTTTCCCCCAGGACATTCCCTGTCGCCTGAAGATAATCGCGCATCGCATAATAGAACATATCCGGGCCGGTGCCAAACAGCAGGGAATGGCGGCTGACATCCAGGGTATGCCGCCATACGCCCCATCTCCAGGAGCCGAACGAATCGTCCGGCCGGCCGTGGAAAATCTCGTGGATTTCAAACAGCATGCCGCTGTTCCCGAGCGGCACAAAACAGACCAGCGCAAGCGCGGCCGCAGACACCCCTGCCCAGAGAAGAACGACCGTCCGCAGAGACAGTGTGCCGGTTTTTCGTTTGGAGAAAAACCATCCCGCCGCCAGAAAAGCAGCGGCCATGAGCGCCCAGGCAAGCGATTTCCGCCTCAGGATCAGCAGGATGCTGTCCGTCCCATCCAGCCAGGGAAGCGCGAACATCCGCCGGAGAGCAAAGCACAGACAGATGCCGGCGAGCGCAATCCCTGCCCGCCGCCTGACCCGCTCTCGGACCAGCGCCAGAGAGAGAATGAGGACCGCGAGCAGACCCACAGAAAGGAGGCCCGACTGGACCTCCATCAGTGATTCCAGGAAAACGCCAGCGAGCGCTCCGGTGAGGAGCAGTGCGCCGCCGTGCCCGAGAACATAGGGGATCATCAGCAGCGGAATCTGCAGAATCAGATATCCGCTGACCATATCGATGTTGCCGATGGTGCCCTGAAACTCATAGTTTGTCAGTGTGCTCCGGCCTCTGGGAAAAAGATCCAGCACATTCAGCCCGGCATACTGTCCCAGGACAATCGCTGTGTACACCGTGATCCCTGCAGCACAGGCAGCCAGAACGATGCTGCGCCGCGGGGTATGTAGCGAAAAAATCAGGAATAGCAGCACATAGCACACCTGCGTGATCAGGCCTTCATACCGGACCGCGCCGTTGAGCACAATGCGCACGCCATCCGCATCCGTTTTGGCGGCATAACTGCCGAAAAAGGCAGACAGCACAACCCATGCGGCATACGCAAGACAGAGAATGCGGGAAACGTTGTTCCACCGGAAGGCGCGCCTCCATGCGGGCAGAAACGCGAGCGCTGCAAAACCGGAAACCCCGGTCAGCAGCAGCATCTGCAGATATTTAAAGCGCGTTATGGAGCTGTAGTCATGGACAGAGAGCGGGAACACACCCAGCAGCAGAACGCCAAGGATCCCAAAAAGAATCCCCGGGTCCGCCTGCCCTGTCCCTTTCCGGTCGATCAATACTGGATCTTCCCTTCCGCCACAGCCTTGAGGTGCTCACCGTACGGGCTCTTACCATAGAGCTTTGCGGATTCCATCAGCTCATCGCGGTTAATCCATCCGCGGATGAAGGCAATCTCTTCCGGAGCCGAGATCTGAATGCCCTGGCGGTTTTCCACCATATGCACAAACTCGGATGCCTCCAGAAGGCTGTCCATCGTGCCGGTATCCAGCCAGGCAAACCCGCGTCCAAGGCGCTGCACATCCAGCGTCCCGTCTTCGAGGTACATGCGGTTCAGATCTGTGATCTCCAGTTCGCCTCTCGCACTGGGCTTGACCTTCTTGGCAAACTCGCAGACGCGGTTGTCATAGAAATACAGTCCCGTGATGCAGTAGTTGCTCTTGGGATGCTTCGGCTTCTCTTCCACGGAAAGCACTTTCCCGTCCTTGTCAAACTCGACAATGCCGAACCGCTCAGGATCATTGACGTAATAGCCGAAAATCGTCGCACGGCCTTTCTTGGCCTGCTCGGAGGCCTGCAGAAGGATCCGGCCGAAGCCGTTGCCGTAGAAGATGTTATCGCCCAGCACCATGGCGCAGGGTTCACCGGCGATAAACTCTTCGCCGATCAGGAAGGCCTGGGCCAGGCCGTCGGGGGAGGGCTGCACGGCATACTGCAGGCTGATGCCGAACTGGCTTCCGT
This sequence comes from Christensenella sp. UBA2853, assembly GCA_002350845.1. Classification (GTDB taxonomy): domain Bacteria; phylum Bacillota; class Clostridia; order Christensenellales; family Aristaeellaceae; genus UBA2943. The sequence goes on from DEFL01000085.1 coordinate 27,854, forward strand.
TCCCGAGCAGTGCTTCAAAGCGCGGGGTATCCACCGGGGTGGAGATGATCAGAATGTCCCGGATCCCCGCGAGCATCAGCGTGGCCAGGGGATAATAAATCATGGGCTTGTCATACACCGGAAGAAGCTGTTTGCTTGTCACCATGGTCAGCGGATACAGACGGGTACCCGCGCCTCCTGCCAGAATAATACCTTTCATACCGGTTCCTCTTCCTGCGGCTTTCATTTGCGTCTGCTGTATTCCGCTGTTTTTCTGCTTCCTGCCGCAGTCTCCATTGTAGTCGAATACCTCCCGGAAATCAATGTTTCCTTCCAGATTGCACCGTTTTCCGGCTCATTTTGCTCTTTTCCCGGTCTGTGGATGTCGCTTGCGTTTCGATGACGCCGTTGCTATAATCTGCTGACAGGAAAGGAGGAGTCTGCCGCAATGCCGCGCACCAAAACCAGTTCCAGTTTCCAGAATATGATCAATCGTGAGAAAAAAATCATCCTGCAGGTCCGCAACTGGCTGATTCTCATTGTGGTTGTCCTTCTGATCGGACTGGGAATCTACCTGATCTCCCACCTTGGCTCCGTTACGGAAATATCCTCTGTCGTCCTCCCATGTTACGCGTATCAGGATGTGACACCCTTCGGCGACAGTATCCTCTATTATGACTCCGCTTCCATTCACTGCCTCAATGCCACAGGCGGCGTCAGATGGTCGCTCCCTGTCGGTGCGAATGCACACTTCTCCGTATCGGACACCAATATTGTCGTATGGTCCGGCTCCCGCCTGTTCATTGTCAACAAGGACGGCCGCCCAACCTATAATGAGACCCAGCTCGCTGAAGTTCAGTTTGCGAGAATCGGCAGCCGCTACTGCGCTGCTGTCATCGGCTCCGACACCAGTCCCACGCTGATTGTCCGCTCACTCGACGGCACTTCGGTTGATGAAGAGTCGGAAGCCTACAGCAACCTCATGATGCTCGACGTCGGATTCTTCGGCGAAGCAGATCAGTACATGTGGACGCTTGCCATGGACGTCTATGGAACCGCCATCAATACCGTGCTCAATACGTTCCAGGTCGGAAAAATGAACACCGGCATTGTATCCCTCGGCGAATTCCTCGCCTACAAGGTGCTCTATGAAAACACCCGGCTTCATGTGTTCACGACCCAGCAGATGTATACCTATGACTATAAAGCTGTTCAGGACATGTCCGGCACACGCCTGGTATACGGCTGGTATTACCTCGACAGCTACATTCCCGAGCACGGAAACGCCTACATTCTTCTTGCGCCGAATGCCAAGCGCACGTCCACACAGACCATGACCGAGCTGCGTCTGCTCACCGGTTCCATTGACCGGCGGTATACCCTGCCCTCGGCCTGCTTCGGCGCCGCGATCCAGGGAAAGAACCTTTATGCCTTCTCCAAAGACTATCTCTACCGTGCAGACGTCGGCAAGCAGAGCTTTTACGGCTATCCGCTCAAGCTGAGCGCGGAGAGTGAGGTCACGGAATTCTTCGGGCTCACCAGCAACGGTCGCGCCGTTGTTGCCTGCGGTGATGTGGTCTACTCCATCTCGCTTCCGCAGTAAATGCAATGAGAAAGGATGATCTGCATGGCTTTCTGCACCGTACAGTTTTTCTCTGAAGCACTCGTTGTCGCAGTTTCTGTCAACGTGATCTATCCCGAAAAAAACATGGGCATCGGCGTGGAAGCCGGCAAAACGGAAGAGCTGCCTCAGGTGCTCTACCTGCTGCACGGCTACAGTGATGATCACAGCATCTGGATGCGCCGCACCAGTGTCGAGCGCTATGCCGCAAAGCACAATCTTGCAATCATTATGCCTGCCGTCAATCACAGTTTCTACTGCAATGAAGTCCACGGCGAGCGGTACTGGGACTTTGTCTCCGAAGAGCTTCCCCGCGTGATGCACTCCTTCTTCCGGCTTTCTGACAAGCCTGAGGACACCTTTGTTGCGGGTCTTTCGATGGGCGGATACGGCGCGATGCGCCTGGCCCTGATGCATCCCGATCGCTTTGCCGCAGCCGCGAGCTTCTCCGGCGCACTGGATATGGCATCCCGTGTATCGGACCCGAAGAGCGCTGCCCGGTTCGCGAACATTTTCGGAGAGAACACCAGCATCAAAAATACCGAGTACGATCTCCTGTACATGCTTAAAAAGCAGGCCAAGGCCGAGCACAGGCCGCGCCTGTATGTCTCCTGCGGAACCGCAGACGGCCTGTTCGCCGCGCACAAGAAATTCTGCACGCAGGCCAAAAAGACCGGCTGGGATCTTGAAACCGAAGAAATCCCGGATGCCGTGCATGAGTGGGGGCTTTGGGACAGCCAGATCGAGAAATTCATCGCTTCCTATATCCGATAACACACATCAGGCAGTGCCTTGCGCACTGCCTGATGTTTTCATTCCTTCTCTCTTTGCTTTCAATTCTGTGATATCATTATAACCAGCATCAATCTTCCGGTATGCCGGAACTATATGGAGGCTGATACTGCATGATCCAGAGACTGAAGTCCTTCCTTGCCCGCGCCGAAAAAGGCGAAGAACTCACCGTAGCTTTTCTCGGCGGGTCCATCACGCAGGGATCCCTGGCCTCAACGCCGGAAACCTGCTACGCTTACCGGGTCTATGAATGGTTCCGGAATACCTATCCGCAATCCGCTTTCCATTATGTCAACGGCGGCATCGGCGGAACCAATTCGCATTACGGTGTGTCCCGCGCCGTGACGGATGTCCTGATGTATCAGCCGGATCTGTGCATTATTGATTTTTCCGTCAATGATGTCACCGGCAGCGAAGGTTTTGATCTGACCGGTGCCGCTCAGGACGATTTCTTCGCCGAAACCTATGAGGGGACAATCCGCCGGCTCCTCGCCTGGCCCTCCGCCCCGGCTGTTCTGCTCCTGTGCAACATCCAGTACTCCGATGGCATGACCATGGAGGATACCCATGTGCGCATCGCAAAGCACTACGGTATCCCATATACCTCCATCCGCGACAGCATCTACCGCGATCTCAAGAGCGGCCACTATGCCCTTTCCGACATCTCACCGGACGGCCTGCATCCCAACACCCACGGGCATGCGCTGATTGCCGAGGAGATCATCCGGAAGGTGCAGGAAATCGCACAGATGCCTTCTGCGCCTATCCCGGATACGCTGCCTGATCCCGTGACACTCAACCGCTTTGAAGATGCCGAGCGTCTCACCATTCGCAATGCCTGCCCGCGTCTGGAGGGCTTCCACGCTGACACCCGCGAAAAGACCAAGCTTCTGGATCACTTCAAAAACGGCTGGATCGGCCGCCGCACCGGGGATGCCATCCATTTTGATCTTCCGGACATCCGAACGCTGGCCGTACAGTACCGCAAAGGGATCCATCATCCCGCCTGTGTGGCCCGGCTGACGCTTGACGGCGCAAAAACACTCGTCCTTGACGGCAATTTTGAGGAGGATTGGGGCGATTGCCTCTATCTTGATGACATACTGCACGATACGGTGCCGGGACATCATACGCTTGATATTGAGGTCACCGGGGATTCGGATGGCAACGCCCTCCCCTTCTACCTGATGTCCCTGATTGTTTCCTGAACCGATCCTTTCTGCGTCCTGCCCTTCCGGGCAGGGCGTTTTTTGCATACAAAAAGCTCCCTTTGCAGGGAGCAGAAGGCAGGACCGGGCTTTCGCCGGATCCTGCCTTTTTCATGACAGGAACCGGTTTACTTCTGGACGGCATCCTGTTCGGCAGCAGCGCCGGCACGGCGGCCCATGGTGGAATACAGGCCCAGGGAAGCAGCGAGAATGTAGTTCTCGTTGTAGAAGTGTTTCAATTCACGCCCCCGCGAAGGGGGCGACCGCATGAAGGCCGCCAAAACCTACATCGACATCAAGTTTCAATTCACGCCCCCGCGAAGGGGGCGACATGATCAGGAATACCGCATTGTCAGAACCTACATGTTTCAATTCACGCCCCCGCGAAGGGGGCGACGGGGTGCTGACACTGACAGCATCATCACGGAAGGCGTTTCAATTCACGCCCCCGCGAAGGGGGCGACTCGGCATCATCGCCGGTGTCAAGTTTTTCGAGTTTCAATTCACGCCCCCGCGAAGGGGGCGACCCATTTGCCACGTCATGAATCTGATAAGTGTTTTTTGCAAGCCCCTCGTGTAGGTTTTTGCAGAACAAAAATGCAGGTTTCTGCACCTACAAAATGTAGGTAATTGCAGAAGGTCCATCGCGGACTTAGGAAGATGGGGCACCGGAGATGAATACCCGGTACCCCGGGGTCAGATCAGAAAGGAAGTTCCTTTCCGGTATCCGAATCGGGATGCCCCCAAAAAGCTTCCGGATCATTCAGATACGTCTGGTACTGCTCTTCTCGAAAGCGCAGTGCATTAATGAAATCCATAGGACTGCCGGAATCATTGGCGATGTAATCACCATTCTCATAAGGGCTGTGACCGCTTCGTACCCAATTAAGCAGAGCGTTTTTCTCCTCCGTAGTGGCATCAGGAAAATGTCTCAGATAGATCCGCATATCGCGCCAGTTTTTCCGACGGAATTCCGCTGTCCACTTCTTCAACGTCTCGGGATTAACGTAATTGTAATCGAAATCGTTGTACTCGGTTTCCCAGGGGACGGCCTGCTGCTCCTTGCTCATACGCTCACCCCCTGACGACTGTTGGTCCGGGCAAACGCCTGGTTAATGCTGGATTCCCGCAGACGGTTGTTTTCGCCGGGGAAGAGGATGAGCTCCACATGCTGAATCAGCCGGCCAATCAGTGCGGTGGTCATCCGTTTGTCGTACAGTACGTTCACCCACTGTGAGAACTCAAGGTTGGTGTTGAGGATTACAGATTTCTGCTCATGAATTTCCGACAGATAATCGAAGAGCAGTTCCGAGCCGACTCGGTCATACGGCACATAGCCGAACTCGTCAAGAATCAGGATCTTGGCAGGGTTCAGCTTCTTCTGCTTGAACCAGGAAAGTGATCCGGCCTTTTTGTGTTCTGCCAGAAGGTTGACCAGCGCGGCTGCACGGAAGAAACGAACCGGAACATTTTCCTGGCAGGCGGCTATGCCAATCAGAATAGACAACATGGTTTTTCCGGTACCTGTGCCGCCGTACATAATGACGTTCTTTCCGCTGTGGAAGAAATCCAGGTTCAGGAGGCTGTCAAAGGATACGCCATCTGGGAATTCAATCTCATCTGTCCGGTACTGCGTTCGGTTATACCTGCATGGGAAACCAGCAGCATTCAGATTGCGGCTGAGTCTGGCAGCATCCCTGTTGGCAATCTCGCTGTCCAGCAGATTCTGCAGGTAAACCTGGTGGGTTTCGCCTTCCATGGTCATTGCCCGGCCGGCTAATGAGGCAGACAGTCTGAGCTTTTTACAGCTCGCCGCCAAATGTTCTCTCATTTCATCCATGCTGTACGCCTCCCTTCAACGCAGCGTCGTAGGAGGAGAGATCGTTGCGGATGGGAATAATCTTTCCCAACGGGGTGTCCATGGCAGCTTCAAGCGGTGGAAGAGAAGGTACGTCAGAGAACAGACGCCGGTACAGGTTCTTCAAGCTGTCCGGATCTTTTACCTGCAGATGAATGGCCTCGTCCACCGTACGCAGAGCGCTGTCAAAGCCGGTTCTGTCTGTCAGTTCCGACAAAGTTTTCAGGATTTGGCCGCGATCCTCATTCGCGCAGGTGTCCATGAAATGGCGCATGTTCTCCGGCATCATCTCGTAGATGCCGCTGTTCCGCAGGGAACGGGGTTTCCTGGCGATGTACTTCAGGTAAGGAAGCCAGTCCATGCTCTCCGTTTCCTCTTCGCCGTACAGCCTCCGGTGACGGACGATCTCATGCATATCCTGGTCCATGACAATCACTTCCCGTGATGTCAGCTGGTACTGGACAACTGCCTCACAGAACGCCGGGGAAGCGGAATACCGGTGCTTTCCGTTATCCAGGGTAAACCTCCCGTACTTGTCGGTCGTCGCGCTGCCATACCCGGAAGTGTCAAACCGAATGGACGGGAGAGGCAGCAATGCGGCTTTGTCCTCCTGAAACAGGTCGCAGATCATCCGGCTTTTGTCGTAATGTTCCCGCTGCATATCCTCGTCACAGGCCTTGAGTAATTCCGAATTCTTTTCCGTCAGGTCAGGGAACTGAGGAACTGGAACGAACTGGTTGCGGCGCAGGTAGCCGACCTTGTTCTCAACATTGCCTTTCTCCCAGCCAGATTCGGGATTCATAAAGACCGGCTTGAAGCGGTAATGCTCACAAAAACGGGAGAAGCGATCTGTCATCTGCCTTCCGCCGCCCTTAATGATCTGGGTGACAATGGTGCTGGTATTGTCAAACCAGATTTCCTGCGGAACACCGCCGATATATTCGAACATAGCCTGCAGTCCTTCCAGAAGGCATTCTGTGTTCTCTCCATAATTCAGCTGGAGAAAACCGCCGTTGCTGTAAGGAAAACTCAGCACCAGATGCTTTCCATTCGCATGGTAGCGACCATTCTCGTAAAAGGCGGTGAAACCGAAGTCCGCCTGCGCTTCACCGGGACGGTGTATCAGCGGAATGTAGTTTTCTGCTTTCTTCAGCTTCAACTCCTTTTTTCTGGCGGAAACATATTCCGCGGTCAGGCGGTAGCTGCAATTGTATTCCGGCACTTCCTTCGTCAGGCGGTCATGAATTCTCCGTGCAGTGTGCCGTTGTTTCCTGGGAACCTTTTTGTCTTTGTCTCCGATCAGCCAGCTGTCAATTAGAGGCTTAAAGGGATCGAGCTTTGATTCGTGATGAATCTCGCTCTCCGGAATCGGTACCGGCGGACTGAAGTCCTTCTGGTCAACGTATTTCCTGACCGTTCGCCAATCGCAGCGCACTTTTTCAGCGACTTCAGCGAGGTTGAGGCCTTGATTGAAATAAAGGTCTCTGATAGTATGAACCTGATCCATTGTGAACATTCTCCTTCCTCCTTGCAATGTGATTGGGCTCACACACAAGGATAAT
>DEFL01000003.1 GCA_002350845.1 Christensenella sp. UBA2853
ATAAAATGGGTAAGTACGATTTCACCGCCATGGTTTTCGCGCCATCCGATGCACGTCAGGGGATACAGTGCGCCTGCGGCTTCATTGCCTGCGATCTGCGCTTCCACCTGACCCCATACGCCGGCTTCCCGCCAGCTGCTGAAAACCATGGCGGTCTTGCCGTCAAAATTATTGTACTCCCAATAGATCGCTGTGTCGGTGTCCGAATATAGCTCCGGCCAGTCCCACTCCTGAATCAGCGCTGTCGGATTATCGATCACGATCTGCCACACGCCGTCATGCCGTTCCAGCAGAATCAGCCTTTTGACGCCATCCGTCTCGGCGAAGCAAGCAGCCGAGTCGCCCCACTGCGTAAGCTGCACCGGCTCAGTGATGCCTGCCTGGCGGAGTGTATCTGTGATCAGTGCTTCATCACTGCCGGCTGCCAACGCCGAAGCGCTGAACAGCATGAGAATCAGAGCAACAAGGCAAAGGAAGGGTTTCTTCATCATAGCTGTCCTTCTTTCCACTGCTGGTCACCCCCAGCATACCTTACACTATCGTGTTCTTCTGCAAAAGCCGTATTCAGGCAAGCCATCGCAATCATCATCAGAGCCATATACGCCGCAAGTTTACGCATGTTTTTCAAATCCTCTTTTGCTCATCCGTTTGCTGTCGAAGTACTCACTGTTTCCAGCGTAGCATCATCGATTGAAATATACCAATAGGAATCTCCGGCTGGATTGACAGCAGCATACCATAAATGATCCTCTTCGGAGAAATAGATTTCAACAGCATCATCCGTGAACATATCCGCTGTAACTGGTTCACCTGCCACGGTATAGCCGGTTTTCAGCATTTCCACAAAAGATTCTTTGACCTTATCTTTTACTTCAAGCATTTGATGCCTGGGCATATATCCTGTTTTGGCATTGATCCAGACCTCGGCTTTCACAAGCGAGTGATCATAGAAACGAAATACCCAGTATGGTGCAATAAAGTCTCCTGTTTCACGATGCCCGGTATACAGTGATACGGATACTCTGTTCTCACTGCAATCCAGATCATACGATGACATCAGGAAGTCAAGCGCCATTTGTCTGGCTTCATCTTCCTCAATCATTCCCGGTTCTCTAACGCCGTATTTCCAGGAAAGAATCTGATCTGCAAAGGGAACAGACGCAATCCAATCTGGATGATATGTTTGGATTCTTTGTTCCTCTGCTTCGATCAAATATGGCAGCAGACCGCTGTACCAGTTTTTTTGTTCGACAGTCCAGAAACGAAACGGACCATTGGCATCAACCAATTCTTCCCAGAAGTCTGCAGCTCCGTAGTCTGCATTGAATCTCTCTTTAACAATCTCTTCGGCGTGCCTCTTCACAAATGTTTCCCATTCTTCCGCATATACATTGCAGGTTGATATACCCAAAAGAATCAGTAAAAACGTCAGAAACCAACATGACACCTTTTTCAATGCAACTGTCCTTCTTTCCTTCATTCATTTGTCAGTAATCGGTGTTTGACCTCCACTATAAAGACGAAGCATGTCTACATTTTCTTGCATGCAGCTGATTTCTTTCCAAGCCTTTCGGAATAGAAATCAGTTTTAGTATATCACAAATAACCATGTCTTTACACGTAAATGACAGGCTGAAAAGACTGGGGACGCTCTTGGCGCTGGCTGCCGGACCGTCCCTTTTTCTATGCGCCTCTTCGGAGGCCTTTGTGGTCGTTATGAGCTTCCAGCAATGGTCTTGGATGTATCAAAGAAAAAATACCCCGAAATCTCATGCAAGTGTTTCCAAAAACGATGATTTTCGCCATGTAGATATGAGGAGGTAAACCAGCATGGCTGCCGATGAACGCCATTCAGTGGAAATGCGATAAGCATACTGCTCAGAAAATTTTCTAAAGCCGGTGTCACTTAGCCTTGATTTTTACATTGAAGGGTGGGAGGTAGCTGGAAAATGCATGGCATGGGCTTCAATCCCGAAAAAAATTTCTGCAGGTGTTTCCAAAATCGATGTTATTTTGCCATTTATGGGTGCTTAGAGGTGATCTTGAATGAACGATGATATGCATCAGAAGAAAGCGAGATGAAGCGGACTGCAAAGATTATTTCCGATGACCGGTGTCACTTTGCGCCTTATTCCCCATATAGGGGGGTGGCGGGGATAACACCAGAGAAAAGAAAGGATGGAAACGATGATGAACACGAGACGAAACGCAGATGCAATCCGGCAGCTCATGAGAAGCCCGATATGGGCTGACGATGGAGCTGTGAAGTTGTATCTTCACTGCCTGGCCATGGCGAGCCACAATCAGTATTGTTGGCGCGGGCTGCAGCTTCAGCCGGGCGACATGCCCCTGTCAGAACGGAAAACGGCAAAAGCACTCTGTTGGTCCAGGGACAAGCTGCGCCGCAGAATGCGGATGCTGGAAGCACAGGGCATGGTAACAATCCGGTCGATCCCTAACGTGGGAACGATGCTGCATGTGGTGAATTGGCCCGATCCTGCCGGTGTGAAAAATGGACCAGAAGCTGGAGCGACCTGTATCCATGATGGAGCCAGCGCAGAGGCATGGGATGCTCAGGATTGTACCGGTTCCCCTTTGGATGCCAGTCAGGCATGGTATCAGGATGATACCAGTTATCAGGAAACCGGTATCACTGTGATACCAACTGATCCTCGGAATCAGACCGGTTCCGCCCAAACCGGTACGCTGGCAAGACCTAACCCATATAAAAAGAATATATATTCTTCTTTAGGGTATGGGACGAAGACTGAACCGGATCGTTTTTCAGAGATATGGCTTGCTTATCCGCAGAACAGGCGGACAAACCGTGAGGCTGCAGCAGTGCTGGTGGAGAAGGCACTGAATGACGGCGCGACGATTGAAGCTATCCTGTCCGCCCTGGAAGCGGAAAAACAAACCGTGGATTGGCTGACAGCGAATGGTCAGTATGTCCCCGGCATTGTGAAATGGCTGCAGCGGGAACCATGGCGGAACTATGTGGATGCAACCTCGATTCCCCAGGTTTCAGATAATGAAGAACAATGGGAATCGTGGTAAGCAATTAACCAAGACGAAAGAGCTGAGCCATTCCCGTCATTAGTCGTTGGCATCGCCAACGAAGCGCACCTTGACAATCAGGGCCACGTTTCCAGATCTGTCCAAACCGCCATGATCTTCCTCTTCGGAAGGGAGCGCCGAAAGGACCGGCAGTGAGCCAAACAAGGTTTCTTGCCAGAGGCAGCAGTGAAAAATAAGCCCGAACCAAACAACAGCAATGAAACAATGCACCTGAGTTTATTGGATTCAGAAAGGAAGATACACATGAGCGAAATGCAAAACCACACTGTTCACTTCAGTTTCGATACCACTCCAGAACAGGCCGCTATCATTCAGCAGAAAATGAAAAATGCCGGCGTCAAAAACAAATCAGGATTCTTTCGCGCGATGGTGCTGAATGGTTATCTATTGCGGCTTGACCTGCCTGAGCTTCGGGAAGCCTCTCGGCAGATGAGTATTCTTTCAAATAACGTAAATCAGATTGCCAAGCGAATGAACGAACATGGAAGTATCTATGAAACAGAAATCGATGAGATCCTGGAAAAGCAGGAGGAGATTACTCAATTGATAAGACAAATCTATGAACGGTTGGAGGTACTTTACGAGTGATAATGGCTTTCCTTACACGGCAATTTTGCTCCGATCCAGCGGAAGCAATCACGTTATTTCATGATATCTGGGACGGGACAAAGCGCAGGGAACCTGCACAACCACAGCGCTTGCGCTGGCAGATCAGGGGCTTGGGGGCGGAGCCTACCAACAAGCTTTTTGCAAAATCTAGCAGATTTGCATTGCTTGCTACTATTCTCCGGGGCTGTTTTCAGGAGAGCATGAAGACGGTCTTCTGAAAAAATAAATTTCATTTCGTGAAAACTTTTGGCCCGGGAACCCCAGTAAAACCGTCATTTTAGAAATTTAGCCAGACGCAAAAATGCCAACAAAGCCTTAAGCTGCAACGCTTTCTGAAGTTTTCAAAACATGAAAACGATTTTGGAAACCATGTGATATGCTGTCAGCGGAAGCCAAAGTCATACGAATTGCCTCTATGACTTCCCGTACAGGAAAAGCTATCCTGTGCGTTCAGATACACACTGCTCTGCGTCATGCAGCCGCGAAGCATGATCCGAACGCAGAGCAGCGCCGCAACTGTTCCTGACTGTGTAATCGGACACACAGCCAGATCATGATGGAAGATGAATGTAAACGAGGAGAGTCCAAAAGAATGAACAACATGTTAATCCGGAATGTCAGAACTCTGGCGCATGGAGAATGCTGCAATTACATCGGTGGGAAATGTATTGAGGATGGAGAGTGCACCATCATCAATCCCCGCTATCCGACGATTCACGACGGCGCTATTGACTGCGATTATTTTCTGGAATGCGTGCTGCCCATCAATCCGGAATTGAATCGGATCATCTGGACAGAACTGCTTCGGGAAGAAGATGTGACCCGGCCGAATGAAAGAACCTGCGCCTGGTGCGGAGGAGCTTTCATCCCCAACAGCGGTCGACAGCGATACTGCCCGCACTGCAAACCTCTTCACGAGCGACTCCGCAACCGGGTCAAACAGCGCAGCTACTATCAGCGAAAGCAAATGAAACGCACGTAATTTGTTACCGGTTAGCCTGTCAGAAAGCCTTCCAGAGCAGGGCTTTTCGTGGCTTGTTCAGACGGGAGATGAAGAATGAATCATCCCCGTTAAAAATCGGATTCTAACCGGTAACAAAACGGCAGGAGCATTCGGGAAAGAGATAGTTTACAACTTTACATCACTTTAAAGCATGAAAGGATATTGCCATGATGAGAAACAGGCTATATACTGAAGAGCAGGTACACCAGGTTGTGGACGAGGTTCTCCGCATGCTGGACAGCACCGCGGCTCTGCAGGAGCCAGAGCACCTTGACAACAGCATACCTCAGCAATCATCGCCGGGCACGAAGATGACATTGTCCGTCCGGGAAGCAGCGGAGCTGATCGGTATCAGCAGGCCAACGATGTACCAACTTATTCGGGAGAATCAGATTCCGAGCATCCATGCTGGCAAAAAGATCGTGATCGCCCGTCAGGCTCTCCTGGATTGGCTGTCGAAAGGAGAAAACAATGGCAAGAAAGCGTGCTAACGGCGAAGGAACCATCAGAAAACGGGCTGACGGAAGCTGGGAAGCCCGATACTGTGCCGATGGAAAACGGCATTCGGTCTATGGACGAACCCAGGCGGAAGTCCGGAAGAAGCTGACCGAAGTCTCCGTCACCATCGACCATGGTGATTTCAGAGAGGACAGCGGCCTGACCCTCGGCCAATGGCTGACCATGTGGCACCGCGACTACCTGGGGAATGTGAAGCTCGGCACTGCTGATACCTACGAAATGCAGATCCGGGTGCACATCATCCCCGCGCTCGGAGACGTCAAACTGTCGGCACTCCGAACGCCCATGATTCAGCGCCTCTACAATAAGAAGCGGGAGGAAGGGCTCAGTCCGAAATCCATCAAGAACATTCACGGCTGCCTGCATAAGGCACTGGATGTGGCTGTCAGAATAGGCTACTTGAGCAAGAATCCATCCAGCAACTGCATCCTGCCCCGGATCGAGCAAGCGGAGATTCATCCGCTGGATACGCCGGAACTTTCCAAGCTGCTGGCCTTTCTGAAAGGCCACGAGCATGAGGCGCTCATCGTGACCGCAATCTTCACCGGATTGCGGTCCGGCGAGCTGCTGGGGCTGACCTGGGATTCTGTGGACTTTGAGAACGGTCTGATTCGGGTCACCAAGCAGCTGGCTCAGCCGAGAAAGAAAGGCGAAGTCTTCCGGTTTGCGACACCGAAGAACAGCAAGCCCCGCACCATCGCTCCCGCTCCTACGGTCTTCCAGGTGCTGAAGAAGCACAAGGAAGAGCAGGAAGCACAGCGGAAAGCGCTGGGGCCGGCATGGAACGATGGCGGCTTCCCCAACCTGGTGTTCACGCATCCGGATGGCAGCCACCTGTCCCAGCCGACCGCATGGAAGATTCTTCACAAGATCCTGGTGGCAGCGGGTATCGACGCGCACCGCTTCCACGATCTGAGACACACTTATGTGGTCAGTTCCATTATGGCGGGGGATGACGTAAAAACGATCCAGCAGAACGCCGGGCATTACTCCTCGGCATTCACACTGGATCGCTACGCACACGTCACCGCCACCATGCAGAAGGAAAGCGCGAACCGCATGGAAAAGTTCATCGCCGGGTTGTAAAACGATGAACAATAATAGAAAATTTCACCCAACCATGTCCCATGGCGTATAGCCCCACCCCAATATCAGGTCCGTTGGGGTGGGGTTGGGGTGGAAGGCCGCCAAAAAGAAGCAGAACCCTTGAAAAATCAAGGGTTCTGTGGTGCGGGAAACAGGACTTGAATTGCCCGATTGCTCTCAAAATCATGAAAAGCAGTGCATTTTCAATCAATTTGGTGCAACAATATTACCGTAATTTACATTGTTGTATACCCAAATAGAATGGTGTGTAATTACGGTTTGGGTATGATCAGGTGAAGATTCTGCGGTATTTCGTGTCAAATACCCAAATCAGGAACGGTTTGGGTAAGAAACAAACTTGACTGACTTTCATAACGGAGGATCTCACCATGAAGCAGAAGCTACCCATTGAAATGACAGAAAACGGTATTCACTACACACTGCATGGAGACTATTACTTCCCGGATATCTCAGCAACTGATTCTCATCCAGCCATCGGCCATTATGGCCAGATGCGCAAGGCATATCTGGAGGAGCATCGCCCCGGACTATACACTCGTCTGATTCTGTCCGGCAAGTTGTATAAGCATCTGGCAGAAATCGATGCCTGTTGCTCCGACAGAATGGAGCGAATGATTCGCCAAATGGCAGATGCAGAAGGCATCAATGAAGATCTGAAAGCAAGAGATCAGCTGGCTTGGGTGCAGCAAATCACAACTTCCTGATTTTCTGAAAAATCCAAACTTAAAAGAAAT
>DEFL01000075.1 GCA_002350845.1 Christensenella sp. UBA2853
GGCTATGTCATGACCAAGTTCCTGGTCTCCAGCAAGCCCGGCAAGTATGAAATCACCGAGCGCGACGACAATTTCCGCTCTGTCACCCCTTACACGGTCTCTGCAAAGGCCATCAACAACAAGTCTGACCGCAGCGTCGGTCTGCGCGTGAACCCCAACAAGACCGCGAAAGCCATCCGCCGTCTGACGGCCGGCGATACCCTGAAGGTCATCGCTGTCGGCAAGACCTGGAGCAAGGTGGTCGACGCCACAACCGGAAGAACCGGTTACGTGGCCAACGCCTACGTCACCCGCTGATCCGGATAAACAAACCAAATATGTAATGACAAGCTTGAAACGCTTTTGATATAGACAAGGGACTGCCCCGAAAACGAGGCAGTCCCTTTTGCATGCTGATTCAGTTCCCCTGTTTTTGCTGATACCGTCCGGTCTTATTCACCCGCAGAGATCGTAATCACGACATTCCCGCGGCTGAGCAGGGAACGCATTTCTTCAGAGGTTTTATCCGTGATCTTTCCAAGCCTCGTATAGGCCCAGGAATTGGAGCCATAGAATACAACCAGCTGATCACCCGAATACAGAACAATATCGCCGGATTTCGTAACCGTGTGCTCGTCTTCCCTCGGGAGATCCGTGCCGATGAACCCGACCTGTTCAAAGCCGCCGTACATGGACATCTGAATCTCAAGGGGCTGTGTCTGGACCAGCTCTCTGAGTGCTGCAACAGATGCGTTGTCTTCCCATTCCACAGAGACGACGGTGCCGTCAATGGAAAAAGCCAAGGATTCTTTCATGTTCTCTTCCTCCGTCTGCGCTGAAACACGGCATGGTGCCGCCATCCCCATGAGCATGAAAACCAGACTCATGAGAAGAAGTGCTGCTTTACTGCAGGCTTTTCCCAAATGCATACGCTTCATCCTGTTCCTCTTTCCTGAGCGCTGCCTCTCCCGGATCATTGATTCCCCCGCAGAACAGTGAGCCTGCAAATTCCGCCTTTTCAAAGCAGTCCACCCATCCTTCCAGGCCGCTGACCGCCTTTTCAGGTACATGCGCTTCATCTTCGGCCGCGACCGACATCATGTAGACCTTTCGGAATGCGTAGTCTGCGGCATACAGCGGGTTGAGACGATCCAGCAGCGTCTTCATCTGCCCGCTCATCTCGTAATAATAGATCGGTGTCACAAACACCAGCGTGTCAGATCGCAGAACCTTTTCGGCAATGTCTGCAGCGTCATCGCGGAGAACACACTTCTGCGTCTTCTGGCAGGCCAGGCAGCCCCGGCAGAACTGAATGGTCTTCCCTTTCAGGCTGATGCATTCCACCTCATGCCCTGCCGCTTTCGCGCCTTCCACCAGATGTTCCGTCAGAATATCCGAATTGCTTTTTGCCCGCAGGCTGGTTGAAATGACAAGAACATGACTCATTTCAGATACCCCCTGAAAAATGCCTCGAGCTTGTCGAAGGGAATGATGTCCACCTGATCATAGAGGTCCGTGTGCACAGCACCCGGGATGATCAGCAGTTCCTTGTTGGATGTGTATTTGCTGTCCTTCACCATGGCGGCGTAGGCATCGCGGCTGAAATAGCAGGAGTGCGCCTTCTCGCCGTGCACAATCAGCACCGCATTGCGGATTTCATGGGTATAGGTGAGCTGCGGCATGTTCATAAAGGACATGGTGCCGATCTTGTTCCAGCCGCCGTTGGAATTCAGGCTGCGCGGATGATAGCCTCTGGGGGTCTTGTAATACGCATGATAATCCTTAACGAAAAACGGAGCGTCCTCAGGCAGCGGATCCACCACACCGCCTCCCAGCTCATAGCTTCCCCTGCGGTAATCTGCAATGCGCTGGGCATTGAGTGCCTCACGGGCAGCATAGCGTGCATCCTCATCCATGGAATCAAAATACCCATTGGCATTCACGCGGCTCATGTCATACATGGTCATGGCGGCAGTCGCCTTCACACGGGTGTCAATCGCCGCTGTGTTCAGGGCAAGTCCGCCCCAGCCGCAGATCCCGATGATGCCGATGCGTTCCGGATCCACATTGTCCTGCACGGAGAGGAAATCGACCGCCGCCTGAAAATCCTCCGTGTTGATATCCGGGGATGCCATGTATCGGGGCTGACCGCCGCTCTCGCCGGTGAAGGAAGGATCGAAAGCCAGCGTCAGGAATCCGCGCTCTGCCATGGTCTGCGCATACAGGCCGGAGCACTGTTCCTTGACCGCGCCGAACGGTCCGCACACGGCAATGGCCGGCAGTCTTCCCTCTGCCTTCGGAGTATACATATCGGCCGCCAGCGTGATGCCGTAACGGTTCACAAATGTCACCTTCCGGTGATCCACCTGTTCACTTTTCGGGAACGTCTTGTCCCATGCTTCCGTCAGCTGAAGTGTTTCTGTCTTCATCATATGTCTGTCCTTCCTTTCGCTGGATAATCAGTCGTCCAGTTCCTTTTCCGTTTCGCGGATCAGCCAGTCCAGCTGGTCCACGCGTTTCTGGCAGTCATGCAGCTCGTCCATCAGTTCACAGCGGAGACATCTGAGTTTCTGTCTGGCTTCACGTTTTCTGTTTTCCTCAAGGAGCACTGCAATGCGTTCCGTGCGCTCTGCGCTCAGTCCGATGCCGCGCATCCACGCTCTTGCCGTTTCTGTCTGCACTGCCCTCTCCCCCTTCGATTCTCTCTGTCCCTTTGGACATCCCTATCCTACCATCTTGCAGGATTTCGCGCTAATAGTTATAATTCATATCATGATATGCCAAAGTGGAATTTCACAGGAGGACCATATGGAGATCCGGACACTGCGCTATTTTCTGGCTGTTGCACGGGAAGAAAACATGACCCGGGCCGCAGAGCAGCTGCATGTCACGCAGCCCACCCTGTCCAAAACCCTCAAAGCGCTGGAGGATGAACTGGGGAAAAAACTGTTTACGCGCCACAGCTTCAGCATTCGTCTGACCGACGAAGGCGTGCTGCTGCGCAACCGCGCGGAAGATCTGGTCAGCATGGCCGATAAGATCACGCAGGAATTTGTCACCCTCGATGATATCACCGGCGGCGACATCTATCTGGGACTGGCCGAATCCTATCAGATCCGGCTGCTTGCGCGGGCCATCCGGGAATTCCGAAGGCAGTACCCGGAGCTGCATTATCATATTACCAGCGGAGACACCGAGCAGGTGACTGAAAAACTGGACAAGGGCCTGCTGGACTTTTCCGTGCTGGCGGAAATGCCGGATACCGCCAAATATGATTATCTTGTGTTTCCCAGCGCCGATGTATGGGGACTGGTCTTCCCGAAAGACGATCCGCTTTCGGAAAAAGAAGTCATCACCGTGGACGACATCGCCGGGCTTCCGCTGTTCTGCTCAGAGCAGAGCTGGATAAGTGACATTCCCCGATGGTGCGGGGACAGAATGCAGGAGCTGCGCCTGGAGGGGTCTTTCCGGCTGTCCTACAACGGCTCCATGTTTGCCTGGGAGGGGCTTGGCTATCTTCTGACGTTCGATCACCTGATTGATACATCGCCCGCCTCCGGCCTGGTCTTCCGCCCGCTTGAACCGAGGCTGGAAAACCGGCTCTATCTCATCTGGAAAAAATACCAGATGCTCTCTCCGATTGCAGAGCGTTTTCTGCAGCATCTGCAGTCCTGTTTTCTGTAAGCCGATCCATCCTTCAAAACTGCCGGCAGCAACAATCGGCAGTTTTTTTATTGTTTTAAATTGACACCGTGTCAGCATAGTGATACAATCCGCTATGATGACACGGTGTCAATTTTGAATTCAGGGAGGTAGAATCCATGTCCAGAGGTTCTGCAGCGCTCACCGCTGCGCGCCGGGAAGAAATCATTGCCGCCTGTGCGGAGCTCAATGAAACCATGTCTTTCCGCGAAATCACCATCAAGGAAATCGGCGCGGCCACATCGTTTACCCGCACCTCCATCTACAACTATTTTGAAACGAAGGAAGAAATCTTTCTGGCCCTTCTTCAGAAGGAATATGAGCTGTGGGTCGATGCCATGAATGCCGTCATGGAACAGAATGAAACCATGACCCGCTCTGAGATTGCCGATACCCTTGCCCGCACGCTGACGGACCGCCCGAGGCTCCTCCGGCTCCTTTCCATGAACCTTTTTGACATGGAAGCCAATTCCCGTGCAGAGCGGCTGGCCGAATTCAAGGTGGCTTTCGGGACCTCCCTGGATACCGTCACCCGCATGCTGGAAAAGTACGTTCCCGAGATGGACGCTCCTGCGCGCCAGGAGTTCCTCTACGCTTTCTTCCCCTTCATCTATGGCATCTATCCCTATACCAGCGTGACGGAAAAGCAGAGGACGGCCATGGTGCAGGCGGGCATTCCCTATGTCTATCAGTCCGCTTATGACCTGACCTTTACCTGTCTGAAGAAACTGCTGGGAGTGAATGCCTGATGCATACCATCGATTTTCATGCGCACCCCGTTCCTGCGTCGTTCCGTCAATGGCTGCAGACGCTTGGTATTGATGTCATCGCGGATGACGGCTTTCCGCTTCCGAAATGGAGCGCACAGGAGCATCTGAAGTTTATGGATGACGCCGGGATCGATTACACCGTCCTTTCCCTGCCGACACCGCACATTCATCAGGGGGACGATGCAGTCCGTGCTTCTGAAATCACGCTGAGTGCAGAGAAAGTCAGGGAGCTGGAACAGCTTGCGGACACACTCGGTATCCGGTCAGTCCGCATGTGGGAAAAGAAATGAAGTAACTGAGGAGGTCACCATGAAAAGAACACTGATCATCGCTCTTTCACTCTGCATGCTCTGTTCTTTTGCGCTTGCAGACAGCCTTGTCACCAACGGCGGCGTCAGTCTGGACACATCCAGCCTGCCCCACTGCACAGAGGATGCATCCGCACCGGTTGTGTACTTTATCAGCGACATTTCTGCTCAGTCTCTTGTGAAGGCCTATCAGGCGCTCGGTGTGGAACTGCCCGGGAAGGTCGGCGTGAAGATGTCGACCGGCGAAAGCACCCGCAGCAATTACCTGCGGCCTGAACTGATCGCCGATCTCATCCACCTGCTGGACGGCACCATTGTGGAGTGCAACACTGCTTACGGCGGAAGCCGAGCCTCCGCAGCCATGCACCGCCAGCAGGCAAAGGAGAACGGTCTTACGGATGTGGCCGCGCTCGACATTCTCGACGAGGAAGGCAGCATGGAACTCCCGGTCGAAAACGGCGTCCGCATCCAGGTGGATTATGTAGGCAGCCACTTTGCCAACTATGATTCCTTCCTGGTGCTCACCCACTTCAAAGGCCATGCCATGGCCGGGTTTGGCGGCGCGATCAAGAATATTTCCATCGGCTTTGGTTCCTCCATGGGCAAAGTATGGATTCATTCCGGCGGCACCAGAACCAGCGGCAGCATCTGGGGTGAACAGGATCCCTTCCTGGAGGCCATGGCAGACGCGGCCAAGGCGGTCGACACGCATATGGGCGACAACATCCTGTACATCAGCGTCATGAACCGTCTCTCTGTGGACTGCGACTGCGACGGGAACCCCGCTGAGCCCGACATGCATGACATCGGCATCCTTGCCTCCACTGACCCGCTGGCCATTGACCAGGCGGCGATTGACCTGGTCTACGCCATGCCCGACAGTGAAAGTCTCCGCCGCCGTATCGAACGCCAGAACGGTCTGTATACACTGGAAGTCGGTGAGCAGAACGGACTGGGCAGCCGCAGCTATCATCTGAGCATTCTGGGTGACTGAGCATGTGGGACTGGATTCAAAGAGAGGCAGTCTATCTCTGGTATTACCTGGACATCCAGTTTCGGCAGATCGCTCCGTACTGGGCACTGGGTATTGTGCTGGGAAGCGCTGTCTCCGTTTTCGGCAAACAGTATATCCACCGTGCCTTTGCAAAGATCGGACGCAGGAAAACAGGCTGGCTCGGCGTGATCCCGGCAAGCCTTCTGGGCATCGCCTCGCCGCTTTGCATGTATGGCACCATTCCCATCGCCGCCTCCTTTTCCGAGCAGGGCGTCCGGGATGACTACCTGGCTGCCTTCATGATGTCGAGCATCCTGCTCAACCCGCAGCTGATCTTCTACAGTGCGGCTCTTGGGCAGACTGCCCTCATCATCCGCTGTGTCAGCTGCTTCCTGTGCGGCTGTGCAGCGGGCTGGCTCATCCGCCTGTTCTACAGCGGAAAGGACAAGAGCTTCTTTGACTTCACCGGTTTTCATGAGGGCCGGAGCCATGATACGGACCCCAACCTGCTATTACGCTTTCTCAAAAACATTCTCCGCAACATCCGGGCCACCGGTCCCATGTTCGCTCTGGGTATCCTGCTCACAGCACTGTACCAGATTCATGTGCCGTCCGAATTCGTGAGCAGCCTGTTCGGAAAGAACAATGGATTCGGCGTCCTGATGGCTGCAACCATCGGCGTGCCGGTCTACATGTGCGGCGGCGGCACAATCCCGCTGCTGATCCAGTGGCTGTCCGACGGCATGAGCATGGGCAGTGCATCCGCCTTCATGCTGACCGGACCGGCCACCAAAATCACCAATCTCGGCGCTGTGAAGATCGTGCTGGGCTGGAAGCATTTTCTCCTCTATCTGGCATTTGTCATGCTGTTTTCCCTTTTCACCGGTATACTTGTTGACCTGTTCTGAGAAAGGAGGGACTTATGATGATGAAAAAAATGCTCGCTCTTCTGTTTGTACTGACACTGACCGCTGCCTGCCTGACGGCAGGGTGTGCAGAGGAAACCACTGCAGCACCGGCCAGCCATATCCTCGTTGTTTACTTCTCCGCCACCGGCACGACCCGGGCCGTCGCTGAAAACCTGGCCGAAGGATTATCGGCTGATCTCTACGAAATTGTTCCCGAAGAACCGTATACCGATGCCGACCTGAATTACAACGATTCCAAAAGCCGGACCTCTATCGAGACGGACGATCCTGACTGCCGTCCCGCCATTGCAGGCGAACTGCCTGATCTGACAGGGTATGACACCGTGCTGATCGGCTACCCGATCTGGTGGGGCGATGTCCCGCGCATTGTATCGAACTTTGTGGAGCAGGTGGACCTGACCGATAAAACCATGGCTGTCTTCTTTACCTCCGGCGGCAGCGGACTGGGCAGCAGCATGAAGCATCTTGAAACGCAGTCCGGCGCAGGCACCTGGCTGGAAGGCAAACGTTTTTCCGGCCGCGCCACCGTGGAAGAAGTGACCAGCTGGGCAAAGTCTCTGGGCATGTTATCCGATCAGTAAAGCACAGAAAAACACCTGAATAAAAAAGCCCCAATCGGGGCCGAGAACATCGTAAGGAGGTTAATCTTCATGACCAAGAAACAGACAGCCGGACGCGATCATCTGGGCACACTGGCCCCCAAATTCGCAGAACTCAACGACGATGTATTGTTTGGAGAAGTCTGGTCAAGGGAAAAGGAGCTCTCTCCCCGTGACCGGAGCATGATCACCATTGCAGCTCTTTTTTCAGCCGGCCTCTATCCTCAGCTGAAAGCTCATCTCGCCATTGGCAAGGATCACGGCGTCACTAAGCAGGAAGCCGTGGAAATCGTTACCCAGCTTGCCTTCTACTGCGGCTGGCCCAAAGCCTGGAGCACGTTCCCCCTGATTGCCGAAGTGTACGGCGAGGAAGAGAGTGAACTGGACGGCGTGCCTTCCAATCTCTCCGTCTTCCCTGTGGGGAAAAAGAATGACGCGTATGCGCAGTATTTTATCGGGCAGAGCTATCTGGCCCCGCTCTCCACGTCTCAGGTGCCCGTTTTTAACGTCACCTTTGAACCCGGCTGCCGGAATAACTGGCATATCCATCATGCCAGTGAAGGCGGCGGACAGATGCTGATCTGCGTCAGCGGACGCGGCTGGTACCAGGAATGGGGAAAAGAAGCCCGCGAGCTTCATCCCGGCGACGTCGTCAATATTCCCGAAGGTGTCAAGCACTGGCACGGCGCGGCCCAGGACAGCTGGTTCCAGCATCTGGCCATTGAAGTTCCCGGGAAAGACGGGAAAGCGGAATGGCTCGAACCCGTAGATGATGAACACTACAACGCGCTGAAATAACAACGCTTTCAGACAGCAAAAGGGCATCCTTGCGGCATGCCCTTTTGTTGTCTGATTTTCCTGCTCACTGCAGGTTCATGGCTGCATTTTTCCTGCATCATGTCTGTATTGTTCCGGAGACAGGCCGGTACGGCTTTTGAAAGCCCTGTAGAAACTTGTATAGTCCTGGAATCCGCATTTCGGAGCCACTTCATTGGGCTTCATCCCCTGCTGAATCAGATCCTGCGCCATCAGTACGCGCCGGGTCAGAAGATACTGATGAATGGTGATCCCCGTATACTCCTTGAATTCCTTCATCAGTGCAAATTTGCTTGCAAAAAACTGTTCTTCCAGATTGCTCAGAGAAATCTGTTCCGCTGCGTGCTGGTTCACATAATGAATCAGTGAACTCATGCGGTTGCTGTATTTGCTCTGCGGAATCGCACTGTTGGCCGTCAGCTCGGTCAGTGTCTGCACCAGAAGCTGTCCGACCCGAAACCGGTTGATCAGCTTGTCTGCCGGAAGCAGACTGTTCGAAGCCGCAATGATTTCATCGGATTTTGCACGGAGGTCACTGAGCGTATCGTCATTCACATGAAAATAGTACCGGTCATCTGCCGTCATCTGGGCAATGGTTCTCGGTATATCAAAATCTGCCGAGCTGATTGCCTGCAGGAATTCAGGCCGGCAATAGATGTAGAACCGCTCATACAGGATGTCTGTATCCAGATGAATGCATCTGTGCATCACACCGGGCGGATAGATGAACACATCTCCACGACTGGGAAGAATATCATTTCCTTCTACAATATTCCGGGTGTGCCCCTGAACAAAAAAGAAGATTTCATAATAGGGATGTGCGTGATACCACACGGGCTGGAGTACATCCTCTGAAAAATGATAGATTTCAAATTCTCTGCCTGCCGGCATCTGATGGCCTCTGTCCCATACCATTCTTTCCATATCACAGCCACCACCTCCCCATAATGTCAAGCGAAA
>DEFL01000066.1 GCA_002350845.1 Christensenella sp. UBA2853
GCTCGTAAGAGCTTCTTTTTTTGCGCTTTTCCGGCAATAAAAAAAGGATGATGATCCTTTTTGGAATTTAAAGATCATCATCCTGTGCGGGCATTGCTTCGGCTTCCATCCAGCCTGAATATGTAAGGATCGTTGGCTTGGCCTCGCTGTCGGAGACTTTTCGCCAGGCGGATGGTGTCGTTCCCATCAGCGAAAGGAAATGCCGGTTAAAATTACTTAGTGTTGGATATCCAACCATTTCTGAAATCTGTGAAATGGAATACTCCGACGTTCTCAGCAGATTGCAGCTCTCAAGAATACGGACTTGATGTACATAGTTTAATGGGTTGGTTCCAACCTGTGAAGAAAAGAGTCGTCGAAAATGCGTCGTGGAAATAAAGCACATTTCAGCCAGCATATTGACATCAAATTGTTCAGCATAATGATCGTGAATATAGCTGATGGCCGGCTGTAGAATATGGAGGTCTGTGCGGGAGGTTGTTTCTTTTGTTGACGTCTGGTTCCAGACTCTTGCAAGGTAAGAGATCAATGTCATAGTAAGCTCCCGTACGATCATTTCATAACCGGGATGCTTCATATCCATCTCTTTGAGGATTTGCAGAAACAACCATGACAACTGCGGCTGATCCTTTTCCGGCAATATCAGATTCGATGAGCATAGTAAAGAACGCAGTGAAAAAGTGTCATCAAGAAGGGATGACAGCTCATTGCCTAACAGAGCAATCGGATCTGTATAGATATATGACCAGAGGCTGGTAGTTCCTTTGCTGGAATAGGTTGTATGCGGAACATTTCTTGAAATACAGGTTATGTCTCCTGCGTGAAAGGAAACAGGGGCATCGTACAGCAGCATTTCACCGCTTCCGTCATGGCACATGCCGATTTCAAGACAATTATGAAAATGCAGACGTTTGCTGGGAATGTCGGAGATATGCCAGCTGTCTCCGGTCAGAACCATCAAAGGGAAACTGACCGGAAGTGCGTAGCTTCGATACTCGATAACAGTTCTGCTTTTTCTTCCCATGATGTCACCTCACATTGATATTCTTATTATAAACAAGAATATCTGGCGGTGCAAGAAAAATGGTTAAAATAGCTCAGGATTATTTGTGAGATGGCTGTCTGTTTGTATGCGATTATGGTACAATTTACACATGGAACACTGTGCTTACAAAACCATACACGCATGAAAAGAACGGGGGGAATCTGAATGGCTGCTATTACATATGATCGCGAAAGACTTCTTTCGGCTATTGATGCCACGGTTCGACAGACGATGAATATGGATATGACCTGGGACTGGCCCTGCGGGGTAGCCTATTATGGCATTTGTGAAGCTGCCAGGGCAACGGGGCGCAAGGAATATCTTGAAATGATGAAAGCACGTGTGGATGAGTATATTGAGCTCGGGCTTCCGGACTGGACTGTAAACACCTGCTCGATGGGCCATGCGATGCTTACACTGTACAAAGAAACCGGCGATGAGCGGTATAAAGAGATTGCCAAGAGCAAAATCGATTATCTCCGTCATCATGCCCTGCGTTTTGGTGACTCGGTTCTTCAGCATACAGTCAGCACGAAAAATGATTTCCCTGAGCAGTGCTGGGCTGATACGCTCTTTATGGCTGCATTCTTTATGCTTCGCGCTGGCGTTGACTGGCAGGATGCAGAACTTGTGGATGATGCACTGAATCAGTATTACTGGCATATCCAGTACCTTCAGGATCCGAAGACTGGCCTCTGGTATCATGGATATAACAACATCCAGAAGAATCATATGTCCGGTTTTTACTGGGGCAGAGCCAATGCATGGGCTGCATATACCATGAGCCAGGTTGGGCGTGTCCTTCCAGAGTGCTATCTGTATCCCAAATATATGGATGTTGCCGGATCACTGACTGAGCAGCTTGCCGCACTGAAGCATCTGCAGACAGAAAATGGTCTTTGGCGGACGATCCTGGATGATCCGGAAAGCTATGAGGAAGTTTCTGCTTCCTGCGGTATTGCAGCGGCTATGGTCAGCAAGGGAAATCCGCTGTACATCAAATATATCGACAAATCACTCAATGGTGTGCTTGAGAATATTACGGATGAAGGCCGTGTGCTGAACGTATCTGGAGGCACCGCTGTCATGAAAGACAGAGATGGCTACAGGAATATCTCCAGAGCATGGACACAGGGCTGGGGACAGGGACTTGCGCTGACATTCCTGGCTGCTGTTCTGGAAGCTGGAAAGCCCGCAGATGGCGCTCTGTAAAACTGAGAATAAGGTGTGATGATCATGATGGAAGAACAGTACAGAAAAGGATCTTTCACGCTTCCTGGTGAAGCAGGATATGAAAAGCTGACTCTTCAACTGGCTGAAAAATGGGGCGCGGATGTCATCCGTGATTCAGATGGTACCAAGCTTTCAAGCGAAATCGTCGATGCTGGATACAGGATTTATTCCACCATCTGCATTATCCGTGAGCACAATGAGTTTGCCATTGCCCATCCGGAAACACAGCAGCAGACATTTTTGATTTCTGAACGCGTGCTTGCAGTGGACAGCACAGTCACGATTCCTTTGCTGGATGGCTATTTTACGGAGCAGTTTGAACTGAATACGACATCTGATGCCATGAAGTACTGGCAGGTGTATGATCGTACCACTGAGGAAGAAGTCCCCAGGGAAAAGTGGTCATATGCTGATGGAAAAGTGACGGTATGCGATGCCACCCCATGGCATTCCTATACTGCTTCTTTCCTTTGCTGGCGAGTGTGGGAAGAAATCAACATGTATAACCACACAACCAACCATTGGACGAGTGAACATCTTCGACAGCTGGATCCGCGGCACCCGGCAGCCTGGGCTTTCTTAAAAGACTGGCTGGAACAGTGGTGCGTGGACAACCCCCAGACCAATGTAATTCGTCTGACTTCACTCTTTTATAACTTTGTCTGGATCTTTGGTGCAGATATGAAACATCGCAACTGGTTCACAGACTGGGCCAGCTACGATTTCACAGTGAGTCCTGCAGCGCTGGATGCATTTGAGAAAGAATACGGATATGCACTGACAGCTGAGGACTTCATTCACCAGGGAAAACTCCAGGTCACACATATGCCTCCGTCCCCAGCCAAACGAGACTATATGGATTTTATCCAGAGATTTGTTGCCGAGAAAGCAAAAGAGCTGGTTGACATCATCCATCGTCATGGGAAGCAGGCCTATGTATTCTATGATGACAGCTGGGTTGGCATGGAACCCTATGGGAAGTACTTTTCCTCTGTGGGATTTGATGGCCTGATCAAGTGCGTCTTTTCCGGTTTTGAATGCAGGCTTTGTGCAGGCGCAGATGTTCCGGTGCATGAACTCCGTTTCCATCCGTATCTGTTCCCGGTAGGACTTGGCGGACTGCCCACCTTCATGGAAGGCGGACATCCTGAAAAAGATGCGATGGACTACTGGCATCATGTGCGCCGTGCGCTGATGCGTCAGTGCGTGGATCGGATCGGTCTGGGCGGATATCTTCATTTGACAGAAGGTTTCCCTGAATTCGTGGACTGCATCGAGCAGATGGGAATCGAGTTCCGCAAACTGAAAGAACTGCATCAGCATGGTGCCCCGTGTGTCATCCCGTGCAAGGTGGCTGTTCTGCACAGCTGGGGATCGCTGCGCTCCTGGACATTGTCCGGACATTTCCATGAAACGTATATGCATCCGCTGATTCATATCAATGAAGCACTTTCCGGGCTTCCGGTGGATGTCAGCTTTGTCTCCTTCGAGGATGCATGCAGCAAAGGGCTGCAGGATTTCGATGTTGTCATCAACGCCGGTCGTACAGGTGACAGCTGGAGCGGCGGCGACGCGTGGAAAAATGAAGCTCTTGTTTCTGAACTGACACAGTTCGTATTCAACGGCGGGACTTTCATTGGCGTTGGTGAGCCGAGTGCTGTCGAAGGGTATGCAACGCTGTTCCGCATGGCGGATGTACTCGGCGTGGATAAAGATCTCGGCGCACGTGTCTGCCATGGTAAATGGGCTTTTGACGTCACCAGCATGGATGGCGTCAGGTTGTGCAGAGAAGCTTTGGGTGCAGAGAAGAACCTCTATCTGACAGACGGCAAGGCCTGTGTGCTGGCCGAAGAAAATGGCATTCCGCAGATGACGGTGCATGCATTTGGCCATGGCTATGGCATTTACATGTCTGATTTCAAGGTTTCACCGGAGAGCGAAAGAATGCTTCTGGATCTTCTGCTGCTCAGGAAAACGACAGAAGGCAGAATGCAGTATGTCTCTGACAATCCTTATGTGGATGTAGCCTATTTCCCGAAGGATAAGGCGCTGGTTGCTTCCTCGGTTTCATCTGAAGAAGTGGAAACGACCGTTCTGACGGATGCAGGTGAGGTTCAGATCAAACTGATGCCGCATGAAATGAAAATATGTAAACTGTAAAACAACAGCGGGCTGTTTACACAGCCCGCTGTTTTGATTTTATCCGTTTTTCTGTGGAATCTCTTTCCTTTTCTTCTGCTTCTTCTGCGGGAGCTCGACCGTGCCGGATTTGGCAATTGCCGTGAAGCATACATCCAGATAGATTTTGTGTGCAATGGCAATGGTCATATTGCGGATCATCAGATTGAAATCTGTCATCTGATGATCATTTGCCGAATCGGAAATGCCTTCATCCACGCCAAACACATAATGAAGGGAATGGTCCAGTTCTGTGCGGAAAAGCTCATATGCCTCTTCTTCTGACATATTGCTTTTATACATATGCATAAGGATATAAATGTTGTCCATGGACATGATTGTTTTAATCATGGTAATGCATATGAGGGCTGCAATTTGATTGCGTGAATAATGCTTGTGAGAAGGACTGGGAATCAGATGAATCTTGACATAATTGGAGATCATGGACGAAGTGATGGCCATATCTTCACTGAGAGGAAACATGTATTCGTTAATATACCGTGTCGTCTGGTCCAGATACAGCCCTACATCCGTGATTTCGTCATATCTGGGAAGCCGAAAATGATGCAGGGCCTGTTTCACCTGATCATGGATTGTATCGGTCATATGAAGCACCTCCAAAGCATGATTATTATATAAAAACCTGTTTGACGTGTCAAGAGAACCTGTCATCGGTTATTTCAAAACTCTTGACATTAGCAGAGACGAATATTAAAATTAATATGCAGAGTTTTGATCATACAGCTTCAGGAGGCATCTTATGGCTTTCAGAATTGTAAGTGATTCATCCATTAACATGACAAGTTTAGAGGGAGTCGACTTTCGTTCGATTCCAATGAAGATTTTATGCGGAATGCAGGAATTTGTGGACGACGCGGATCTGGATGTTGAGCATATGGTCCAAGTGCTCTCCACCAGCAAGGAAAAGAGCGGGACATCCTGTCCGAATATTATGGACTGGAAAGAAGCATTTGAGGGAGCCGATGAGATACTGGCCATTACGATTTCCGGGCAGCTTTCCGGCAGCTGGTCATCGTGCAACCAGGCGATGGAAGAGTATCTGCAGGAAAACCCCGGTGCAAAAGGCTATGTGTTTGATTCACTGTCTACAGGTCCCATGATGCGGGTGATGGCTGAAAAAGCTGCCCTGATGATGAACCAGGGGATGTCATTTGATGAGATGATTCAGCAACTGCAGCATTTCAGACGCCATGCCACTCTGATTTTTGCGCTCGCATCCATGAATAACCTTGCGAGAAACGGACGCGTTCCGATGGCTGTGGCCAAGGCCGTGGGCATTCTGAATATCCGGATCATTGCGGTCGGGGATGAAAACGGAAGAATCAAACCCGTAGACAAATGCAGGGGTGACGGTAAGCTGCCCAAAATACTCCTGCGTGAAATGGAAGCAAGGAAATATGCGGGGGGGCATGTTCATATCGACCACTGCCTCAATCCAGAACTGGCGGAAAGAATCCGTGCACTGATTCAGGAGACATTTCCCGGAGCAGATGTTACGATTGGAGAGTGCAGAGGTCTTTGTTCCTATTATGCGGAACAGGGCGGTGTGATTATCGAATTTGACGACGAACCGCTTCAGTCAAACGCAGAATGATCAGGTGCATCCGGAAAGAAAACCGGATGCATTTTTTCATACCCTTCAGAGTGCAGAAATGGAATGCCTGTGCAGTAAGAGAAAAGGAAACAAGGATTTGTGAGAAGGGGAGCGGCCGCTTCCCGGACACGAAGACAGGATCCATAGGACGGCAAGTTCAGGAGAAACGGATCTGCCGCAGAAAAAAAGCATCCCGGAGCAGTCATCGGACACGATGATCACTTCGGGATGCTTTTGAATCCAGTCAGAATGCACTCAGAGAGGGTACATCGTTCTCAGTCTGAGGACGAAGATACCGCCCGGACCGATAGAACATGCAGTACGGGAATCTTTGTGCCATACGCTGATTCTGCTTCCTGGATGGAGGCTGTGATTTCAATGAACGCATTGTTTTCAGGCCAGACCGGGTCAAAACCCTCTGCAGGAACCAGCTTCATGCCGATTTCTCGACAGGTGTTGCCGCTGCATTCGGTCAGTATCAGGGATCGACGGATCTGGTTTTCTGAAACGGAAGCGTAGAACTGCCCCTGCAGCCGGACCGTTTGACCGGCATACCGTTCAGGGGACGACTGGATTTCATCGGCAGCATTCATGAGAATATTGCCGCTCAGAAGCGTGAGATCAAGATCTGCTTTCAGGTCTTCTGCACAGGAAGAAGTACAGAAGAACAATGCCAGCAGAATCAGTGCCGCAAAACGTTTCATACCTGTGCCTCCTTGACAGAAGATGGAAAGCTTCAGTTTTTCTCGACTTTTGTGAGATCTACTCCGCCGGACTTGTGCTTCTTTGCGCCACGCCATGCATAGATGACCAGAGCGATGGCAATGACACCGTAGGAGAGGAAGGCACGGAAGTATTCGCCGACAGCGCTGTCGCCGAAAAGATTGGAGGCGGCGCTCTGTGCGGTGATAAAGAGAGAGTGGAAGAGGAAGGTGCCGACCAGAGCCTGAAGATTTGTAGCACGGTCAATGGAAGCACCGCCGACCAGGATTGCAGCACCGGCATACAGACCGACCTGTTCGTGAGCAGCATAGGTCTGGAAGGTGCCAATTCCGTCCGACTGCATAAAGACAATCTGTCCCCAGCCAGCAAGAACGGTAGAGATCATGATGGCAATGACGCGTGTGCGGTCCACATTAATACCGGCTGCGTTTGCAACGGTCTGGCTCTGTCCCACCGCGCGGAATTTCTGGCCAAGCCGTGTGCGCATGATGAGCATATTAAACAGGCACAGGCATCCAATCAGCAGCCAGGTGACGACAGGCACACGGATCATCTGGCGTCCGCCTGCTCCGCTGAAAAGATTCGCCACAGCCGGAATCTGCAGGATGCCAGCGATCAGCGCAGCACCAACAAGGCAGAAAGCCAGTTTCTGAGCCGTGAAGGATTTGCGGGTATACTGGATGATTCCGTAGACTGCGATCAGGCCGGCAATCACATAGGCGACGATGGAGAAGGGGACCAGAAGAATGCCATCCAGTGCTTTATACAGGCCAACCGAACCCGTCAGGTTGAGGGTATTCTGTACGCCGGAAGCACCGACAATCGTGACCTTGTCACTGAGCGGAATGAAGGTTCCAAAGATGAACAGGAAGAGAAGCTGATAGGCACCGTTGGCAAAATAGCCGAGAATCAGGGAACCGATGGTTTCCTGACCCTTCATACGGTTCAGGAGCTTGCCGATGAGGAATCCGAACAAGGCGGCAAGGGGAAGGGTAATGGCTCCTGCAAGCAGGATACCCTGAACTCCGGTCACGCCCCAGGAAATCGTCAGCAGCAGTCCGATCTGTGCGGCCATGGCACCGATGGTGATGGCAAAGTTGATTCCCATGCCGGCAACGATCGGGATGATCAGTGCGAGCACGATGAACGCATTGCGGTTCAGTCTCAGAAGAAGCTGACTGGCAACATAATTCAGGTCCAACCGTGAGACGATGATAAAGAATACACTCAGTGCGATGAAAAGATAAGTCACCGCATAGGACTTGATATGATTGATGACTTTGCTTTGCTTATTCACGGCTGGCACCTCCAGTCTGAGTCAGAGCGTACAGGATAATACCGTTTGAAATCATAATGCGCATGACTTCACTCAGGCCGCCACCGGCAACGGCAGCATTGGCAATCTGCTGGCCCAAAACAAGCACGCCTTCAAATAGGAAAACGCCGAAAATGACATGACTGACTTTTGCTTTACGGACGGTAGCGCCGCCGATGAGAATAGCAGATGCAGCGATGAATCCCAGCTGTCTGGGAGCGGTATACAGCTGTGCATACCCGAAGGCCTGGGAGTAAATGACGATGCCAACGGCAGCAATCATGGTCGACAGCACGGTACCGATGGTGCGCATCTTATTGACACTGATGCCGCTTGCTTCAGCAAAGCGCGGGTTGGATCCCACAGCGCTCATGGCGATACCGGTTCTGGAGCGGGAGAACAGCCACATCAGCAGACAGCAGACCAGGAGGAAAAGGAGAAGGCCTGTGGGAACGGTGACACCCAGGACTTCAAAAGCCAGGAATTCATCGAGCAGATGAGCATAGCTTCCCAGAAGACTGTGGGTCACTCTCAGACCGTGGCCGGAAAGCAGCCAGATGATCTTGGGATTGTTGAAGGGGAGCATCATCCAGCCGATGCACATCAGTGCAACGAAGGAGAAACCGACATAGGTGGAGATGGTCATCTCACTGCCCTTCATCCGGTTGAGCAGCTTGGAATAGGCCCAGCCGAGCGGAAGAGCCAGAATCGCACCGGAAACACAGGAGAACAGGAGACCATACCAGCCTGTCATATTAAACTGCAGCGAGAGAACGATACCCAGTAGGCCGGCGATACAGCCGATGGTCATGCCCATGTTCAGGCCGATACCGCACTGAATGCCGGGCATCATGGCAAGGACAAGGATGCCGTACATACCCATACGGATCATGACATTGCTCAGCATCATCGGAACGGAAATATCGTAGAGAACGGCTGCGAGGCAGAGATAGATGAAGAACAGCGTGATGATGGTGCGGGGAATACCGAAACGCTTTGTCAGAGTATCCCAGAACATGAAGAGGCTTGCCAGAAGACACAGGGCAATACCGGCAATGAGAATATTCCGTGCCAGTGCAGAGAGCTGCATCAGAAAGGCCGCTGATCCGGAAAGCGCTTCGGAGCCTTCCTGCGCTGCATAGGCATTGTAGCGGGAGGAGTAATCAATGCCGCCGGACCATACCGTGTTTTCCAGTGTGGTGCGGATGGTTTTCTGCATCTTTTTATCGAGATTGGCCAGGTCGGGAATAATCTCATTCAGTTCTCCCCAAAGCTGCTGATAGGCGGATTCAACACCTTCAGAGGCAGCATTGAGAGCATCGGAGGCAGTAAAGAAGCTGTAATCTGTGACGGTGTCATAAACCGTTGCAGCGCCTTCGTCTTTCGTTTCCACAGCGATGGTTTCGCCTTTTTCGGCTGCGGAAATGTACTCTTTTGCTTTTTTCAGAAGGTCTGTCTTAAAAGCTTCCGCAGCGGAGAAGCCTTCCACTTCACGGTTGAGTGCTTCCCAGAGTGCCTCATCATCCAATTCGGACAGTTCGGTCCAGTCACTCACTGCACCCACCATGGAAGCGGTCAGCTGCTGCAGCAGCTCAGCATCATCTGCTGCCTGCTCTTTTTCTGCCATGGAATGCGCCAGTTTCACGAATCCATCCTGCAGATGGGCATTGGCAGGGACAGACAGATCCTCAGCCCAGGTCGCGAGGGAAGAAAAGAGTTTTGCATCATCTTCCTGGGCGGCAGAGAGCAGATCAGTCCAGTCTGGCACATTCTCCACAAGAGAAACATACAGATCTGAATAGACAGCGCGCTCTTTTTCACGGAGTCCGCCATATACAGACATGGCTTTCTCCATGGCATTGATCGCGTTTTCAAGACCTGCGGCATTCTGTACGGTTGCATTGCTGTAGAGCGCTTCAGCCTCTGCACGGGCAGCCGCTGCGGCAGCATCACAGGTTGAGTTGACTTCATCAAGGCCGAGTGTGCGGAAGTCCTTGCGTGCACGCAGTTCCTTCAGTTTATCAGAACGAGCCTGACTGGCGATGGAGTCGACCAGGCCGCCGGACGCAGCATGGAGAACGGCATGCGTGCGCATTGTGTTCAGATTATTCTGGATAGAGTCTGATCCGCGCAGAAAGAAGCCGAAAACAGAAACCAGTATCAGGATGGCTGCCAGCACATAGAGTACAATGGCTGTAATGATGCGCGCCGTGAGTTTCTTTTTCCTGGCCTGTGTCATGCTGTTTCGCCTCCTTTCAGTTGTGCACCGGACATCGCAAGACCAAAGGCTGTATCAGAATCATCCGGCTGAAGGATAGCAGCAACCTTGCCTTCAGAGATGATGGCGATCCGGTCACAGATCGAGCGAAGCTCCTGGAGTTCAGAAGAAACCATGATGATCGTCATATGCTGTTCCCGGCCCAGACGGACCAGCGTTTCCAGAACCAGCTGTTTTGCACCGATATCGATGCCGCGCGTGGGTTCGGAGACAAACAGGAATTTGGGGTTCAGCATCAGGGCTCTGGCCACACACACCTTCTGCTGATTGCCGCCGGATAATGTTCCGGTAGCCTGGGCAGGGGAGGTGCAGCGAATATCGAGCTTCTGAATCATATCCTCAGCTGTTTTCCGGATTTTCTTTGTGTCCTTCAGATGCAGCGGTCCTTTGAGAAAATCCCGATGGACCTGCATGGCGGAGAACACAATATTATCCTCGATGGACTGATCCAGCAGAAGGCCGACGCCGCGTCTGTCCTCAGAGACAAAGGCAAGCCCGGCCTGGAGAGCAGATGTTGTATCATTGAGCGGCAGTTTCTTGCCAAACAGCTCGACATCACCGACTGCATCATATAATCCCATAATGCCGTTGGGAATGCCAATCTTTCCCTGTCCAGCCAGACCACCGATACCGAGAATCTCGCCCTCATGCACATCCAGATTGATTCCGCGGCAGACTTCACCGGGCATATCCACCCAAAGATTGCGAATGCTCATGGCAATCTTCTCAGAGGGTGCTTCCTTGCGCTTATCAACCTGAATGACACTCTCTTCTCCGCGGCCGATCATGAGAGCAGCCAGCTGTTCCGCTGTGGTTTCCGTCTTCTTCAGTGTGCTGACAAGGCGGCCGTCACGCAGAATGGTGATATTGTCTGCTGCCTCCATGACTTCATCCAGGCGGTGAGTAATGAAGATAATGGCAATGCCGCTTGCGGCAATGTTCTTCATGACACTGAGCAGCTGAGCAGCTTCGCTTTCGGTCAGAACGGCTGTGGGTTCATCGAACACAAGCAGCTTGATCCCCGTTTTATCGATTTCACGGGCAATCTCAATGAACTGCATGTGTCCAACAGGAAGACCGCTCACCAGTGCAAATTCGTCAATCCCCATGCCGACATCATCCAGCGCCTTTCTTGCGTCTCTGGACATGGCCTGGACATTCAGAAACTCAAGGTCCTTGCCAAGAACCTTGCTGACAGCCCATGGTTTTGTAATTTCTCTGTTCAGCTTGATATTGTCCGTAATGGAAAAGCCGGGAATCAGCATGAATTCCTGATGCACCATGCCGATGCCCTTCTCCATGGCATCCATTGGGGACATAATACGGACACGTTCTCCATTCAGAAGAACCTCGCCCTTAAAGCCGCCGGTAGAATGAATCACAGGCATGCCAAACAGCACGTTCATCAGGGTGGATTTTCCGGCTCCGTTTTCACCCAGAAGCGCGTGGATCTCACCGGGACGAATACGGAGTGTTACATCCTTCAGCACTGCGTTACTGCCGTATTCTTTGGTAATGCCGTTCATTTCGAGAATGTATTCCGCAGACAAGGGGTTCCCTCCTTCAAACAGGAAAGGGCCGCCCGGTATACTGTTAGAACTCCGGACGGCCTTTCCTTTGAATGTCAGTTTCCAGATCAATCGCCGAGGTAATCAGCAAAATTGATGGGTTCAAGAGCAATCAGCAGATAGTTGTCATAAGTGCTGCCGGATGCATCGACATACTTGGTGAATTCGATATCGCTGCCAGCGGCTTCGCTGTAGCACTTCTGCAGATATTCAACGTCCACTTTGCCGTTGGTCTTGCCTTCAGCATAAGCGCAGGCATACTGGAAGCTGCCGTTGATCATGGACATGTTGATCGGCAGAGCCCAGGTGGAGAAACGATTGACGGCATCATGTTCGTTGAGGTAGGTGGCCAGGTTCTTGATGGCGCCGTTGATGTCGCCGTAGGTGGCAGTCAGACCGAAAGCTTCCTGGAAGCCGTGATAGGGGCTCGGGCAGCAGGGAAGAGCATAGTAAGCATTGGGCTCATTGATGATGGCCTGCTGGAGAGCAACCTGGAGACCGCAGTTGGTGCAGTAGAAGCAGACTTTCTTGCCTTCATATTCCTTCATAACCTTCGGAATATCTTCAAGCACAGCAGCCTGAGCACCGGACATGCCAGCGTCACCGGTAGGATCGGGGCAGTCACGTTCTACGAACTCAATGCCGTAACCTTCAGCGGTAGCCTTCATGGCATCACGCTTGGCGACGATGGTTTCATAGGACAGGTGACGGGCGAAGGAGTAATGCACGAGCACTTCGCATTCCCACTGGTTGGCAAGGTCAGCAACCTGATAGCCGCATCCGATTTCATCGTTGGCAAGAACGATGTCAGCAGCTGCAGAGATATCAGCCGGGTCTTCGGCAGGAACGCCGGCGACCAGCAGGATGTCTTCACGTCCCATATCCTTCAGGATCTGGGTGAAAGCAGCCGTGGCGCCCTGAACAGCCTGCACGAAGATGATGGACTTCACCTGCGGATCGGAGGCGAAGGCGATCAGCTTGGAAATGGTGGTTTCAACTTCAGAGGAGAAGTTGTCCGGATAGGTGTCATGAATGACGATGTCCGGATACTGCTCGAGCAGGGTGCTGGCAGCATAATATTCTTCTTCACCCTGGGAAGTGGTGCCGGTCATGATTGCAATCTTGTAAGGAGCGGTCTCAGCTGCGCCTTCTGCGAAGGAAACAGCGACGATGCTCATCAGCATTGCAACTGCGAGAACGAAGCTAATCAGTTTTTTCATGTGGTAATCCTCCTTGATAATAGAATTATACAGAAAAGAATATGCGTCGATTATATGAACAGAAAGATTTTCTGTCAATTCAAGAACGGCCTGGGAAAGCGAAAAAACATAGAAAACACAAGAAAAGCCGGCCCCCTTTACCGACGAATCGTTGGCAGAAAGGGAGCCGGCCAGGCTTTGAAACGTATGAAGAATAAGGCCTGAAGGCCTTAAGATTCCAGAAAAAACGGTCAGGCGTAAACGGCCCGTTCGCCGCCGATCAGCGGAAGACGGCTGTAGGCCATCACGAGATGGGCATGGCCGAGTTCAGCGTAATCACCGCGCAGAGGGACGGCAACCGGGCGGAGGTGCATGCCCACGAGGGTGTCACCAATGTCGATGGCCGCATCTGCCTGTACAGATTGTGCGAGTACGGGGGACTGCATGAGTTTCCATGCGGCTGCAGCCACACTGCCGCCGGCCTTGGGCTGGGGCACCGCGCAGACCTGCAGATAGTGATGTGACTGAAGGACACTCTTATCCATCACCAGCGCCCGGTTCAGATGTTCGCAGCACTGGAACACAGGATGCATGTCGCGGACCCGGCATGAGCTCAGAAAAGCCTGAGCCACAATGATGCCCAGTTCAGGAACACTGCCTTTCCCGATTCTGGCGCCGGTAATCTCGCTGGTGGAGCAGCCGAGGACAATCAGGCTTCCGGGCTCAAGATGACCTGCGCGAACAAGTTCTTCAATGCTTTCGTCGAGGACGCGGGTGGTTTCCAGACGCAGCGAATCAAGATTCATACAATCAACCTTCTTTCATACCCCTGCCGGCTGTGAACCGTGGTTCTATGGCTGACAGGAAGATGGTCCGTTCTTCAGCATTCAATCATCGCCGGGGTTCGGGAAGGATTGAGTGCCGTCAACTTGCCAGGGTGCCTGAACTCTTCATCTGTTCATACTCTTCACGGGTGATCAGGCACATGCGGGGCTTGGCTCCGTCCTTGGCGGAAACAATGCCGTGCTTCTCCATTTCATCAACCAGTCTGCCGGCACGCGCGTAGCCGATTTTCAGGCGCCGCTGCAGAAGACTCGTGGATACCTGTCCATCCATCAGGGCAATCTCAATGCACTGGGAAAGCAGGGAACTGTCACCGTTGTCATCCCCGGTCGGATCAGCCAGGTCCGGGGATGTGACAGAGGAGTCATTTTCAATGCGGGAGAGCTGCTGAACGAAATCCTGATCGTAGTCAGGACCGGAGGTCTTGCGGATAAAATCGGTGATGGAATTGACTTCATCATCACTCAGGAAGCAGCCCTGGACACGGACCGGTGTGAATTCGCCCATCGGCTGGTAGAGCATGTCGCCGTTGCCGAGCAGCTGTTCTGCGCCGTTTTTATCCAGGATGGTTCTTGAATCGATAAAGCTGGAGACTTTAAACGCAATACGGCTCGGGATGTTTGCTTTGATCAGGCCTGTGATGACATCGACGGAAGGACGCTGCGTGGCAACAATCAGGTGAATGCCGGCCGCACGTGCGAGCTGGGCAATGCGGCAGATGTATTCTTCCACTTCACGCTTGCAGGTCATCATCAGGTCGGCAAGTTCGTCAATGATAATGACAATTCTCGGAAGCTTCTTGGCTCCGGGAGCCAGTTTCTGGTTGTATCCGGTGATGTTTCTGACACCCATTTCCTGGAATGCCGCGTAGCGCCTCATCATCTCTTCCACGGCCCACTGCAGGGCACCGGCTGCCTTATGGGGATCACTGACGACCGGCGCGAGAAGATGCGGGATGCCGTTATAGCACTGCAGTTCAACCACTTTCGGGTCCACAAGAATCAGACGGACATCCTCGGGACTTGTTCTGTAAAGGAGGGAACCGATGATGGTGTTGATACAGACGGATTTACCGGAACCGGTGGCACCGGCGATGAGCATATGAGGCATTTTTGCAATATTGCAGATAACCGGTGCACCCGCGATGTCACGGCCGAGCGCAACCACCAGCGGATCGGAAGCATTCACCATTTTTTCAGAGGAAAGCACTTCCTTGAGCGTAACAAGGGAGACCTTTCGATTGGGCACCTCGACGCCGACCAGAGAGGTGCCTGCAATCGGAGCCTCAATACGGACGGACTTGACCGCCATATTCATTGCAATGTTCGGTCCGAGGTCCGTGACCTTGCTCAGTTTGATGCCCTGTGCAAGCTCAAGCTCAAACCGGGAGATGGCAGGGCCGTGGGTGACATGCTTGACATGGCAGGACACTTTGAAGGAGGACAGGGTTTCCTCCAGGCGCTGAGAGCGCTCGGCATCCTCTTCCGGATTGAAGCCGGCATGTGCGTCCGGTTCACGCAGAAGTGAGGGATCCGGGAAGATATAGGGAGGAGGAAGCGGCTCGGAAGGCTCCGGCAGGACATCCGCATCGTCGCCGTAAGTCTTCTTGCCTTCGGTGTCTTTGATCTTCAGTTCCGGGTTCCATGTGCTGGGCGAGGAGGGCTGCTGTGCCACGGGGATTTTGACTTCGCCCTTCACAGGCAGTTTGGTGGATACCTCTTTTTTGCCGTCTGTCCAGGAAGCCAGCGGCTGTTGGAGCTTATCCGGGGACGGCATCTGGTCGTCCTCATCCTCGATCGGCTGGTCCAGGGAAGCGATCCGTTCCTCTACAGCGGACTGCCAGCTGCTGGGGGTCCGCTGACCCGGAGCAGGCGATGGTGTTTCCACAGGAACAGGCTCATCCATCGGAATATAGGACGGCAGTGTCTCCGGCGGGTCCGGATAGGCTGCTGCCGGGCGTGCCGGGCCGCGTCTTCTGTGCGGGTTCACCGGCTCCGTTTCGCTGCCTGCGGGCGTCGGAACGGTCTGTGGTTCGGATGGCTGCTGCGGCTGGGCCTGGAAAGGAGAACTCATGCCGTTGGCCTGCCAGGCTGCCTCCGGAGAAAATGCGGCAGCGGACGGAGGAACAGGAGCAGGATTCTCAGCTGCGGATTCTTTCCTGACGCCGCGCCGCTTGGGTGGCGTCTGCTGAACAGGCGCATCTGCGGGTACATCACCTGCACTCGGCTGAGGGGTGAATATCCGTGAAAAGGCAGAGCGGACAGGGGTCTGTCTGTCGGTTTTGTAATCCGGGCTTTCTTCAGGTGTCTGTGAAAAACCGGAAACATCGTGGGGAGCATTCTTTGGCTGGGCAACCGGGATCGGTGAAGAGAACTGGCCCGGCTGCGGCTGAGATTTCCACTCCTGGCGCTGGGCATTGCGGAGCATCTGCTCCTGTTTCCATTGCATTTCCTTTTTCTGGACCTCTGCTTCCTGTGCTTCCAGTGCTTCACGGCGGGAAGCCATGCTGGCGCGCAGGTTCAGGATCACTTTGCGAAGGTCAATGCGAAGCAGGAACAGGATGTCAATCACAAGAAACAGCAGGACAAAGACAAGGGCGATGTCATTTCCGAAGAGTGCCCAGAACGGCCAGGCGATCATGGTGCCCAGAAGTCCGCCGGAGTATCCATTGACGCCGCGTGAGCAGAACGTGTAGGCCTGGGAAAGCATATCCGCGAATGCGCCTTTGCCGCCGGAGTTCATGGAAAAGTAACTCATCAGGGAAAGCCGGCCCAGAATACTGTCCGTGGTGTAGGTAAACAGGATCGCCGATGCATGGAGAAGAAGATAGGCAACAAACAGAAGCCATGGAGTCCGTGCAGACCCTCTTCCCGGATACAGCAGACGAATCCCGCACCAGATGGGAAATAACGGAAGCAGAAATGCAA
This sequence comes from Christensenella sp. UBA2853, assembly GCA_002350845.1. GTDB lineage: Bacteria > Bacillota > Clostridia > Christensenellales > Aristaeellaceae > UBA2943. The sequence continues at coordinate 16,925 of DEFL01000066.1, forward strand.
GCCCACCGGTGAGCCCGAAACTGAGAATTCTCAGAGAGGAAAATACATTTCCCTGAAGATGAAGAAATACGGAGAGAAAAATCAGAACGCCGAAAGCGATCAGTGCAAGCCCAATGCAGATGCGGGCGGATGCACTGTCGCTGCGCATGACCGGAGCGCTGTTTTTCCTTTTCGAAGCTGGTTTCTTTCTGGCCATGGGACCTCCCCAAATGTTCAACATTTGTGTACTGTGGGATAAAGCTGTTCCCGGCTGCATGATGCTGCCGGGAAACAGCTTTACTGAATCATGATGGATTGTAGTATATTCTGCTCGTCTGCATGCAGGCGAAGCATATGACTGCCGAAAGCATAATAATCGGAAGTGCCGGGAACAAGGCGTACTAGCTCGGCTGATGCCGCATCCAGGGCGACCGTGGAGTCCGGTTCCCCGAGAACCCTGCGCCACTCTTCCTGTGTGGTTTCCCCTGTACATAATCCATAGAGACACATGACGTCTGCACGGATGCCCTGCACCACGCTGTTTTCATAATCATTCACATAGAGATCATCAGTAATGAGCTGGACATTCTGCATTGCCGCGCCTTCCAGTTCGAATAACCGCGCCCCTGTGATGTTGTCCGGGTCGTGAAGCAGCGGATATTCAGAAACGAGGTCTTTCAGCGCATCCCCGAGCTTCACGGGGACAGAGGGGAAGGCGCCGGTTTCTACGGAGGCGCGAATTCCATCCACGCTGCTGCTGTCCAGCGTATATCCGGAATCGACTCCCAGCTGGGCTGCAGGTGAACCTTCCGAAAGGTCCAGCAGATCCTTCAGCTCAAACCAGTAAAAGCGAACCTGTCCGGCGTTCCCGGAGAGCGTCATCAGCTGTGATGCGGGATAGTAGAGCGTGACAGACCATGGGCTGACACCGTATGTCTCCGGAAGTGGCAGAATCTCGGCATTGATCAGGTGCGGGCTGAGTGTCGGTGCGATCTCCCATTCCAGTTTCTCCCCGAGGACGGAAAGTGCATCTTCAGGATGCTGAAAGAAAGCACTCAGCGGCACAACGGATCGCGTGGCGAGGTCAATCAGAACGGAATAGTCGGCTGACTCGGCAAAGTCGCGGCGGATGGGTCCTGCCACATGGAGATGCGCAAAGAGAAGATCCTGATACAGCGCTCCGTCCCAGGTCGAGATCAGGGGAACGGGGGAAGAGAGGACAGACGCAAGACGAGCGGTCAGATCGCGGGAATGAAGCGCGTGATCCAGAAGTGTATTGATATCCTGGACAAGGCTGTCATCTTCAGCTGACTGCTCCGAAAAACGGGGGAAATGAATACTGTGAATCCCCAGATCCAGACCGGAGTCTTCCAGAGAAAAGCGGGCATCTTCGGCCTGCGCGGCAAAGCATAACATGAGAATGCAAAGTACAAGCGTCAAAATGCGCAGTGTTATGGGCGTATGCATAAAGATACCTCCACATCCTGTAATTGTACAAAAATAAACGAATTATTGCAAGGATTTCATCCAGACACAGACCGTAGTCTGCTGAAATGAATGAGGGAAATCGTGTACGGAGCACATCCTTCCCGACAAAGAAGGCACAATGCACCGATTTACAGAGGGAGGAACAGGTGCTAGAATAAAAAAGTCAAACGAACATAAGGATGAAAACGCATTCGTTATTCGTCTGTATAGTCAAGAAGAAGAATCGGGGGGATGGGTCATGAATCTGAAAAAATATGTTCAGGGTATTGCTTTGCTCGTACTGATGGTCTGCTTTGCAGCAACAGCTGTGGCAGCAGGCAATACGTTTAAGATTGATCAGTCTGTGAAAACCCTTTTTGAGGGAGAAACGCTGCAGCTTGTGGTCAATATGGAAGGCGAGCCGGAAGAAGGGACCATCAGCTGGAGATCCGGAAATGAAAAGGCCGCAACTGTGGACCAGAATGGTGTGGTGACAGGTGTTTCCAAAGGACAGGCTACGATTGTGGCCGTGTGCAAAACAGAAAAGAGAAGCTTTAAGTCATCCATTACTGTCAATGTGCAGAGAAAAGTGACCTCGGTTGCGCTCAATGAGCAGCGCCTGAATGTCCTGAGCAGGGATGACGCCGCACTGGACGGACTGCTCCAGCTTGACTCTGAGCTTCCGGTTCTGGTCCTGACCAAAGGGAATGCGGTCGTCCTCAACGCGGTGGTTGAACCTTCCTCTGCGAGCAGCAAGCGTGTTGTTCTGACCTCTTCGGATGAGAACATTCTGCGCGTTTCCGGCATGAATGCAACACCGAAAGCACCGGGAGAGTGCATTCTCACGGTGAGCTCGCAGTCCAATCCGGAAGTATTTACAGCCTATCATGTGTTTGTTGTGCAGAAAGTGAACGCTGTCAAAGTGACCGGTCCATCCAAAACAGTGGCAGTCGGCGGTCGGCTCGAGCTTTCAGCTGAGGTTTCGCCGGAAAACGCCACGATTCAGAACGTCGTCTGGAGCAGCCGGAATGAGAAAGTGGCCACGGTCAGCGAAAACGGCGTTGTGACGGGTGTTGCACGTGGACAGGCTGTCATTCGCGCAGATGCTGCAGACGGATCCAAGCGTTTCGGTTCCTATACGGTGAACGTCCAGCAGATGGCCACTGAAATTCAGCTGCCCGAAACCGAGATGACGGTGGCTGTCGGATATCACAAGTCAATCCGTGCTACCGTTCTGCCGGCCAACACCAACGATAAATCGGTGATCTGGACATCATCGGATGAATCCATCGCCAAGATCAACGGCTCAGGATACATTACACCGGTCAAGGCCGGCGAATGCATCATAATCTGCTCCAGCAAGCAGAATCCGCTGGTGAATGCAACCTGCCGCCTGGTGATTACACAGCCGGTCACCAAGATTTCTTTTTCCGAAAGAAAAGTCAGTCTCAAGGTGGAAGAATCCCTTGGACTGTCATGGACGGTTGAGCCCGCAGATGTTACCAACCCTGCACTGACATTTACATCGAGCAACAACAATGTTGCAACGGTGGATGCAAATGGTGTTGTGCATGGTCTGAAACGCGGGGAAGTGACGATTACTGCACATGCAACAGACGGTTCAAAACGGACCGGACGTATCACGGTTCAGGTGATTCAGCCGGTGAAGGGCGTGCACATGAGAAGCGACACGGTCCGTGTCGGTGTGGACGAGAAACTGACCATTACGGCTGTCCTTGAACCTGAGAATGCGAACAATAATCATATGACCTGGTACAGCGACGATCCCTATTATGCAACCATCAGGGGTACCACGAACCGCCCGTCCGTCAGCGGACACCGCTGGGGAAGCACCACGGTCCACGGCGTGACCGAAGATGGCGGATTTGAGGTTTCCTGTTTTGTCAATGTCGGTAATTATGACAAGGCACTGAAGATTACGGATCTGTATCTGCAGGACAATACCGTGAAAATCAGCGTGCTCAATGAGAGCAACATGAACATTACACGCTTCTACGGCCTCATTACCTGCTATGATATCTACGGTCAGCCTCTTCCCTGCACAACCACCGGGGTCAACTGCTTTGACTGCAGTTATGCAGAGACGCTGTATGAAGGTGAATCGACGCGGCACGGGCGCTTCCACTTTAATGGATACCAGCAGCCGACCACGACGATCGGCCGGGTGCTGATGCAGATTACCGGATATACAACGGATACCGGATACTCTCGGAATATCAAGGAAGAGAACCAGGTGACCGTTGAGTACAAGACCTCCAATTATATCGGCCATACACCCACACCGGTACCGACTTCAACCCCTGCACCGTAAGCCCGCAGGACAAGAAACCGAAACAGACCAGGGCCCGCATGCACTTTGCATGCGGGCTGTTTCATGTTATAATGCGGCGGATGGGAGGAATGAGAGGATGGCAGACATTGTCGTCATCGGCGGCGGGCATGCTGGATGTGAAGCAGCCCTGGCCGGCGCGAGGATGGGATTGGATACACTGCTTCTGACCCTGAATCTTGACGGTGTGGCGCTGATGGCATGCAATCCGGCCATTGGTGGATCTGCGAAAGGGCATCTGGTCCGGGAAGTGGATGCTCTGGGCGGTGAGATGGGGCTTGCAATTGACGATACCATGCTGCAGAGCCGCATGCTGAATATGAGCAAGGGCCCGGCTGTTCATGCGCTTCGCGCACAGGCGGACAAGCAGGAGTATCAGAATCGGATGCGGACTGCACTGCTTTCGCAGGATCATCTGACGGTGCGTCAGGGCGAAGCTGTCTCCATTGAAACAGAGAATGGACATGTCACCGGTGTGACAACTCTGACTGGGCAGAGAATCCCATGCAGCGCGGTTGTCCTGTGCAGCGGTGTTTATCTCCGGGGCAGAATTATCATCGGTGAAGCGTCGTGGGACGGCGGACCTCAGGGACTGATGAATGCGAGCCGCCTTTCTGCATCTCTTGAGGAACTCGGGTTTGCGCTGAGACGGTTTAAAACGGGCACGCCTGCGCGCATTGATGTCAGATCCATTGATTTTGATGAAATGACGCGCCAGGATGGCGATGAACCGGTTGAGCCTTTTTCATTCCTTACGGACAAAGAACTGCAAAACACACACAGCTGTTATCTGACCTGGACAAACGAGGAAACGCACCGCATTATTCGGGAGAATCTCTCCCGTGCGCCAATGTATACCGGATCCATTACGGGAATCGGGCCCAGATACTGCCCCAGCATCGAGACGAAAATCGTACGGTTTGCTGAAAAGAACCGTCATCAGATTTTTATGGAACCTGAGGGCAGAGTCAGCCGCGAATGGTATGTCCAGGGAATGTCGACATCGCTTCCTGAAGATGTTCAGTGGAAGATGTACCGCTCCATTGACGGACTTCACCATTGCGAGATTATTCGGCTCGGGTATGCAATCGAATATGACTGCATCGACAGCAGGGAACTCCGGCCGACGCTGGAAACGCTGAGAGTTCAGGGCCTGTTCATGGCCGGTCAGATCAATGGAACCAGCGGATACGAGGAAGCGGCCGGACAGGGCATACTGGCCGGTATCAACGCGGCGCTCTCTGTGATGGGCCGTCCGCCGCTGGTGCTGACACGGGATATGTCGTATATCGGTGTTCTGACGGATGATCTGACAACGAAGGGAACCGATGAGCCCTATCGCATGATGACAAGCAGGGCTGAGCATCGACTGTTCCTCAGACAGGACAATGCGGATATCCGGCTGACGCGAATCAGCTATGAACTCGGACTGGCGAGCCGGGAGCGCATGGAGCGAACAGAGGAAAAGGCGGCAAAGGCAGCTGAGATCTGCAGGAATCTGAAGAAAAAGCATTTTCCTGTGTCAGAGGGACGGGATCAATGGCTCACCCGCCATGGCCAGCCGATTTCAGAAAACAGTTATTCCGCCTCCGAACTGGTCAAGCGCCCGGGGATTACGCTGAAGGATATTGCAGAAATCTATCCGGACCTGAACGCATATGACCGCCGCGCAGTGGAACTGGCGGAAGTCGAAGAAAAATATGAAGGCTATCTGGAGAAGGAGCAGTCGGCCATTCGCAAAGCCCGCGTGATGGAAACGGCTCTGCTTCCGGAAGACCTGCCCTATGAATCTATCGAAGCACTCAGACTGGAAGCACGGCAGAAACTGGAGGCGCAGAAGCCGCGGTCTCTCGCTGCAGCAAGCCGTATCCCCGGCGTGTCACCTGCAGATATTGCGGTGCTGATGGTGTATCTGAAAAAGAATGGATTCTATCAACAAACGGGAGAGAAGGAAGAAGAACATGTCTGAAAAGAAAAAGGGTTTGTTTGCACGCCTGTTTCATGGCCTTGGGAAAACCAGGGACAATATGACGGAAAAAGTCGATACGCTGGTAAGGGAAACCAGAAAAATCGATGATGATTTCTACGATGAGCTGGAAGACATTCTGATTCTGTCAGACTGCGGCATGAAAGCCACCATGAGCATGATGGATGAGCTCAGGGAGCAGGTCAAGGCACAGAAGGTCACGGATGCCGCTGTTGCACGGGACATGCTGAAAGAAATCATGGTCAAGGAAATGGACATTCCGCGTCCGCCGCTGAAATGGCCGATGGTGATGCTGATTGTCGGCGTCAACGGCGTAGGCAAGACAACCACGATTGGAAAGCTGGCACTGAGATTCCAGCAGATCGGCAGAAAAGTCATGCTGGCAGCCGGCGACACCTTCCGCGCGGCAGCAGCGGAACAGCTGACCGTCTGGGCACAGCGGGCGAGGGTTCCGATTGTGAAGCATGAGGAAGGCGCGGACCCTGCAGCGGTTGTTTACGATGCGATTCAGTCGGCGAAAGCCAACGAAGCAGACCTGCTGCTGGTGGACACAGCCGGTCGTCTTCACAACAAGAAGAACCTGATGGACGAACTGAACAAAATGCGCCGCGTGATTGACAGGGATTTCCCTGAAGCGGACGTGCGGTGCATTCTCGTTCTGGATGCTACGACCGGACAGAATGGTCTGGCGCAGGCGAAAGCGTTTAAGGAAGTCTGTGAGGTCGGGGGAATTATCCTGACCAAGCTGGACGGCACCGCCAAGGGCGGTATTGCGCTGGCCATCCGCCAGGAACTGGATGTGCCGGTCTGGTATATTGGCGTCGGCGAAGGAATCGATGATCTGCAGCCCTTTGATGCCAGAGAGTTTATTAACGCGCTTTTTGGTGAAGGCAGTGAAAATGCCTGAGAAATGAGGAAGGTGAAAACATGCCCTCACTGAAACCCTATCGACAGGAGCTCGATTACGGATATGCGCCTGGATTTTTTCCGTCCATGGAGTGTCTGATCAAGCGTCCTGAGTGTGCGCGAAGGGTTCTGCTGAACACGGAAGCGAAGGGGGATGCAGTTGAAAAACTCATCCGGCTGGCTGACGAACAGCATGTCAGGGTTGAAACGGCAGATAAGGTTCTGCGAGGCATTTCAGGGAAAGACAACTGTTATGCAGCGGTTGTTTTTGAAAAGCGTGAGCAGAAGCTTTCAGCAGACAGACCGCATATCGTGCTGCACCATCCCTCCGATGCCGGAAATGCAGGCACCATCATGAGGACTGCCTTGGGCCTTGGCTTTGAAGACATTGCGTTCATCCGCCCGTGTGTGGATGTGTTTGACCCGCATACGGTTCGCTCCAGCATGGGAAGCATTTTTTCTCTGAATATTCACATGTATGCAGATTTTGATGCATACCGTGCGGAATATCCGGAGCATACGCTGTTCCCGTTTATGCTGGATGCCTCCGTTCCTCTTTCTGATGTGATGGAACACGAACTGCCCAGTCCGTTCGCCCTCATTTTTGGCAATGAAGGAAGCGGACTTCCTCATGAATTCGCTTCTATGGGGCAGGCTGTACGCATTGAAAGCAATGAAAAGATCGATTCTCTGAATCTTTCGATTGCTGCAGCCATCGGCATGTATGCTTTTTCCGGAAAAGCCTGCCTGCGGTGAGCAGGGGGAGACGCCCCTGTTCAGAGCATGAACCGGTACAGAGCACATTGTTTTTTCCGATCCGGAGCGCAGTACGCGCTCCGGATGCTTTTTTTGTGCAGCAGACATTTCTGAGGTCACCTGCTCTTTTTCTTTAGTGAGGGGAAAATCAGAATGACGAAGGAGGAAATGGCGTAAAATTGCGAAAGTATGGAGGTTAACCCTTTTCAAACATCTCTAAATTGTGTATAATGAAAAAAACTTTGATCATGAGCAGGAGGTGGGTTCCATGCAGGACCGCTTTAATACTACTAAATTGCAGCCAATTCAGGAGTCCGGAAATGAGGCCCAGGATATCCTTATGTATGTTTATGATGCTCTGCAGGCAAAAGGATATGATCCGATTACTCAGATGGTCGGCTATATAATTTCGGGTGATCCCACGTATATTACAAGTTATAATTCTGCACGCAGCCTGATCTGCCGTCTTGAGCGGGATGAAATTCTGGAAGAGGTTGTCAGGTTCTATGTCAGACGGCATCTGGATTCCGACGAGGGTTAAGTTTCATGAAACCCGTCACATTCCAGTATCAGATCAACAAAACGCAGTGAAGATCAAGATGATTTTCACTGCGTTTTTGTTGATGCGCTCAGACTGCCTTTCTTCTGAATCGCTGCATCAGACCGATGATTTCGCCTGAAAGCAGGACTGTCAGAAGCGACCAGACAATGCGCGAAAAAGAAATATAGGAAAGGGAGAGAAGAAGGACGCTCATGTCGCTGACAAAGTATACGATGCGGATGTCACATCCAAACCGCGAGGATAATCCCATCGCGATCGCATCATCACCGCTGGTTGCGCCGCCTGCGAGGACACACAAACCGGCACCGATGCCGACAAACAGCGCTCCTGCCACTGCGCACAGAAGCGGGGAAGTCAGAAGAAAAGGGAACAGAGGGGCATAGGGTTCGACCATCAGATAAAAAACTGCATAGGCAGCACTGGCGACAGCGGAACGGATCAGGAACGGTTTTCCAAGCCTGGAAATGCCATAGAGATAACACACAGCATTGAGCACGACACTTGAGATCGCAGGAGACAGGCCTGTCCAGTGAAACAGAAGCAGCGTCATGCCAAGTACGCCGCCCTCAGTGATCGGAGACATGGCATGAATATTGCAGATGCCGACGGCCTGAATCAATGCGCCGAGCAGCAGAATCGGAAGGTCGCGTTTCATCTTCTTCACACAATCAACCCTTTCGGTGACCATTGTAACATGCCGCGGGAGGGAACGCAAAAACTGGAATGTAATAAATGGTACAAAGCCCGCCGAATCAAGGGATATAAGGAAAAAAGCCAACTTTCTTTTCGCTAAAGTCTTTCTTTTACGCTGTTGATAAGGTATAATCCATTATGGACTGCCGACTTTGCCATGAAAGAGGTTGTTGCGATGAGCGATTTTGTCAGCACGTGGAATAAGGACACCTTTCTGACCTACCCTGTTGGACCGCTTGGACTGATTGCCATGCGGGGAACAGAAGAACTTGGCGAAAAGATTGACCGGTGGCTGATTCATTGGCGTGACCACGCCGATGCAACACTTCCCGGCGACATGTCGACGACACCCGGCGCGCAGCGTCAGGATTTTCTTGTGAAAACGGTCTGCCCGCGTTTCGGCAATGGTGAAGGCAAAGGCATGATCAAGGAAACCATTCGCGGCTATGATATTTATATTCTCTGCGATGTGGGTGCCTATAACTGTACCTATAAAATGTATGGCCAGGATGTCCCCATGGGACCGGATGAGCACTTCGCTGACCTGAAGCGCATCATTGCCGCCATGAACGGCAAGGCAAAGCGCATTAATGTCATTATGCCCATGCTGTATGAAGGCCGTCAGCATCGCCGGACCAGCCGTGAAAGTCTGGACTGTGCCATGATGCTGCAGGATCTGATCCGCATGGGTGTGAGCAACATCATCACGTTTGATGCGCATGACCCGCGTGTCCAGAATGCGATCCCGACGGGCGGTTTTGAAAGCATCATGCCGTCCTATCAGGTGTTCAAGGCCCTGCTCAAGAAGGACAAAACACTTCAGATTGATAAGGACCATCTGATGATTGTTTCTCCTGATGAAGGCGCAATCGACAGAAATATTTTCTATGCTTCTGTTCTCGGTCTGGATATGGGCATGTTCTACAAGCGGCGTGACTATACCCGGATTGTCAATGGACGCAATCCGATCATTGCACACGAGTATATCGGCGACAGCGTGGAAGGAAAAGACGTATTTGTTGCGGATGACATCATTTCCTCCGGTGAATCGGTGATTGATCTGGCCAGAGAATTAAAGGCACGCCATGCCAACCGCATTTTTGCCGCAGCGACCTTTGCTCTGTTTACCAATGGCATTGAGGAATATAACAAAGCTTACAAGGAAGGCATTATTGACCGCGTGATTTCCACAAACCTGACCTACCGCCGTCCGGAACTCCGTGACGCGCCCTGGTTCGTGGAAGCGGACATGAGCAAATATATTTCCTATATCATTGCCACACTCAACCACGACCGTTCGCTGAGTGGACTGCTGAATCCCTATGATCGCATCCATCGCCTGCTGGATAAATATAACCTGGAGCAGAAAGCTTCTGGGATAAGGTTGGTTTAATATGGACAACGACTTCAGTATCCGGTCAGCAGCAGACGCTGACCGGGATGAACTCATCTCATTGAAACTGGATATCATGCACAGCCGATATCAGGGGTATCTTCCGGAAAAGAATCTGGAAAAGCTGGATAAGACCTATGTTGCCGGCATTGTTGACCAGTGGATGAAGAATCAGACTTACCGGGTTGGAATCCTGACGTCAGGAAAAGAAGCGCAGGGATACATCGTATGCGCACCTGACCCGGAACTGCAGGGATGGGGACTGATTATTGATGCCGGAGCACGGCAGTCTGTATCCTGTGAAGGAACGGGCCAGATGTTTCACTGGGCCAACGAAATCCTTGATGGAAAAGGATGCAGGAAAACGCATATCTGGCTTCTTCAGGACAACCTGAGAGCACGATTCATGATCGAATCCTTTGGCTATAAGCCTCAAAAGGAAATGAAACTCATACAGGTAGCAGATTACACGATGACGGAAAGACGGTATGTCTTCCCGTGAAATCAGAAAACTGCCGCGCAACGGTTTGATATGCTCCCTTCATAGAAGACAGAGAAAGAAAAAAACT
>DEFL01000004.1 GCA_002350845.1 Christensenella sp. UBA2853
TACAGAAGCTCGAAAGAGCTTCTTTTTTTATTTTTCTTTCTGTTGTTGACAGTTGGGTCAGGCAACCATACAATACCTTTGCAAGCAATGGAAGGGAGAACCGTTTATGTTTCAGTTTCTTGAAGACAAAAGGATTTTTCATCTTTACAATGATAAGGTATCTTTTGTTCTTGCTCTTTTTCCAGACAAGGAAGGACATGAAGAGCTCCTGATGACATATTATGGAAAACGTCTCGATCATCCGGAGTGCACGCTGCGCACCATGCAGTGGTGGGAAGGCGCATCGTTTGATTCCCCGCGTCAGATGCTGCCTTATGCCTGTCCTACAGACGGAAGGGGAGACTTCAGACCCCCGATGCTGCGTGTTTTGCAGCCGGATGGCGCAATGACCGCAGAGCTGTTCTATCAGGGCTATGAGCTCGTTCAGGGAAAACCTGAGCTGCCAGGTCTGCCCTCTGTCTATACTGAGAAGAATGATGAGGCAGAAACACTGACGGTTCTTCTCTGCGATCAGAAGACAAAGCTGGTGGTACGCCTGGCCTATACACTGTTTGCCAGCCTGCCTGTTGTTACGGCATCCTGCAGTCTGGTCAATCAGGGAGAAGCGGATCTGGTCCTGGATCAGGCAGCAAGCGTGACGCTTTCACTCCCGGGAAGCTTTGACATGGTGCATCTCCATGGTGCATGGGCCAAGGAGCGCCAGGTGGAACGGGTGCCTGCGGGCTGCATGACAAGATCAATCGGTTCTGTCCGCGGTGCTTCCGGCCATGAGCATAATCCTTTTGCTGCACTGGCGTATCCGGAAACGACAGAGCATATGGGTGAATGCTGGGGCGTGAATCTTGTCTACAGTGGAGACTTTGAGATCACGGTCGATGAGAATGCATACCATACCACCCGCCTGGTGGCTGGCATTCATTCCCGCCATTTCACATGGCATCTGCATCAGGGAGAATCCTTCCAGACGCCGGAAGCCGTCATGGTGTATTCAGATCAGGGATTCAACGGCATGAGCCAGACCTATCATACCCTGTACAGAACGCGCCTGTGCCGTGGTGCATGGCGTGACCGTGAGCGTCCGATTCTGCTTAACAACTGGGAAGCAACCTATTTTGATTTCAATTCGGAAAAGATTCTCTCGATCGCGAAAGCTGCAAAGGCCATTGGCGTGGAAATGTTTGTCCTGGATGACGGCTGGTTCGGAAAGAGAAATGACGATCACTGCTCTCTGGGCGACTGGGTTGTCAATGAGGAGAAAGTGACCGGCGGCATGAAGCAGCTCAGCGCGGCGATCCATGACCTGGGGCTCAGCTTTGGCCTGTGGGTGGAACCGGAGATGATTTCCCCGGATTCTGATCTGTATCGTGCGCATCCGGACTGGTGCCTGCATGAACCCGGCCGCATGAGGACGGAAGCCCGCACCCAGCTGATTCTGGACCTAGCCAGGAAAGATGTGCAGGACTACATCATTTCTGCGATTTCGGATGTCATTTCAAGCGGTGACATTAACTACATTAAGTGGGATATGAACCGCAACTTTGCGGAATTCGGCTCTGAAAGCCTTCATGATGGCCGCGAAGGCGAGACTTCGCACAGATATATGCTGGGCCTGTATCGCATTCTCCAGGAGATTACAACGCGCTTCCCTGATGTGCTGTTCGAAAGCTGCTCAGGCGGCGGTGGACGCTTTGATGCAGGCATGCTGGCCTATATGCCTCAGACCTGGACGAGCGACGATACCGATGCCGCAGAGCGTCTTCGCATCCAGTACGGCACCAGCTTCTGCTATCCTGCCAGTGCGATGGGTGCACATGTCAGTGCGGTGCCCAACCATCAGGCTGGGCGTACAACGCCCATGAAGATGCGCTGCGAGGTCGCGCTTGGAGGAAACTTTGGTTTCGAACTGGACCTGACCAAGCAGTCAGAAGAAGACCTGGAAGAAATGCGCCGTCAGATCTGCCGCGTGAAGGAAATCCGCAATACCACAGCCAAAGGCACGTTTACACGTCTTCTGAGCCCCTATGAAGGCAATGTGGCAGCTTGGCAGTTTGCGGATGAGAAGCGCGTGGTGTTTTGCGCTTACCGCATTCTGGTACGTCCCAATGACCGTCTCCTGCCCATCCGCCTGAAGGGACTCCCGGAGGGGGCGACCTATGTGGACGAAGAAGGCAATGCCTATTCTGCCAATGATCTGATGGCGTTCGGCATTCAGCCCAAGCTGTACCCGAGAGACTACGCCTCCTGCGTTATCGTGCTCACACGCCAGTGTGACTGATTCACAGGTAAAGAAAAAGAGCATTCTGCGTGATGCTCTTTTTCTTTGCGCCTTTATGCCATGTCTATGATTTCCTGAAGATCCTTTGTCTGACCGAGGAGGACAAGCACATCATTGGGAAGCAGCAGGGTATCTGCTTCAATGGCGATGATGGTCTCCGTGTTGCGCCTGAGCGCAATGACATTCACCTTGTAGCGGTTGCGGATGCGCAATTCTCCGATGGTTTTATTGCACCAGGCTTTTGGTGTACTGCGCTCTTCAATGGCGGTGTCCTCGGAGAGCATCAGATAATCACGCAGATGCGTGGAAGAAAGGCGGGCGGCCAGCTTTGCTGCGACTGCTCTTTCGGGAAGAATCACTTCGTTTGCCCCCAGACGCAGGAGGACATCCCTGTACATTTCATCGTAGGCCTTGCATATGATATGCTTCACGCCGAGCGATTTGAGATTCATGAGGGTGATCACAGAGAGTGCAAGATCGCTGCCGACCGACAGGATAACGACATCACAGCTGCTGACACCCAGCTCTTCCAGGACATCCTCTTCCTTGAAATTCGCGGTCACGGCGCGCGTGACATCATCTGCAACATCATCGACACATTTTCTGTCGCGATCGACAGCAAGGACATCCTCACCCTGCCGGCTGAGCTGGATAGCAAGCTCCCGGCCGAAGCGGCCGAGTCCGAGAACGGCAAATGATTTCATAGACAGAACACCTCATATTAAGATTTGTGGTTCATCCTGCATCATCCGATGAGCAGGCTGGTATCGGCATAGCGGTACCTGGGTTCAGTAGTCCGCGGATGGAGAAAACCGAGTGCGATCGTCAGGATGCCGACGCGTCCGAAATACATGTACAGACAGATCAGCAGCTTTCCAGGAAGAGACAGCCGCGAGGTTGCATTGCAGGAAAGACCGACGGTAGCAATGGCAGAGACGCATTCGTACAGGGCATCCGTCAGGGAAAGCGGGCTGGTCATGGTGAGGACCGTGGCACCAAAAACAGAGAGGAAGACCATCAGGCCGTATATACTCAGAGCATTGATGACCAGGGAAGCGGGAATGGTTCTGTGAAAAACGGTGACGGTCGGTTTGCCTGTCATCCGGCTCCTGAGGAAAAGGAGAACGACAACGAACGTGACCGTTTTCAGACCGCCGGCAGTCGAACCGCTAGACCCTCCGATGAGCATCAGAAACATCGAAACCGATTTTCCGGCATCGGTGAGTGACTCCTGCGGAATCCCGGCAAAGCCGGCGGTGCGCAGCGTGACAGACTGAAAGAATGCTGCCAGCAGTTTCTGGGGCAGTGTCATGCTGCCGAGCGTTTTCGGGTTCTGATATTCACAGATCAGAATCAGGAGGGTGCCGGAAAGCAGCAGAGCGAGTGTTGTCAGCAGAACCAGGCGCGCATAGACGGAAAGTTTCTTCCATTTCCGAACGCGGATGGCTTCCTCCCAGACGATATACCCAAGGCCGCCGAAGACGATGAGTGCACTGAGCGGCAGGAGAACAAAGGGGTCTGTTGCATACGTCCCAACACTGCTCCCAGGCAGACGGAAGCCCAGGATATCAAACCCGGCATTGCAGAATGCGCTGATCGAATGGAAGAGCCCGAGCCGTATTGACATGTCAAAAGGATACTGGAAAGAAAAACGTGCGGTGAGGAGCACCATGCCGGCGAACTGAATCACCAGGCACATCTTGAGCATCCACTTCTGCATCTTGACAATGTCCTGCATGTCAGAGGTTCCAAAGGACTGCGCGATGAGCATCTGCTGCTTCATACCGACCTGTCCGCGGAAAAGCAGGATCAGGATACTGGCGATGGACATGAAGCCCAGGCCGCCGATCTCAATGAGACACGCAAGGACGACCTGGCCGAACGGGCTCCACTGCGTGTAGGTGTCCACCAGGGAAAGACCTGTAACACAGGTGGCAGATGTGGCTGTAAACAGGGCAGTGATCCAGCCGCAGGACGTCCCGTTTCGCGATGCCGCAGGGAGAAGAAGGAGCATGGTTCCCAGCAGGATAATGATCAGGAAAATCATGGAAATCAGAAGATTGGTACTCAAGCGGCCGAATCCGGCCATCCGGGGTTTCTTTTGCAAGGGCAGATCACGACCTTTGAGAAAAATCAGCATCTATTATATCAGCTTTGGCGCACGGTGCAAATAACAGGAAAATCCCCGCATCAGCGGGGATTTTCATCGGAAATGTGTGATTTTGCAAGGGGAAGCTCAAACCAGAACGTAGTGCCTTTGTCGAGTTCACTGGAAACACCGTAAGGCACATTGTGTTCTTTCAGGATCGACTGGACAATGTTCAGCCCAAGACCTGAACCGATAATGGCCCGCTTGTGTGTTTCCTTGGTGCGGTAGTAGCGGTTCCAGATCAGGTCCAGTTCGTCAGGAGCAATCCCTTTACCGGTATCTGTGATGTCGATGTGGGCATAGCCGTCGTGAACGGACTGGCGCACCGTGACCCGCTTGTCAGGGCCGGTGTAGGTCAGCGCGTTGCCGATCAGATTGTAGACCACCTGGCTGATGCGCATGCTGTCTGCTGTGACAAAAACGGGGGTGTCATATTCAAAGAGGATGGTGTACCCATCTTTTTCTGTCAGTTTGCCGACGCGCTTCACGGTGCTGTCCACCGCGTCCGTCAGGCAGAAATCGGAAGGATTGAGCTTCAGGCCGCTTGCCTGCATACGACTGAAATCCAGCAGTTCATTGACCAGAGTGGAAAGCCTGGAGGTCTCATCAATGATCATCTGCATGTTCTCAGGCGTATTCTCGGAAGGCAGATCCCGCATGACTTCGGCATATCCTCCGATCATGGTCAGCGGTGTGCGCAGATCATGCGAAATGTTGGCGATCAGCTCATGCTGCAGGGCTTCGACTTTTCCGAGGTCATCGGCTGCGTGTACAAGCGTTTCATTGAGCTCAGCAATCTCGCGGTATTTATTGCTGTGCGGCGGTTTGGTGTAGTGTGCGTGGGAGAGCTCTTTGGCAGCCGTATTGGTTTCAATGATGGGCTTGGAAACATGGCTGGTGAGCAGGAATGCGACAAGGCCTGCCAGAATGATGACCACCACGGTAATGACGCCCAGCTGAGACCGCAGAGCGGATACCGTTGAGATCACCGGATTGATCTGTGTGTTCAGAAGCAGGGTAGCCTCTGTGCCATCGGAAAGATGCACTTTTCTCGCGTACAGAAGGCTCTGTATTTCAGACTGATCCATGAGCCGGATACGATGGTCCCGCTTGTTGTATTTCCCGTTGGAAGTCTCTGTCTGGACCGGGAGGGGAGACACATTGGGCTGGTCAGACGGCTGAAAGGAGACTTTGGAAGGCGGCGACATGACTTCTGTGCCGGTACCGTCCACGAGAGAGCCTGCAGGGCCGGAAGGGATCGACTGCATGCGGAAGAGCTCCATGGAGGCGGTTCCGTCCTCGCTTGCTTTGTCGCACCACCAGGCCAGTGCGCGCGAGGACAGTCTGTGGATCAGACAGTTCCGGGTGCCCTCGGCTGAGAGCAGAACATTGGCATTGCTGTCCAGCAGAAGAATGCAGACGTCATAATGCTCAGCAATGATACCCGCGGATGAGGACAGATCATCGCTGTCCTGTTCCAGGTTCTGGAGGATCATCTCAGCCGCATCCTCCACCTGCCGGCTCTTAAATCCACGGTAAAAGTCATCGAGAAAGACGATCTGGAACATCCACAGCAGCAGAAGAATGAAGGCCACAAACAGCGAGAGATAGATGATGATGCGGCTGCGGATTCCCGGCGCTTTCCTGAATGTTGAGGAAGAATCAGTCTTTTTCAAAACGATATCCCACTCCTCTGAGCGTCGTGATGCGGTTGGCATACTCGCCGAGCTCTTTTCTCAGCAGCTTGATGTGTGTATCCAGCGTGCGGTCATCGCCGTAGAAATCATAGCCCCAGACTTCAGAGAGGAGCTTTTCACGGGTCAGCGCAATGCCGCGGTTTCTGGCAAGATAGTAAAGGAGATCGTATTCCTTGGGGCTGAGATTGAGGGGAATGTCATGAATGGTGACCTGATGGGCGGTGCAGTCGATAACCATGCCCTCACCGATGCGGATCTGATCCTTCTGAGCGGTGCTTTCTGCTGCACCGGAACGCTTCAGGACAGCATTGACGCGCATGAGGAGTTCACGGGGAGAGAAGGGCTTGACGACATAATCATCCACACCCGATTCGAAGCCATGAATCCGGTCATATTCCTCACCGCGGGCGGAGAGCATAATGACAGGGGTTGTCTTATCCTTGCGGATTTCACGGACAGCAGAAAACCCGTCGAGTTCCGGCATCATGACGTCCATGATAATCAGATCATAGCTGTGGGAGCGGCACATTTCGACCGCCTCCATGCCGTTTTCAGCCTCTTCGACTTCATATCCTTCGAACAGGGCATATTTGCGAATCAGGTCGCGTATGCCCTTTTCATCATCCACGATCAGGAGCTTCATTTCGCAATCCCTCCAAACAGTCCATCGACTTGCTTTTGCATCTGAAACTGTAACCAATAAGAAATTTTACTAAAAAAGAGCCGGGAAATCAATCTTGGTTTCCTGCCCTCGCACCGGCAGTCCTGAGATCAGAAGAGTGCGGCCAGACAGCTTTTTTTCAGATGAAGGGTCAGATCAATCTGCTGAAGGCCGCGCATCACAGTGACGGACAAATGTCCGGAACTTTCGGTGCTTTCCTGAATGATGGTATCCAGCTCTTCAATGGAAGTCACGGAGCGCCCGTTTACCGAGGAAATCCGGTCGCCCGGCTGTATGCCGCTCCGGCTGGCCGGGGAATGGTCGATCACGGCCAGCACATCCAGGGGATGTGCATTCTCTGCAAAGAGCAGCCCGATGTCTTCGGAACAGTCCGGGAGCGCCGTGGCAGATTTGGGAAGCAGGAACATGAGCAGACTGGCTGTCACCAGAATCAGCGCGAGTGCCGCTACGGCACTGATGAAGATACGTCGGAAGAAGGGCATTTCCATCACCTCCTGGAAGGAACTGTCAGGATTCTATCAGGCGTGAGTGAAGTCCAGGTGAAAAGGCTATGAAGGATGCCTGAAACGGAGCAGCGCAACGTATTTTTTCTGTTCCGGAAGAAAGAACGCAACAAATTATGATATACTCAATGCACCCGAAGGAGGACAGAAAGGCATGGAAAAGAAAGCCGGGCTTGCCGGAAATACAGCGACAGGGACAATCAAATGGATTGCGCTTGTCTTTATGATGATTGATCATTCAGGGAAAATGCTGTTTCCCAATGTGCCGGAAATGCGGATGCTGGGCAGAATTGCATTTCCGCTCTACTGCTGGGCTCTGGTGGTGGGATGCGAATACACGGGCAGCATGCCCCGTTATCTGCTTCGAATTCTGCTGACCGGTGTGATATCACAGCCCCTGTATATGGCGGCGCTGAACCATACCTGGCAGGAACCGAGCGTGTTTTTGACACTGTTTCTTGCCGTGCTCGGCCTCTGGGGACTCAGGGAAAAGAAGTGGGGGAGCCATATTTGGGCACCGCCTGCAGTGATGGCCCTCGCGGTGCTCACGCATGCAGACTATGGCTGGAAAGGTGTTCTGCTGGTCTTTCTCCTGTATGCTGCACGGGACAGCCGGCGTGCGCTGGCCGCCGTCATGATTGCCTACTGTCTTTTCTGGGGAAGCACATCCAGCGCTGTTTCATCGATCTTTGGCCTCCCGCTCAAGCCGCTCCTGAGTCTGCCGGCCTTGGGAACCATCCTTTCTCCCTTCTTCCGCCTGCAGGCCATGGCATTGCTTGCACTCCCTCTGATGCTGTTTCCGATGGAAAACATCCGTATGCCGAAAATCCTTGGTTATCTGCTCTATCCGCTGCACCTGCTGGTGCTGTGGGGGCTGGAACAGATTCTGTGAAACCGGGCGGCACGCCGCAGCGAGACAAAAAGAACACCTGAACGTCTTTCTGAACTGCGCTGAAAGACGTTCAGGTGTTTTGCTTTCAATGGCAATGTGCTCAGACTGTGCGGATGTCTGCAATCTCACGGTCATGATAGGTGATCTCCAGCGCCTGACCCTTTTCATAAGCAGGGAGAGGCTTCTGCAGGTCCCAATAGAACAGACGCTCGTAATCATCGCCTTTTTCATCCTGGCACAGGACATGCATGGCCCGGTAATTGACGCCGTCCACCAGGGAATCATCCAGATCCAGGTGATCAAAAACAGCGCGAACCGTATGCGTGATGCCGTGCAGCACGCTGTACACATGCGTTCTGTAGCGGATGACAGGAAGGATCTGCAGGCTGATATAGAAAACCGACCAGAAGCAGACCAGGATGGCAAGCGCAATGGTCAGGGGCTCGATGCGCAAGGTCAGGGAATAGACCTGAAGCGCGAGGAGGAGAAGTGCAGGGATGGCATATATAATCCAGCGCTTGCGCAGATCATCATTGAGTTGATCCAGTTCACTTTGCGTATACATTCCACAGCCTCCAAACAAAAGGATTGATGGAATGATAGCACAGTCTTCTCAGGAAGGCAATTGCCGGGGACAGGAAAAGCAAGGAGCGGCCGGAGTCAAGTTGCCACATTTCTTTTGATATGTTACAATCACTTGTAATGTTGATAGGAAAGGGATTTTCATGGACAGAAAGAATCTTCCGTCACCCTCAGCCAGAAGTCTGATGATTGGCATCAGCAGTCTGTATGCATATATATATTGCCTCTTAGCCTCCAATGAACTGACCAGCATACCGATTTTCGGCGGTGCCATGTATATGTGCGGTCAGGTTTCATCAGAGTTTTTTTCTGCTGCAATCGGACCTGCGTCCAATCTTCTGCCACGATCCCTGCGCAGATGGCGGCGGGTCATTCTGATCCTGCTGATGCTCATGAGCCTGTTCCTGCTGGTGATTTACCCGATGCGCCTGTCTTCCTTCCAGCTCTGGACCGTTCTTGTCATTGTTCTGGCCATGCTGCTGCGGGATGAAGTGGCCCGGCGTCTGATTCACATGCGGGCACGCGGCCTGCGGCTTGTCTGGTTCTGTGTTTTCCTCGCCTGTGCGCATATTTTCCCGGCGCTCGCCGTCCTCTGGGACTTCCTGTACAACCTGGAAGGCCCGCGCGCGTGGACGATGTTTGCAGCCTATGGGATTGCAGACGCACTGGCACTGTATACTCAGATCCTGGATGTGCGCTCGAGGAATGATTACGAAATCTCCGAGCAGACAGTTAAAGAGATCACCGAAGTCCAGGATATGCTCGGCAAGGCCAATGCCTTCAGAGCCTACCAGGCGCTGTCCACCGCGGTGGTCATCGCGCTGGTCGTTTCCGTGGTTCTGGTGTACACCAATGTTCTCCTGGTCGGGAAGAATATGCTGATCCAGATGGGGCTCGCCGTGGCCACGGCCCTGGTGACCCGAGAGATTACAGAGCGTGTGCTGCGGTACAGAATGAAGAAAAAGCAGCGCCAGGCCAATGCGACTTACGTCATGCTCTTCGGCCTGCTGTTGTGGTTTTCAGCCCTGAATTCCTTCCGGTCCGTGATTCGGGAGGCAGACATCTCGCATCTGAGCATGTATATGTGCCTGTGCCTGATGACGGCCGGAGCCACCCTGACCGTGATTGCCATGAAGCGCATGGAAGAATCCATGGACAGCGTCGCGAAGTATACGGCTGCAGGCATGCAGCGCTCGAGCATGCTTCTTGTGCGTGAGGCGAATATTGAACTGTCACGGCTGATGGGCAATATGATTTCCCTGATCATCATTGCCATCCTGTTTACAGTCGGCGGCAGGGGAGGCATGAGCACGGAGATCCAGATTCACCCGGCCCTCTTCGTTCCGGCCCTGATCATGGTCGTGATCTCTATTGTCTGCGCATTCCGCTTCCCGCTCTCCGAGGGCAATATCGATAAGCTGGACCGCTTCCTGCATCTGCGTGACGAGGGAAAAACCAACAAAGCGCTGCAGAGCCAGATTGAACAGCTGGTCATGCAGGAACACCGTCAGCCCTTTGGCACAGCGTTTGTCAAGTTTATCATCCGAATCATCATGCCGCATAAGATCAAGGGCCGTGAAAACATCCGCCTCGATGACGACAATCCGCTGGTCTTCCTGTGCAATCATGGAGATATCTATGGTCCGCTGGCCTGCGCAGCCTGCTTCCCGGTTCCCATGCGTCCATGGGTGATTTCTGAGGTCTGCACGGATGTGGAGGAATTCTCCGAGTATTTCTGCCGGTATGACCTGGCTGACTGGAAAATCCCGGACACATGGAAACAGAAGATCGGGCATTTTGTCGGCCGATTGTCCATGTGGTGCATGCGGCAGCTCGAGGTCATTCCGGTCTATCGCGATCATCCCATGGAGCTGATCAAGACGTTCCGTGCAACGGTTGAAGCCATGCAGGCGGGGGACAACATTCTGATCTTCCCTGAGAACCCGAATGCAGAAGGCCAGGATCACGGCTATGAGCATGAAGGCCTGGGCACACTGTTTGAAGGCTTCATGATGCTGGCCACCATCTATTACAAACGCACGCGCAAAGCATGCCGTTTCATGCCGATGTACGCGCACAAGGCAACACGCACGCTGTCCTTTGGCCACGAGGTCGTCTATAATCCGAAAGCGGAGAATGAGGAAGAGGAACGTGTGCGTGTGGTCAGGGAATGTGAAAAGGAAATGCGCCGGCTGATGGACGAACAGAATGCACTGATGAAGAAGAAATAATGCTCTCCAGGAAAAAGAAAATGGGTTCTTCACGGAAAGTTAGGG
>DEFL01000014.1 GCA_002350845.1 Christensenella sp. UBA2853
GCTCGTAAGAGCTTCTTTTTTTGTTTCTGATTCGTCCGTGAAAGCGTCGTCCCGGACAAAGATTCACAGAGCTGAAAGAATCCGTTATAATGTCTGTGCAAGGAGGGATTCACTTGAAACGGCTGATCTGTGCGGTTCTTTTGTTGATGATGGTACTTGTAGGCAGTGCCTGTGCTGAAGAAATCCATGAACCATTTGTCTGGTCCGGCGTCAAGACGAAAGTGGTGCGCAGTTATGAATCAGACGACCTGTGTTTTACCATTCACCGGCTGATGATCAAGAAGCGGACCACCTGCTATGTCACCACGATCTGGATGAAAGAACCGGGACGCCAGGTCAAAAAAGCCGCCGCTGAGTGGGGAAAGAGCCTGGCCGCCCCTTCAAAGCTGGCCAAGAAAGTGCCTGAAGCAGCGGTTGTCATTAACGGAAGCGGCTATATCAATCAGACGTATCCGGAAATCCCCGAGACCTACCCGGGCACGAGTGAAGATTACTACAATACTTCATATGGAAGCCTTGTGATTACGGACGGGGAGATTTTCCGAAATCTGGAGGATGTTCCTTTCTATGGTGTCGTGCTCAATGCAGAGGGACTGAGGATGTATGCAGGTGTTCTTCCGGAAGAAATCCTGCAGACGAACCCGATTTCCACCTGGTCATTTTATGACAAATGTGTCCTGATCAATGACTATGAAGACGTCCTTGACCGGGCATGGGATTTCGCAGAGCACAAGGCCACTAGAACCATCCTTGCTTCGATTGACAGGAACAATTATGTCATTCTGACGGCGACAAACAATATCGGCCTGAGACTGAGCACTGCGACCGATTTTCTCATGGAACATTTCCACCCCCAGTGGGCATACAATCTCGATGGCGGTCCCTCTTCTGACCTGTTTGCATGGAAAAAGAATTCAAAGAAACTGAGGAATATCTTCGGAACAGACAGGAAAGATTTTGACGTCATGTGTTTCTGCCCCCTTCCCCAGGATTGAGAGAATGCAGAAAAAGCTTGCAAATCTTAGGGATGCAGGCTTGACAAGAAAAAGGACGATGGCCATAATACAGGATTGTATTTTGATGATGGAGGGGTAAGATGCTGCCTTCGACAGACACGCAGGCATTTAAGGATATGCTGCACCAGCAGGTGGAGAAACGGCGGACATTCGCAATCATCTCCCACCCTGACGCAGGTAAGACGACGCTGACAGAAAAACTGCTTCTGTATGGAGGGGCTATCCGTTCCGCTGGATCAGTAAAAGCAAGAAAAAGTGACAGACATGCAACGTCAGACTGGATGGAAATCGAGAAGCAGCGCGGCATTTCAGTGACTTCTTCCGCTATGCAGTTTGATTTTGACGGATTCAGGATCAATATTCTGGATACACCCGGACACCAGGACTTCTCCGAAGACACCTACCGTGTTCTTGTGGCCGCAGACTCTGCAGTGATGCTCATTGACGCCGCAAAGGGCGTTGAGGCACAGACCATCAAGCTCTTCAAAGTCTGCCGCATGCGGAATATTCCGATCTTTACGTTTGTCAATAAAATGGACCGCGCAGCCAAGGATCCGTTTGCTCTGATGGAAGAGCTGGAGCAGGTGCTGGGCATCCGGTCCTGCCCGATCAACTGGCCGATTGGTGTTGACGGGGATTTCCAGGGCGTCTTCCACAGAGATACCCGGATGGTCGAGCTCTACACGGGCGGCGATCATGGTCAGAAAATGGTTGAAAAAACGGACATCCCGCTGGATGATCCGTCCCTGTCGAATTATATCAATGAAAGTTATATTGAACGTCTGAAAGAGGAAATCGAGCTTCTCGATGTCGCTGGAGATGAGTTCAATCTCGACGCAGTGCGCAGAGGCGAACTGACACCCCTTTTCTTTGGTTCGGCCATCACGAACTTTGGTGTGGAACCCTTCCTGAAAAGATTCCTCCAGTATACGACGCCTCCTCTGCCCCGCATGAGCGATCTCGGAGAAGTGTCGCCTGAGGAACCCTATTTCTCAGGGTTTATCTTCAAGATTCAGGCCAACATGAATCCCGCCCACCGCGATCGTCTCGCTTTTATGCGCATTGTCAGCGGTGCCTTTGAGAAGGGCATGGAAGTCTGGCACAGCGGGACCGGAAAGCCTGTTGCGCTCAAGCAGCCGCAGCAGTTTATGGCAGACGAGAGAGAAGCGGTGGAGGAAGCCTGGGCCGGAGACATCATCGGTCTGTTTGACCCCGGCATCTATCAGCTGGGCGATACGCTGTCCACGGGACCGAAAATGCACTATGAGAATATCCCTGTGTTTGCACCGGAACACTTCAACCGTGTGCGGCCTGTGGATTCCATGAAGCGCAAGCAGTTCCAGAAGGGCATTAACCAGCTCGCCGAGGAAGGCGCGATTCAGACATTTACAAGAACAGAGACCGGCAAGGAAGAATTTCTGGTCGGCGTCGTAGGTGTTCTGCAGTTTGAAGTGCTGGAGCACCGCATGAAGACGGAATATCAGGCAGACATTGTCCGGGAAAGCCAGCCGTTCCATTATGTCAGGTGGGTTGTGAAAACCCCGAAGCCTGTGGAAGACCTGAAGCTGACATCGACTTCTGGCAGAGCCAAGGACAGCCGCGGACGCGATGTACTTCTCTTTGAGAACGAGTGGAGCATCCGCCTGGCCTGTGAAAACAATGAAGGACTTGAACTGACCGACACATCCACCAGAAATTAACCGCTGAAGTTTGGAAGGAAGATGATTCCCATGGTTCGTGAAGATATTCGTAATATTGCTATCATTGCCCACGTTGACCACGGCAAGACCACCCTGGTTGACCAGATGCTGAAACAGGGCGGTGTCTACAGAGAAAATCAGCAGATGGTGGACCGCGTCATGGACTCCAATGACATTGAAAGAGAGCGCGGCATCACCATTCTTGCCAAGAATACGGCTGTCCATTATATGGGACACAAGATCAACATTGTTGACACTCCCGGACATGCTGACTTCGGCGGCGAGGTGGAGCGCGTTCTGAAGATGGTTGACGGCGTGCTTCTCCTGGTGGACAGCTTTGAAGGCCCGATGCCCCAGACCCGTTTTGTGCTCAAGAAGGCTCTGGAACTGAAACTGAAGGTTCTCATTGTCATCAATAAGATTGACCGTCCGGATGCACGCTGCGAGGAGGTCGTCAGCGAAATCCTGGACCTGCTCATTGACCTTGAGGCAGATGAGACCACCCTGGACAACCCGATTCTCTATGTTTCCGCCAGAAAAGGCACGGCGACCATGGATCTTGAAAAGCCCGGTGAAGATCTCCGTCCGCTGTTTGATGCCATCCTGAAGTATATCCCCGCGCCGGAAGGCGATCCGGAAGGCCCTGCCCAGGTGCTGATTTCCACGATCGACTACAGCGAGTATGTCGGAAGAATCGGTGTGGGCCGCATCACCAGAGGCAAGTTCTACGCCGGCATGAACGT
This sequence comes from Christensenella sp. UBA2853, assembly GCA_002350845.1. GTDB lineage: Bacteria > Bacillota > Clostridia > Christensenellales > Aristaeellaceae > UBA2943. Next base: position 3,460 of record DEFL01000014.1, read on the forward strand.
GGTGCATACCAATGTGGAAACCGGTGTGACCAGTCCCATGTGGCGTCTGAGCGAACTGTACCAGTATGACGGCCTCAAGCGTGTTTCCGCTGAGGAAGTCAGCATGGGTGATATTGTTGCACTCTGCGGCATGTCGGATATTTCCATCGGCGATACCGTCTGCGCGCCCGACTGCGTGGAGGGTCTCCCGTTTGTCAAGATCAGCGAGCCGACTGTCACCATGACCTTCCAGGTCAATGACAGCCCGTTTGCCGGCAGAGAAGGCGAGTACGTCACAAGCCGTCACCTCCGCGCAAGACTGATGAAGGAACTGCAGACAGACGTCTCCCTGAGAGTCAATGAAACCGACTCCACGGATGCGTTTGAGGTCTGCGGACGCGGAGAACTGCATCTCTCCATTCTGATTGAAAATATGCGCCGTCAGGGCTATGAGTTTGCCGTCAGCAAGCCGAGGGTCATCTATAAGGTGATCGACGGCGTGAAGTGCGAGCCTGTGGAACGCCTCGTGGTGGATACGCCCCAGGCTACAGCAGGCGCCGTGATTGAAAAGATCGGCAGACGGCGCGGTGTGCTGGAACACATGAGCGGATATGATCGTGTCCGTCTGGAATTCCTGGTTCCTTCCCGTGGTCTGTTCGGCTACAGAAGCGAGTTTATGACCGATACCCGCGGTGAAGGCATTATGTCTTCCGTGTTTGAAAAGTATGAGCCTGTCAAGGGTGATATTCCTCACCGCAATGCCGGTGCGCTGGTTGCGCATGAGACCGGAACGAGCAATTCGTACGGCCTGTTCTATGCCCAGGAGCGCGGCACCCTGTTTATCGGTGCAGGCATTGAAGTGTATGAGGGCATGATCGTCGGACAGAATGCACGTCCGGGCGATCTGGTGGTCAACGTCTGCAAGCAGAAGCATGTGACCAATATGCGCAATGCTTCCGCATCCGAAGACTCCCTCCGCCTTGTGTCCGTTCATCCTCTTTCTCTGGAAGAATGCCTTGAATTCATCGATGACGATGAACTGCTTGAAATTACGCCCAAAAATCTGAGAATGCGCAAGCGCATCCTGAGCGCAGGCGATCGTTCCAGGCAGTGGCGTACGCAGTCCAACTGATCATGCAAACCCGCTTCGGCGGGTTTTCTTTTGCCCCTTTCGCCCTGACTGGCGGTGTCTGTTCTCTGTTCGTCAAATGTGATACAATCTCGCTGATGATTCGATGGAGGCGGGGAAAGGCATGATTGCAGAGATCCTGTGCGTTGGAACAGAGCTTCTCATGGGACAGGTGCTGAACACCAATGCACAATACATTGCGCGGCGCCTGGCGGCCCAGGGTGTGAGCATTTATCACCAGCAGGTGGTCGGAGACAATGAGCAGCGCTTGGAGGAAGCCTACAGACTGGCCCTCTCAAGGGCGGATGTGGTGATTACCAGCGGCGGTCTGGGACCGACCGTGGATGATATTACCAAGCGCACGGCGGCAAAGGTGCTGGGCAAGGAACTGGTCCTGAATGAGGAAGCCTACAGGATGGTCTGTGAACGCTTCCAGCAGTATCACCGCAAAATGACACTCAACAATCAGTCCCAGGCCATGTTTACCGCGGACACGCAGATTCTGCCGAACCCGAACGGGACAGCACCGGGTGCCATTGTGCCGGCCGGGGAAGGCAAAGTGATCATTCACCTGCCGGGACCTCCGCATGAACTGGAACCGATGTTTCATGATCAGGTCGAGCCGTGGATTCAGGCGCGCTCGGGGCATGTGCTGGTCAGCCGGTATATCCGCATCTTCGGCATGGGCGAATCCGAGGTGGATATGCGGCTGAAGGACATGGAAGTGCGGGACAACCCAACGCTGAGCCCGTACTGCTCGCTGGGAGAAGTGATCCTGCGCGCAACAGCCCGCGCAGAGGATGCCCAGACCGCCGCGGCGATGCTGGAACCGGTGATCTCAGAGATCCGCAGCCGCCTTGGCCGTGTCATCTATGATGTGCGCACCGATGACGGCGGATCCCTGGCCGAGACCGCCGTGCATACGCTCCGGGACAAGGGATGGACAATTGCCACAGCGGAATCGTTGACAGGCGGCCTGATTGCCTCCACCATGGTGGAAGTGCCCGGCGCATCAAATGTGGTGAAAGGCGGCTGGGTCACGTATCAGACGGTTTCCAAAACCATGCTGCTGGGCGTGCCGGAGGAAACGATTGCGCGCTGCAATGTGGTCAGCGAAGAGGTCGCCTGCGCCATGGCAAAGAGTGCGCGCGAACAGCTGGATGTGGATATTGCGGTCAGTGCCACAGGCCTGGCCGGTCCGGACGGCGGAACGCCCGAGCGCCCGGTTGGAACGGTGTTCCTGGGCATTGCGACCCGGGAAAGAGTCTACGCCGTCCCGCTGCATCTCTCCGGCAACCGCGCAAGAATCAGAACACTGACGGTCAAGCATGCACTGCATGCGGTAACACGGGAAATCAAAGGGGAAATGGAAGGCTGACAAAACCAGTCCATCAGAGAACAGCCGGATCGGCACAGTAGAGCGTCCGGCGCAGGGAGGTGAGGAGCATGAAAGCGGGTGCCAGGTTTTTTGGTCTGCTTTTCTTCTTCCTCACCCTTCTTTTCTTGTGCAGTGCCCAGGCCGAGAACCGCGCGCTGCTCATCGGGTGCGATCATTTCCTGTCCGGGCAGGACACATCCCCGTCCTCGGAAAACAATGTCATGGAAATGGCACAGGCGCTCAGTGGCGGCGCGATGAACCTGGAAACACTGGTGACGCAGCGCAGCGGCATTTCCGGGTTCTATGAGCTCAGAAATCTGATTGATTACACATTCTCCACAGCGCAGGACGGCGACGTCAGTTACTTCTATATCAGCACGCACGGACTCTGGGAACCGGGGGATCCCGGAAACAGTATGACGCTGCTCCTCTCCAACGGCAGGTCACAGAGCGGTGTGACCGCCCAGCAGCTGCATGATGCGTTTGAAAGGATCCGGGGAACCAAGGTTCTGATTGTCGACGCGTGCCATGCCGGCGCAATGATTGCCAAGGGCATCCGCGACGAATTCAGCCATATCTTCGAAGGGGACAGCTACAAGATCATCTGTTCTTCGGGCGGCGCGGAGGAGAGCTGGTTCTGGCGCGGCGGCGCGACTGATGAAGGCGTTCTGGCCGGCGGCGGATATTTTTCCGGCGTGCTCAGCGCAGGGCTGTCCTTCCAGACCGGGTATGCGGCGGATGAAAACAGTGACGGCAGCATTACGCTCTCTGAGATCAAGCGCTATCTCCGTCAGATGCATGGCGCCAGTACCGTCCATACCTACCCGGAAGAGGATGACTTTCCGATCCTGACCTATGACGCTTCTTCCGTTCGCCGGCGGACAGACGGGGTCGGCAATATTGTCTTTGAGGAAGGCCTGCTGTCGAAAGAACACCGGGAGATTGCTTTTTCTTTTACGGTCTACAAAAATGTGCGCGTGGCCTACCAGATTGTGCACCAGGTCGATGACCGCTGGGATTTTGAGCATGCGCAGATTGTGTATGACACCGGCGAATGGCTCGGCGGCAGCGGGGATACCGGAGGCTATCTGGTCCCCGGACGCAAGGAGCGGACGATCACGGTCAGTGACGAACTGCTCGACAAGGCGGGATATATCCTCTTTCAGATGGTGGTCACGCAGGACCAGCATGTGGAAATCGTTGCGAGTTCCGCGATCGGGGTTGCCCCGGAAGTCACAGCGGCAGAAACACTCACCGTCGATTCACCGGATGTGTTTACGCCCTCGGCAGGCGAAGAAATGGGGTTTGTCATCTCCCACCGGGGTCCGGCCCTGATCTCGGCTGTGATCCAGGATGAGGAAGGGCGTACGGTCCGCCGTCTTCTTTCAAGAAAAGTGACGCGTCCGGAGCAATTGTATCCTGAAGGCACCACGCTCTACTGGGACGGAAAGAACCATCGCGGTGAAAGAGTCGAGGCCGGGACCTACAGGCTGTACGTCCGGCTGGAACAGGGCGGGGAGGTCCAGGAAGTCCTGTCGAGGGATTTCCGCCTGCTCTCCATGGAAGACATGCCGGAAAACAACGACAACGCATAGAAAAATCGGGCAGGGATCACAGTGCGGATCCCTGCCCGATTTTCAAACGGAGGCTGAGTCAAGCATCTCAGAACAGATGCTCAAGGAGAATCTTTAAACCGATCAGAATGAGAATGATGCCGCCAAAGGTCTCGGCTTTTTTGTGGAAACGGCTTCCAAAGGAGACACCGAGGATAAGGCCGACACCGGAAATGAGGAATGTGGTCAGACCAATCAGGGAGCAGGCTGACACAATGTGCACATCGAGTGCCGCAAAGGCGACCCCGGTGGCCAGCGCATCGATACTGGTTGCGACCGCCAGGGGAATCATGCTTTTCGGAGAAAAAGACGCGTTGATGGAGCTTTCCTCATTGTCATCCTGCAGGCTTTCACGGATCATGTTTCCGCCGATGAGCAGGAGCAGAATGAAAGCCACCCAGGCGGCGACCGACGAAATGAAAGAGGAAAACAGGCTGCTGATCAGATAGCCGATCAGGGGCATCAGCGCCTGAAACCCGCCGAAATAAATGCCGACAGTGAGTACGTTGGCTGGTTTTGCTTTTCCGGCAGCGAGTCCTTTGCAGAGTGAAACGGCAAATGCGTCCATGCTCAGTCCTACAGCAATGCCGAGCAGTTCAAGAAAATCCAAGGTCAGGCCTCCCAAGATTTTTTACACAGGATGCGATTGTAGCATGTTCAGGGACGCAAGTCAAACCTCTTGAAAAAAACTCTTGACAGGCGACGCAATGCGTGGTATTCTTGCTCCTGTTCAAGTAGAGGCTTGCCCGCCCCTCACCTTGTGTGACGAACGTCGCCGGGTTTATGGCATGAATCTTATCTGATAGGATTCTGATGACGCAATTGCGCGGCGGGTAGGTTGCCCGCCGCTTTTCTTGTGCGGGGATGTTTTGGGAGGTGTATGGATATCGCTTTCGAGCTGATGATCAATGAGGAAATTCGCGACCGGGAAGTTCGTTTGATTGATGAAAACGGCGAACAGCTCGGTGTGATGCTGACACAGAAGGCCCTGGAACTGGCTGAAGAGCGCGGGTATGACCTGGCGAAGATCCAGCCGACGGCCAAGCCGCCTGTGTGCAAGCTGCTGGACTACGACAAGTATCGGTATGAGCAGTCCAGGAAGGAACGCGAAAACCGCAAAAATCAGCGGGTCGTCGAAATCAAGGAAGTGCAGCTTTCTGCCACAATTGAGGAAAACGATGTGCTGACCAAGGCCAAGCAAGCCATCAAGTTCCTGAATGGCGGCGACAAAGTCAAGGTATCCATACGTTTCCGCGGCCGCCAGATTACGCACAGCGAAATCGGCACCACGGTTATGCAGGACTTCGCAGATCGTTGCAAAGACGTGAGCGTAGTGGAACGCAGACCGACGATGGACGGTCGTCACATGATTATGATCCTTGCTCCCAAATCGGCAAAGGCTTCGTTTGCTGAAAAGAAGGCAAACAGAGAGGCTGCCGATAAGGAGAAAAAGGCTTCACAGGAAGAAGCCTGAGGATAATTGGAACAGTCTGCAGTAAGCTGCAGACGGACAAAGGAAGGAGGACCACCCTATGCCTAAGCAGAAATCGCATCGTGGTGCTGCCAAGCGCTTCTCTTTTACCAAGACTGGTATCGTTAAGCATAAGCAGATGAATGCCAACCATCAGGTTCGGCTCAAGACCACAAAGAGAACCCGCCATCTTCGCAGCGACGGGATTGTCGATAACAAGGAAGAAGCCCGTACTATTCGTAAGCTGCTGCCCTATAAATAAGCCCTTTGGCTGGCAAGGAGGAAAAAAACCATGGCACGCATTAAGAGAGCTGTCAATGCTCAGAAGAAACGCCGTAAGGTAATGAAGCTGGCAAAGGGTTACTGGGGTGCTAAGTCCAAGCAGTATCGTGCTGCTACCGAACAGGTACGCCGTTCCCTTCGCTATGCATACATCGGACGCAGACTCCGCAAGCGTGATTTCCGTCGTCTGTGGATCGTCCGTATCAACGCTGCTGCCCGCATCAATGGCATGAGCTATTCTGTTTTCATGAATGGCCTGAAGAAGAAGAACATTGATATGAACCGCAAGATGCTCGCTGACCTGGCTGTGAATGATCCCGCCGGTTTCGCAAAGCTTGTGGAAATGGTCAAGGCGTAACATGTATTCGGCTGCGATGAGCAGCCGTTTTTTTTTCATGGATGGAGGATTCGGAATGATACGAGGGGTTCTTTTTGATCTGGACGGCACGCTGGTCAATACGCTCGATGACATTGCCTGCGCGATGAACCGTGCGCTTCGGCTGCACGGTTTGAAAGAATACGCGGTGAAGGATTACTGCTACATGGTCGGTAATGGGGCGCGGGTGCTGACCGACCGGGCTGTGGGCAGCAGAAAGGAACTTGCTGCGGACGTCCTGAAGGATTACCAGGCGTATTATGAAACGCATAACCAGGTCGTCTCGGCTCCGTACAGCGGGATTCCGGAACTGCTTGAAGCGCTCAGGGAGCAGGGGCTGCTCTGCATGGTCCTCTCCAATAAACCGGATGCGGATACACGCCATGTCATTGCGCACTATTTCGGTGACGGACTGTTTACCCTTGTCCGCGGCCAGAAAGAGGGCGTGCCGCTCAAACCGGACCCTGCAGCGGCACTGGCGGAGGCCGCTGAGGCAGGTCTGAAGCCGGAAGAGATCCTGTATCTGGGGGATACGTCCGTGGATGTGACCTGCGCACGCAGGGCGGGCATGCATGCGGTCGGCGTGACCTGGGGATTCCGTGAGCGGCAGGAGCTCGAAGAGGCCGGCGCGGAGTACATCATCGACCGTCCGGAAGAAACTTTGCGTCTGATTGCAACAATCTTATGACATTTTGTCACAAGTGAAAGAAAATGTGCTATGCTACCGTTATATCTCTGAAAGGGGGACGTCTGCATGAAAAAGATTCTGGCCTGTCTGCTTGCACTTGTGGTGCTCTGCACCCTGTCATCTGCGCTGGCCATGACAGCGGCAGGCGGTCTGACCTACGGAGACAGAGGCGAAGAAGTGCTGAAGGTGCAGCAGGCACTGGATAAACTGGGATATAAAGTCGGGAAACTGGACGGCAGTTTCGGTGCCTATACAGAGAATGCGCTGCGCAAGTTCCAGAAAAAGTACGGGCTTGCCGTGGACGGCATTGCAGGCACCCGGACGCGGGAACTGCTGTATGAAAAGGCAAACCTTGCTTCGTCTTCCTCCGAACCGGTCACCGTTTCCACACCCACAGCGAGCGTGTCCACAGGGACCGTCTCCACGGTTGTATCTCCGTCTGTCACGGCAGCTGGTTCGGACGGATCGTTCTTCGGGGGCAACTATGCGTCGATCTATCCGGGACAGAGCGGCACACGCGTGGTGCTGCTCCAGAATGCGCTGCTGCAGCTCGGGTACCCGGTGGGCAGGGTGGACGGCAAGTATGGCACGAACACCAGGAATGCGGTCCGCAGCTTCCAGAAAGCGCAGAAGCTGACCCAGGACGGCATTGCAGGGAAAAATACGCTTCAGCGCATGGAAAAGCTCAGGTCCGGCACGCAGACCACCTCCACCGGCAGCTCTGCCATTGTCATCCCGACCACCCAATCCACGGCCGTCACAGGCACCACCTATAAGGAGGGCACCCTGGCCCTGGGCATGACCGGCAGCGCGGTGACTGATCTGCAGACACAGCTGAAGACCCTTGGATACTACACCTCCGGCATTGACGGCGTGTTTGGTTCCGGCACCCAGGAGGCTGTCCGGGCTTTCCAGAAGGCATCCGGACTGACAGCGGACGGTGTCGCCGGTGTGAAAACGCAGAGCAGGATTGCGGATGCGCTGACCAAAGCGTCCACATCCACGCAGGTCTCTGTGGCCTACCGCACGCTGAAGAGCGGTTCGAGCGGCACGGATGTGACCAACCTGCAGAACGCACTCAAAAATCTCTCGTATACGGTCAATGTGACGGGAAACTATGATGCTGTGACCAAGGCGGCCGTGACGCTCTTCCAGAAGCAGAACCAGCTGACGGCGGACGGCATTGCCGGGGTCAAGACACAGACCAAACTGTACTCCGGAAGCGCTGCAAAGGCGCCGGCGACAGTGGTGAATACAAACACTTCCAATACCAGTACCAATACAAATCCCAGTGTCAGTCCCACAACGCCGCCTGCAACAACGGTGGCATCCGCAAGCACCGGCGGTCCCACCAAGAGCTCGATCCGGCTCCTGCACTGGTTCAATGATATCAAACCGTCCCTCCGCTCCGGTCAGACGATTCTGGTGTATGAGCCGGTCTCCGGGATTTCCTGGACACTGAGACTGTACTCCCTGGGCCGGCATGCGGACGCAGAACCGCTGACAGCGGATGACACGGCAAAGATGCTCAAGGCCTTCGGCGGTCAGAACACGTGGAACCAGAAGGCCGTCTATGTCAAACTGCCGAACGGAACGTGGACGATTGGATCCACGCATGACATGCCGCACCTGAGCGGTGCGATCAGCAACAACAATTTTGAAGGCCACCTGTGCGTGCACTTCCTGAGAAATATGAGCGAGTGCGAGCAGAATGACCCGAAGTACGGCGTGTCCAATCAGAACACGATCCGGAGCGCCTGGAAGGCACTGACAGGCGAAACGATCAGCTATTAAAGCATGAAAAAAGCCGGCTGCAGAGCAAAATCTGCAGTCGGCTTTTTCAGGTCCGTTCAGGGAATGTCGAAGGTGATTTCACTGGCCAGCTGCCCATCGAGATAATAGGCCAGGGAATAGGTTCCGGAGAGTTCACCGGCGGACTGGGAGCATTCATCAAACAGCTCGGTCACATCCATATGCCAGGTATCCTCGGGCATGTATTCCGGTGCGAAGACAAACCCGCTCAGCATGGAATAACAGCTTCCGTCGGGCGCGTAGAGCACGCAGACCAGATCAGCATAGAGTTCTTCGGTCACTTCATAGGTGCTGGTGAGCTGGAAGTAGAGCTGGAAGCCCTCGTGCGCAAACACGGAAGCATAATCCGTGACAGCGGCCAGGAGATCGGTTTCCGCAGCGGTCTGCTGATCCGGAAGGAAGGCGAGATAGGCGGCCGTGTCCTTGAAGCCGTAGCGTTCGATCCGGCCGCCGTCAGGGATCTGGACAGGCTCCAGCCCTTCCGGGAACCCGGGAATAGCGGGGTCCTCATCCTCAGAAGCGGTCTTTCTCACGCAGAACAGGTAGCTCCGGCCGGGCACGCAGATGATATCGTCCGTGCAGCCGTCCACAGAATGATAGACATAATAGCGGTTGGCGGTGTCACGCCAGTAGACATTGTAGGTGCCCTCCGCCTCTCCCGCCTCGGACCAGTCGAGGTGCACCTGGCTGCCCTGAACCGTGGCGGTGCAGGGAATAAAGGCGGTGTCCTGAGCGGACTCCGCATCCTCCTCAGAGAGCCGGGAATAGATCTCCGCACTGTCCAGCGCAAAATAGCGTCCTTCGCCTTCGCCGAGGGAGGCCGTGATCAGCCCGCACAGACTGTCATCCGCGCCGGTCAGCACGGCACCGGGCAGGAGGGAAGGAAGGGTGGTCAGCGTCGCTCCGTTGGGATAGGTCACATAGGAGATATGCCGGCAGTCACCCTGCACGAGTGTACCGTCGGGCAGGAAACCGGTGGCAGAAATGTCCTCCGCAGTCAGCGGCCCGAGCGTGAGCGGTGTGCCGGGCACCGGGTTTTCGGTGAAAACAAGAGACAGCAGTCCGTCTGTATCGACAAAGGCTTCCAGCGGGAGTTTTTCGTCCCCCGCCGCCAGGAACAGCTGATCCTCCCGGCTGATGGGTGCCGTGGTCAGGAAAGTGTTTTCTGAACCGACCATGACGGCTGTGCCGATGACCACGCCGTCTTTTTCAATGGCAAACACCGGAAGATCCGCGGCGCAGGCAGGCACTGCGGCAAAGAGTGCAAGCACCAGGGCGATCAGGACAAAACGTTTCATACAGACACCTCCGTTTGATACCCGGCTTATCTTGAATAGATCCCGGTCAGGACCTCGCGGATATAGGCTTCCTTTCGCGGAAGCCCGGGATCGCGCCGCGCGATGTCGGCGGCGGCCTCATTGTCATAGGGAACACAGATCACTGTGCAGAACAGCGGCTTCTTTTCCTCTCCGGGCGTGCCCTCCAGAAGGACCGCATGCGCATTGGGAATGCCCATGCTGTTGCCGACACTGCCTGTATTGATCAGGTAGCCGCCGGAGAGTGTGCGGAAAAAGGGACGGTGGCTGTCGGCGAAGATCGCGCCGCCGAAGTCTCCGCGCTCGGTGTGAAACACCGCTTCGAGAAGGGCTTTATCGGAGTCGGACTGGAGCAGGTCTGTGACCGGACGCCCGTGAAAGAGGCGGAAGCGTATGCCGGAGAGCATGAGCTCCGCTTCGGAAGGAAGCGCGCTGAGCCACTGCATGCGCTCGGGACCGAGCTGATTCCAGAAGTATTCGTCGGCCGGGAACGCCTTGTCGGCAATACCGTAGTCCCAGTTGCCGCCGATAAAATGACGGCAGTGTTCGCGGACCCAGTCGCAGGTTTCGTCGCTCTGCGGTCCTTTGCCGACCGCATCCCCGAGAAACCAGATATCATCAGGCGAGATCTCGTGAATGACGTTTTCCAGTGCACGGGCTGCCACCATGTTGCCGTGCAGATCGCCGAGAAAGAGAATGCGCATGTTGACCCTCCTTGCGCAGGCGGTACTTCCGGATCGACAGTGCCGGCACGTGCAGACGCTGGCTCAGAGAGCGGATGACCTGGAAATAACAGGGGAAGAGGAAGAGGTCGGCCAGAACCCAGGCCGCCGGATTGGACAGGGACGCCCCTGTAAACCCGAGCGCAGGCACCAGGAACAGGGCAACCAGTGTGCGTGCGATCATTTCAAAGACGCCGGCCAGCATGGCCACCTTGGTATAGCCCATCCCCTGAATGGAGAAGCGCAGCACATTGACAAACATCAGCGGGATGTAGAACAGGCCGTTATAGCGGATATACGCCACCGCCATCCGCATGACTTCCGGCTCAGCGGCAGCATCCACAAAGATGGAGAGCAGCACCGGCGCGAACAGGACAATGACGAGCAGGGCGAGGATGCTGTAGAGGATGCCAATCATGCTCGCGGCGCGGACACCCTTCTGAATGCGGATGACCTCCCTGGCGCCCATGTTCTGTCCGCAATAGGTCGCCATGGTGGTGGCCAGGGCATCAAACACACAGCAGAAGAACATGCTCAGCTTTCCGCCCGCAGCGACAGCAGCCACGGCACTGACACCCAGGCCGTTGACGGACCACTGCACCACGATGGAACCGATGGCCGTGATGGAATACTGCAGGCCCATCGGAAGCCCGACCAGCATCAGCCTGCGCATGAGTACGAAGTCCGGCTTTCTGTCTTCCGCGGAAAGGCGGAGAACAGGGAAGCGGCGGATCATGACCAGCACGCATCCGACACCGGAAACCAGCTGGGAGATCAGCGTGGCCACGGCGGCACCGGCGACATCCATGTGAACGTAGAGGATGAGTACCAGGTCCAGCACCACATTGACCAGGGATGCGAGAATCAGGAAATAGACCGGTGTTTTGCTGTCACCGAGCGAGCGGAGAATGCCGCTGGCCATGTTGTAGAGCACGGTGACCGGGATGCCCATGAAAATGATGCGGATATAGGAGACGGAAGAATCGATGATTTCCTCCGGTGTGTTCATAAGGCGGAGCATCCAGGGGCATGCGAGGCTGGTGATGATGGCGACGACAATGGAGAGCGCCGCGCTCAGATAGATGGAGGCGGAGACATACTTCCGCATGCCGGCCTCATCGCGCGCACCGAAGGCCTGGGCGATGGGAATGGAAAAGCCGGCGCACGCACCCTGAACAAAGCCAAGGACGAGGAAGTTGATCGAGCCGGTATCACCGACGGCGGCCAGCTTGGCGGCGCCGAGCACCTTGCCGACAATGGCGGTATCGACAAAACTGTAGAACTGTTGAAACAAAAACCCGAACAGCAGGGGCGAGGCAAAAGACAGGATCAGCCGCAGGGGACTGCCCTGGGTCAGGTTTCTGGTGGCTGTACGCGACATAGATGTATCCTTTCAGTCAAGCAAGATTGCCTTTGCGCCGTGCAGGCGCGAGGTGAGTTGTAGCACAAAGCCGGAAAGGATACAAGAACCTAGTTTCGGAAGCGGAAATACCAGATTGTACAACAAAGAAAAGCAGTTCGATAAAAACCCGTTTTTTCCTGCAAAAAAAGGCTCTGCCGGGAGGGCAGAGCCGTGAAAATATCAGGGAACGGATTGTAAAATTTGCATTACACGCGGGTGGAATCGTCAGCATCGGATGCTTCCGTGTTCTGATCCGCTTCGCCTTCCGCCTGAGCGTCTTCTTCGCTTTCCGGCATGAAGCTGGAACCGGGCACGTTGTAGTTGCGTGCACCGCCCTCAGCGAGGTGGTCCAGAGCAGCTTCGGATTCCTTCTTCAACTTGGAGCGGCGGATGCCGGCAGCCACAAGAACGATGAAACCGAGAGCAAAGAGTCCGAGCAGGACATAACCGGCCTGCATCAGGGGTTCCTGAAGCGCGGTCATGTTGGGATCCAGATCATCCCCGGTGGGCAGCGGCTTGAGGTCCGGCTGCGGCGGGGTTACGATCGGAGCGCTCGTGGGTACTGCGGTGGGTGTGGCCTGGCTGATCACCAGAATATTGCTGTCGAAGGAAACCGTTTCCTTCAGCTGGTTGGCCACGCTTGCGACAAACTGGAACTTACCGCCCATGGAGATGATGACATCACGCGTGAAGTCGCGGGTTTCACCGGCCAGAATGGAGGGGAAGGTGTAGAGCGTCACGCCGGAGGCGGACACGGACACGTTCGAAACATCCACAGAGGAATTGTTGGTGACGGAGACCTTGAAGCGGACGAAATCATTGGCGGAATACACCGTATCCCGGTCAGCCTCGGCGTAGACATTGAGCGTGATGGCCTGATCGGCGGGAACCGAGGTGATGGTCAGACGGTTGGACGCGGTCTCGATCTCATTGTCATTGGCATCGGTTGCGATGACCGCAAACTGATAATCGATGGTGTCCTCAATCGTGACATCCTTTTCCAGCGTGGTGGTCTTTCCGGCCTTGGCCGTTTCATTGGAGAACACAAGACCCAGGACAGGATCGGATACGGAAATATTGGTGTAGTCGGTCTTTCCGGAGTTGGCCAGTTTCAGTGTGAGCTTGACGGTATCTCCGGGCATGCCGCCTTTCTTATCGGAAGAAAGGGTGGCCTTCAGCTTGACTTCACCATACTTGATTGTAGCCGCTTCCTTGGTGGTGGTTTCCGTCTTGCCGGCCGCACGGTAGGAAATGTTGGACTGGCTGGTCAGATCCTTGGTGCCCATGGTCACCTTAAAGGTATAGCTGCCTTTTTCACCGGCGGCCACCTTCTCAATGATGCCCTTGGCAGAGGAAATGCTCGCATTTTCCGTGATGGTGACATCGGTCACATCCAGGGTGCCGGTGTTGACGATGTCATAGGTAATGCTGACTTCCTGTCCCTTGCCGGCCGTGGTCGGGGTAATGGTGCGGTTGACTTCGATGGAGGCAACCCCGCCGGTATAGGTAATTTCCTTGGAGAAATTGCGGGACTTGCTGACCAGTTCATGAGCTTCATTATACATGGAATACTTGACCTTGAAGGTGATCTTTCCATTGTCAAGCATGGACTGTGTCACATCAATCATTCCGCTCCAGGACTTGGAAGCGCCGGCCTCAAGAACGGGTGCGCCGAATTCCTCGACCTGTTTTCCGTTGGGATAGAACAGGGTCACCGGTCCGGGAAGAGTTTCCGATCCGGTATTGGAAACACGGATGGACACCGTAATCTGCGTCGGCTCTGTAAAGGAATTCTGAGAGACCTGCATGGCGACACGCAGGGGATTGGCATCATCAGCCAGTGCAGACATGCACAGCAGTGCACACAGAGCAGCGACCAGAAGCAGCAGTGCAAAAAGCCTTTTCTTCATAATTAATATAACAGGCGACGCGTGATCGCCCATCCTCCTTCCACGCCTGCAGCGCAGGCAGGGTAAAGAAAATACACCAATGATATTGTACATGTTTCAGATGAAATTTGTCAAGGATGTGATGAAATTTGTGAGTGTTTGTGACATTTTTAAGAAAAAAATCATGCACGAGACACAAAACGGGCAGGAAAAAAGGGATGGAAAAGCGGGAAATGCCCTGAAAAAAGCGGTCTTCTGCAAAAAAACACGAAGAGAACAGAAATGTGGCAGAAAAATGAGTATAATTCATTTCACATTCTCGAAAGAGTTTGAATATTGCATTTTTCATTGGGAGGAATCATCCATGAAGAAGTTTTTGGCTATGGCACTGGTTCTCGCACTGTGCCTGACCTCTGTGGCTGCTATGGCAGAAGTCAACATCAGCATTGCACATATCGGTCCCACGACCGGTCCTGCTGCTCTCTACGGCCTTGCCACCCTGCACGGCGCAGAGATTGCTGTTGAAGAAATCAACGCTGCCGGCGAGTTCAAGATCAACCTGATCAACGAAGACGACGAGCACAACGTTGAAAAGGCCGTGAACGCCTACAACGCCGCTATGGACGCCGGCGCTCAGGTCATTCTCGGCAACACCACCTCCAAGCCCTGCGAGGCTGTCAGCGCTGTGGCTGTTGAAGAGCGCGTCTTCATGGTGACGCCTTCCGCTTCCTCTGAAGCTGTCATCCAGGGCCTCGAAGCCGGCACCTACAAGGACAATATGTTCCAGATCTGCTTCACCGACCCGAACCAGGGCCTTGCATCTGCTGAATACATTGTCGAACATGAGCTCGGCAAAAAGGCTTTCGTGATCTACAACAACGCTGACGTGTACTCCATCGGCATCCGCGACACCTTCGTGGCCAAGGCTGCTGAACTGGGTCTGGAAGTTGTCGGCGAGGAAGTCTTCAATGATGAAACCACCGACTTCACCGTGCAGGTTGCTGCCGCTCAGAATGCCGGCGCTGACATCGTGTTCCTGCCCATCTATTACACCCCTGCTTCCCTGATTCTCCAGGTGGCCGCAGCCCGTGAATACAAGCCGATCTTCTTCGGCGTGGACGGCATGGACGGCATCCTGAGCATCGAAGGCTTTGACACTTCTCTGGCAGAAGGCGTCATGCTCCTCACCCCGTTTGTTGCCACCTCTGAAGACGAGAAAGTCAAGAGCTTCGTGGAGAAGTATCAGGCTGCTTACGGCGAGACCCCCATTCAGTTTGCTGCTGACGCCTATGACGGCATCTACACCATCGTGGCTGCCTGCAAGGCTGCCGGTGTGACCGACGGCATGAGCGCTGAAGAGGTCTGCGAAGCCCTGATCCCCGTGATGCCCACCCTGACCGTGGACGGCATCACCGGAACCATGACCTGGGATGCAACAGGTGCTGTTTCCAAGACGCCTATGGCTGCCGTGATTGAAAACGGCGTGTATGTCATCGACGCTGAATAAGCTGAAGCTTCATGCTGCGGGCCGGCTCCGAAATCTCGGGGCCGGCTCGCCATGTTTCTCCGCATCTGCAAGAGGAGGGAGAAACGGATTGATGGTGGACATTCATCTTTTCGTGTGATAGGATGAACAGGAATTTGGGAAATCTAATCCTCAAAACGGGGAGGACCGTTCATGATTTTTCTCGATAATCTGGTCAACGGCATCAGCCTTGGCAGTATCTATGCGATTATCGCTCTGGGTTACACCATGGTGTACGGCATCGCCAAAATGCTGAACTTTGCCCATGGTGACGTCATCATGATGGGCGCCTATATCGCGTTCTGCGCGCTGCAGTACTGGAATATGCCGCCGCTGGTATCTCTGGTGGTGGCCATGGCCGCCTGCACGGTGATGGGTGTAGTCATCGAAGGCCTGGCCTACCGTCCGCTCAGACAGGCAGCCAGTCTGGCGGTGCTCATCACGGCCATCGGCATGAGCTATCTTCTGCAGAACCTGGCGCTGATGATCTGGGGCGCAAACCCGAAGAGCTTTCCGGGCAGCATGATCAATATTCCGACCATTTCCCTGTTCGGAGGAGAACTGAAGATTACGGGTGCAACGCTCGTGACCATTGTTGCCAACATTGTCATCATGATTGCGCTGACAGCCTTTACCAGCAAGACCAAGACCGGCAAGGCCATGCGCTGCGTATCAGAAGACCGCGGGGCAGCCTCGCTGATGGGCATCAATGTCAACCAGACGATCTCCATCACCTTTGCCATCGGTTCCGCGCTGGCGGCTGTCGCCGGCATCCTGCTGTGCTCGTCCTACCCGACTCTGCAGCCGACCACCGGTTCCATGCCGGGCATCAAGGCGTTTACGGCGGCCGTGTTCGGCGGCATCGGATCGATTCCGGGTGCCATGCTGGGCGGACTCCTGCTGGGCGTGATTGAGATTTTCGGCAAGGCCTATATTTCCACAGAGCTTGGCGACGCCATTGTCTTTGCCGTGCTGATTATTGTTCTCCTGGTCAAACCCTCAGGTCTTCTGGGCAAGCCTGTGCGTGAGAAAGTGTGAGGTGATGGGTATGACAAGAGCAAAGCGAAACCGTCTGATTTACAACTGTGTCACGTTTGCCGTGGTCATCATCGCCTTTATTGTGCTGCAGAGCATGATTGAGAACAAAACCATTACCCGCGCCCTCAAGGGTCAGCTGATTCCGATCTGCTGCTGGATTGTCATGGCCGTATCCCTGAACCTGGTCATCGGCATTTCCGGTGAGCTCTCCCTGGGCCATGCCGGCTTCATGAGCGTGGGTGCGTTTACCGGCGCTGTGATCAGCGGATGGCTGCTCAACGCGCACGGCATGGAGAATGAAACGCTGCGCCTGGTGCTGGCCATTGTGGGCGGCGGTATTGCTGCAGGCATTGCCGGCGTGGTCATCGGCATCCCGGTTCTCCGCCTGAGAGGCGACTATCTCGCGATTGTGACCCTGGCCTTCGGTGAAATCATCCGCAACCTGGTCAATGTGACCTATATCGCTGTCGCGGACGGCCATCTGGTCTTCTCCTTCCTGAAGAAAAATGTGCCCGAAGGCGCAAGGATGCTGGTGGACGGAGCCTCCGGTGCGGTGAAGATTTCCAAGATTTCGACCTTCACCATGGGATTTATCCTGGTGCTCTTTACCCTCATTGTGGTCCTGAACCTCATCAATTCCCGCTCAGGACGTGCGATCAAGGCCATCCGTGACAACCGGATTGCCGCAGAGAGCATGGGCGTCCCGGTGACGAAATACAAGATGATGGCCTTTGTGACAGCCGCCGTGCTCGCAGGCATGGCCGGCGCGCTCTACGGGCTGAACAGTTCAACCGTTGTTCCCAGCCAGTTCACGTTCAACCAGTCGATCAACGTGCTGGTCTTCGTGGTGCTGGGCGGACTGGGCAATGTGCTTGGCTCCGTCATTTCCGCCACACTCCTGACCGTGCTGCCCGAAGTGCTGCGTGCATTCGCTGACTACCGCATGCTGGTCTACGCAGTGGTTCTGATCCTGGTCATGATTTTCACCAACAATCCCACCATCCGCTCCTTCGCGGACCGCCTGATCGCTCCGGTGAAGAAACTGTTCGGCGGCAAGCATTCTGACAAGGGAGGTGCACAGGCATGACGGCAGTGAAGCGTCATTCGACAACCAAAATGGTGCCGGTTCCAAGCCACAGCATTGTGCCTGAGCGCGACCTCGGTCAGCAGCCTGTGCTGGAGACTAATCACCTGGGCATCGAGTTCGGCGGCCTCAAGGCTGTGGAGGACTTCAACCTGACCATCGGCAAGACCGAAATCGCCGGCCTGATCGGCCCCAACGGCGCCGGCAAGACGACCGTGTTCAATCTGATCACCAAGGTGTATGAGCCCACCAACGGCACCGTCCTGATCAACGGAAAGGACACCAAGGGCATGAACATTGTCCAGGCCAGCCGTCTGGGCATCGCCAGAACCTTCCAGAATATCCGCCTCTTCTCCAATATGACCGTCGAGGACAATGTGCGCATCGGACTGCACAATCAGATCCGCTACAGCATGATGGAAGGCATTCTCCGCCTGCCCAGGTACTGGACCAAGGAAAAGAAGATGCACAGGGAAGCGCTGGACCTGCTCTCCATCTTTGATATGCAGGACCTGGCGGATGTCCAGGCCGGCTCCCTGCCCTACGGTGCGCAGCGCCGTCTGGAGATCGTGCGCGCCCTGGCGACCAATCCGAGCCTGCTGCTTCTGGATGAACCGGCCGCCGGCATGAACCCGCATGAGACCGAAGAGCTCATGGAGAACATCATCAAGATCCGTGATCAGTTCCAGATCGCCATTCTGCTCATCGAGCACGACATGAACCTGGTCATGGGCATCTGCGAAGGCATCTGCGTGCTCAACTACGGCAAGATCATTGCCAAGGGCACAGCGGATGACATCCAGAACAATCCGGTTGTTGTGGAAGCCTATCTCGGGAAGCGGAAGGAGGAAGCCAAATGAGCGAAACCAAAAAGACTCCGCTTCTGGAGGTTAAGGACATTCACGTGTACTACGGCGCGATCCATGCCATCAAGGGAATCAGCTTTCATGTGAACCAGGATGAGATCGTCACGCTCATCGGCGCGAACGGCGCCGGAAAGTCCACAACACTCAATACGATCACCGGTCTTCTCCGTCCCAAGCACGGCAGCATTTATTTCCAGGGAGAGAACGTCACCACGACGCTTTCCCATAAAATGATTTCCCGCGGCATCGCGCTGTGCCCGGAAGGCCGCCGCATTTTCCAGCAGATGACGGTCCGTGAGAACCTGGAAATGGGCGGGTTTACCCGTCCGGCGGGGGAAATCGCAGAATCCATGGAAGAGATGTTTGTCCGTTTCCCCAGACTCAAGGAGAGAGAAAAGCAGATTGCCGGCACGCTTTCCGGCGGTGAACAGCAGATGCTGGCCATGGCCAGGGCGCTCATGAGCAAGCCCAAGGTGCTCATGCTCGATGAACCGTCCATGGGCCTCGCGCCGATCCTGGTGGAACAGATTTTCTCCATTATCCAGGAACTGCATGAAGCCGGCGTCACCATTCTCCTGGTGGAACAGAACGCACAGATGGCCCTGTCGGTTGCCAACCGCGCCTATGTGCTGGAAACCGGAATGATTACCATGGAAGGAAACGCGCAGGAGCTGCTGCATAATGATGCGGTCAAGAAAGCCTATCTGGGCTCCTGACCGTGCACGTCCTGCTGCCTTATGGCAGCGGGACGCATTTTTGTGCGGAATATGGAAAAAAGACAGCATGTCTGACACTTGTCAAACCTGAGGGATCGCGATATAGTACCGTGCGTATCTGTTGCAGGCAGTCGGAGGGGTGAACGATGCAAAGCAGGAAAGTGCACAGCGGCGCCATGACCGAAGGTGTCATCTGGAAACAGCTTCTTCTGTTCTTTTTCCCGATTCTCCTGGGAACCTTTTTCCAGCAGCTGTACAACACCGTCGACGCGATGATTGTCGGCAAGGCTGTCGGCAAGGAAGCGCTTGCGGCAGTCGGCGGAGCGACGGGCAATCTGATCAATCTGCTGGTGGGTTTTTTTGTGGGCATTTCATCCGGTGCCACCGTCATTATTTCCCAGTACTACGGTGCGCGCAGGGATGAGGATGTGAGCCGGGCCGTGCATACCGCGGCCGCGGTGGCCCTGCTCTTTGGCGCGGGTCTGACCGGGATCGGCCTGATTCTGTCTCCGGCCCTGCTCTCCATGATGCGCACCCCTGAAACGGTCCTTCCGCATGCGACAGCCTATCTGAGAATCTATTTTCTGGGCATGATCCCGCAGATGATCTATAATATGGGGTCCGGAATCCTGCGCGCCATTGGGGACTCAAGGCGTCCTCTGTTCTTTCTGGTTGCCGCCTGCATGACGAACATCGTTCTGGACATGATCACGGTCATCGGCATGGACATGGGCGTGCAGGGCGCGGCCTGGGCGACCATTCTCTCCCAGACCGTGGCGGCTGTGCTGGTCGTGGTGACGCTGATGCGCTCGCATGCAAGCTACCGCCTGATGCCGCGCAGGATCCGCCTGCACGGGACCATGCTCGCCAAGATTGTGCGCATCGGACTTCCGGCGGGTCTGCAGAGCGTCATGTATTCCGTGAGCAATGTCCTGATTCAGACCTCGATCAACGGGTTTGACACGGATGTGCTCGCCGGGTGGACGGCCTATGGAAAACTCGACGGCCTCTTCTGGATGACGATCAACGCATTCGGCGTGGCCGCCACCACATTCTCAGCCCAGAATTTCGGCGCGGGACAGTATGACCGGATGCGCAAAGGCGTCCGGACCAGCCTCATGCAGGCCGCGGTGGGCTCGGGCATCCTCATGGTGTTCCTGTGGTTTTTCGGGGAACACCTGTACCGGCTGTTTACAACCGATGAAGCGGTGATTGCCCAGGGCATGCACATCCTGCGCCTGCTGGTTCCGTTCTATGAGACCTATATCTGTGTGGAAATCCTCTCGGGCGTCGTGCGCGGCGCAGGCGCTGCACTGGTCCCGGCACTGATTACCCTGTTCGGCATCTGTGTGCTGCGCGTGGTCTGGATCCTCGTGGTTCTTCCCATGTTCCACACGCTCGATACAGTGCTCTACAGTTACCCGATCACCTGGATTCTGACATCCATTCTGTTTATCATCTATTATCTGAAAGGTTCCTGGCTGAGCAAGGGCAGGAAGAGAATGAACATTGAGGAGGAAGCAGCATGAAGGAGTATACCAAGCCGCTGAACCTGAATCAGGTCCGGATCAGCGATACGTTCTGGAAGCATGAAATGGAACTGGTGCGCACACGCATGATTCCGTATCAGTGGGAAGCGCTCAATGACCGCGTGCCGGATGCTGCGCCGAGCTGGTGCGTGCATAACTTCCGGGCTGCCGCGCGACTTCAGGCCCGCCGCCGTGCCGGTGAAAACTGGCAGTATGAGGTCTGGAAGGGAACCTTTGAGACGCTGCCCCGGGACGGGGAGCAGCCGGATGACAATGCCTTCTATGGCTTTGTGTTCCAGGACTCCGATATGTACAAGTGGCTGGAAGCGGTTTCCTATTCCCTCGTGCAGCATCCGGATCCCGAACTGGAGAAAACGGCGGCAGAGGCCGTGGAACTGGTGTGCAGCGCGCAGGACCCGGACGGGTACCTCGACACGTTCTATATCCTGAAAAACCGCCGCGGCGCGTTCTCCAATCTCAAGGATCATCATGAACTCTACTGCTTCGGCCACCTCACCGAGGCGGCCGTGGCCTGGCATCAGGCGACCGGCAGAACCGACCTCCTGGAAGCGGCCGAAAAGTTTGCGGACTGCATTGCGGCGCATATCGGGCTGGGCGAAGGGAAAAAGCCCGGATACCCGGGCCATGAGATCGCCGAGATGGGCCTGCTGCGCCTCTATGAGGAGACCGGCGAGGAGCGGTTCCTGGATCAGTGCCGCTATTTCCTGAACCAGAGAGGCCAGAAGCCGCATGTCTTCCTCGAGGAAGTCAATGCGGAGCGCGCAAAGAAGGAAGAAAAGCCGCTGCCGGAAGAAGAGGACAAAAAACTCTTTGCGTATTATCAGGCGCATGAACCGGTGCGTCAGCAGAAAGAGGCGGTCGGGCACGCCGTGCGCGCCATGTATCTCTACAGCGGCATGGCAGACCTAGCCAGGCTTGACGGCGACGCAGAGATGCTCAGCGCCTGCGAAGCCCTCTGGAAGTCTACGACAAGAGACAAGATGTATATTACCGGCGGCGTTGGTGCCACGCATGTGGGCGAAGCATTCTCAAGGCGCTTTGACCTGCCCAATGATACCGCGTACTCCGAAACCTGCGCTGCCGTGGGCCTGGTGTTCTTTGCCCGGCGCATGCTGCAGATCGCGCCGAAAAGTGAGTATGCGGATGTCATGGAGCGTGCACTGATCAACACGGTGCTGGCAGGCATGGCCATGGACGGACAGAGCTTCTTCTATGTCAATCCGCTGGAAGTGGAGCCGGAAGCCTGCAGGACAGACAAGCGTCTGGATCATGTCAAGCCGGTGAGACAGAAATGGTTCGGCTGCGCCTGCTGCCCGCCCAATGTGGCGCGTCTTCTGTCCTCCCTCCCGCAGTACGCCATGACAGCATCCGAGGACAGTGTCTATGTCCATCTGTATATGGCAGCGGATGCGGAAGTGACCCTCGGCGGAAAGAAAGCGGTTCTGCACGTGCGGGACGGCTGGATGAATGGAAAAGTACACATTGACGTTGAATCAGACGGTGCCTGCGGTGCACTGTGCGTGCGCCTGCCTTCGTGGTGCTCGAACCCGTCATGGAAGAGCACAAAGGGCGAGGGCGTGGTGGAAAACGGCTACGTGAAATTCTGCGGCGAATGGAAGACCGGGGACAGTGTGGACCTCGAGCTGCCCTTCAGCGTGATGTGCCTGAAAGCGGACTGGCGTGTCCGTGAGGATGCGGGCAAGGCGGCTGTGCAGTACGGTCCGTTTGTGATGTGCACCGAGGAAAAGGACAACGGAAAGGATCTTCACATGCTGAAGATCTGCCCCGACAGCCTGGACGCGAAGGTCCGGACGGAGACCATCTGCGGCATGGACCTGCCGGTCATGGACGTGCACGGAAAACAGATCAGCCGCGAAAATGACGACGCGCTGTATACTCCCTGGCACAGGAGTCAGGAAGAAGACACGCGTGTGACCCTGGTCCCGTACTTTGCCTGGGGCAACCGCGGCGGCGGAGAAATGCGCGTATGGCAGAGAACAGAATAAGCCGGGCAGAGGACTGCCCGTACACTGAAAACAGGTGAAATCATGAGAAGATACCGCGCCGGCATGGATGTCGGCTCAACCACTGTCAAACTGGTCCTGCTGGATGAAGAAGGGAAGACGGTTTTCGGGGCGTATGAGAGGCACTGTGCGCATACGCAGGAAACCCTGGCCGAACTGCTCGCACAGGCAAGGAAAGAGCTGGGAAACTGTATCCTTCTGCCGGCCATGACCGGAAGCGGAGCCATGAATCTGTGCAAAGCGCTTGGGCTTCCGTTTGTCCAGGAAGTGGTTGCGGTCGCGGCCGCCATTGAAAAGGCGGCGCCGCAGACCGATGTTGCGATTGAACTGGGCGGCGAGGATGCCAAGATTATCTATTTCCGCGGCGGGCTCGAGGAGCGCATGAACGGCGTGTGCGCCGGAGGAACCGGTGCCTTTATCGACCAGATGGCGGCCCTGATGCAGACCGATGCCATGGGGCTGAACGAAGCCGCAGGGGATTATCAGGAAATCTACCCGATAGCCGCCCGGTGCGGCGTGTTTGCCAAGAGCGATATTCAGCCGCTGATCAATGAAGGCGCAACCCGTGCAGACCTTGCGGCTTCCATTTTCCAGGCGGTTGTCAATCAGACCATTTCCGGGCTTGCCTGCGGCAAGCCGATCCGGGGCTGCGTGGCGTTTCTCGGCGGCCCCCTGCACTTCCTTCCGCAGTTGAGGGAGGCGTTTATCCGCACGCTGCATCTGACGGAGGAGACGACCGTCATTCCGGAAAACTCGCATCTCTTTGCGGCCGTGGGTGCCGCACTGGTATGCGAGGAAGCGAAGGAAACAGAGCTGGACCGTCTGCTGGAACGTCTCAGGAGCGGAGTCCAGATGACCTATGAGCTCAAGCGCATGGATCCGCTGTTCGCTTCAAAGGAAGAATATGATGATTTCTGCTCCAGGCACAGCCTTGCCAAGGTCAGCCGGGGCGATCTTTCCCATTACAGCGGAGACTGCTATCTGGGGATTGATGCAGGCTCCACAACCACAAAGCTTGCGCTGATCGGGGAAAAGGGAGAACTCCTCTGGGAGTCCTATGCGAACAACCAGGGCTCGCCGCTGGTGACGGCCATGGAAGCGCTCGCGGAGCTGAAGGAAAAGCTGCCGGAGACGGCGAGGATCGCGCATGCGTGCTCCACCGGGTACGGCGAAAACCTGATGAAATCCGCTTTCTGCCTGGATGAGGGCGAAGTGGAAACCATTGCGCATGCGACGGCCGCGGCCTTCTTTGACCCGGACGTGGACTGCGTGCTGGATATCGGCGGACAGGACATGAAATGCATCCGCCTGCGCAACGGATCTGTCGACTCGGTCATGCTCAATGAGGCCTGCTCCTCGGGCTGCGGTTCATTCCTTGAAAACTTTGCCGTTTCTCTCGGGTTTACCGCGCAGCAGTTTGCGGGGGAGGCCCTGTTTGCGGAGCATCCGATTGATCTGGGCACCCGGTGCACCGTGTTCATGAATTCCAATGTCAAGCAGGCGCAGAAGGAAGGCGCGACGGTTCAGGATATTTCGGCCGGACTGGCCTACTCGGTTATCCGCAACGCGCTGTTCAAAGTCATCAAGCTGGCGGATGTCTCCCAGCTCGGGCGCCATGTCGTGGTGCAGGGCGGAACGTTCAACAACCAGGCTGTGCTGCGCGCGTTTGAAAAGATCGCAGACATTGATGTCATCCGCCCCGATATTGCGGGCATCATGGGTGCGTTCGGCGCGGCGCTCATTGCCAGGGACCGGTGTGCAGACGGCACGACCACCATGCTCAGTCTCGACGAGATCGCGGACCTTCAGTGGGACTCAGAGACCACGCACTGCAACGGCTGCGTGAATCACTGCATGCTGACCATCACCCGGTTCCCGGGCGGGAGAAAGCACATCACGGGCAACCGCTGCGAGCGGGGACTGGGAAAGACGGACACCGGCGAAAAAGGGCCGAACATGTCCGCCTATAAGCTCAGGCGCATTTTCCAGTACAAGCCGCTGAGCGAAGAGCAGGCTGCGCGCGGAACCATAGGCATTCCGCGTGTCCTGAACATCTGGGAAAACTATCCCTTCTGGTTTACCTTTTTCACCAGTCTCGGCTTCCGCGTGGTGGTATCCCCGGTTTCATCCCGGGCGATTTATACCCTGGGCATGGAATCCATCCCCAGCGAGAGCGAATGTTATCCGGCCAAGCTTGCGCACGGGCATGTGCAGTGGCTGATCAATCACGGGATTGACACGATTGTGCATCCCTGCGTGTTCTATGAACACCAGGAGGTCAAAGGCGCGGTCAATCACTTCAACTGCCCGATTGTCTGCGCGTACCCGGAAAACCTCAAGAACAATGTGGACGATATCCGGGAAAAGCAGATCCGGTATATTCGCCCGTTTATCGCCTTTACCAATGAAAAAACAGCCGCAGACCGCCTGGTCCGGCTGTGCGCCAGGGAATGGGAAATTCCCGAGGACGAAGTCCGCAGGGCCGTGCACCTGGCCTGGGAAGAGGAAGGCCGGGCCAAGAAGGACATCCGCGAAGAGGGCAGGAGAGTCCTGAAGTGGATGGAGGACAACGGCCGCCGGGGCATTGTGCTCGCAGGCAGACCGTACCATGTGGACCCGGAAATTCATCACGGGATTCCGGATCTGATTGCCTCCTATGGTCTGGCCGTGCTCACGGAGGACAGCATACCGGAGGACTTTGTCCCGGTGCGTCCGCTGCGCGTGACGGACCAGTGGGTGTATCACTCCAGGCTGTATACCGCAGCGCAGTATGTCTGCACACGGGATGACCTGGAACTGATCCAGCTCAATTCCTTCGGCTGCGGCCTGGACGCCGTGACGGCTGACCAGGTCAGCGATATCATGGAGAGCGCGGGCAGGCTGTACACCATCCTGAAGATTGACGAGGTCAATAATCTGGGTGCAGCCAGGATCCGTGTGCGCTCCCTGCTTGCGGCGATGAACATGCGCCTCAGACAGGGCGTCCATGCCGTCCGGCAGGAGGCGGGCACCTATGAGCGCGTGCTGTATACGAAGGAAATGCAGCAGCAGGGGTATACCATCCTCTGCCCGCGCATGAGCCCGATTCATTTTGATCTGATTGAGGCGATTTTCCGTAAGGCCGGGTATCACCTGGTCATGCTCGAAAATGACACGCGCTCAGCGGTGGACATGGGACTGCGCTTTGTCAACAATGACGCCTGCTATCCGTCGATCATTGTGGTGGGCCAGATGATGGAAGCCGTTCTTTCCGGGCGGTATGACGTCAACCATCTGGCACTGATCATGTCGCAGACCGGCGGATGCTGCAGGGCGAGCAATTATGTGGCGTTTATCCGCAGAGCCCTGAAAAAGGCCGGCATGGAACAGATCCCCGTGATTTCCGCCAGCTTCAACGGCATGGAAAAGAATCCGGGCTTCCATATTTCCCCGGCCACCCTCATGGCCCTGGTCAAGGCACTGCTCCTGGGCGACCTGATCCAGCGCTGCCTCTACCGCATGCGGCCCTATGAACTCGAGCCGGGATCGGCCAATGCACTGGCGGAAAAATGGAGCCGCATCTGCATTGAGGACCTGACGGCCCGGAAGCATTACGGACGCAGGGGCTACAGGGATATCTGCCGTGACCTGGTGGCAGAGTTTGACGCGCTCCCGATTGATGAGAGCATCCGGAAGCCGCGTGTGGGCATTGTCGGGGAAATCCTCGTCAAGTATATGCCCATGGCGAACAATCATCTGGTGGAAGTGCTCGAAAGGGAAGGCGCAGAGGTCAATGTGCCGGACCTTCTGGATTTCTTCAATTACACCACCTACAATCAGGAATACAAGCATGAATATCTCGGCAAGCCCTGGACGTACGCCTGGTGGGCGGATCACGGCGTGAAGGCGCTGTCCATGTTCCGGAAGCCGGCAACGGAAGCCCTGAAGGCCTCAAAGCACTTTGAGCCGTCCATGGAGATTGACCGGATTGCGCAGCTGGCCAAGCCGCTTCTGTCCATCGGAAATCAGTACGGCGAAGGCTGGTTCCTTGCCGGAGAAATGGCCGAGCTCATTGAGAGCGGCTACCCGAATATCGTGTGCATTCAGCCGTTTGCGTGCCTGCCCAATCATGTGGTGGGCAAGGGCGTCATCAAGCAGCTGAAGGCGAAATATCCCCAGTCCAATGTGGTCGCGGTGGACTTTGACCCCGGCGCAAGCGAGGTCAATCAGCTCAACCGCATCAAGCTCATGCTCTCCAGTGCCAAGAAGAATCTGGAGAAGGAAGCAGCGCAGGGGGAGGATGCATGAAGAAACTGAGTTTCAGGGACGGACTCCGGCATGGAGTCCCGATAGGCCTTGGTTACCTGTCGGTGGCCTTTGCCTTCGGCATTCAGGCTGTCGCACTGGGCCTTGAGCCGGTGCAGGCACTGCTGATTTCCATGACCAATGTAACCAGTGCCGGCCAGCTCGCGGGGATTTCCCTGATGGCGGCCGGGGCTTCCCTGATGGAGATGGCGCTGACGCAGCTGACCATCAACCTCAGGTATGCACTGATGAGTCTTTCGCTCTCCCAGAAAATGGACGAGAGCATGCAGACCCTGCAGCGCATGATTTTCTCCTTCTGCAATACGGATGAAATCTTTGCCGTGGCGGCCAGCCAGGACGGACGGCTCGGGAAGCACTATCTGTACGGTCTGATGATCATTCCGTGGATCGGCTGGTCCCTGGGCACCATCCTCGGGGCTGCCGCGGGCACGCTGCTGCCGGAATTCTTCCGCACGGCGCTGGGGATTGCGATCTACGGCATGTTCCTGGCCGTGATCATTCCGCCCTCGAGGAAGCAGAAACCGGTGCGGCTCGTCGTGATCCTGGCTGCGGTGATCAGCGTGATCCTGAAGTATACCCCCGGTCTCCGGAATATTCCGAGCGGCTACGCGATCATCCTGTGCGCTGTGGCGGCGAGCACGGTCGGAGCACTGCTCTTTCCCGTGGCCGATGAAGAAGAGGAGGGGAAAGAAGCATGACGTGGCAGACTTATCTCCCCTATCTTCTGGTGATGGCGCTGGTGACGTACCTGATCCGCATGCTGCCCCTGACGCTCATGCGCCGGCAGATCCGGAACCGCTTCATCCGCTCGTTTCTCAAGTATGTCCCGTATGCCGTGCTCTCGGCTATGACGATACCGGACATCTTCTATTCCACCGGTTATACCGCAGGGGTTCCCGACGGCCTGATCACGGCTGCTGTGGGTTTTGCGGCCGCTGCTGTGGCTGCGTGGAAGGGCAAAGACCTTCTGACAGTCGCCATTGTGGCCTGTGTGGCTGTTGCGCTTGCGCAGGGCGTTCTGCTGATTTTCTGAAGCATCCATCCGGGTGCTTCTTTTTTGTGTAAGCGGCAAGCGCGTGGCCTAAAGGATGAGAGTCTCAAATTTACCTGACAACAGAAAAACGGATAGAATCAAGTGCATATACGGGGCGAGTATTAAAGGAATGCAGAGGCAAAGGCCGTGTGCTGCAGGCACAGGAATTTATTACGCCATACAAAAAATAGAAAGAACAACATGGCAACTATGATGCCGCGAAGAAACAAACCTGAACAATGAAATGTTACGGTTTATTTTTTTACGTTGTATATACTTCCATTCTGAATAAATTCGTATTATAATGAGGCCAGTTGGAAGGAAAGTATTCGTCCTGTTCATTGCGCATTATCATGAAGACAGAATTTTCCTGGAAAGTGAAAACCGTATTGTTTTCAAGCAGCAGGAGCGACATATGATTTACTTTGCGAAATCAGTCCTGGCCAGTGGAAGTCAGCCAACCGTTCAGGAACACTTGGAAAAGGTGTCATCATTGGCTTCTCGCTTTGGGGAAGACCTGTCCATGAAAGAGGAGGCTGCGTTAGCAGGGTTATTTCATGACTTTGGAAAGTACAGTCTACAATTTCAAAGAGTTTTGTCTGGTGACGCGTTTCATGTTGATCACGCGCTTCCCGGAGCAGTCTTTTTAAGCAAATGCTGGAAGCGGAATGGAATCATCCATAAACGGGGAAAACACATTATAGAGGCAATCGCGGGCCATCATGATGGTTTAAGAAACTTTATGTGGATAGCTTCTGAAACCCCTGCGCCAGGTAAAATATCCGCTATCACAGGAAATGAAGAGTATCTGACAGCTCAGGAGGCATTCTTAACGGATTTTCCAGCCTTCAGATTTTCTGTAATTCCCGACCAGCATATTTCTCCAAAAGAAAAAATAGCATCAATGCTTTACACACGGATGCTGTTTTCATGTCTTGTCGATGCAGATTACTGTATATCCGCCTCTGACGAAAACGAAAACTATATAGAGCATACAACCAACGAACACTTTGACCCCAAAGCATTATTGGAACGCTTAAATGTTTATCGCAATACAATCAGAGCATGTTCAAAAGCCAATAGCATGTTAAATTCGGTTCGCGATGCATTTTATATTCAGTGTGGGAATTCGGGCGAACAAAATGAAGAAGGATTATTCACATTAACCGGCCCTACTGGTATTGGAAAAACACTGGCTCTGATGCATTTTTCTTTGCGTCACTGCATAAAATGGAACAAAAAGCGAATCATCGTTGTACTCCCGTTTCTTTCACTTACTGAGCAGACCGTAAAGGAATACAGCAACATCGTTGATACGATTTTGGAAGATACCAGTCAAGTGGAATGGTCTGATCAGGCAAAAGAGTATTCAGCGCGTTGGAGTACTCCGATCATTGTTACAACCTCAGTTAAATTCTTTGAATCATTGTTCGCTAACCAACCCACAAGTTGTCGAAAACTGCATCATATTGCCAATAGTGTAATTCTGTTTGACGAAGCACAAAGCCTTCCTAACGAATTGCTTCACTGTACCCTTCAAACTGTAGACGAGCTATGCAGGCGTTATCATGTCACCATGGTATTCTCAACTGCAACGCAGCCAGACTATCGCACAATTCTATCTCAATGGCATCCAAGAGAAATCTACCCAGATAATGCTCCTTTATTTAAGAAATTAAAGCGAGTCAATGTTCGCTGGCAGCTGAAAGAAGATACTCCACTTTATTCAATTGCTCAGGAAATGAGTAAAAGGAACAGTGTATGCACCATTGTGAATCTACGCAAACATGCCAGAGAACTATTTGAATCTTTGATTGCTTTATCTTCAGAAGATGACTGCTTTTTTCTAACCACTGATTTATGTGCTGAACACCGCAGTCAACAGATTCAAACCATAAAAGAGAGATTAATAGCAGGTTTGCCATGTCGAGTCGTAGCAACCCAATGTATCGAAGCCGGGGTCGATATGGATTTCGATGTCATGTATCGAGCACTGGCACCTTTAGAAGCGATTGTTCAGGCAGCAGGTAGATGCAATCGAAACGGACGGCTATTACAAGGTGGTGAAGTGATCGTCTTTACTCCAGCGTCTAAAGGGAAATTGTATCCGGACAATTGGTATATGCAGGGTGCTGGTGTGGTTGCCCAAATGTATGCAGAAAATGGAGAAATTGATATAAGCGATCCATCGGTTATACAGATTTATTATCAACATTTATTTAGAAATCAGAAGGACAAACAAGAATTGACAGAAGCTATAGAGGAACAGGACTATGCACGAACAAGCAAGGAATATTGTCTTATTGAAAGCAAAGGTGTGCAGGTAATTGTACCTTACGGTCAAACCGCTCAAAATTATGAGCAAATCAGGAACCAATTACTGGTAAAAGGGATCACTTCCAAACAAATGCGAGAATTTGCCCCATATACTGTATCATGCGCACTTCCTCAAGATCTGATAAATTCTTTCGCTGAATCCATCCCGCTTGTTTCGAGAAACAAATTCAAAAAGGCAGATATCAACAGCGGGTATTATGTGTTGCGCCCGCAATTTCAACAAAACTACTCTTTACATATGGGATTACAGCCTTTAGGCAGTACTGTCAATCAGTTCCTGCTATAAAGATGATTATCTTTGGTTGATTAATGATAGTGAAATGCATAACACAACCACCAATCTATAAAATCATGGAGGTGACGATCATTGAAAGAGATTATTGTAGAAGTTTGGGGAGAATTTGCATGCTTCACCCAACCATATGCAAAAGTAGAACGGCTCACGTACGCTTTTCCTACACCTTCTGCGGCGCGAGGCATACTCTCAGCCATTTATAACAAACCCAAAGAGTTCTATTATCAGATCAATCGGATTGAAATCCTGAACCCCATCGCCTACATCAATTTCAAATGTAATGAAGTGAAAAGCCGTATCAGCAATAAGCCTTTAGATGTAGAGGAAGACCGCACTCAACGAATGACGGTTGCTTTGCAGAATGTGCGTTATCGAATTTACGCATCCATCATACCGCATCTGGCTTTTACTGGAAAGGAACCTCAACTGTATGAGCAGATGTTGCGCCGTATTCGAACGGGAAAAACATATTTTCAGCCCTCGATGGGTCTGAGACAATTTCCGGCATATTTTGAAGAAAGTGATGGGAAGATTCCACCTATTGATATGGATATGGATGCCGGATTGATGGTATATGATATATTTGATCTGCATGATAATTCTGTATCAAAAAAAGCCATGCCGAAACTGTCTTTATTTCATGCAGTAATGAAAAATGGCGTAGTAATAATACCTCCTTACGATAGTCCGGAAGTGCTGAAAGGAGCAAAAATATGCTGAAATCCCTGTATGATTACGCCATTCGTAACAAATTGTCATTACCCCCGGGCTATGTGAATAAGAAAGTGAAAGCATACATTGTACTTTCTTCCAAGTCAGATGATTTCGCAGATATCATACTCGACAATGAAAAAGAATTAGCAGCTCCCGATATAGGCAGTCTTGCCAATGGCACGGATAAAAGCAATGTATTGTTGGAAAAGCGGTCAATTGTGTTCCCAACCGAACCTACTTTAAAAAGCGCGTTCTACCTGAGCGCAATGAAAGATGCTGCACGATATGAACCGCTATTGAATCCCTGCATCCGGGCTATAGAGAATCCTGGACAAGCAGAAAAAATCTGTCAGCTGCTCGATCGTGAAAAAATAAAGCCTTCAGATAAGATCTGCTTTCAAGTTGATTATAGAAATGTGTTAGAGAGTGACGCGGTCAGGAATTGGTGGTCAGAATACAGGAAGCAGTTCACTGGCGTTGATGCAGAGCAGTTGGAACGCTGCCTTATTACTGGAAACCTAACCACACCGATGCGTACAGCAGGATCAGTAACAGGGCTTCAGACAGTCGGCGGCCACTCGCGTGGCGATGCATTGATTTGTTTTGATAAATCTGCATTTGAATCCTACAATTTAAAACAGGCGGCTAATGCTCCTGTTTCTGAGGAAGCCATGGCTGCTGTTAACACTGCTTTGACTGCATTATTAAAAAAGGCTCCAACACTTACCGGCATGAAATTGGTTCACTGGTACGATTGCGATGTTCCTCTTCATGAAGACCCGTTCCCGATTCTGATTGATATCGCTTCCACCACAGAGGTTGAGGAAGAATCAGAAGAGGAAATGGATTACCAGCAAGAAAAAGCACAAGCTGCTGAACAACGGTTTCGCACTCTCATAGAATCAGTTGAATCAGGTACACATGTTACTCCACTAAATGCACAATATCATATTCTCATGTTGTCCGGCGTAAATGGTCGGGTAAGGATATGTCGATATGAACTCGGAACATATGGCGAAATGGTCGCAGCATTAAAGCAGTGGGAAGAAGACCTGAGTCTCACGAATGTTGATGGAACCGGGATCCTGCCGGCACGTAAGCTTACAGCCAGATTTGTGCGGTTACTTAAATACCAAAAAGGAAAGCGTGATATATATAAACGCATGGACAAAGAGCTGTCAGCATTGGGTCCTGCTGTACTTCATTCGATCATAAATGGAAAGGCCCTGCTTCCAGACACTATAGCTGCTCGTGCTTTAAATTATATACGTTCCGAATTAATGTCTTCCCAGGAGAATGATCAACCGCATATTCGTTTAGACCCCATCGCCGAACAATGGTTAAAAGCCTGGTTGATCAGAAGTCGAAACAAAGGAGGAAAAATCATGAGCTCCTATAATCCCGAATATTATGAA
Source organism: Christensenella sp. UBA2853 (assembly GCA_002350845.1). Classification (GTDB taxonomy): domain Bacteria; phylum Bacillota; class Clostridia; order Christensenellales; family Aristaeellaceae; genus UBA2943. The sequence goes on from DEFL01000014.1 coordinate 36,419, forward strand.
TTGCCTTATTACTGTGGGGCTTTGCTTGCCGTATATGGTGCAATTCAGACTGCAGCAATGGGGAATGTAAACGCATCTGTAATAGACAGGTATTATGGTTCTGCCATACAAACTCCAGCGTTAGTGATTGGTGCTCTAAGCCGCCAGAGTAAAAATCATTTAGGCAATTTAAGTGGTGGAGCAAGATACTATTATGAAACGATACTCAGCGAAATAACAAGTAAGATCGGGAATCGCCACTTTCCAGCAACACTCAATTTGGAACAGCAGTCTGAATTTTCCCTGGGTTATTATCAGATGATTGCACGTCTAAATCGAGAAAGAATTGAAGCACGGGATGCAAAAAAACAAGCAATGATGGATCAAATAAAGGAGGAAAACTAAAATGGCAATTCAAAATCGATATGAATTCATGTACTACGTCTCCTGCACCAATGCAAATCCAAATGGTGATCCTGATATGGGAAATACGCCGCGTATAGACCCTCAGACAATGAAAGGCTATATCACTGATGTGGCCACGAAGCGGCGTATTCGCAATTATATTCAGATGGCCTATGACGGCATAGATGGTATGAACATTATTATTCAACAGGGAACCAATATCAACCGCCATATTGCACAAGCCAAACGCGATGCGGGATTTGAAGATTGTGCCAAGACTAAGGAAGCAGTATATGCCGGTAGGCGCAAGGCGTGTGAAATGTTTTATGATGTGCGCACATTTGGAGCAGTCATGTCGACTGGTCCCAATGCAGGTCAGGTGCGCGGGCCTGTGCAAATCACTTTTGGTACTAGTCTCGACCCTATCTTACCGTTAGATATTTCAATCACACGTATGGCTGTAGCGGACAAAGTCGGAAACAATACAGTGGAAGAATATGCAGCGTATGAAAAAGAAAAACCTGAGGATGAATTACGGACTATGGGCCGTAAGCAACTGATCCCATTTGGTTTATATGAAGTGCGCGGTTTTATCAGCGCAAATCTTGCTGCAGAAACGGGTTTTGATGATCGAGACTTGAATGCGCTTTTTGAAGCAATTATGAACATGTATGAACATGACCGCACTGCCAGCAAGGGAGAAATCGAAGTAGTATCTCCTTTGATCATCTTCCAACATGTAGGCACTGACTCTGATGTGAAGCAGCGGATTCGTCAAGCGAAATTAGGATGTGCACCGGCACATAAACTTTTTGAATTAGTACGAGTAATAAAAAAACCAGAGGTTGATGCTCCACGTAATTATCGTGATTATCATGCATCTATTTGCCTCAGCCGTGTACCTGCAGGCGTGCGTGTTGGTTTTAAGACTGACGCCTTTTCGGAAATAATCTGGGATCATCTGCCCCAGAACGAGGATTGGTTCCGTGCAGAATAAAGATGATTATCTAAGAATCTCTCAATTAACCCATGCGGGATATTGCTTGCGCCGAGCAGCACTGATAATGAATGAACAACAGTGGCAAGAAAATGCTGACACAGCTAAGGGTCGTATTGAACATGATCGTGTTCATGATCAGCGCACAGAAAAAGGTCTGACAGAATCAGCCTTTATGAACAAGATGTATGCTCGGATAATCTGGGAATCATTGGGAAATGTGATTTGATAGAAGCATACAAAGATCCTAATGGTATTCTCCTTCCGTTTGCATCGTATCCTGTTCAGTTATATCCTATCGAATTTAAGCATGGAAATGTTCGAGAAGAAGAAGAGTACAAAGTACAGCTGTGTGCACAAGCCATGTGCCTTGAAGAAATGTACGAAACAACAATATCAGAAGGAGCGTTGTATTTCACTTCTTCTCATCGCCGGCTGCCTGTTTTGTTAGATAAAACACTACGCAATAGAACAATTAACCTCATTGATTCTCTTCGAATGATCAAAGAACACTATGTTACGCCACCTGCTGAATATGGTCCCAAATGTTTGAAATGCTCTCTGAAAGATATCTGCTCACCCAAAATCAAGCGATCCGCCGTTTCTTATTGTAGAAAATTATATCAAGAAGCAAAGGAGATGCCGACTCTTGAAAAGACTTCTTGAGACGCTGTAGATAGCATGCGAGGTATTGAGGGGGCTGCCGCCAATATCTATTTTTCTCAATTTGATCATATGTTAGGCGATAATATTGAATTCACATTTAAAGAACGCAGTCGTCGCCCACCCAAGAATGAAGTAAATGCAGTGCTATCTTTTCTGTACACTCAGCTGACACATGATGTTGTTGCTGGTTTAGAAGCTGTTGGCTTAGATCCGGCAGTAGGTTATCTACATACGCTTCGCCCTGGAAGACCATCGTTCGCATTAGATATAATGGAGGAATTCCGTGCTCCTCTCTGTGATCGACTGGCCATTACCCTTTTCAATAGAAAGCAGTTGGCATCGAAGCATTTCATAGTACAAGGCGAAGGAATGTATCTCAATGACAAAGGCAGAAGACTTGTCCTTTCAGCATGGCGCAGCAGAAAACTGGAAGAAATAACACATCCTTTCCTAAATGAAAAAATACCCATTGGATTAATCCCTTATACGCAAGCTATGCTTTTTGCTCGTGTGTTAAGAGGTGATTTGGATCAATACCCTCCTTTTATTTGGAGGTGAGCACCATGATGATAGTCATCACTTATGATGTAAATACAGAAACACCTGATGGGATCAAGCGTTTGCGGAACGTGGCTAAAACATGCGAACGATATGGTATGCGAGTTCAACATTCTGTTTTCGAGGTTTTGGTTGATGGAGCACAACTTGCAGTACTAAAAGAATCTTTACTTGAAATCATTGACGCCACTCAAGACACAGTAAGGTTTTACCATCTAGGGTCAAATTATCAAAAAAGAATAGAAAGAATAGGGTGCACCCCTGTTACAGAAGTTGGGAAAGAATTGATCCTTTAATGCGCCAACCTATTTTATCCATTAAACTGCCTGAGGTTGGCGTCATATTCGCTTCAATTTTATACCCAACATCTAAAACCCTTGCCTTTTAAGCATAGCATTATGCTTGAAAAATGTGTAATATTACAATAATACGCCACTGTTATTTGTAATATTTTGCAGTCGCCCCCTTCGCGGGGGCGTGAATTGAAACAGTATCTGTGGCAGCCCTCTCTGGTAGCAGGTACACGTCGCCCCCTTCGCGGGGGCGTGAATTGAAACACTATCTGTGCGCAGCATGCTCTCACTCCCTCCAGGTCGCCCCCTTCGCGGGGGCGTGAATTGAAACGTGTAGACCACACGCTTCCCGCCGGCGGCTTTCTTGTCGCCCCCTTCGCGGGGGCGTGAATTGAAACATATGGCTTATCAGTGAATGCTGCATAATAAAAATGT
>DEFL01000051.1 GCA_002350845.1 Christensenella sp. UBA2853
ATTATCACTTTTGGATGATATCAGCAGCTTTCCGGCCTTTCCCATTTCTCTGTTTCCATTTGACAACTGCTCCCCTCTGAACTTACAATCAGGGAAACCGTCTGTACTGCGGCACAGCACAGACCAAAGGCTGCAGAAACCGGTTTTCTGCAGTGAAACGGAGGAATAGATCATGGAACATGTGATTTATCTTGCCGGCGGCTGTTTCTGGGGCACCCAGCATTACTTCGACCTGGTTCCCGGCGTCATCCGGACACAGGTCGGCTATGCGAATGGGCGCACCGAGCATCCGAGCTACGAGCAGGTGAAATATGAGCACACCGGGCACGCTGAAACCGTGGAAGTGGTCTATGACCCGGCCTGCCTGGACCTGGACGAACTGCTGGAACTGTATTTCAGGGCCATTGACCCGGTCAGTGTCAACCAGCAGGGGCATGATGTCGGAGAGCAGTACCGCACCGGGATTTACTACACCGATCCGGCCGACCTCCCCGTGATCCGCGCATGCCTCGACGGCCTGCAGAAGCAGTACACGCAGCCGCTTGCCGTGGAATGCATGCCGCTGGAACAGTTCTTCACGGCAGAAGAATATCATCAGAAATATCTCGAAAAGAATCCGAACGGTTACTGCCACATCCCTGCCGCCCTGTACGCGGCTGTCCGGCAGTTCCGCAGCCGTAAATCTTCCAATCCCTGAGGAGTACAAATCATGTCCGATCTATCCGAACCGATCATCTCCCTTGAAGCGCTTGCGGACCTGCCCCTTGACAGCTATGTCCTCATCGATGTCCGGGATACCATTTCCTATGAATATGACACGCTCCCGCATGCCGTCTCCATGCCCGACATTGTTGAGCAGGCTGAAAACGGCACGCTGAGTGCACAGTACCGTGACAAACTCCTTGTTCTCTTCTGCATGCGGGGTTTCGAAAGCCTCTCCTGTGCAGAATCGCTCTGCGCTCTCGGCTATCGGGCGGTCAGCCTTGAGGACGGGTTTTCCGGCTGGATCCGGGCGCATCTGCCGCAGGAAAGCCGCGCCGAGGAGATTGAAAAGTCCCTGCGCACCAAGGCTTCCAAAAAGAAGCTTTTCTCCCGCTTTACGCGGGCCATTAAGGAATTTGATATGGTGTCCAAAGGCGACCGGATTGCCGTGTGCATTTCCGGCGGCAAGGATTCCATGCTCATGGCCAAGCTCTTTCAGGAACTTCAGCGCTGCCGGAAAGACCCGTTTGAACTTGTCTTTCTGATCATGGACCCGGGGTACAGCGAACTCAACCGTCTGGTGATTGAGCGAAACGCCGAAACACTGGGGATCCCCGCTGTCTTCTTTGAGACGCCCATCTTTGACGCCGTCGACCAGATGACGGAAAAGCCCTGCTTTATGTGTGCCCGCATGCGCCGCGGCTATCTCTACCGGAAAGCGCGGGAACTGGGCTGCAACAAGATTGCGCTCGGACACCATTTTGACGATGTCATCGAAACCATTCTCATGGCCATGCTCTGGGGCGGACAGGTGCAGACCATGATGCCCAAGCTCCGCAGCCGGAATGTCGAGGGCATGGAACTCATCCGCCCCATGTACTATATCCGCGAGGATGACATCAAGGCCTGGCGGGATGAACTGGGACTGCATTTTATCCAGTGCGCCTGCCATTTCACCGACACCTGTTCCAGCTGCCGCGAGGACGGATCGCCGATTTCCAAGCGCATGGAAACCAAGCTTCTCATCCGCCGGCTGAAGGAAACCAACCCCTATGTCGAAGCAAACATCTTCAACAGCATGCAGCATGTGGATTTAAGCAGCGTGCTCTCCTACAAGCTGCAGGGCGTCAGTCACGAATTCGCGGATCTTTATGCGCAGTCCATTCCCTCCGGGGATGAATCCTTTGATTGATAAGAGGAAAAGCTTATGAATTTCGTGTTTATTTCCCCGCATTTTCCCGCCACCTACTGGCAGTTCTGCGACCGTCTGCAGAGAAACGGCGTCCATGTGCTCGGCATCGGAGACGCATCTTATGATTCTCTCTCCCAGTCTGTGCGGTCCTCGCTGACAGAGTATTACAAGGTGGATTCCCTTGAGGATTATGACCAGGTGTTCCGTGCGGTCGCGTTTTTCTCCTTTAAGTACGGAAAGATCGACTGGCTCGAATCCCTCAATGAGTACTGGCTGGAACAGGATGCCCGTCTCCGCACGGACTTCCATATCACCACCGGCATTCAGGCTGATCAGATCGATTTCATCAAGGAAAAATCCCTGATGAAAAAGATTTACCTGCAGAACCAGATCCCGACTGCCCGCCAGCATCCTGTTTCCACACTTGATGCCGCCAAGGAGTTTATCGCGCAGGTCGGGTATCCCGTGATCGTCAAGCCGGATATCGGTGTCGGGGCCACCAATACCTGGAAGCTGATCAATGACGACCAGCTGCGCGATTTCTATGCGCATCTTCCCTCCGTGCCCTATGTCATGGAAGAGTTTATTGAAGGCGACATCTGCTCCTATGACGCCATCATGGACAGTCAGTGCAATCCGGTCTTTGAAACCATGACGGTCTGGCCCCCGGTCATGGATATTGTCCTCAAGGACCTGGATCTCAAGTACTACACCTGCCCGGAAGCCCCGGAAAAGCTCCGGGAGCTTGGCCGCAGGACAGCGAAAGCCTTCGGGGTCGGAAGACGCTTTATTCATCTGGAATTCTTCCGCCTCACCAAAGCACGTCCTGGTCTCGGGGAGATCGGCGACTTCGTGGCCCTTGAGGTGAATATGCGTCCTGCGGGCGGATACACGCCGGACATGATGAACTTTGCCTGCTCGGTGGACGTCTATCAGATCTACGCCGACATGGTCACCCGGGATGCCCGCGTCTTCCCGCAGCCCGACCGCACCTATCACTGCGCCTATGCCAGCCGCAAGGACGGCCACCGCTATGAGCACACGCACGAGGACATCATGCGCGCCTATGGCGACCGCATGGTGATGCAGGAGGAAATGCCGCCCATGAACTGGCCCCAGATGGGACGCTACATGTATACCGCGCGTCTGGATTCCCTGGAAGAAACAGAAGCCTTCATTCATTTTGTTCTGGATCCGCCGCTTCAGTGACTGCCCGTCTGCCTTCCGAAGGGCAGCGCATCCGAAATCATGGTTTTTCTGCCGCCTCAGGGCGGCTTTTTCTTGTGTTTTCAGTTTCTGAATTTCTGTTCCCAAAATTCAGCATCTTCTGTATAATACATTGAATATCCGGAGGGTTTCTATGAATATCAGACGCTGTCTCCTCTTTGATCTTCTCGGTGCCCTGTTGCTGGGCATTTCTGTGGACACCTTCGCTGTTCAGGCGGATTTTGCCCCGGGCGGCATCACAGGGCTTGCCGTGATCTGCCATTACCTGTTTTCCTAGCCGGTAGGGCTTGCAACACTTCTACTCAACATTCCGGTCATTCTCTGCACGTTCCGCCGTCTCGGCCCGCAGTTTTTTCTCATGTCCCTGAAGACCATGATCATCTGTGCCGTCTTTGTGGACTTCATTGTGATTCATCTGCCGGTCTATACCGGTCCAAGGCTTGCGGCCTCCGTGTTTGCCGGCATTGCAGCCGGGCTCGGGTATGCGCTGATCTTTGATGCCGACTCTTCCACTGGCGGAACAGACTTCATCATTGTTGCGCTCAAGCGTGCACATCCGAAACTGACCTTCGGCTCCATTGCCTTTGTGGTCGACGGCATGATTATTCTGCTGTCCGTTTTTGTCTTCCATGATCTGCTGTCCTTTGTCTACGGCATGCTCTACTCCCTTCTGGCCAGCCTTTTCATGGACATAGGGACCCGTCTTCTGCATCTTCGGGACGCAAAGCCTTCCATTCCGCCCGCACCATAACCATCCATGGTCGTTCCTTTCACACCCTGAATCTTTGAAAAAAGGAAGTCCTCATCGATGAATCGTGACCTGACGCAGGGAAAACCGTTCTCTGTTCTCTGGCGCTTCTGCCTTCCCCTCTTTGCCTCGGTGATTTTCCAGCAGCTCTACAACATTGCCGACAGCCTCGTTGCAGGAAAATGGATCGGTGAGAACGCCCTCGCCGCTGTGGGCAACAGTTATGAGATCACGCTGATCTTTATTGCCTTCGCCTTTGGCTGCAATATGGGATGCTCCGTGGTCGTATCCCGCCTCTTCGGCGCGAAGGAATATGACCATTTGCTGACCGCGGTCTCTACAACGGTCATCATGACGGCGGTCGTTGTCCTGTGCCTGATGGTGCCCGGACTGATCTTCTCACGTCCGCTGCTTCTTCTGCTGCGCACACCCGAGATTCTTCTTCCGGATTCGTCCGCCTATCTGGACATTTATCTGCTCGGGCTGCCCTTCATGTTCTTCTACAATATTGCCACCGGCATTTTCTCCGCGCTCGGTGACTCAAAGACGCCGTTCATCTTTCTGGCTATCTCTTCCACGGCCAATATCTTCATGGATATCCTCTTTGTCACCGCATTCGCCATGGGCGTGCCCGGCGTTGCCTGGGCAACCTTCATCTGTCAGGGCATCAGCTGTGTGCTGGCCATCGTGTTTGTAGCCCGCCGGCTTCTAAAGCTTCCGCACAGCGGACGTCCCGCACTGTTCTCGGGAAGACTCCTTGGACAGATCGTCTCCATCGCCGTGCCGAGCACCCTGCAGCAGAGCTTCATCTCTGTGGGCAATCTGATCATCCAGGCCGTCATCAACGGCTTCGGGCCCGGGGTCATCGCGGGATATGCGGCCGCCATCAAACTCAATAATCTGGTCATCACCAGCCTGACAACACTGGGCAACGGCATCTCCAACTATACCGCCCAGAATCTCGGCGCAGGGAAAAAAGAGCGGATCCATGCCGGTTTCCGCGCGGGACTAAAAATAGTGTTCATCCTCTGCGTTCCGTTTTTCCTGCTTTACTTCTTCTTCGGAGAAATCTTCATGCGCTTCTTTCTGGAGACGCCGACACAGGATGCGCTGTCTTCCGGCATTCTTTTCCTGCGCATTGTCGCGCCCTTCTATTTTGCCGTCGCCGCCAAGCTTGTCTCTGACGGCGTGCTGCGCGGTGCAGGTCTTATGAAGCCCTTCATGATTGCCACGTTCTCCGATCTCCTGCTCCGCATTGTCCTGTCCATCGCGCTTTCCAGGCTGTTCGGTTCCGTCGGCATCTGGTGTTCCTGGCCCGTAGGCTGGGTGATCGGCATGCTCGTTTCCCTCTTTTTCTATTTCCGCAGCTTTGTCCGCGCTTCCCGCCCGTCTGCCTCCTGATGTCAGAAGCGGATCGGATGTTTTCCCCGGAGTGGCCTGCAACCCTCCGGGGTTTTCTTTTGCCCTCCCTGCACCGATTGATGTGCGCTCTTTCCGGGCAATGCGAAAAAATGCTTTTTATTATTTTTTATTATTTTCCACTGTCACCCCAATCGGAAGGGCGTATCAACTCCTGGAAACGCTGAGAGCACTGCTCCAGCGTCTTCCAGACACCTTATTGAAAATACAATCAACAGATAGTAAAAGGAGATTATAAACTATGAAAAAATTTCTTGGTGTTATCACGGCCGTCACAGTGATGGCCACATTCCTGGTCGCCGGTACCGCTGCTCTGGCGGAGAGCGACACGTATGCACAGCCCGACGGCGGCAAGAAGTTCGAGTCCCGCTGGGCAGCCGAAGGCGCTGACATTTCCATCGACTATGAAGAAGAAGGCTATCGTGTTTCCATGTCCTTCTACAATCCCGATGACCTGCGCGGCACTGAATATGCCTACAACTGCTTCTATGAGAAGGATAAGGACGCTCTGGTCTCCGTGTCCTCCTCCAAGACAGACTTTACCGTGGACGCTGAAACCTTTGACCGCACCTTTGCCCCTGAAACCTATGACGATGTGGATGAAGCAGGTCAGGAAACCGTATTCACCATCAACGACAAGGGCAGCCTTGTCTGGAAAGACGGCCATGAACAGGCCGCTGAAAGCAAGGAATTCCAGAACATCGGTTCTTTCCAGGGCCAGTATGAAAACAAGGCCGCCGGTCTCATCGCTGAGATCAACTGGGAAGGCACCAACGCGAATTCTCTCTACTACACCGTGTATGTCCAGGTCAACGAGAACAAGGATCTTCATATGACCGGTGTCTACAATCCGCAGACCAAGAAGCTCGAGTGCACGGGTTTCGCCACGCAGTGGGTTGACAACGCTGAGGGCGGTTCCGATCCCTCCGAAGAGATGGAAGACTGCACTGCAACCTTCTCCATGACCGAAGACGGCAAACTGGTTTATGAATCCGCCGACGGTGTCGTCCTTGACTTTGTCGAGTTCACGCTTGACTAATTCCCCTGTTCCCAGGTAAAGCAGCAGCGCCTGCCGGCTTCATGCCGGCAGGCGCTGTTTCGTTGGTCAGGGGCTCTGTACTGTTTTCAGATCAGCCCGAGTGCTTTCAGTTTTTCGGCGACAATCCCTGCCCAGGCCTCGGCGCCTGCGCGCTGCGTATGCGTGTTGTCGGTCTGGCCGTCGGGGTAGCGCGGATAAATGCCCTTTTCCACATTCATGTACAGTTTTCTGCTCGCCTCTTCCCCGATCTTCCGGAGGTACTGCGTGCTCTCCTGATACAGATCAATCAGGGGCACATTGCGCTCAAGGGCGAGGTGGCGGACAGCGTCCGGATACACGCCGTGGGATTCCTGCAGCACATCCCCTTCCCAGGAACGCACGCAGATCGGTGTCAGAAGCACCGGCACCGCCTGATTCTGCCTGGCTGTATCCACATAGATGCTCAGGCAGTGGAGAAAGGAAGTCCACGGATCCGTATGCCGCCATACCAGGTCACTGGTATCATTGTGCGTAAACTGGATCAGGAGAAGGTCTCCCGGCTCAATCTCCGTTTCAATCTTCTGCAGGCGGCCCTCGGCAAGATAGGACTTGCTGCTGCGCCCGGCCATGGCTCTGTTTTCCACCGGGACATCGATGATTTCACCCAGCACCTGTCCCCAGCCGACCATCGGCGCTTCCTCCTGGGAATAGCTCGCCGCTGTAGAATCACCGCAGATATAGATTTTCATGCTCCGCCCTCCGTTTTCCCAAGCACTTCTCTGTTGGATCCTGTACTGTTATTCGTCCCTGCAGGACAGATTCCTCTCCGTCTTCCGCTTCTTTTCATCTGGAACAGGCCGCGCACGGATCCTCCTCGGTGCGCGGCCTGTCTTCATGTCTGTTGCTTTACTCGATGTTTTTCAGTTTCTCATAGCGTTCCTGTGCCAGCTTTGCACCCTCGGCAAACAGTTCATCCGCATTCTCAGGGAATGTTCTTCTGAGGGAGGCATAGCGCACTTCGCCGTCCAGGAATTCCTCATACGGCATGGACGGTGCCTTGGAATCCAGCGTGAATTTCTTTTCCGCATTCGGATTGTAGCGGTACAGATGCCAATAGCCGGCTTCCACGGCCCGCTTCATCTCATCCTGGACCTTCGCCATGCCGCACTTGAGGCCATGCGACTGGCACGGTGCATAGGCGATCACGACGCTCGGACCGGGGAACGCTTCCGCTTCGCGCAACGCTTTGACCAGCTGGTTGTTGTCCGCGCCCATGGCGACCTGCGCCACATAGACATTGCCGTAGGTCATGAGCATGCCGCCCAGATCCTTCTTCGGCCGCTTCTTGCCGGAGGCCGCGAACTGTGCCACAGCGCCGACAGGCGTCGCCTTTGAGGACTGTCCGCCCGTGTTGGAATAAATCTCCGTGTCCACGACCAGCACATTGACGTTTTCCCCGCTGGCAATCACATGATCCAGACCGCCGAAGCCGATATCATAGGCCCAGCCGTCACCGCCGAACATCCAGAACGTCTTCTTGGCCAGCTGATCCTTATACCGGAGGATCTTTTCGGCCTCGGGACTTCCATCCTGTTCGAGCGCAGCTTCCAGCGCGCGGCTGGCATTGGCGCTGCGGTCAATATCGTCATACGTATCCAGCCATGCGTCAATCGCAGCCCTGACCGCATCATCCGTGCAGGCCGCCCGGTAGTCCGTCAGGCGTGCTTTCTGTGCTTCGCGCTGCTGGCGAACGGAGAGCACCATGCCCAGGCTGAACTCGGCGTTGTTTTCAAAGAGCGAATTGGACCAGGCCGGACCGTGGCCGCAGCGGTTGACCGTATACGGAATGCCGGGCATGGCCGAGCCCCAGGCCTGAGAGCAGCCGGTGGCATTTGCCCAGTACACCCGGTCTCCGTAGAGCTGAGTGAGCAGTTTGGCGTACGGGGTTTCACCGCAGCCTGCGCAGGCCGCAGAGAATTCAAGCAGCGGCTGACGGAACTGGCTGCCCTTGACCGTATAGGGATCAAAGAGATCGCCCTTGTCAGAAAGTTTCAGCGCGTATTCCCAGACGCTGGAAGTATCCGGCACATCCTGAACCGGCACCATCTTCAGCGCCTTTTCCTTCGCCGGGCACACATTCTCACAGCTTCCGCAGCCCGTGCAGTCCAGCGTCGAAACCTGCATGGTGAAATACATGCCGGATGCCTGTTTGCCATTGGCCTTCACGGCCTTCATGCCTTCCGGCGCGAGGTTCTTCTCTTCTTCCGTCATCAGGTACGGGCGGATGACCGCATGCGGACAGACATAGCTGCACTTATTGCACTGCAGGCACTTTTCCGCATCCCAGACTGGGACACGGATCGCGATGCCGCGCTTTTCATAGGCCGTCAGGCCCATTTCCATGACACCGTCTTCATACCCGCTGAAGGCGCTGACCGGGAGGTCATCACCCTTCTGGGCATTGATGGGATCCAGAAGACGGGTTACAACATCGGGCACATTACGCACAGGCTTCGGTGCATCCTCTGCATCCTTCCAGTCCTCCGGAACCGGAATCTCGCACAGGCCTTCCGATCCGGCGTCGATGGCCGCCAGGTTCCGGCTGACCACCTCTTCACCCTTGGCAAAATAGGTCTTGGTCGCCGCAGCCTTCATATAGCCCACAGCTTCCTCTACGGGAATGATCGGGACCAGATGGAAGAATGCCGACTGAAGCACCATGTTGAAATGGCTGCCCAGTCCGAGTTCTCCGGCGATCTTTGCCGCGTCAATGATGTACAGGTGAATGCCCCTGCGTGCGATTTCGCGCTTGACCGCGGCCGGCAGATGGTTTCCCACCTCATCCGGGCTCCAGCTGCAGTTGAGCAGCAGCGTGCCGCCGGACTTCACTTCACTGGCAATATCGTACTTGTCAATATAGGTCTGGTTGTGCACCGCGACAAAGTCCGCGAGCTTGACATAATAGGAGGAGCGGATCGGCTGATCGCCGAAGCGCAGATGGCTCTTGGTGACACCGTAGGATTTCTTGGCGTCATACTCAAAGTAGGCCTGCGCAAACATCGGGGTATGACTGTTGATGATTTCCACGGTATTTTTGTTGGCACCGACCGTACCGTCCGATCCCAGGCCCCAGAACTTGCAGCTCACCACACGGCCGCGCGCTGTATCCAGACGCTCGGCATCCGGCAGGGAAAGATGCGTGACATCATCCACAATACCGATGGTAAAGCTGTTGACCGGCTCTGCCTTTTTCAGGTTCTCAAAGGCTGCCGCGATCTGCTCGGGCGTTGTATCCTTGGAGGACAGACCGTAGCGGCCGCCGACCACAACGACATTCCTGCGGTCCTTGAGCGCGGTGCAGACATCCTGGTAGAGCGGTTCCCCGGCGCTGCCCATTTCCTTGGTGCGGTCCAGCACGCCGACGGCGCGGACCGTCTCGGGAAGCGCAGCGATAAAGCGCTTGATGTCGAAGGGCCGGAAGAGATGCACCTGAACAAAGCCCACCTTCTCCCCGCGGGCATTCAGGGCGTCGACGGTCTCCTCAATGCAGCCGCTGACTGAACCCATGGCGACCAGGACGCGCTCGGCATCCGGTGCGCCGTAGTAATTGAAGACATGGTAATCGCAGCCCGTCACAGCGTTGATCTTTGCCATATAGTCTTCCACGATATCCGGAAGCACGCTGTAGGCTGTATTGTTGGCCTCGCGCACCTGGAAGTAGATGTCCGGGTTCTGAACCGTGGAGCGGATCAGCGGATGTTCCGGGTTCAGCGCATGCGCACGGAACGCATCCAGCGCATCATAGTCGAGCATGCCGCGCAGGTCTTCATAATCCATCTGACGGACCTTGTTGATCTCGTGGGAGGTCCGGAATCCGTCAAAGAAGTGCATGAACGGAACTCTTCCGCGGATGGCAGAGAGGTGCGCGACCGCGGCCAGGTCCATGACTTCCTGCACACTGCCCGTGCACAGCATGGCAAACCCGGTCTGGCGGCAGTTCATGACGTCGGAATGGTCGCCGAAAATCGACAGGGCATGCGTGCCGACCGTACGGGCCGCCACATGCAGAACGCCCGGGTGACGCTGTCCGGCAATGCGGTGCATGACCGGGATCATCAGCATCAGGCCCTGGGATGAGGTGAAGGATGTGCCGAGCGCACCGGTTTCCAGCGCGCCGTGCACGGCCGCGATGGCACCGGCCTCACTCTGCATTTCCACCAGCTGCACGGTCTGTCCGAACAGGTTTTTCTTTCCCTTCGCCGACCAGACATCCGTCTTTCCCGCCATGGGCGAGGAGGGTGTGATGGGATAGATTGCGGCGATCTCGGAGAACGCATACGCGATATATGCCGCTGCTTCGTTTCCGTCAACGGTTACATAGACCGGCTTTTTCTCATTCATGGGAGTCATCTTCTCCTTCCAGGTTCAGTCCAAAGAGTTCTGCTGCATTCTTCCAGAAGATCCGTTCATATTCGTCCTCAGTCAGTCCCATGGCAAGCAGCGCGTCGATCTCCGGCTTCATCGGCCAGAGCGGGTAGTCGGTTCCATACATGACGCGCTCCGGTCCATAGGCCCGGATGATCTCCTTCGCCCGCTGCTGCTCGAGCCAGTAGAACGAGGAGGACGTATCCACCATCAGATTGGGGTAATCCGGCAGCACGCGCACAGCGTCCTCCCAGACGCTCCAGCCCCCGAAGTGGGCCCCGATCATTTTCAGGCGTGGGAACGCTTTGAGGATCTTTACAATCCTTCCCGGGTTCGAGTAATCATAGCGGTAATCCCCGGTATGCACGCAGACCGGGCAGCCCGCTTCTTCGCACATCGCATAGATGGGCATGACGCGCGGATCATCCGCACAGAACTGCTGGATATCCGGGTGCAGTTTCACGCCGTGCAGTCCCATGTCCATGAGCTCCCGGAAATCGTGCTCCTGGTCGGTGCTGTCGGGATGCATCGTGCCCATGCCGATGAAGGCGCCCTCGGCGTCCTTCACGCTTCTGGCAATAAACTGATTGATGGACCGGACCTGCTCCGGGCGTGTGGCAACCGAGTGCACAACAAAGTGCGTCACACCGCTTTCCCGGCCGATGCGCAGCAGCGTCTCCACTTTCCCGTCGTAGTGATCCGAGGGCAGGCCGTCATAGAAGCGGTCCACCGCGTCCACGGCCCGCCTGGATATGCCGTCGGGATAGATATGACAGTGTGCGTCAATGATTCTCCTCATGCAGCTGCTCCTTTAAAATCCGTGGCATCAGGCAGTTTCGATGCTGGCATCCTTCTGCAGGCCGAGCTTTTCAATCGCCTGTTCCCGCATCTTGTACTTCTGGATTTTTCCGGCATCGTTCATCGGGAAACCATCGACAAACTCGATATATTTCGGCACCTTGTGCTTGGCCATATGGGTGAGCACATATTCCTTCATTTCCTCGACAGTCATGCTTTCGCCTTCCTTGAGGATAATGCAGGCCATTATCTCCTCGCCCATCGCCTTGTCCGGCACACCGATCACCTGAACGTCGCTGACCTTGGGATGCGTGTAAATGAATTCTTCGATTTCCTTGGGATAAATGTTTTCACCGCCGCGGATGATCATGTCCTTGAGACGGCCGGTGATGCGGTAATTGCCTTCCTTCGTGCGGCAGGCCAGGTCGCCTGTGTGCAGCCATCCATCCTTGTCGATGGCGGAAGCAGTGGCCTTGGGCATCTTGTAATATCCCTTCATGATATTATAGCCTCTGGCCACAAACTCACCAATCACTTCGTCCGGGCAGTCTTCCCCGGTTTCGGGATCGACAATCTTACACTCCACTTCCGGGAACGCGCTGCCCACGGTGGTCACGCGGACCTCCAGCGGGTCTGTCGTGCGGCTCATCGTGCAGCCGGGGGATGCCTCGGTCTGACCGTACACAATGACAATCTCCGGCATATGCATCTTTTCCACCACGTCGCGCATCACAGCAATCGGGCAGGGGCTGCCGGCCATGATGCCGGTGCGCATATGCGAGAAATCGGTTTTCGGGAAATCCGGATGCGAGAGCATGGCAATAAACATGGTGGGCACGCCGTGGAAGGCCGTGATATGTTCATTGTTGATGCACGCAAGGGATGACTTGGGCGAGAAGTACGGAATGGGCAGGATGGTTCCGCCGTGGGTCATGGTGGCGGTCATCGCCAGGACCATGCCGAAGCAGTGGAACATGGGGACCTGGATCATCATGCGGTCCGCGGTGGACAGATCCATGCCGTCGCCGATGGCCTTGCCGTCATTGACGACATTGTAGTGGGTCAGCATGACGCCCTTGGGGAATCCGGTCGTGCCCGAGGTGTACTGCATATTGCAGACATCATTGATATCCACGGCCGATGCCATGCGGCGCACTTCCGCCATGGGGGTCTTGGAGGCGTACTCCAGGGACTCTTCCCAGGTCAGGGCACCCGGCTGACGGAAGCCGACCGTGATGACGTTGCGCAGGAACGGCAGGCGGCGGGCATGCAGCGGGGCGCCGGGCTTGTTGTCCTTGAGTTCAGGGCACAGTTCATTGATGATTTCCCGGTAATTGGAATCCCTGTAGCCCTCGATCATGACCAGGGTATGCGTGTCGGACTGCCGGAGCAGGTATTCCGCCTCATGAATCTTGTAGGCTGTGTTCATGGTCACAAGAATGGCGCCGATCTTGGTGGCTGCCCAGAAGGTCAGGAACCACTGGGGCACATTGGTGGCCCAGATCGTCACCTTGGTGCCGGCCCGCACGCCCAGGGAAACCAGGGTGCGCGCAAACTCATCCACATCCTCGCGGAACTGCCGGTAGGTTCTGGTATAGTCCAGCGTGGTGAACTTGATGGCCAGCTGGTCCGGGAATTCCTCCACCATGGTGTCAAGCACCTGCGGGAATGTCTTGTCAATCAGCAGGCCTTTCTTCCATACGTAGTTGCCGGTATGCGTGTTGTTCCACCACAGATGTCTGCGGCTGAGGCGGGTGCTTTCAAAGCGGCTCAGGCAGCTGACGAAGTGCGTCAGGATGATCTCAATATCCTCAAGGCCTTCCATCCAGTCCGGATTCCACTGCAGGGAGATAAACCCGTCATAGTTGACGGAGCGGAGCGCGTCCATGAGATCGCGAAGAGGAAGCTCGCCTTC
Source organism: Christensenella sp. UBA2853 (assembly GCA_002350845.1). GTDB lineage: Bacteria > Bacillota > Clostridia > Christensenellales > Aristaeellaceae > UBA2943. Next base: position 13,445 of record DEFL01000051.1, read on the forward strand.
GCCGAGCAGTTCCGGCATCACCACGCCGTCTTCCACGCGGTAGTCATGGATGTGCACATGGCAGGTGTAGGCGCCAAGGTTGGTGATGGTCTGCTCAGCGCTCTCCCCTTTCAGGCAGGTTTCCGGCATATTCCAGCACGCGCACAGCCTGTCGTCGGCAAAGCGGTTGAGCAGGTCCCTGAGGCGGGCGGTATCCGCATACGCGCCGACGGTATCGACGAGCAGGCGGACAGGCTGGTCCCCGATCATATCCAGCAGCTCCGCGACTGCCTTTTCGCACACGTCCATATCGCCTTCCCCGGTATGAATCACAATGTTTTCCGCACCGAGGTTCATCGCAACTTCCACGGTTTCAGCCAGTTCTCCGGCAAAATCCGGGCTTGTGAAGTCGCCCACTGTCCCCACACAGGGAACGGACAGTTCCTGCCGCACCAGTTCCCGGCGGGTCACAGCCGAGAGTTCAGGATTGGTCGGGCTGGACTTGCCCTGGAGCATCGGGGCATCCAGGTTATACAGTTCAATCCCCTTCAGGTGTGCGTCCGCGGCGGATGCGCAGCATTCGCTCCATGTCAGGGAATCCCAGTTCTGAATTGAAAATGACAGTTTCACCTTGCATTCCTCCTACTTGAGTCGCATTCGTTCGCAGCAGGAGGCTTACGCTTCCTCATACACGATCTTGTTGAGTGCACTGATATAGGCGCGGATGGAAGCACCGATAATGTCGGTGGAAATACCATTGCCGGAATACAGTTTGCCGCCGGCACGCAGTTTCACCAGCGCGCTGCCCATGGCCTCACGGCCTTCGGTCACGGTCTGGATCTGGAAATCATCCAGTTCATAGTGATGTCCGATGATCTGTTCAATCGCCAGGAAGGCTGCGTCCACGGGGCCGTCACCGACCGCCACGCTCTTGAGCTTCTGGCCGTCCTTTTCCAGGGTAATATTGGCCGTTGCGCTGATGACGTTGCCGCTGTTGATGACATAGCTTTCAATCTTATAGGCAGAAGGCACCTGCATGGCCGTGGAAGCCACAATCGCGTCGAGCTCGCGTGTGCCGACAAAGTGCTTCTTTGCAGCCACGCGCTTGAATTCATCATAGACCTTGGCGTTGTCCTCATCGGACAGGTCGTAGCCGAGCTGATGCACCACCTTGATCACTTCGCCGATCTCATCATTGACGTCAAGGCAGACATTGGCCATTTCCGTATGCACGCCGTTGTCAAACGGACTCTGCTCATTCTTCTGCGCTTCGAGGATCCGGCGGAGCGCTGTCACGGTGCGGGTCAGTTCGGTTGTGCGCAGGTGTGTGCAGATGTCCAGAGCGGTTCCCTTGATCTCCACAAAGCGGGACAGCTGTTCGAGTGTCGGGAAGCCGGCAGGCGTCGCAGTGCACTTGACACCATCGGCCCCCTGCACCACAGCAGCGGCTGCGCAGGCTGTCGCCATATTCATGGCATCGGACGGCTGGACATAGAATTCAACGCCTTCCTGGTCCACCGCGCTGCGGATCTCGGCAAAGAATGCGCCAAACTCATCGGGCATCATGACGCCGGCACTATCGCACAGTGTGATATATCTTGCGCCGGCCTCCACCGCTGCCTTCACGGCAGAAATCAGGAATTCCTTTTCCGCCCTTGTCGCGTCGAGTGCTGTGAATTCCACGTTCTCACAGTAGAAGCGGCACTTTTTCACCTGCTCGGCAATGGCCGTGAGCATGGCCGGTGCCTTCATGTGGCAGGCGTACTCCATCTGAACCGGAGATACCGGCGCCTGCACGTTCATCTGGGGCTGTCTAGCGCTGCGGATGCTCTCCCAGGTCTCGCTGACCATGTCGCCCACAATCCCCACCGTCGCGGACAGTATCCCTGTCACAAGGGATGCAATGGTTTTATTGGAAAGCTGGTCCGGCTTTCCTCCGGTGATCATGGGCAGCTCAATGACATCCACCTTCAGTCGATCCAGACTGCGCGCCATTTCCAGCTTTTCCTTGAAAGTCAGCGCGGACTCGCGCACACCGGCAGTCTCTCTGAGGGTCATGTCAATGATTTTCATGGTTTTCATAGGGAGATACATCCTTTCATCTGTCGTTCATTGCTGTCTATGCGTTCATTGCATCGGGTTGCATTCTGATCTTCTTTCCAGGCTCCGCCGCTGCATGCGATGGATGACCAAATCGCCAAAAAAAACAGAAGCACGAAGCTTCTGGGACGATTTCTGATCGCGGTACCACCCGGATTGCCGCACTGCGGCCACTCTTCAGCGCTCCAACAAGCGCCTTGCCTTGATAACGGGGCATCCGTTTCTCCTTACTAGTGCATCACGTTCAGGAAATCACTCAGGCACGAGACTGTTTTTCTGCTCCTCTGCCGGCTCTCACCAGCCGCCGGCTCTCTGCATTCGGCTCAGAAAACATAATGCCTTCATCGCTTTCGTATGAAATTAATGGGAGAATAAACGAATCCGCCTTTCCTGTCAAGTGGTCTCATCCGGCACAGGCAGCCCGGAATCCCTGATTTTCCAACACTTTCAGCCGGTTTTGGCCTCGCCCGCGGGTTTTGCATTTTTGATGTTTCTCCTGTCCCGGTCCTTTTGAAAACATTTTTCTGCCCCAGACAGGACATACGCTCTCTTCAAAGAATATTACAGATACTAACTTATGCCTATATATATGGAGGTTTCTATGCAGTTCGGCTATTTTGATGACCAGAAACGGGAATATGTCATTACCGATCCCCGCACGCCCATGCCCTGGGCCAACTATCTCGGTTCTCCTGCGTACGGTGCCATCGTGACGCAGAATGCCGGCGGCTACAGCTTTGTCAAGTCCGGTGCAGCCGGCCGTATCCTGCGCTACACCTTCAACCAGTTCGATGAGCCCGGCCGGTATGTGTATCTGCGCGACGAAGTGGACGGCGATTTCTGGTCTGCTTCCTGGCGCCCGGTGGAAAAGGATCTCGCCTCTTTCCATACCGAAACCCGCCACGGCACAGCCTACACTGTTATTCAGTCCGATTACCGCGACATCCGCTCTGAAGTCCTGTATTATGTTCCGCTCGACAAAGACCACGAGGTCTGGTGCGTCAAGGTCACCAATACAGGGTCTGCGCCGAGGAAGATCGGCGTGTTCGGATACTGTGAGTTCACCACGGATTCCTTCTATACCCAGGACCTGGTCAACATGCAGTACACCCAGTTCATCACCTGCACCGAGTTCCACAAGGATCACATTCTGCAGCGCATCAACAAGTTCTGCGACGTCAACGCCGAGGGTGAAAACGGCAAAGAACGTTTCTTCGGCATGGCCGGCAGCCCGGTGGCCAGCTATACCGGCCGCCGCGAGCGCTTCCTCGGTGTGCACCGCTTCCATGAGCCCCAGGGCGTCCTGGACGGAAAGCTCGACAACACCGTCAACTTCAACGGCAATCCCTGCGGCGCTCTGCATACCGTCCTTGAACTGGCTCCCGGCGAGCACAGAACGCTTGCCTTTGTGCTGGGGCAGAAGGGCGAAAAGGCAGCAGAAGCTCTCCTCGCCCACTATGCGGACACGGAAAATGTCACCGCGCAGGAGCTTGAAGAGCTGATCACCTACTGGCACGGCAAGCTCTCGCATCTGCAGATCTGCACGCCGGACCATGACCTCAACACCATGGTCAACACCTGGAATGCTTTCCAGTGCTTTACGACCTTTGTCTGGAGCCGCGCGGCCAGCCTGATCTACGCCGGTGAGCGCAACGGCTACGGATACCGCGATACGGTGCAGGATATCCAGGGCATTATCCACCTCGATCCGGAAATGGCCAAAGACCGCATCCGCTTTATGCTCTCTGCCCAGGTGCATCACGGAGCCGGCCTGCCCCTGGTCAAGTTTGATCACAATCCGGGCCACGAGGATACGCCGGAACAGGACAGCTATGTCCGTGCCACCGGGCATCCGGCCTACCGCGCAGACGATGCGATGTGGCTCTTTCCCACCGTCTACAAGTATATCGCTGAGACCGGCGACCTCGCCTTCCTCGATGAAGTCATCCCGTTTGCAGACTATGATGAGGGCACCGTCATTGAGCACCTGAAGCGCTCCATCGATTTCACCATGCACCACCTGGGCTTCCACGGCATGCCTGCCGGACTGCACGCCGACTGGAACGACTGCCTGGTCCTCGGCGCACAGGGCGAGAGCAGCTTTGTCGCCTTCCAGTTCTATATGGCGTTCCGCCTGCTCGGAGAACTCCTGGAAGGCCGCGAAGAGTATGCCGAATACCGCCAGTGGCTGAAAATCTCCGCTGACGATATGCTCAAAAAGATCAATGAATTCTTCTGGGAGGATGACCGCTTCCGCCGCGGCTACACCCAGGAGGGCGATGTGATCGGCAGCAAGCATGACCCTGAAGCCTCCATGTGGCTCAACCCGCAGTCCTGGGGCGTGATCTCCGGCGGCGCTACCCGCGAACAGGCGGAAAAGAGCATGCAGACGGTCTATGACCTGCTCAACACGCCCAACGGCATTGAGCTTCTCACACCGTGCTACAAAGAGCACTATTTCGAAGGTGCAAGAATGCGCCTCTTCAACGCCACCACCAAGGAAAACGGCGGTATCTTCTGCCAGTCTCAGGGCTGGGCCATCCTCGCCGAAGCCCTTCTCGGTCACGGGAACAGAGCCTTCCAGTACTTCAAGGAGTCCTGCCCGGCAGCCTACAATGACCGCGCGGAAATCCGCGAAGTCGAGCCCTATGTGCATTCCCAGTTCATTGAAGGCCATGAGACGCCGCAGCCCGGCCGTGCCCATGTGCACTGGCTGACCGGTACTGCATCCACGGTCATGGTCGGCATGGTGGAAGGCATTCTCGGTCTGCGTCCCACACCCATGGGCCTTCGGATTTCTCCCTCCATCCCCGCTGAATGGGATGGCTTCACCATGGAGAAGTTCTTCCGCGGAAAGAACCTGCATATCACCGTGGACAACAAAGCCCATCATGAAGGCGGCGCGCAGTGTGTCCTGATCAACGGAAAGGCCGCGCCTTCCGATCTTCTGACGGATGATATGCTCTCCGACGGCGATCAGATCACAGTCATCATGTAAATCGCGCATGGAAAAACCGGTGAATCCGCAAGTTGATTCACCGGTTTTTTCGTGTGCGTTTCTGACGCCTGATTCCACAAAATGCCCGCTGTCAGTAAAACTCGATCTCTGCATGGATTGCGCGCTCGATCCGTTTCTTTTCTTCAAAGGCATCCCTCGCTGCAAACTGGGTATATCCCACTTCCCACAGACAGAATGCACCGAGATTGATCACAACATTGAGAAAAACACCGTGCACAGCAAAAAAGGATGTCAGATTGTTGCCCACAAGAAATGCGGTGAGACTCAGAATCACCAGAACCAGGGAACGCGAAAAGCGGCGCATCAGATACCGGGAAACCTTGTCATACTCATCCCTGTAGTGCGCTCTGTAGACTTCCCGGAACGTATTCTGGACAGATTCATTGACGGGTTCCGTCAGAATCGTCAGCGTCATGTCTCCACCCCGGTACTTTTCGACAAACGTGTTGACACTCTTATACACAATCTCATTGAGCTCCGCATGCGGAAGGAGCACATGCGGGTCAAACAGCTCATTCCTTTTCATCTTCAGTACAAGTTCCTGCTCCTGCTTTCTGAGCCGAAGCGTCCGTTTTTCCTCCGGGGAAGTCCCCTTTTCATCTCCCCGGTTTCTTCTCCTGTACAGCATCATCGATCATTCATCTGCTTTCTTGGAAGGTTCAGTCAGCGTTCATCCATTGCATCTCTTTTGCGCTGTGCATATAAACTACGCCGAACTATCCCACAAAAACCGCCGCATGTCAATTGTCTGTTTCCCTTCCGGATTTGAAAAAACCGGGATGCCGCACAGCGGCACCCCGGCAGACAACGGTTTGTCCGACGATTACTTCTTGTAAGTAGCGTCGATCTGTCTCTGAAGTTCAGCGGTGACTTCGTCAACGCCGGCAGCCTTGAGGGCAGCCTGGAATTCAGCGACGATTTCTTCAGCAGTACCGGAATACTGGCCGAAGCAGATGTACTTCATGTAGGTGGAGTACACTTCGTTGCACTGGTTGATGTAAGACTGAACATTGCTGTTGTCAAACACAAACGCTTCATAAGGATACATCACGGCGATCTTGTCATACTCGTCATACAGAGCATTGATGGCATCCCAGTTCATGGCTGCGCTCGGGATTTCCAGATCGTCATTGCGGCCCCACCACCAGTTGGTGGAAATGCTGTCCTTATCGGCAACATAGGAGTCGGGAGTATAGCGATAGCCGTTCTCGTCGATCGCATAGCTGCGGTCCTTCAGACCATAGTTGAACAGATCATAGCAATCGCGGTCGTTGCGCAGAAGGTCATAGACCATCAGGGTGCGCTCAGGATTTGCAGAAGCTGCGGAAACAGCAGCCACACCATGGGTCACGAGGTCGCGGGTCACATAACCGGCTTCCTCGCCCCAGTAGAAGAAACCGACATCGGCATCTTCGTCTTCGAGGTACATGGTGTTATCCGTGCTGGACTTCGGAGAAACGAGACCGGTCCAGGTCTGGGTGTGATGCTGTTCAAGAGCAACCTTGCCCTGACGGAATTCCATACGGTTGTCAGCACCGGTGTTGGACAGAACGTCAGTCGGCCATACGCCGAGTTCGTCCCATTCCTTGGCCAGCTTGGCATATTCAACCAGCTTGTCGGTTTCAGCCAGGTACAGGCAGTTGATGGTGTACGGATCGTCCAGATAGCCGCCCCACAGAGCGCCGCTGGCCAGACCGTCGATTGCACGCCACTTCACAAAGGAGCAGATGTAGCCGCTGGCCGGATAAGCCGTGCCGTCGGTATCCCACAGAGCGATCAGCTTGTCGCCATAGGTGGCCTTGACATACTTGAGATAAGTCGTCATGTCAGCCCAGGTCTTCACACCGTCAGCCAGACCGGCTTCATGAGCCCAGTCCAGACGATAGGCGAAACCATGGTTGGTCCACTGGGAATAGTTGTCTTCAGGAATGAAGAAGATGTTGCCGTCATAGGTGCAGACATCCCAGTGCTCCTTCGGAACGGTTGCCCAGGTCACAGGAGCATACTTGGCAAGCATATCCTCAGACAGTTCGAGGAAGCCGCCGCGCTTGGCGTTGGGCCATGCATCCAGCCAGTCGGTGGAAGAACCGATCAGGTCGATGGAGCCGTCCATGGAAGCGATTCTCAGGTTGTAGTTGGCCAGATAATCGGTCCAGGAGATCCAGACGATGTTGAGCTCAGCATTGACCCTGTCGGTCAGGATCTTGTTGAGTTCAGCCAGCATTTCAGCGTTTGCGCCCGTGGTGGGGGCATCGCCGGTGGTCATGTAATTGATCACAACATGCTTGGAGGTGTCAACGTCGGCCCACTTCTCGGCCCAGACATCTTTCGCATTTTCCACAGAAATTTCTTCTGCGAGAGCTGCGGAGCAGATGCTCAGGACCATCACAGCGGCCATGAGAAGAGCTAGGAACTTTTTCATGGTTTTTTCCTCCTTGTTTTTTTGTAAGGGATTTTCCCTCACATATTCTGAACCGCATGCGCGGTGAGAACCGAATGAAGATCAGCCCTTGACTGCACCAACGGTAATGCCGCCGATGAAGTAGCGCTGGACAAAGGGATACAGGAAGATGATCGGGCCGGTGGTCATCATGGCCGTTGCCATCTTCAGGGATTCAGAGGGAAGGTTGCTGACGTCAACATACTGGCTCGCAACCGAGTTCTTCAGGGACGAAGCCTCGTTGACAATCTTGTAGAGTCTGTACTGCAGCGGCAGAACCGTCATGTTCTGCAGGAACAGAGAAGACTGATACCATTCATTCCAGTAGCCCAGAGCCAGGAACAGGCCAACCGTGGCAAGACCAGGCTTGAGCATGGGGAGAACGATGGAAACAAAGATCTTGAAGTCTCCTGCGCCGTCGATCTTACCGGACTCGGTCAGTTCATGCGGCACAGACTTGGCAAAGTTCTTCATCAGGATGATCAGCCAGGAAGAAACCATCAGCGGCAGGAGCACGGCCCAGTAGCTGTTGTTCAGGTGATAGCCCTGCGTCATGAGCAGGTAGTACGGAGCAAGGCCGGCCTGGAAGAGGCTGGTGAAATAGACGAAGAATGAGATGCCGTTGCGGAAGGGGAAGTCCCTTCTCTGAAGGGCGTAACCCGTCATGGAGCAGATGAACAGACCAATCAGGGTACCGGTCACGGTCAGGACGATGGTCAGTCCGTAGGAAGCCCAGATCGTTCCGCCCTTGATGACCAGATCGTAGGCTGCCGTCGTAAAGTTTCTCGGAATCAGCGTAACGCCTTTGGCAATGATGTTTTCCTCTGTCTCAAAGGAAGTGCCCAGAATGATCAGGAACGGGAAAATGCTTGCAATTGCGAACAGACTGATAAAGACATAGCCGATGCCGCGGATAACATAGTCTGACCCGGTCAGTTTCACCTTGGATACGCTGTCAAGCATATCATCTTGTTTTTTTGCCATGGTGCACCTCCATCAGAACAGAGAGTAGTCAGGCTCAATCTTCTTCACCACGGCATTGACTGTAATGACCATGATGAAGCCAATCAGAGACTGATACAGACCCACCGCAGAAGCCGTGGAGAAGTTAAAGTCGGAAATGGTCGCACGATAGACGAACATTTCGATAATGTCGACTTTCTGATACAGGATCGGATTTCTGCCGACCAGGTTCCAGAAGAGGCCGAAGTCACCCTTGACAATGCCGCCCAGAGCGAACAGAAGGAGAATAACAATCGTCGGCTTGAGAGAAGGCAGGATAATGTAGCGGATCTTCTGCCATGCATTGGCACCGTCGATCATGGACGCTTCAATGACAGCAGCATCAATACCCATGATTGCGGCAAAATACACAACCGAATTGTAGCCAGTCTTCTGCCACAGATGCACCAGAATGATAATCAGCGGCCACGGATCACCTGTCTTATAGAGCTTTAGGGGCTCCAGACCGAGTGCACCGCGGACTACGTTCAGGTAGCCGGTATCGGAGTTCAGCAGGGAATACACAAGAAGTCCCACCAGAACCTGGGAAATGAAGTACGGCAGGAACATCATGGTCTGGGATACCTTGCGGAAGGCCTTGGACTGGATTTCCTTGAGCAGGATGGCGACAATGACAGCCAGCAGGTTGTCCAGCACAATGAAGGCCAGGTTGAACAGAATCGTATTCTTGGTCAGCATCCAGAGCTTGCCTGAATTGGCCACGAACTCGAAGTTCTTCAGTCCGACAAACGGGCTGCCGAAAATGCCCTTGCGGTAGTTGTAGTTGACAAATGCAACATAGATGCCGGGCAGAGGTGCATAGCTGAATGCGATGAAGTAGATGATGGCAGGAACGCACATCAGAATCAGTGTCTTGGAATTCCAGATTTTCTTTCTCAGGGATCCCTGAACACTGTACGGCGCCGCCTTTTTCGGGTTGATAGTGGTCATACTACGCCTCCCAACGGTTCATAAAGAAAAATGCAGCAAAGATATCCAAACTGGTATTAAAACAGTGAAAATGATGCATTTATTCTAGCATCATTCCATAGGCATGTCAATGCGGTATTGCAACGCCGGGACGCATCCTTACCTCGATCCCCTGTTTCGCACGGACCGCCTGCACTCATGGTTACCTTACAGTTCGACCTCGCCGGCAAGTCCGCTTTCCGTCCATGCGAAGATCCTGACATTTTCCGCTCCTTTCAGTACACGGACATAGGCTGTCAGTTCTCCGTCATACGCGCTGCGGTAAGATGCGCGGTAAGGAGTCAGATCATCCGGCTTTCCGTTCTCAAGCCCCAGAAGCTCTGCCTGGCCAGCAACCTGAACATGAACTTCCTCATGGCCTGCTGCACACCGGTTGCCTTCGCCATCAAGAACAGAGATCTGGACCATGACGACTTCCTCGCCTTCAGCCGCTTCCGGATCCCTCTTGGCAATCATCATCAGGGCTGCCGATTCGCCGGCTGTCACCAGACAGTCCTCAGCTTCGCCCGCCTTTACCACCAGTTCGCCCGCTTCGAACGGGACGTCCCAGACGGCACAGCAGTCATCTTCACGCTTGAGCACCTGTTTTCCAAGGCTCTTCCCGTTCAGGAACAGTTCTGCCTCCGGCTGATTGGTGAAAGCATATACCTTCAGCGTTTCGCCTGCTGCACCTTCCCAAGCAAAATGCAGTTCCGGCAGGCCGCGGCGCATTTCCTCACCGCTTCCGGCTGCAAGGCGGACAAACGGCTCATCCGTCCAAAGCGCCTTGCGCTGATAGTACAGGGGTTTCGGCGCACCCGTCAGTTTCAGAAGACCTGCCTGGGAAATGCGCACCGGCCACCCTTTGCATTCGCCCAGGAAGTCGATGCCCGTCCAGAGGAACTGCCCGGCAATATAATCATGATCCGCCACGGCATACCAGCAGGATGCCTGATGGCTGTTTTCAGATCCGAGAATCACTCGTCCCGGATATTTCTCATGATCCTGCTCATAGAAGTATTCACGATAGTTGTATCCGGAGAGATCCAGCTCATCGGCAAGCCCGGTCTGGTTGGACAGTTCCGGGAACGACATCGCGCTCGTCACAGGGCGTGTCGTATCCAGGGAGTGGACAATGCCAACCAGTTCTCTGGCCACCACCGGCAGTCTGGAAGCGTCCGGCTTCCTCTTGTCATACTTTCTTTCCTGAGAAGGCTTGCCGGCGTCATTGTTGCCCAGCACTTCTTCAAACAGCGGGGTGACATACGGATCGTTGGGATAGTCGATTTCGTTGCCGATCGACCACATGATAATGCTCGGATGATTCCGGTCACGCAGCACCATGCTTTCCAGATCACGGCGGTGCCATTCCGGGAAATCCTCTGCATATCCAAAATGCTTCGGCGGATAGACATTGTGGCCCTGCCACCACTTGTTCTTTGTGCCTTCCCATTCATCGAATGCTTCGTCCATCACCAGGAAGCCCATTTCGTCGCACAGATCCAGCAGATTCGGGTCCGGAGGATTGTGCGCCGTGCGGATCGCATTGCATCCGCATTCTCTGAGCGTCTCGAGACGTTTCTTCCATACATTTCTCGGCACAGCCGCGCCAAGGCAGCCTGCGTCATGGTGCACACAGACGCCCTTGATCTTCATGTTCTTTCCATTGAGGAAGAAACCCTGATCACCGTCAAAACAGATGGTCCGGATACCAAAGGTGACGCATTCCTTCTCCTCGCCTGCCTCGCCGCTGTACACGAATTCTGCGCAATACAGGCTGGGGGTCTCAGGGGACCACAGAGCCGGAGACGGCACTTCCATCTCCAGGGTCTGCTTCCCGCAGGGGCCTGAAACCGTCTGTCCTGCTGCTGTGACGGAAACCGTGCCTTCCAGTGCTTCCGTCTCATATGAAATCTGAAGAACTGCCCTGGATGCATCCGCTTCCTTTGTCGAGATAAACAGACTGTCTCTCCGGAAGCCGGCGACCGGCCGCCTTCTCAGCCACACCTGACGGTCAATGCCGCTGCCGGTGTACCATCTTGAATCGGCCACGTCCTCATGTTCCACCCGGACACAGACGACATTCTCGCCTTCACGGATGTAGGGCGTCACATCCACAGAGAAACTGGTGTAGCCGTAAGCATGCTGGCCGAGGTAATGACTGTTGACGAAAATCTTCGCATGCTTGTAAATGCCCTCAAACAGAATATCTGTCTGCTGGGCCGCTTCTTCCGCTGTCAGAATGAAATGCTTGCGGTACCATGCCGTGCCGCCCGGAAGATAGCCCGTTCCGCTGGCATGTTTCCGGTCAAAAGGAAACGACACAGCCCAGTCATGAGGAAGCGTCACACGCTCCCAGGCACTGTCGTCCCATCCCATGAAGTCCGCTCCGGGCTCATCCCCATAATGAAAGAGCCAGCCAAGATTAAAACGTTCACGCATAGTTTCATCCCCCTGCAGGTGCCGGGCTCAGCCCGGTCCGAATGGCTTGAAACCGGTTTCATGACGTCTGCGTGAAAAAGTGTGAAACCGGTTTCAAAACGAATCAACGAAAAAGAGACTGTTCAAATCTCTTTCTTCAACTAACCGGGATCAACTATAACATACCATTTTTCATCTGTCAAGCATGGTTTGTGTTTTCTGGGCAATTTGTTCCCAGTCTGTCACACGTCAGCTTCTTCCCGGACATGCTGTCGATTCCCTGACCACAAGAGTACCCGGAATCATCACATTGACGCCGTTTTCGCCTGCATGCTCTCCCACTGCATAATCCACCAGCATCTTTCCGAAGAGTTCATAGTCGTACCCCACTGATGTCAGTTCCGGCGTCAGCAGGGTTGCGATTGAGGAATTATCAAAGCTGATCACAGAAATGTCACCGGGCACATTGATCTGCGCTTCCCGGAACCCCCGCAGAACACCTGCAGCCAGCACGTCATTGAGTGCGATCACGGCTGTCGGGCGATGGGACAGCGCTGCCAGCCTGGCGGCCGCGTCCTTTCCGCCTCCGAGACGATAGGTATCACATTCAATCATCCATTCATCCCTGAACGGAAGTCCAAGCGCATCCAGCTTCTCGCGCAGCCTCTCCAGTTTCCACTTTGTACCTATATATTGCGTGCCTGCAAAGACAAAGCCGATTTCCCTGTGCCCAAGGGCCATCAGATGATCCACCGCCAGATCCATGCACTGCCGGTGGTCAATGCAGATCCCTGCCGTAAACGGGAATTCACTATAGGAAGCAATCACAACACGGCACCTGGGGTCCGACACTTTCATGTCTTCCTCAACTTCCCTGCTCATTTCAGCCAGATCGACTCTCCCGCCGCACACAATGACAGCATCCACGCGCTGTTCGATCAGTTTGGCAAATCCTTCGTTTTCCCGGACGGTGTCAGAGAATGTATTGAGCAGCATCATGGAATAGCCTCTTGCATAGGCTTCATTGCAGCAATAGGAGAACACGGTATTATAATAGGGATTCATGGCATCCGGAACGAGGATGCCGATTGTCCTGGACGAGGAAACAGTCAGACCTCTGGCCATCGCGTTGGGAACAAAATCATATTTTTCAATCAGCTGCCGCACCTTCTGGCGTTTTTCTTCGCTGACATTGGTAGAACCTGTGAGAATCCGGCTCACGGTCGCAGGAGAAACCCCGGCTTCCTTGGCAAGATCATAAATCGTCACATTTTTCATGGCACTGCACCTGCTCGGCCCGGAAACAGCCTTCCGGGCAAAATTTCATCTTCTCCTCAGCAGTATAGACGGACATTTTCCGCTGTCAAGTGGAGGCACTCTTCCTATTCGATCATGCACGCCTGTTCAAACCGGCCCGTGTCGGTTCCTGATTCAACATGTTTCCATCCGTTTTTTCATTATATTATACGGCTCCGTTCAGATGCTGAATCACCTCTGCGAAACGTGCGAAGTTGTGCTTGCTTTTTCCCACATGGCATGCTATAATCCCCATCCGAATACGCACCTTTTTTCCGCGGATGCTTGTGCCACGGACAGTGGCGGCTCACCGCCATGGAAGAAAGGGTGGAAAAACAAGGAGGAATTCCCTATGGCAGTTATTTCCATGAAGCAGCTGCTGGAAGCCGGTGTCCACTTTGGTCACCAGACCCGCCGCTGGAACCCGAAGATGGCTCAGTACATCTTCACCGAACGCAACGGTATCTACATCATCGACCTGCAGAAGACCGTCAAGAAGGTTGACGAAGCTTATGCATTCGTCCGCGATGTCGCCATGGAAGGCAAGACCGTTCTGTTTGTTGGCACCAAGAAGCAGGCCCAGGAGTCCATCGAATCCGAAGCCAAGCGCTGCAACATGTACTATGTGAACAACCGCTGGCTCGGCGGCATGCTCACCAACTTCCGCACCATCCGCACCCGTATCGAACGCCTCAACGCCATCGACAAGATGGAAGAGAATGGCCAGTTCGACGTGCTGCCCAAGAAGGAAGTCGCCAAGCTCAACAACGAGCGTGAAAAGCTCGAAGCCAACCTCGGCGGTATCCGCGAAATGAAGAAGCTGCCCGGCGCTCTGTTCGTCGTCGATCCCCGCAAGGAACACATCGCCGTGACCGAAGCCCGCAAGCTCAACATCCCGATCGTCGCTATCGTTGACACCAACTGCGATCCTGACGAAATCGATTATGTCATTCCCGGCAACGACGACGCTATCCGCGCTGTCAAGCTGATCGCCGGCAAGATGGCTGACGCTGTCCTCGAAGGCAAGCAGGGCGAACAGTCCGAGCCTGACACCGCAGAAGCTGTCGAGACCCCCGTCGAAGCATAATCCAAACAACAACCGGAAAGGATGATTCACATGGCCGCTGTAACAGCTGCAATGGTAAAAGAACTCCGCGAGCGCACCAATGCCGGCATGATGGACTGCAAAAAGGCTCTCCTCGCCGCTGATGGTGATATGGACAAGGCAATTGACTGGCTCCGTGAAAAGGGACTGGCTCAGGCCGCCAAGAAGGCCAGCCGTGTTGCTGCTGAAGGCGTTGTCGCCCAGTATGTGACCCCCTGCGGATGCACCGGTGTCATCGTGGAAGTCAACTGCGAGACCGACTTCGTTGCCAAGACCGACAACTTTGCTGCTTTCGCCAACAACGTTGCCAAGCACATCGCCAAGGCCAATCCTGCCGACGTGGATGAGCTGATGAACCAGAAGTTCGTTGACGACGAGACCAAGACCATCTCCGACCTCGTTTCCGAGGCTACCGTTGCTATCGGTGAGAAGATCTCCGTCCGCCGCTTTGCCCGTTTCCAGACCGAAGGCGTCGTTGCCACCTACATTCATATGGGCGGCAAGGTCGGCGTTCTGGTTGAAGTCGCCACCAGCGAAGAAGGCAAGAACAACGAAGACGTGAAGCAGTTTGCTCATGATCTGTGTCTGCAGATCGCTGCTGCCAAGCCCGAGGCTGTCCGCCGTGAAGAAGTGGACTCCGAAAAGCTTGAAAAGGAACGCGAGATTCAGCGCGCCAAGGCTCTTGAAGCCGGCAAGCCTGAAAAGATCGTTGACCGCATTGTTGACGGCCAGATCGAAAAGTATTACAAGGAAGTCTGCCTGCTTGACCAGCAGTTCGTCAAGGATCCTGACAAGAGCATCAAGGGTCTCATGGCTGAGGTCAGCAAAGCCGCAGGCGCACCCCTCGACGTCGTGCGTTTTGTCCGCTTTGAAAGAGGCGAAGGCATCGAGAAGCGCAAGGATAACCTTGCTGCTGAAATCGCTGCTATGCAGAAGGCTTAATCAAGCGAACTTCGGGGACTGTATGTATGTGCAGTCCCCGTTTTTTTAGAAAAAAATCGGAGGGATACCATGTCAGTTTACAAACGTGTCATGCTCAAGCTGTCGGGAGAAGCACTCAAGTCCGGGAACGACCTTTTCGATTTTGCCAAAATCCAGCAGATGGCCGGCATTATCCGGGACATGCATGAAGTTACGCCTGAAATCGGCATTGTGATCGGCGCAGGCAATATCTGGCGCGGACGTCAGGGCCCGAGCGCCAACATGGACGCTGTCACAGCCGACCAGATGGGCATGCTGGGCACGGTGATCAACTGCCTGTGTGTCGCCGATGCGCTCCGTCAGGTCGGTCTCGACGCGGTGGTCATGAGCGCCGTGGATATGAACCGTTTCTGTGAACCTTTCAATACCATGACCGCACGGAAGTATCTGAAGGAAGGCCGCGTCGTCCTCTTTGCCGCCGGCTCCGGCAATCCCTTCTTCTCCACCGACACCGCTGTCGCCCTGCGCGCCATTGAGATGCAGGTGGATGCCATTCTGATGGCCAAAAACATCGACGGCGTCTATACCGCCGATCCCATGAAGGATCCGAATGCCAAACTCATCCGGGACATCACCTATCGTGATGCACTCGATCAGAACCTGAAAGTCATGGATGCCGCTGCCTTCCAACTCTGCCTTGACAATAAGGTGCCGGTCGTGCGCGTGTTCGGACTGGATGATCCCAGAAATCTCGTCCGTGTCCTTGAGGGAGATCCCATGGGAACGGTTGTTCATCCCTGACGACTCTGTTTCGGGCAGTGACTGAACTACTTGCCATCTGATGGAAAAAACGGTACAATATCCTCACATTTGAAATTTGCCGGCATCGCCGGATAAAACCGAAGGAGGGCAAAGCCTATGACTGTCAACGAAATTATGAATCAGGCCAAGGAGAAGATGGGCAAATCCCGTGAAGTCTATCAGCGCGAGATGATTGCGCTGCGCGCAGGTCGCGCCAATCCCCAGATGCTTGACCGCATCATGGTCGATTACTATGGAACCCCCACGCCGATTCCTCAGGTCGGCGGCGTTTCCTCTCCGGAAGCACGTCTGCTGCTCATCAATCCCTGGGAAGCAAAAATGATTCCCGCCATTGAGAAGGCCATCCAGAAGAGCGATCTGGGCATCAATCCCCAGAATGACGGCAAAGTCATTCGTCTGGTCTTCCCGCCCACGAACGAAGAGCGCCGCAAGGACCTGACCAAGGTGGCCCGCAAGGGTGCAGAAGACACCAAGGTGGCCATTCGTTCCATCCGCCGCGATGCCATTGAGCAGTTCAAGAAGCTGAAGAAGAATTCTGAGATCACCGAAGATGACGAGCGCAAGGCTGAAGAAGATATTCAGAAGCTGACCGACAAGGCCATCAAGGAAGTCGACGAAGTCTGCGCTGCAAAAGAGAAGGAGATCATGGAAGTCTGATGTCCTTTGATTTCTCATCACTGCTGGGACTTCCTTTGTCCATGGCTGAAGCCCGCCTCCATGAAGCCGGCCTGACGCTCCCCGTCACAGTCACTTCAGATCCGCATGGACGTGAAGCCGGAACGCTTCGCGTTGTTCGTGCGGACAGGAACGGTATTGTTTCTGCAGCTTTTCTGGACGGGATGCCCATGAAGAATGCCTCTGAATGCGCAGGTTCCCGCTGAGGGACCTGTGCATTTTTCACTCGCGACTGAAAGCAGGAGATCATCATGTTCAAGGATACAGTCAAGAAGTTTTTCGCGCCGAAGGAGAAAGAGCGCTTTATTCCATCAAAGAAAAGCACAGCCGGTATGAGCGCCAGGGATTTCAAGCGTCTCCCCCAGCACGTCGCCATCATCATGGACGGCAATGGGCGCTGGGCCAAGCGGCACCGTCTTTCCGTCTCCAGGGGCCATCGCCAGGGCACAGAGAATCTGCGCGAAATCATCCGGCATACGGATGACCTGGGCATCCACGCCCTCTCGCTGTATGCCTTTTCCACGGAGAACTGGTCCAGACCGCAGGAAGAAGTCGACGCCCTCATGCAGCTGATCCTCGATTTCTTTGCCTCTGAGATCGATGAACTTGATGCCAAGAATGTGCATATCCTCATTCTCGGCGACAAGTCCCGCCTTCCTGAAAAGCAGCGCCTGACCCTGATCGAGGCGGAGGAGCGGACCGCTGGAAACACCGGACTGCATCTGAATATTGCCATCAATTACGGCGGACGGGATGAAATCGCCCGGGCCGCGCGTGAACTTGCTGACCAGGTGGCCGGCGGAATGCTCGATCCTGCGCTGATCAATGAGCAGATGATCGCCGATCATCTCTACACCCGCGGTCAGCCGGATGTGGATCTGCTCATCCGCACAAGCGGTGAAATGCGTCTGAGCAATTTCCTGCTCTTCCAGTGTGCGTATGCCGAGTTCGTCTTCCCGAAAACGCTCTGGCCGGATTTCTCCGTCAGGGACTATGATGAGACGCTGCTGGATTTCGGCGGGCGTGAACGCAGGTTCGGCAAGCGCCTGTAAATCATACTGAGTTCATGTACGGAGACTATGCTCTCTTTACCATTTCACAGAAGGGGTGACTGCCATGGTTCAGCGTCTGATTACGGCCTCCTTTATGGTCGTCTTCGGTGTCCTTGTGCTTTATTTTGGCGGAACCGTGTTCGCTGTCGGGGCGATGCTCTGCTTTATTGTCGCACTCCGGGAGGAATACCATGCACTTTCCGTTGCCGGACACCGGCCGATTGCTTGGCCTACCTGGGTCGCCATGATCATCTGCATTCCCATGGCCGCGATCCTCAAGCGTCCGGTGTTTTCGCCGATCCTTATGGTCACCTGTCTTCTGACCATCGCGCTGGTCATTTTCCGCAAGGATCCGCATCTCGAAGACGGTCTGATGAGCCTGGTTCCCCTCTTCTCTGTGCTGCTCCCCGGATTGTGCATTGTATCGCTTTCCCACATCCAGCCCCTCTCTGTGCAGCGCACACTCATCGCTCTGCTCATTGTTGTCCCTGTTCTGGGTGATACCTTTGCCTACTTTGTCGGCAGCCATTTCGGCGGTCCGAAGCTCTGTCCGGCTGTCAGTCCGAATAAAACCATTTCAGGTGCAGTCGGCGGCCTCATCGGGTCGGTTGCCGGAGCGATGATTGTCTGGCTTCTGGCCTTCCTGATCTGCGCACCGACGACCCAGCCGCATCTTCCCGCCTGGTGGGTCTGCCTGCTCATCGGCCTGTTCGGCGGCATCGCTTCCCAGCTCGGCGATCTGTTCGCCTCACTGATCAAGCGGCACTGCAATATCAAGGATTTCTCCAATCTCTTCCCCGGACACGGCGGCATGATGGACCGGCTGGACTCACTGCTGTTCATGGCCATTGTCATCTATGTCTACCTCTCCATCCGCGGCTGAGCGCTTTTAACAGACAAAGAGGGATTCTCTATGAAACGCATTTCCATTCTCGGTTCCACAGGCTCCATCGGCACCCAGGCGCTGGATCTGGTCCGTCAGCATCCGGACCTGTATGAGGTGTCCGCACTGACTGCCTACTCTCATGCCGAGCAGCTCTTTGAACAGGTTCGCACGTTCCGGCCAAAGATGGCCGGTCTGGTTCAGCCCATCCCGCGCTCTGAAATTCCTTCCGATCTCTCCTTCTGCCGTTTTGAAATGGGCACGGAAGCCCTTCACATTGCGGCAGCGGAAGTCGAGGCAGACCAGGTCCTGGTCTCCATTGTCGGCATTGCCGGCCTTCAGAGTGTCATGGATGCGATTCATGCAGGACGCCAGGTGCTGCTGGCCAACAAGGAAGCCCTGGTCACCGGCGGTCATCTGGTCATGGATGCCGCGCGGGAGTCCGGACACATGCTGCTGCCCGTCGATTCAGAGCACAGTGCCATTTTCCAGTGCCTGCAGGGTGCAGGCGGGAACACGCCCGTCCGGATTCTGCTCACTGCGTCAGGCGGTCCTTTCCGCACCTGGACGCGTGAAAAAATCGAGCAGGCCACGGTCGCAGAAGCCCTCCACCATCCCAACTGGAGCATGGGCGCCAAGATCACCATTGACTCGGCCAGCATGTTCAATAAAGCGCTTGAAATCATTGAAGCCCACTGGCTGTTTGATATGCCGCATGAACAGATCCAGGTGGTTGTGCATCCCCAGTCCGTCATTCATTCGGCCGTTGAATTCCGGGATGGGGCAGTCATCGCCCAGCTCGGCGTGCCGGACATGCGCGTCCCGATCGCCTATGCCATGGCCTATCCGAAGCGGATTGAAACCGGCACACAGCCGCTGGACCTCTTTTCTCTCCATGACCTGACCTTTGAAAAAGGCGATCCCGTGCGCTTCCCGGCCCTGCGCATTGCCGGGGAATGCCTGGATGCGGGCGGTGCTGCCTGCACGGTACTCAATGGAGCCAATGAGATCGCCAACAGCGCCTTCCGGGAAGGCCGCATCCCCTTCGGCGGCATCACCCGCACAGTCGAAGAAACGCTTTCCTCCCTCGGAACGCTCCCTGCCGATACGCTTCCGGATATTTTTGAAGCCGATCGGCTTGCCCGGGTCCGGGCCACGGAAATCATCGCGAAAGGATTCTGATATGCTCTCTATTCTCGCTGCCATCCTTCTGCTGGGTATTCTCATTACCATGCATGAGCTTGGCCATTTTCTTGCAGCGCGCGCCTGCGGCATTGCGGTGCGCGAGTATTCCATCGGCTTTGGTCCGCAGCTGTTTCACCGGACTGCCAAAAGCGGAACGGAGTTTTCCATCCGCGTGATTCCCATGGGCGGCTACTGTGCATTCTACGGTGAGGACACAACAGATGAACAGTCGCTTGCCGATCCGCGTGCCTTTGCCAAGCAGGCGGTCTGGAAGCGCATGATTACGGTCCTGATGGGACCCGGCATGAATTTTCTTCTGGCCTTTGCCGTGCTCTTCTTCTACATCTGGATCGGCGGCACCGCTTCCACGGTGCCCGTGATCGCCTCCGTTGAAGAAGGCAGCCCTGCCATGGCGGCCGGACTGACTGCCGGTGATCAGGTCATCGAAATCGACGGCGTCAATCTGGTGGACACCTCACTTGAGACCTTTACAGAGGCTATTTCCGGCTATCAGGAAGGCAGCAGTCCCCTGCAGCTCTCCGTGATCCGGGGCAGCGAAAACCTGCAGCTGTCTCTGACGCCCTTCTATGATGAGGAGCTCGACCGCTATCGGTTCGGCATTTCGGTGAGCACATCTACGCGCACGACCGTCGGTGCTGACGGCAGAGTGCACGTGATCACCCGTCCCGCCACACTCGTTCAGGCTGCTTCCATCGCATGGAACAACTGCACATATGCAGGCACGGCTATGGTCACCGCGCTCAAAAATCTTGTCACCCGCGGGGAAGGCCTCGACCAGACCAGCGGTCCGGTCGGCATTGTCAGCATGGTCAGCTCCGAAGTCCGCACCGGCGGCATGGATGCTTTTATCAATCTTCTGATCCTGATCTCCATCAATCTGGGCATCATGAACCTGCTCCCCATTCCCGGACTGGATGGTTCCCGCTTCCTGTTCCAGGTGCTCGAAGTCATCCGGCGCAAGCCGATCCCGCCCGAAAAGGAAGCGGTTGTGCACCTGGCCGGTTTCGTACTTCTCTTCAGCCTGATGATTTTCTTTACCTACCGTGATATCATGAATCTGATCCGTTAACCCTGCTGATGCTGTCTGGAGGCAATTATGACGAAAACCGTACAAGTCGGACCGCTGAAACTCGGCGGTGGAAACCCGGTTCTTGTTCAGTCCATGACCAATACCGATACCCGTGATACACAGGCGACCTCCGCGCAGATCCGTGCGCTTGCCGAGGCCGGCTGTGATCTTGTGCGCGTCTCTGTGTACGACGAGGAATGTGCAAAAGCTGTCCGGACGCTTGTGGACGCTTCCCCTGTGCCGCTTGTGGCGGATATTCATTTCAATTACCGCCTGGCCATTGCCGCTGCTGAAAACGGCATTGCCAAGCTCCGCCTCAACCCGGGCAATATCGGCGGTGAGGAGCATGTGCGCCTTGTCGCTGACTGCGCCAAGCGCCATCACATCCCGATCCGCATCGGCGTCAATTCCGGATCTGTGGAAAAAGATATTCTCGACCGCGACGGCGGCGTCACGCCCAAGGGCATGGTGGACAGCGCCATGCGCCACGCCCGCATGCTCGAAAAGGTCGGGTTTACCGACATTGTGCTTTCCATGAAAGCCTCCGGTGTCCGTGAAACCATTGCCGCCTATCGTCTGGCAAGTGAAATCTGTGATTATCCCCTGCACGTGGGCGTCACCGAGGCCGGTCTTCCCGGTCAGGGCACCATCAAGAGTGCCATCGGCATCGGCAGCCTGCTGGCCGACGGGATCGGCGATACCATCCGTGTCTCCCTGACCGGTGATCCCCTCCCCGAAGCGAAGGCTGCGTGGGATATTCTGCGTGCCCTGGACATCCGCCAGAACGGTGTCCAGCTCGTGTCCTGCCCAACCTGCGGGCGCACGCGCATCGACCTGCCCGCGATTGCCGCACAGGTTGAAGCGGGCGTAAAGGATATCCGTGTGCCCATGAAGATTGCGGTCATGGGCTGTGTGGTCAACGGCCCCGGTGAAGCGCGCGAAGCCGATATCGGCATTGCAGGCGGCGACGGCTGCGGTGCGCTCTTCATCAAGGGTGAGGAACCCCGACGCATTGAGGGCGATCTCGCCAGGATTCTGATCGATGAAGCACACGCTCTGGCCGAGCGTATGGCAGGTGGGACGAAATGAGTTACCAGGACCTTCTTGCCCTGATCTACCAGAAGCTCCCCGAACTCCGGGGACAGCTGGATCCCCCGCAGGTCGTGTACATTCAGTCCGAGCACAAGGTCTATATTACCTTCTACAGCCGCACGCTTGTGGATGAGAAGGCATTCCTGACCATGGAGCGCGTACTGCGTGAGTGCTTTCCTGCGCATCCCCTCGCCCTGCGCGTCAAGAGTCCTTCCCTGAAGGAAGCCTTCCTCGAGCATATTGAGGATTACAAGCAGGTGCTGGTCGACTTTCTCCGTCGCAATTTCCCCGCCTCCTCGGCATGGATTTCCCAGATTGACTGGCATGTCAGCGAGAATAACCTGATCACCCTGACGTTTCCCGATTCCTTCTCCATGGACTACATGGCCCGGCAGAACATCCGCGGGCGTCTGGTCCGTGCCATCCTGGATATCTTTGATAAGGAATGCCGTGTCGATCTGGCGGTCGCTGGTGACCAGGAGAAAAGAATCCGGGCGCTGCGCGAGGAAAACGAGGCCATTTCACAGCATCTCTATACCATCCATGAGCTGGATCATGCGGCGCCCCCCGAAAAGAAGGTCACCCGGGAACCCCGTGAGGACAAGCCCCGCCCCGTGCGTCCGCGCACGCCGAAGGAGCCGGAAAAGCCGCGGGATCCGACAGTGCCTGAGATGACCGACAACGCCATCGGCAAGCCGATCATGGGACGCTCCATTGCAGACCATCCCATGGAGATGAAAGGGCTCAATGCCGAAAGCGGGCTCGTCGTTGTCCAGGGCGATATCTTCAAGTTTGAAACCAAGGAACTCAAGGGCGGCGAAATGCTGCTTGTCACCTTTGCCGTCACAGACTATACCTCTTCGGTTCTCTGCAAGGTCTTCATGCGCTACCGCCGGTCCGCTTTCGGACGTCAGAAGGCCGATCTTGATGAGCATCCGATCACCGAGGAAGAGCGGAATGCGGTCATGGAGAAGGTCAAACAGATCCAGATCGGCATGAATGTCAAACTGCGCGGCGAATGCATGTATGACAACTTCGCGCACGAGCTCTCCATCTCGGTGCGCGACCTGGTCCCCATGGAGAAAATCGAGCGCGAGGACAATGCCGCTGAAAAGCGCATTGAACTCCATCTGCATACGAACATGTCTACGCTCGATGCTCTGTCTCCCGCCGAAGACCTGATCGGGCGTGCCATCAAATGGGGACACCCGGCCATTGCCATTACCGACCACGGTGTCCTGCAGTCCTTCCCGGCCGCATTCAAGGCCGCGAAGGGAAAAATCAAGCTGATCCCCGGCTGTGAAGGCTACCTGATCGACGAGCCGGTCATCGTGCGGGATGCGTCACACCGTCCTTTTGATGAACCGATCATTGTTCTGGATTTTGAGACGACTGGCCTGAACACCGGCACCTGCCGCGCCATTGAAATCGGTGCAGTGCGCCTGGTGCGCGGTGCCATTGAGGATTCCCTGTCGATTCTCATCAATCCGCATGTGCCCATACCGCCGAAAGTGTCCGAGCTCACCGGGATCACGGACAATATGCTTGCCGACAAGGAAAGCGCTGAAACCGTGATTCCAAAGCTCATGGAATTCATCGGGGACGCCCCGATTGCTGCCCATAACGCCGCTTTTGACAGTGCGGTTCTTCACGCTGAGCTCCGGCGCCTGGGGCTCACATGGCAGGGGCCTGTGCTGGACACGCTGGCCTTTGCGCGCAAGCTCTACCCCGACATGAAAACCCATAAGCTCGGGACGCTCTGCAAGCGCCTGGGCGTCAGCCTCAAAAATGCCCACCGCGCCGTGCATGATGCCACAGCGACGGCACACTGCCTGGCCAGGATGTACGATGAATGCAAAGAAAACGGCATGCATTACCTGGATGAACTGGATGAACAGCTCAAGGGCGGTGCCATCGGCGAGAGCTATCACATCATTCTTCTGGCGAAAAGCCAGACCGGGCTGGTCAATCTCAACCGCCTGGTCTCCATTTCACACCTGGACTATTTCCGCCGCCGCCCGCACATGCCCCGCAGCATGATTCAGAAGTACCGTGAGGGGCTGATTCTGGGCAGTGCCTGTGAAGCCGGAGAGCTGTTCCGCGCTGTGCTTCGCCAGGATCCCTGGGACAAGCTCAAGGAAATGGCCTCCTTCTATGATTACCTCGAAATCCAGCCCATCGGCAACAATGCCTTTCTCATCCGCGAGGGGCAGGTGCCCGATGAGAATGCGCTCCGGGACCTGAACCGGCAGATCGTGCGCCTGGGCGAAGAACTGGGCATCCCGGTTGTCGCCACCGGCGACGTCCATTTCATGGATCCGCACAACGCCATCAACCGTGCCATTATTCAGGCCGGCATGGGGTTTGAAGACTGCGACAATCAGCCGCCGCTCTACTTCAAGACGACCGATGAGATGCTGGAGGAATTCAGCTATCTTGGGCCCGAGAAATGCCACGAGGTCGTCATTGACAACCCGCACAAAATTGCAGACATGGTGGAACCGCTCCGGCTCTTCCCGAAGCATCCCAAGGATGAGGATACCTTCCAGCCCGTGTGGGAGGATGCTGCTGACAACATCCAGAACATGACGTGGAATACCGCCAAGGAGCTTTACGGCGATCCGCTGCCCGAGATTGTGCTCAAGCGTCTGGAAAAAGAGCTCAAGTCCATTGTCGGATACGGCTACTGTACGCTCTACAATATCGCGGAAAAGCTGGTCTCCAAGTCCCTTGAAGACGGCTATCTGGTCGGTTCCCGTGGTTCCGTCGGTTCCTCCCTTGTGGCACGCATGTGCGGCATTACGGAGGTGAACGCACTTCCGCCCCACTACCGCTGCATCTACTGCCACCACGGCTTCTTTGATGTCGACAAGAGCAAATATCACGTCGGCGTGGACCTGCCTGACCGCAACTGTCCCATCTGCGGACGTCCTCTGGTCAAGGACGGCTTTGATATTCCTTTCGAGGTCTTCCTCGGGTTTGAAGGCGACAAAGTGCCTGATATCGACCTGAACTTCTCCGGTGAATACCAGAACAAGGCTCACCATTATGTCGAAGAGCTCTTTGGTCATGACCATGTGTTCCGTGCAGGCACCATCTCCTCTCTCGCCGACAAGACAGCCTTCGGCTATGTCTCCCGGTACATGGAGGAACGCGGCATTCAGTGCGGCAACACGGAAAAAGACCGTCTGGCCATCGGATGCACAGGCGTCAAGCGCACCACCGGTCAGCATCCCGGCGGCATGGTCGTTGTGCCCAAGGAATATGAAATCTATCAGTTCACCGCGGTTCAGCACCCTGCCGACGACCTGGAGTCCGACTTTACCACCACACACTTTGACTTTAACTCCATGCATGACATTCTCGTCAAGCTTGACTGTCTCGGCCATGATGACCCGACCATGATGCATATGCTCGAGGAACTGACCGGCATCAACTTCAAGGATGTTCCGCTGGATGACTGGGGTGTCCGCTCTCTCTTCCATACGCCGGATGCGCTTGGTGTGACAGAGGATGAGATTCTCTGCAATACCGGCACCTATGGCGTGCCCGAGTTCGGCACTGCATTCGTGCGCGGCATGCTGGATGAAACGCAGCCCGATACCATGGAGGAACTTCTCCGTATTTCCGGTCTCTCCCACGGTACCGATGTCTGGCTGGGCAATGCCCAGGAGCTGATCGCCAGCGGCACCGCCACGCTCTCTGAATGCGTCTGCTGCCGTGACGACATCATGAACTACCTGATCAACATGGGCTGTGCACCCAAGATGAGCTTTACCACCATGGAAAGCGTCCGCAAAGGCAAAGGTCTCAAGCCGGAAATGGAAAAGGAAATGGTGGACCACAACGTGCCGGACTGGTTCATGGATTCATGCCGCAAGATCAAATACATGTTCCCCAAGGGGCACGCTGTTGCCTACGTGACCATGTCGCTGCGCGTGGCCTGGTACAAACTGCACTTCCCCTCTGCCTACTACTGCTCCTACTTCACGGTGCGCGGTGACGGCTTTGATGCAGGCACCATGCTGATTGATCCGGATACCTGCCGGGCCAGAATCCGTGAAATACGCAACGCTGAAAAGCCCTCTGCCAAGGAAAAAGAACAGCAGACTTCCCTGGAACTGGTTCTGGAAATGAACATGCGCGGCATCCGCTTCCTTCCGGTCGACCTCTACAAGAGCGATGTCCGGAAATTCAAGATTGA
Organism: Christensenella sp. UBA2853; assembly: GCA_002350845.1. Lineage (GTDB taxonomy): Bacteria > Bacillota > Clostridia > Christensenellales > Aristaeellaceae > UBA2943. Next base: position 39,700 of record DEFL01000051.1, read on the forward strand.
AGGCGGGGACCTGCGCTGTCCCTTCACCAGCCTGGTCGGGCTGGGCGAATCCGTCGCAGAGTCCATTGTCGCCGCGCGCAATCAGCAGCCCTTCGTATCCATTGAAGACCTCCAGAACCGCGGCCACGTCGGAGCCAGCATCATTGAAATGCTCCGCCAGCACGGAACGCTGGAGGGTCTGGATGAAACCAGCCAGATCTCCATGTTCTGATTACCGTCAAAGGAGATGCATACCATGTCAACCCTGTACCGCCAGCGCATTGTCGTGGTCGGCAACGAGCAGGATATGATTCGCCTCGCCATGGTCCTTCTGGACAATGCAGGGTACCTGGAACTGCCGGAAGACCGGCCGCCCTATACACTCGCAGAACTCACGGACCAGATCCAGCAACGGACCCGCGAGGACGGAGATGCCAACGATACCTTCCTGTATTCCATGATATCCAGGCATCGGTTCGGTGAAGCCACAGAAGGCACCTGCCGCCTGCTGATCTCCAGGAGTCCCTGCGGGCTGTATACAGCCCTCTTCCGCTATGATTCCGCTGAACCTTTCCAGTCCCACGAATGGCTGGACCTGCACAAGCGCTGCGGCATGCCCCTTATGGTCATCCAGCGTGCATCCGAGGATTTCTCCCTGGACAAGGGTGAAGTGGTGCTCTCCGGCGGGCACGTCATGGATAACTGGGACACCATGTGCGAATGCTGGCTCTGGCTCATGGAGCAGTACGGCTGCGGGCTGCCGCCTGAGGAAGCGCTGGAAAAACTCAGCCGACTCAGTGAAATCATGCAGCGGGAGGAATACGATATGGATATTCCTACCCTTCTGCATTCGTGCCGGCTGAACCTTGAAACGCTCGCCCTGAACATGCAGGATCCCGCTGCGCTGAAAGAGGCCATTGATGTCGCGCTCAGGCGTCAGGATTATGTCCGGCTTTCCGAATATTATTACATGCTCGCCGAATCCATTCTGTGGGAGACCGAACACAATGCAAAGTGGTTCGCCACACTCGATACCCTGATCGAGCGCGTTGCCCAATCGTAAAATAACCATATTTGCAGGAAATGTCCTGCATTGATCGAATATTATGTTGTCTGAAAAGGAGGGATGCCGTGATGTGGAAGAGATGGAGGACGGAAACGGTCCGCTGGAGTGCGTTTTTTCTGATCGTTGCCGCCATCGTCATCGCCTTTATTGCAGGCCTCCTGTGGAATTCAAACAGCCTGAAGACCGCCAGGAACAACAGCTCCCAGCTGCAGTATCAGCTCTCACTGAGTGAAGACAACCGTGATAAGCTCGAAGATAAACTCAAATCCGTCGGCTCCAAAGCCTATATTGAGAGCCGCGCCAGATCAGAACTGCTCTATCTGCGTCCAGATGAAATCCGCTTTGAAATTGAGAACGCAGAACTGCTCGACAACTACACGCCGCAGGAATGGAACATTCTGATGGAACAGAAGGCCTTGGATAACGAATAACAGGGGCCCATGCTTTGCATGGGCTTTTTCTGAAGAAATCACCTGGAAAGGAAGCGGCATCTTATGCGCGTTGCTGTCATCGGAATCGGTTCCAATTCGGTCAGAATGCTGATCGCAGACATTGAAAACCATATCGGCCACCGTGTCCGGCGCGAACGCGCAGGCACACGCCTCTTTGCCGGGCTCGATGCGCAGCGCCGCCTGAGCCCGCAGTCCATGAAAACCAGCGTGGACTCGGTCGCAGCCATGGCAACGTCTGCCCTGGAGGCCGGCGCTGAGGAAACCCTGTTATTCGCAACAAGCGCAACGCGTGATGCTTCCAACTCGGATGTCTTCGCTGCTCTCATCCGTCAGACTTCCGGCCTCGAGCTGCAGATTCTTCCCGGCGAGTCTGAAGCTCAGCTGTCCTTTTTCGGCGCATCCGGCAAAGGTCAGTGCGGAGTCATTGATATCGGAGGCGGGTCAACAGAGATCATTATCGGAAACGGTGTGAACCTCTCCTCCTCCTTCTCCTGTCAGATGGGCGCTGTGCGGCTCAGCCGTCTCTACCCGCTCCAGTCCTGTCCGGAAATGACCGCTGTCATCGATGCCTCGAGTCGGATTCTTGAAGAGAAGCTCAGCACACTTCCCGCTCTGCTTCCTGCCCCGGCCTGGTACGGCACAGGCGGCACCTTCACCACCCTGGCCGCCATGGTCAACGGCGTGCCGTGGACAGACAGGACACACATGCACGGGACGAAACTGACCTGTCAGCAGATCGAAAAGGAAGCTTCGCTTCTGGCGCCGATGTCGCCTGAAGAGCGCAAACTGCTCCCCGGCCTTCAGCCCAACCGTGCCGACATTATTGTCCATGGCATCTGTATCCTGATTGCCTGCATGCGCACGCTGCAGATTCCCGAAATCACTGTCAGTGAATACGGAAATCTTGATGGTTTCCTCAAGTATCATTATCAGCTGGATGAGCTTTTCTGATCCGGCCGGAGGTAATCCATGAAACGAATTCTTTCTCTTCTTGTCCTGATGTTCTGTCTCTTCTGCCTGTCCTCTGAAGCGGAAACGCGCGAGATGCAGGACTTTACCGTTCAGACACTGGATGGCTCCTTTCATCTCTCTGAAGTTCTTCAGGAAAAAAAGATGGTTCTCATCAACTTCTTTGCGTCCTGGTGCGGGCCCTGCAAGATGGAGTTTCCCTACATGGAGGAGGCCTACAAACAGTATGCGGATTCCGTAGCCGTACTTGCCCTCTCCGTGGAGCCCAATGATACCACGGATGTACTCCGGTCCTATGCCGAAGAGAATGGTCTGTCATTTTCTGTGGGCTCTGATGCCGTGGCCGGCATCTCCGCTCAGTTTGACACAAGTGCCATTCCCGTCACGGTTGTAGTTGACCGCTTCGGTCAGATCGTCCTGGAAGAGGCCGGCGCAAGATCCTCAGCCGACGACTTCATCCATCTGTTTGACTACATGACTTCGGATTATTATACAAAATCCATTCCGCTCAACGGTTTTCCGTCCGGACGCGCAGATGCGGAAAGTGAAACCCCGGAAAAGCTGGCCGAGGCGCTTGGCGAAGGCCTCACCTTCCGGAATCCCGAAAGTCCATTTGTCTGGCCCATGAAGACTGCCACGGACGGCGATCGTCTCGTGCTGCAGTCAACAGCCCCGCTTGAGTCCGGTGCCATTTCCTCCCTGACCGTTCAGGTCAGTGCCCATGAAGGCGATGCCCTGGCCTTTGAGTACCGTACGGATTCGACACCCGGCGTCAATCTTCTGACCGTGAACACGGCTGAAAATGCACCGGTCTTTGTTTTCGGCGGCAGAAGTGACTGGGCAGGCCATGCGATTTCCCTGCATGAAGGCGAAAACACACTGACTTTTTCTTTCACCGTTGCCCTCCCGTTCTCACAGAGTGAAACGGCCTTCCTTGACTCCTTCCGCCTGCTCTCGGGCGAAGAGGCTGCTGCGGCCCTGGCCGCAAATCCTGTGTATCCCGTTTCGGAACAGCTGACACTTCATGCCGGCAATGCAGTGCCGCTTTCCTTTGACGATCCGTCCTCTGTCCTGCCCTTTGTGTTCGGGCCTTCTGAGCTGTGCCTCGTGGAAGACCCAACGGCAAGGATCACCCTGACGCTTCCCGAAAACGTGGATCCGCATCAGATGGTCTTCTATGCTCCGTATAGCGGAACGCTGACCTCGCCTGCTGCCATGCTCACCGATGGGACCTATTCGATCGAGGTCGCCATGCCTGCGGACGATGCGTCCACCTCCGCCATCGCCAATGTTCTTCTCTATGCCAGCATTGAGGACGCCATGGACGACAATCCGATTCAATCCCTGACCGTTTTCCCCGGGAGAAAATCCATTGACGCGCTGATTTCCTATCTGGCCGGCTATGGTTTCACCGTCTCTCTGAAGGACTGAAACCGCCGAAATTCCCTGAAATTCACAATTCCTTTACAGGTCAGACGCCTTTTCCGCTTGCGTGAAACGAGGCAGTGCGCTATAATACCGCAAGTATCCATTTGATTATATAGATAGGAGACGAGAACTATGCACAAGAGAGCTTTGCTTGCATGCCTGCTGGTGGTAGCGATGTTACTTTCAGGCTGCTCGCTCGTAAAAAAAGATCTGGAAGTTGATGCAGCAACCCCGATTCTCACCGTCGGTGAAAAAGTATTCACCAAGGGTGAGATTCAGAGCGCTGTTAATTCATATCTTGCACAGATGCAGTCCTACTACAGCCAGTACTATGGCCAGAACATTGACGTCACCAATGCTGAAATCATTGCGGACGCCCAGAAGAACGTCATTGATCAGCTCACCGAACAGACGGTTGTCGAAGCCAAAGCCAAGGAGCTCGGTTTCGATCAGCTTTCCGAAGAAGATCAGAAGGAAGTTGACGATCTCTGGCAGTCCTACTATGACATGATCAAGAGCTATCTGTACAGCGACAGCGAGCTCTCCGAAGAGGAACTGGACAAGGCTATCACCGCCGACGTCACCAATTACTTCGGAATGACCAAGGAATCTCTTCAGGCTTCCAAGGTTCAGGAACTGCTCCGTGCCGACACCGTTAAGGATGTCACGGTTTCCGAGGATGAAATCAAGGCCGAATTCGACAAGCATGTTGAAGAAGCCAAGACAAATTATGAGACCAGCCTGAGCGCTTACGGTTCTTCCTTCAACAACGGTTCCGTTGTGTACTATCGTCCTGCCGGATACCGTCTGGTCAAGCAGATCCTCACCAAGTTCAACGACAACGACAAGGCCCTGATGGATGATCTGAGCAGCAAGATTTCTTCTCAGAACACCACCATCTCCTCCCTCCAGAAGACCCTGACCGACGACGGTGTGGAAGATGTGGATGCCCTGCTTGCCCAGGTGACAGTTGTTCTGACCGAAGCTGTGGAAGAAAAGGCCGAAAGCGACCTGCCTGCTGAAACAGCAGCCGTCGAAGAGACTGCCGAAACGGTTGAAGAGACCGAAGAAGCAACCGCCACGGATCTGGCGGAAGCCACTCCTTCCGATCTCCCCGCTGAAGAGCCTGCTGTGACCACAGCGCCTGAGTACACCTGTGAGACCACCGATACGCTCGCTGCTGATCTGGACGACGCCGTGAAGGCCAATGTCCGCGCTCTGAAGGAAGCTCAGGAGAAACTGGCTGCCTACACCGCCATGCAGACAGAAGCCAAGGCCAAGGCCTATGCCAATATCGATGCCCGCGCTGATGAAATCCTGGCTGAAATCGCCGGCGGCGCTGACTGGGATACTCTGATGGCTGAAAAGACCGAAGATCCCGGCATGCAGAGCGGAAGCACTGCTGAAACCGGTTATGCTGTTTGCGAGAACATGTCCGGATTTGATTCCGCCTTCGTGAATGCCGCCATGGCACTCGAAAAGGTGGGCGATACTTCCGACAAGATCGCCAGCGACCTCTACGGCTACTACATCATCAAGTATGTCGGAGACGTTGAAGAAGGTCCTGTCGCCCTGGAAGGCACTGTCTATGACACCATCAAGAACGAAGTCCAGAGCACCAAGGAAGACGAAGCCTATTCCGCAGCAGTTGCTGAATGGGTTGCCGCCACGAAAGTGACCACCGATCTCAAGTCTCTGAACGACTAAGTCAGATTCATACGCCCTGCATTTGCAGGGCGTATTTTTTTGACCTTTTTTCTTTTGGAGCGGTCATCCGCCCCTGTCCCCTGCCCTTATGGTTGCGTCCCAACGGTTTTACGGCATGCACGACTTCACTTGTCCCGCTTTGGATTTGTGCAAAAAAAATGCTTGACACAAATGCCGGCCTTTGCTATAATGCACCTCGCAGTCAGGAACTGCAGCATGTTGGGGAATGGTGTAATGGCAGCACATGCGACTCTGACTCGTACAGTCCAGGTTCAAGTCCTGGCTCCCCAGCTCTTTTGCCTCCATTGTCTAGTGGCCTAGGACGCCGCCCTCTCAAGGCGGAAACACCAGTTCGAATCTGGTTGGAGGTGGTCCGTTACGATCTGGTTGTCAGGTCGTTTTTTTTTATTCTTTTCTCCCCTTTCCATCCCCGCCTGCATTCATGTACAATAGGCAGAGACTACTCTTGAAAGGTCTTTTTCACATCATCTGGAGGAATCGTTATGGCAGATCGCACAGAACAGGTCAAGACATCCGGAAAAAGCATCTGGTTTCGCTGTCCGCAATCTGAAACATGTGGCGGATGTCAGCTTCTGAAACTGCCTTATTCTGCCCAGCTCCGCAAAAAGCAGGAATGGGTGGAATCGCTGCTCTCTGCCTACGGCAGTGTACAGCCTATCATCGGGATGGAAAATCCAAAGCATTACCGCAATAAAGTTCATGCTGTCTTCGCGCTCGACCGCGCGCGCAAACCGGTTTCCGGTGTTTATGCAGCAGGAACCCATCATGTTGTTCCTGTCCGGCACTGCCTGATCGAAAACGAAAAGGCCGACCAGATCATTGCATCGATCGTCGACCTTCTTCCTTCTTTCCCATGGTCCATTTATAACGAGCATACCCACAGGGGACTCCTGCGCCACGTTGTCGTTCGTGTCAGTGAAACAACTTCCCAGGTCATGGTGACCCTTGTCACCACATCCCTGGAATATCCCCAGCAGGAACGGTTTGCTGAACAGCTACTCAGGCTCCATCCCGATATCGCAACGATCGTGCTGAATGCCAATCCCCGTCAGACCAGTGCCGTTCTCGGAACGCAGGAAAAAGTCATTTACGGCCCCGGCTACATCGAAGATCTGCTTTGCGGCAAGCGATTCCGCATCTCTTCGCGGTCGTTTTATCAGGTCAACAGCCGACAGACAGAAATTCTTTACAACACGGCCATTGACCTGTGCCAGCTCACGGGAAACGAAACCATCCTCGATGCTTACTGCGGAACCGGGACAATCGGTATCTGCGCATCTGATCGTGCAAAGCAGATCATCGGTGTTGAAATCAACGGGAAAGCAGTCGCTGATGCAAAAATCAACGCAGAGATCAATCAAGTAAAAAATGCTGCATTCCATACCGGGGATGCCGGAGATTTTATTGTCAGACTTGCTGCAAAGAATACCCTGCCCGGCCTTGTCATCATGGATCCTCCAAGAAGCGGCTGTTCCGATCTCTTTCTGAATACCGTTTGCTCCATGTCTCCCAAAAAACTTCTTTATATTTCATGCAATCCCGAATCCCTGGCCCGTGATCTTCAGTCTGTACTCAGCAGGCATTATCATGTTGACGCTATCATTCCTGTTGATATGTTTCCCGGAACACAGCACGTCGAGACCGTCTGTCTACTAACACATTCTTGAGGAAAAAGAGCTGAAAAAGCCTGAAATACTGGGGTTTCCGTCACGGGAGCAAGTTCCGCTTCGAGTGATGGAAACCCTCTTTTTATGTCAGCGAAAACCTGTCAAAGGAGAGGGGGGAGGCTATGAATTTACTATTTCAGAAAACGAGTCAACGATTTTGCTATTTTGGGCAAAACGAGAAAACGATTTTTCTATTTGGTGTAGGTCGAGACTATGAGTTTACTGATGAAGAGATTTTAGATTTCGCAACCAGCTTTAACATTTCAGGGATATAAATGTTCGGTTTGATTGGTAGACATGGGTATGCCTTACAATTACAATAATGTTAAAAATAATTGCAAAGGGGAGAAATATATGAGAAAATACTACTTAGACAATATC
>DEFL01000062.1:0-2579 GCA_002350845.1 Christensenella sp. UBA2853
TTAGGAGCTTCGGCTCGATAACTTGGGATTTGTCTAACTGAATACAGAATACCTTATAGCCCTCGGCGTTTCCGCTGAGGGTTTCTCTAATGAATCTGTTACAGAGGGAAAACATTGTGTTTGAGTAAACCTCGGCATCGGGTCTCATATTGTTATGATAAATAGTTGACACATCAACTAATCGATGATATAGTTGAAGCGTCAACTATTTAAAAGAGGAGGTTCGAAGAATGCCGCGAATAAAGTCAATGATCAGACCAGGTTCGCACTGGGATGAAGTGCATTTCAGCAACCACGTTATGATGGATGCCCTGGCCAAGCATCTTCTGGGTGTTGCGCCATACAGGATGACGGATATTGGAGAAGTTATGGAGGCCTATTGTCAGCTTTCAGATACCAGCGAAGAAGGATGGATAAGGGTGTGGAGTCGCCTTGCGTCGAGGATAGAAGCAGAAGCCGTTTTAAAAGAGAATGATAGATGCATGGTTTCTGCGGCATCATTGTATATGCGTGCAGCAACATATTGGAGAACAGCACTCATATGCTATAACAATGCCGGGGATCCAAGAGTAGTACAATACTCGAAAAAGGCTGCGGACTGCTATGAGAAATTTCTGAAACTCTCGGATTACCCGGGTACTGCAATCAACATTCCTTATGAGGGAACCGAACTGCCGGGCCATTTTTACAGATCTCCTGCAGCAGGTGAAAGGGCGCCACTAATGATCCTTGTTCCAGGACGTGATACCTGGGCGGAGGATACAAGATGGATGTATGATGAACTTTTAAACAGAGGGATACATTGTCTTTGCTTTGATGGCCCGGGGCAGGGTGCTGTTCTGAGAGTTCAGAGAATCCCATTCAGACCGGATTTTGAAAATGTTATAACTCCGGTAATCGACTATGCATTGGATAATTTCAGTGAAATAGATCCTGAAAGAATAGGAATAATGGGCTTCAGCTTCGGAGCATTCCTGAGTCCAAGAGCATGTGCTTTTGAAAAGAGGATCAAACTCTGTGTGACCGATACCGGTAATATTGATTGGGGAACACATTTTGCAGATATATTTACCAAAGTCATGAAGCTGCCGTCTCCACTCAGACCTAAGATGGTATATAGCCTCATGGACGACTACGCATGGAAACACGGTGTAAGCAGGGAACATGTTATCGAAGAACTAAGAAAGTATGATAACCGGGATATAGCGGACAGAATCGAATGTGATATGCTTGTACTGGATGGTACAGCGGAAATCAACAAGGGCTCTGCGGAGATCTTTTACAAAGCACTTACGAACTGCCGCAAGGAGTATAAATGCTTCGATAGGGAGTCAACCGCCCAGCACCATGCACAAATGGGTGGATATCAGGCAGGCGCGGAATTCATCGCTGATTGGATAGCTGCAAATTTATCAAAAATCCGCAAAGAAAACTCCTGCCTCTGCAGGCGGTGAGATGAATTTGCCAAAGCGGCGGGAGCATGTCACAGAATTGAAAGCAGGAGATATCATTAGAATGAACACAATAGGAAAAAACCTAAGTATAATCTATAGGCAATTCACAGTTTTTCTGAACAGGGAGCTTGCGGATTCTGAGCTTACTGCTACTGAATTAATGTACATTGGGTCACTTTATGATCAAGATGGAGTGACACAGGATGACCTTGCACGTGAATTCTGTATTGACAAAGCTGCAACAGCACGTACCATACAGACACTCGAGAGCAAGGGCATATTGTTGCGAAAGGTAGATGAAAATGACAGACGTGCGAAGCGTATCTATCTGACTCCAAAAGCAGAAAAGTATAAAACAACTATTGAAACTGTTCAAAAGAAATGGATAGATTTCTGTGGGGCTGATATATCAAAGGAAGAGTTTGCGGCATTTGAAAAAATACTGTCTGAGTTGGCAGAACGCGTAAGGAGATGATCATATATGGCAATGACGATGAAAGTGGCAATGCACGAACGTCACATGGTCCGAAAATATTTGGATAAACCGATTCCCGCAGACATAGTTGAGACACTTAATGATAGAATCAGGAAGCTTAACAACGATCATGGGATTGAAATGAAGCTGATAACCGAAGATAAGTCAGCTTTCTCGACGGTCGTAAGGTTGATTCTTGCTAAGGGCGTTAGGAATTATATTATTCTTGCCGGCAAAGAAGCAGATGATCTCAGTGAAAAACTTGGGTATGCCAGTGCGGATATTATGCTCTTTGCACAGACACTTGGCTTAAATACATGGTGGGTCGGTGGCACATTCAATCGTGGTATTCAATCGCAGGTTTCACCTGATGATAAGGTGATAGGTGTTGTTGCTATCGGATATGGTGCTACACAAGGCATTCCGCATAAATCTAAAAAGCCTGAAGAAGTGAGCTCTTACATTGGAGAAACTCCTAAATGGTTTAAGGATGGGATCACGGCAGCACTTCTTGCACCGACGGCACTCAACAGACAGCCGTTTAATATCATTGGTGATGGAAATAGAGTTGCTATAACCTGCGAAGGAGGTATCTTTGCCGGAGCTAATCTTGGCCTTGTGAAATATCATTTTGAGATTGGAGCTGGAAA
>DEFL01000062.1:2664-115049 GCA_002350845.1 Christensenella sp. UBA2853
AATGAAGCGCTGCCGGGGCTTTTCTTTTCCTGCTCCTGTGTGGCATCCCACGCCCGCAGGCGCAGGAAGCCCAACATGTCCATCTCGTCAATTTCATTCATCCGCCAGCCGTTCTTCAGCAGCTCGTTGTAGGTGGCGTAGATGTATTCCGGCAGGGTCAGGCTTCCTGCGGAATCGTCACTTCCGGATTCTCCGCCTCCGCCAGAATCTGCTCCGCTTCCTGCACCGCCGCAATCGTAGGGAAAGTGTCCAGCACCTCCGTGGTCTGGGTCTGGGTGGCCATCAGCGCCAGCGCGATGTCATGCATCAGCCGGTCGGCGAGATAGAAGTCCTTGCACGCACAAATGTCTACTATCGTATACATCCTATCCGTGATTATCTGAAGCGCTTACTGAATAACTGCATCTTCTGCTTCCTGAAACTGTTCCAACTCTATCCGAATCGGCGCAACCTCTTCGATCAGATGTTCAGCAATTGACAAGTCTGAATCAGGAGCAGCATAAGCAATTTCGTTTGTAGCCTCCATTTGTTCCAGCGCCTGCGCTGTGCAGCCATCCATGGCATAGCACATAGCTGCGTTACAGGCATATTGATATCTTTCGTAATCCAAAGCTTCAGTGCATTGCGGCACAATGGTGCCTGCTTCTTGCACCAGCTTACGCACCTGCTTCTGATCCATTCTCGCGCTCATCAATGTTCGTGCCTTATCCAGGAGACATGCAGCCAATTGCTTCTTTGCTTCAGGATGCTTTGAAAGCCTTGCCGCTGCAATCGCTTTATCCTCATGGCTGATACATTTTTCTGATCACGGTTGGCATTGTGGAGGATAATTGCCATTGCCCTGTGATATGCTGACAGGTAATACGCGCTGGGATGCTTGAGAAGATACTTTTTCATCTCATGCAGAATATCTATGGCATCATCGGGAATATCTGCATGCTTTTCTATCTTTACTCGTTCCGACCTTTTCTACGTTGGCTGCTACTAGTGCTGATCTTTAATTGTATTATCACGATAGGAAGCAATTTTGTCTCCTTAGTGAGGAGCTGTTGGTTCGCTGGAACCAACTATTTCGACACGCTTTCTGCTAACCTGATCTGCTTTATCTGTTTTCAGCAGATTCTAAATATCACCCTGCCCCGTTTTTTTCTGGGGTATCTGCTGATTCTAACCTATGTTTTCCTGGCATTGTCTGCTAGCTATACCGTCATTTTCAATCTGCGTTTCCGGGAAGAGTCTGATATTGCATAGACTACAGAAGCTATTTCGTTCAAAAATTAAACCATCAAAAATGTTGGCTTTTTACTATGTGATAAAAGTTGTTAAGTGACATCAGAACTATAAAGTCTTAGGTGGCATATATCCTTAATGGTGGCAGTCGAAGTCGCAGTCAAACGTCGCTAAGATCATGAATGGAGCATCTGATCATATATGCAGGATTTGCATATGAAATAGCCGGCCAATGTGACCGGCTTTGTAACTTTATTTTCCGATATTCTTTGCCAATGGGTTCACCGACAAACTGGAATCTGTCAGGATTTCGGTTACGGCTTTTTGTAGCTTTTTTCAAGGTATGTTAGCATGCAATTTCATCTCATCCAGTTATTCTATCCTTTGATCAGTCCATCAGCAAACGTAGCGCAAGCTGCAGTGAAGCAGATTCAAGCGCGTAATCCAGAGCAGGAATGTTTCCTTTTGCGATGATCTCATTTTTGACCCGTCTTTGCGTAGCTACAAAGGAACTGTACATCTCTTTCGTTTCTATTCCACTTTCCGGATGCAGGATCTTATTCATCACATCAAGCGGCGTGGAAACTTTCATCAGGCTGATCATCAACAACTGGGCCAGCGCTTCCCGGCTGTATTTTTTCCCGGTCGGCTTGTCGATCAGGCCGGCTTTGACATAGTTGTTGATCATGCTGGACGTCAGGTCGAGCCTTCCGCTGATGCCGGGGAAAGTCCTCGCCACATAGGTTACCAGCTGATCCATATACAGGCCGAAATCCGGAAGTTCATCCCACTCCGGAAGGCGGCAACCTTCCAGCCGTTTCAGGATTTCATCATGCGTCATGGAACACATCCTCCGTCCATTTTCTCCAAGATATCACAAACGAACAAACAAATCAACAACGCCGCTTGACAAAATATTATAAACGCTATAATCTGGTATTGGTAACCAGATTAAACGATATTGGAGAAAAGAACCAATGAACGAAATCTATCTTTTCGGTGATTCTGCTGCGCAGGGGATTGTCCTGGATGAATCAGAAAATTACAGGGTTTCCAGGGTAGGATGCATCCGGCTCATGAGACGCAGCGAGTATCCCATTCACAATTACGCAGTTCACGGATATACGGTCAACCAAGGACTGGAATCATTCCGAAACCTGAGAACTGAGCCGGGAAACATCTGCGTCATCGAATTCGGTGGCAATGACTGTGATCTGGACTGGGATGCGGTTTCACAGGATCCGGATCATTTTCATGACGGTAAAACCCCGCTGGCTGAGTTCAGGAGCCTTCTGAAGCAGTTTGTCCTGGAATCCAGGGCTCGGGATCTTGATCCTGTTCTTGTCACACCGTTACCGCTCATGTCAGGCCGGTATTACCGCTGGGTTTCAAAGAGACGGGATGCTGACCGTATCCTGAAGTATCTTCGGAATGATCCGGAGAGCATTTCCAGATGGCAGGAACGATACGCGATTGCAGTACGATATACTGCGGCAGAATGTGGCTGCCATCTGGCAGACGTCAGAGCCTGGATGCTGGAAGAACTGGATTATCCGTCTCTGATCTGTGAAGATGGGATTCATCCCAATGAAGCAGGCCATGAAATCATTGCCCGGAAAGCGATGGAGCACTTTCCTCATAAAGGATGATGCGCCGCAAAGTATCAGAGACTGCTTACCGGCAGGTTTTCACCGGCTTAACTTTTTATGTGTTGTAATCGTTTCAAGAATCATTTTTCCATTTCCGTCATACAATGTTCCTGTTTAAACTGCTGTGTGTATCCCAGGTATTTTTCACTGTATTCTGCTTTTTCCTCAGGATGAACAATCCAGTAGTCAATCTTGCTGGCCAGATCTGCCGGATTATTGAAATGGAAAAGGTTATTATCATCCAGCGCAAAGAACCGGGTTGCGCTTCTTGGTGAATCCGCAATCACGGGGACCAGCCCGCAGGAGATCGCCTCCAGACAGGAAATTGCCTCGATTTCAACTTCCGCGGGATGAACATACAGATCAGCACTGTTGATCACCTGAAGCATCTCGACCCGGGAAAAGAATTCCATAACAGGCTGATTGGTCAGCTTTTTTGCATAGGCAGCAAGTTCATCGTGCAGGGGACCTTCTCCGGCAAAAACCAGCTGGATCTCTTTTTCATGTACTGATTCCTTTATGGCGTCAATCAGTACCTTATGGGACTTCTCGTATCCGTAGCGTCCTGTGAACAGGATGACGAACTTATCCTTCCAGGCTTCAGGACGCTCCGTTTTCATTTTCCTAAACCGGCTGTTTACGCCGTTGGAAATCACATAACCGTTTGTTTTTCCGACTTCCTTTTCAAAAATATCCCGAATAAACTGAGTCGGGTAATGAATTGCATCAACATACTGGTAGACAAGCTGATACATGGCTTTGTAGGTCAGATTATTGATCAGCTGACTGTTCATCAGGTGCAGATGGCTGGTGATGTTTTCAGCCTGGCAGTGAAAACCTGCCGTCACCGGAATGTCTTCATCTCTGGCATAATCCAGCGCAGCTTTGCCGAGGAAGAACGGCGTCATGATATGAACGGCATGGTCTCCTTACCCTTGTTGAAGGTATTGCTTGCCTCCTTAGCATCCTGGAAGACACGAACACGCGAGGTAGTGGTTCCACTGAAATATATTTTATATGTCCCGGCAGGTATCTCTTCGCAGATTGTATCCACCTTTCAAGTTGCAGCGAACACTCTGCGGCATGCGTCTGGCTGTCGCTGCTATGTGATTCCAGATACAAATCTATCAACTGTCAAGGCTCCGCATCATGTTTCAGGCGCTGGCAGAAGTGGAATCCAAAATAGGAAAAGAGCCCGCTGACCATCATGAAAGCCAGCGGGCAACAGTAACTTACCCAATCACGTGGTATTCCATCAGAAGTTTTTCAATATCCGTGCCATGAATTTTCTTGAGCAATTCATGGACAGCTGCTTTTTCCTTTATTCCCAGCTTCATTTCAGAGAGCGGACGACCATCCCGCATACTGATCGTAGCCTTCAACAAATCGCGAACGTCATATAGACTGCCCCAGACTTCCGGCACACCGCGATCCACATTCATCAGTGTATATACAGCTACCATGGCTGTGCGCATGGAATACTCTGTCGTGAATACAGTATCTCTGGGCAATTCAGCGAAATTACCCAAGAAGGCGAAGTTGACTGCACCTTCTGGCACAACATCAGGTCTGTCTCCCGCGGTACGAGGCATGAAGTAAGCACTGGCGAAGGGCATCATCGTTGGAATTGTCTTTGCGCTGTGAGCAGCCAGTTCTTCAATCTGGCCCTCTGGTACGCCGATATGGTACAGCCATTCCATACAGATTTCTTTTCCTGTACAGTTCCGCATATTCTTCTTCACATAGTCACCAGGACGATCCGTATACAGGCCGTAGAGCCATACCAAGCACTGGCCCTCGGGCTGAGAATGGAACTGCGGCTGACGATTGATTGTCCAGCTGAGCAACCACCCGGAATCCTGCGCGGTTACGATGCCGCCAGTAACCACTTTCCCAGACAGCGGATCTCGCTTACAGATATTCTTGATGTATGGAAGAATCTTGTCGTCCAGCGTATTGACCGTGACGCCCATCCAGTTGCACTCTTCCGGATTGCCATAGAACTTCTCAGGATGCCCGAAAGAAGGGTCCTGAGCAGCAATCTTACGCCACAGATCGAATGAACCACCAGAACGAATTTCAGGACGATATTCAGGAACCTTATCCTGCCCGCCAATGGTGGAATTTTCAACATTGCTGCCATTTGTGATGAATAGATAATCGGTTTCCATCAAATCGAGGTAAACCGTCTCACCATTTGCCAATAGCTCGACCCGCTTTGCCACCTTGCGTCCATCATGGATCTCAAAGCGGACATCCATCACCTGCGTATTGAAGTGGAATTGGCAGCCATGATCTTCCAGATATTTTACCATGGGCAGAATCATAGATTCATACTGATTATACTTGGTGAAGCGCAGAGCGCGAAGATCGGGCAGGCCATCAATATGATGAACGAAACGCTGCATGTACCGCTTCATTTCCAGGGCGCTGTTGCAATCATAGAAGGCAAACATCGTGCGCCAGTAGGTCCAGAAATTACTGTTCAGCACTTCTTCACTGAGTACGTCGGTGATGCGTTTATCCGCCAAATCCTCGTCTGTCATAAAAAACAGATGCATCAGTTCCATGGATGCCTTGTCGCTCAGACAGAACTTCCGGTCTGTATGCGCATCCTGCCCCTGCTTTTCCGTGACACGGCAGAGGGAATAGTTGGGATCAGCTTTATTCAGCCAGTAATATTCATCCAGCACCGAAATACCCTCTGTTTCGATCGAGGGGATGGAGCGGAACAGATCCCACATGACCTCGAAATGATTGTCCATTTCGCGGCCTCCGCGCATCACATACCCTACCTCCGGATACTTCCAGCCATCACAGGCTCCGCCTGCGATGGGATCGCGTTCGATAAAGTGAATGTTTTTTCCTGGCATCTGCGCATCGCGTACCAGGAAGCATCCTGCGGCCAGCGCGGCCAGACCAGTGCCAACAAAATAGGCGGATTTCTGTTCAATTCCTTCAGGCTTCAGAGGACGGGCAAAAGCTTCATAGTTACCGCTGGAATAATACATGACTCAAACCTCCTTCTTTTTTCACACGATCCGTGTGACAAACAGATCATATCGTTTCTGATTCTGGATTTCTATTTGCAGGAATCCGATTTTGATAAGATTCCTGACATTGTGTGCGGTTTGTAAACCATTCATTTGGCACCGTGACTTTGGAGATACTTGTATACATCCTCCACTTTTTCAAATATGGCTGACTCATCCAGCTCAATATGAAAGGCGTCTTCGATCCCCATAAGCAACATCATGCATTTCAATGAATCCAATCCCAGGTCTGACTGAAGATAGCTCTTGGATGATATTTGCTTCAGGTCAATGTCTGGTGATACTTCCATCAACAAAGTCATCAATTTCTCTTCCATTGAAATTCCCCTCACTTTGCGCGAATAATTTTCATGCTGGCATTCTTTGCAAATGGCTCGTGCCTGATGATGATGCGGGCCGGCTGCATGGTGGATGGCAGAGATGCTCTGATTGTTTTCATTTCCTGGTAGATTGCTTCATCAGAGGCACCTTCAGCCGGGAGGACTTCCAATTGTATTACAGGATTTCCCGCAATAACTGTTTCCGAAACAAGGCAGTCCTGGACATTGGCGCTGCGGTAGAATGCTTCTTCTACCTCCTCAGGCGATACATTTTCGCCGTTCCCAAGGAGAATCAGATTCTTGATCCTTCCAACGATATAAATAAATCCGTCTTCATCGATCCTGGCCAAATCACCTGTTTTGAACCAGCCGTCATCAAATGCGGCAGATGTTGCGCAGTCATCCTTCCAGTATCCATCAAAAAGCATGTCACCACGAACCTGCAATTCTTCATGAACAATTCGCGCCTCCTGGCCCGGATACTGCTTGCCAACAGAATTGGGATGATTCTCCATGTCCAAATTTCCGCTGACCAGATTTGCAGTTTCGGTGAGCCCATATCCTGCGAGAACCTGAATGCCCAAGGGCTGAAAGCCCGTATATAGCCTTGGTGGGACAGGGGCGGCTCCGCAGATAATCAGCTTCAACTTTCCTCCCAGGGCCTGAATTCCCCGCTTCTGCGCGATTGTCAGCATCATTTCAGCCATACCGGGCACAGCAATCATCGTCGTAGGCTGGACCCTGGCCATAATCCGAAAAAGATCCTTCATCTGCCCACATACAGCTATGTGAGCGCCTGCGTATAAACCGGACAGCATGCTGAAAATCATGCCGAACACATGGGTAAATGGCAATGCGGCTATCATTGTCTGTCCAAGCCGTGTTCCATTTCGATATGCACCATTCAGCGAACCACGCATGATTGCCCCATGATTCAAAATCACGCCTTTTGGCGTTCCGGTGGTTCCGCCTGTAAAGAATATCGCGGCACGATCTGTTTTTTGCACAGTAGCCGGCATTGCACCCTCCTGATCCATAGCACTCATTGCAATGATGGGAATGCCTAAAGCTGCTGCGCGATTTTCCAAAGATGTTCCTGCAATGATAGCGCCCAGCTCATAATGTGTAACCGTTTTCTTCAACGCATCCTCCGTCATGACAGACGGGATCATGACAGCTACCAATCCCGCAGTGGTTACAGCAAGGAACCACTCCACTTCATCAATACTGTTTACATCATACAGACCGATATTTGTTCCAGCTTTCAGATTCATGCTCTGCAGCTTATGCCGCCGGCAAGCGATCCTTTGCTCCAGAAAGGCGTAGCGTATTTCCTGGCTTTCATCAGACAATGCAATTTGCACTCCGTACTGTTTGCTGATGAAGTCAAGCAGATGAACAGTCGTTGATAAATATGGAATGCTATTTCGCTCTTCTGGCAGCAGGTGTTGTTCAAAATAGTTCATGGTTCATCTCCTCCTCGTTATTTTGGATTACAGGCTTATTTTAATGGGCAACCAGTCCTTTTTCGATTTACAAAGAAAGCGCCCTGTTCAAAAACTGAACAAGACGCTTTGATTGAAAGGATTCATTGTTTCTGGCTATGCAGATTTAATCTGCTTATGTTTTCCAGGGAATTCCGGAAGTCCCCTTGAATGATAGCAGATACCATCATGACGATTTCGTGAGGTGATGCCGTCATTCCTTTACTGATCCACTCCATCAGAACGCCCAGGAAGGCATAAGAATAGAAAACAGCTACACGTCGTTTGGCTTCTTCACTGACAGCGATTCCCTGTGATTCCTGTTCAACAACCGGCATCAAAAGCGTTTCAGCCTTTTTTAGCAAGTAGCGTTCGATCATCTCCCGATCCATGGAACGATATACGTTCAGAATCAGCACCTGATTGCTTTGAAGTTCTTCCAACAAATCTTCAAATCCCTGCTGCCAGCTGCTATACGTACGGTTTTCGCCAATCGCGCGACCTGCCGCTTCTTCCAGCGTCCACTCCGCAAGATCGTAGATATCCTGGAAATGGTAGTAGAAGGTCATTCGACTGATATTGCATTCAGAAGCGATGTCGTTGATCGTGATTTTGCTGAGTTTCTTTTTCTTCAGAAGTCCCTTTAGCGCGTTGGACATGGCAACTTTCGTGGCATCGCTTTTCACTTGCTTTTCCTCCTTTCCTTACTGGCAGACTTCCAGAACCTGTTTGTGAATGCTGGTCTCGATGGTGTAGAAAAATGAACCGACAGAAAGTCTCTGCCGGTTCACCGTCATAATTATTTCTTTTTTCCGGCAAGACCAGCCCTGATTTTCTCGTCCCTTTCCCTCAGCTTTTCCTTCTTAGCCTCCCATTTTTCAGGTCCGCCGCTCTGCTCCCAGAGCTCCTGGCTGGTCACAGCCCAGCAGTCCGCAGCAGCCTTGCATTTGCCGCAGAGGACATGCACATCCTCTGGGTTTTGCAGGTCGGTTGAATGCGCGCCAGAGGCATCTACCATTTCCGCCAGACGGCCCTGATTATCCAGAAGCGGGCAGGGGCGCAGCATGTTATCATTAAAGGGCTGTCCCCTGTGATACTCCATAAAGAGGGGACTCTGCAGTGCTTCCAACAGCGATTTTTCTCTGATATTGGAATCGCTGTAATGAATGAAGGCGCAGGGTTCCACATCTCCATTGGCATTGATATGCAGATAACGCCGCCCGCCGGCAATGCACCCGTCAGCGTATTCACCATCGTTCCAGAAATCCAGCGTGAACAGTGGTTTCTTGTCGCGCATCGCCCGAACAAAATGGTACATATATTCCCGCTGCTCCGCGCTGGCCATCAGCTCCGGCACAGCATCCGCTCCCACAGGCATGTAGGTGAACAGCCACATGAACTTCGCGCCTAGATCGATCAGACTGTCATAGTAGGCTTCACTGCCGATCACATCCACATTTTTGCTGGTATAGCAGCAGCTTGCGCCAAAGAGCAGCTTCCGCTCCCGCAGAATATTCATCGCACGGACAACCTTCTGATAGGTTCCTTTTCCGCGCCGGTCATCCGTAGCATCTTCGAAGCCTTCAATAGAGATTGCGGGTACGAAATTCTTTACCCGAAGCATTTCGTCCGCGAAAGCTTCATCTATCAGCGTTCCATTGGTAAAGGACAGGAAGGCCGCTTCCGGGTGACGTTCGCACAGGGTGATGATATCCTTCTTCCGCACCAGTGGTTCACCGCCGGAATAAATGAAGAAGTAGCAGCCGAGCTCCTCAGCCTGAGCAATCACACTGTCCAACTCTTCCAGTGTCAAATTCAGTTTATTGCCATACTCCGCCGCCCAGCAGCCGGTGCAGTGCAGATTGCAGCCAGATGTGGGGTCCATCAGGATGGCCCAGGGAACGTTACAGTCATATTTGGCGCTGTTGGCAAAGCCGGTGGGCGTTCCGATCATACAGGCGTTGATGACGAAATTCTCCATCAGTTTGCGCCGCTGCCCATCGTCAATTTCCGTATAGACACTTTTTACCAGCTGATACCAGTTATTGTCCTTGTCCAGCAGGACGTTACGCACCATAGTGGCCTCGTTTTTGACGCCGCCGCCCTTGTCGTGCTCAATCAGCCAATCGCACATTTTGATGGCGTTATGCTCAAAATCCTTATCCACGTATTTCAGCGCTTGTTTGGCTCCGAAAACCTTGAAACTGTCCGCAATACTCATGACGATTCCCTCCTTGGCATGGTACATTCAGGATAGCAGAATTTTTGCAGTTCACCATTTACAAATCGAGTGCGTTGTAAGGATATCGCAGGTGAAGTATGATTCAGGTATCAAAAATCCGTCCGAATGATATATACAGTCACTGTCTTCATCTCCTCAGGCCGGAGATCATAGCCGCCCTGACCGGCAGCGTCACGGGTTTCCTCAAAGATGCGCAGTGCCACGGTCAAATCACTCTCCACATAAGGCAGGAGCTTTTCAGCAGCTGTTTTTTCCGCATCCAGGATGGTATTCTTCATAACCGTTGTACCAGTGGTGTGCAGGGTTTCCGCGCCAGTGGAAAGCTCTGCCGCACCAGTAGACAGCGTGTCGGCACCCGTGGCCAGTGCAGAGGCGCCTTCCGCCAACTGGGCAGCGCCGGTATTCAGCGTGGCTGCGCCTTCGCTGAGCTGGCTCAGACCGCTGTTCAGAGTAGCTGCGCCAGAGGCTGCCTGTGCCGTACCGTCCGTATAGGCTTTCAGACCGGTCACAAAGGTATTCACCTGATCCAGCTGTTCCTTCAAGGCAACCAGGCTGTCATGACCGGCCTGCGCCTGCTGCAATTGCGCTGCGACAGTTTCATCTGTTTCCAGGAATTCGGTCACATGCTGCTGCACCAGGACTTCAATCTGTTCCTGAACTGCCGCATCGATCTGTGCCTGGATTTCATCGCTTTCCATTTGCGCCTGCACAGCGGTTTCGACCTGCGCGGCCTGCTCCTGAGGGATCATGCCGCCTTTGACAGCTGCCTGGTATTGTTCTGCGCTCATCTCTAACTGCGCAGCCTGCAATACCGCTTCCAACACCTTGCCCTGCACTTTTTCGGTGACAGCTGCACGGATCGTGTCCGTATTTGCTTCTACCTGTGGGCGAACCACAGCCTCCACCTGGGCGGTTGCGGATGCTTTCAGGGTATCGGGATCCAGCTGAGCAATCGCCGCATCCAACACTTCAGCGTAGTTCTCCGCTGTCAATTCAGGAAGCGTGATTCCGGCTTCCGTGAGTCCGGAGGCAGCCAGTTGCTGATTCGCTGTCGCCAGCACAGCTGCAAACAGCTGGGCCGCACCCGCGTTCAGCGCTTCATTATTTTCGATCAGTGTGGCCAGCCCGGTATCCAGTGAAGCAGCGCCTTCCGCCGCCGTAGCAAGATTGGTACTGAGCAGATCTGTACCGGTAGCGAGGGAAGCTGCTCCTTCATTCACCTGATCCGCGCCGCTTTTGAGCGTAGCAGCGCCGTCTGCCAGAGTCCCCGCGCCGGTGGCCAACTCCGCCGCGCCTTCATCCAGCCCGGTCAGGCCGTCATTCAACTCCGTGATTTTCGGTACCATGTCCCTGGTTTTTCCGGTGGTTTCCGGAAGCTCTGTTCCGTCCCGCAGGGCGGTCAGCAGCGCAGTCGCTTCATCCAGTTCCAGGTGTGCGTCCATGTCGAATCGCTCATCCAGTTCCCTGCAGGCAAGATCAATGGGATCTGCGGTAGTCAGGGTCATCATCCAATTCAGTTCTGCATGTTCCGCGTGGAAGGTAACGGTAAAGGAAGCAGGAAGCTCCAGCTTTTCATCCATGCCTGGCACAGCCCAGCCCACCAGCACCTGGCGACCCATTTCACTGAGCACGGTGGCGTTTTCCAGCTTCAAATCGCTGACGCCGGTTTCCGGCAGCGGCAGCACCGTCACCGCCAGCACGGGCAGGGATTCCGTCATCTGATAGGAAATGGTCAGCACAGCTTCGCCTGTTTTGTCCTTCAGCTCTTCCGCGCTGATTTCCTGTCCATCCAGCGTCAGATGGACAATGGGTAGAATCACGGGCGTTTTCTCCGAAGTTCCCTGATAGGAAATATCGTTTCCCTTCGCCTGCCAGGTGAGGGTTTCCCCGTCCAGCACAAAGGACTCCTTGCCTCCCAGATTTTCGATGCTGGTCAGCATGGTGCGATCGATCAGTTCCTCCAGACCGTCTGTGTTCTCCAGCCGAATATTGTCGGTGATGCTTTTCACCGTGCCATCCGGCTTTGTAACGACATACACCCGTTCATGCTTTGTGTTTTCCGCCAGGGCAGAGCAGCAGCCCAGCGCCAGGGTCATAGCCAGCAGCACACTAATGATCTTTTTACTCATGGTTGATTCCTTCCTTTCACGATTGATCCTGTTCATACCAATTTACGCTTTGGCTGTATTCCGTACACTTTTCATGTCCGCGGTTGTATGCACAATCACCTTATCCAGCACCAGCAGCATGGCCGGCAGGAGCAGCAGCACCACAGCCACGCTCAGCAGCGCGCCCCGGGCGATCAGGCGGCACATGGAGGAGATGATATCCACATTGGAATACAAGCCTACGCCGTAGGTGGCGGCGAAGAAGCCCAGACCACTGACCAGCACGCTCTGCGCGGCGGAGGCCACGGCGTTTTGAACGGCTTCCTTCTTTTCCATGCCGGAGATCCTGTTCTGCTTGTACCGGGTGGTCATCAGGATGGCATAATCCACGGTGGCACCCAGCTGAATCGTCGAGATCAGGATCGGTCCGACGAAGGGCAGCTCCTGCTTCAGATAATACGGGATGCACAGGTTGGCGGCGATGGCCAGCTCAATGATGGCTACCAACAGTACCGGCAGAGAGAAGGACTTCTGCACGATCATGATAATGACGAAGATCGCGATGATGGAGATCAGGCTGACGACGGTGAAGTCATGATCCGTGCAGGCGATCAGATCCTTCGTGCAGGGGGCTTCGCCGATCAGCATGCCGCCGGCATCATATTTCTTCAGGATCTCGTTCAGGGAATCGATCTGCGCGTTGACCTCATCCGAAGAGATCACATAGGCGGAGTTGATGAGCATCAGCTGATACCGGTCGCCCTTCACCAGGCTCAGCACGTCCTTCGGTACGATACTCTCCGGAATCCCCGCGCCCAGCAGGCTGTCAATACCGATCACGTTTTTCACGCCGTCCACCTGCTCCATTTCCTCCGTCATGTCCTGGACGTCCTTCTGGGGGACGTCACTGTCCACCAGCAGCAGATGGGTTGTCGCCATATCAAAGGTGGATTCCAGCTTTTTGTTGGCGATCACCGAGGGCAGTTCCTGGGGCATGACCTTGCTCATATCATAGTAGACACTCACGTTCCGGTACCCGTAGAAAGCGGGAATGATCATGATCAGCAGGATCACGGCCAGCACCTTGTAATGTTTGACCACGAAGCGTCCAATGCCGCCTACATCCGGCAGCAGGGGCTTGTGGCTGGTTTTTTCAATCGCGCCGTCCAGCAGGCGGATGACGCAGGGCAGCAGCACCACCGTGCCCAGCACGCCCATAATAACGCCCTTGCTCATCACGATGCCCAGGTCGCGGCCCAGGGTGAAGCTCATGAAGCAGATGCTGACGAAGCCTGCCACCGTGGTCAGGCTGGAGCCCAGGATGGAGGTGAAGGTCAGGTGAATCGCTTCCGCCATGGCCTCGTCCTTGTCCTCAAAATGGGCTTTCTGCTCCTTGTAGCAGTGCCACAGGAAGATGGAGTAATCCAGCGTGACGCCCAGCTGCAGCACCGCGGCTACGGCCTTGGTGATATAGCTGATTTCTCCGAGAAAATAGTTGCTGCCCATGTTCCACAGGATGCTGACGCCGATGCACAGCAGGAAGATGATCGGCAGCAGGAAGGAATCCATCGTGACCATCAGCACTACCGCGCACAGGGCTACCGCGATGCCCACATAAATGGCTTCCTGCTCCTCCACCATCTGCTTGGTGTCGGTTACGACGGCGGACAGGCCGCTGACGAAGCATTTCTCTCCGGCAATTTCCCGCACTTTCTGGATGGCTTCCATGGTTTCTTCGGAGGAAGATCCCTCGTCGAAGAACACGGCGCTCAGCATGCAGTCGCCCCGGCTGAACATCTCCCGGATGTTCTCCGGGATGATCTCCAGCGGGAAAAGCCCCTTCGTCATGGAAGCGTATCCGATGACGGAATCCACATGTGGAATCTCCTTCAGAGCGTTTTCCATGTCCGCCTGCTCAGAAACGCTCATGCCCTCCGTCACCAGCAGGGAGAAGGCTCCCTTGCCAAAGTCTTCCAGCAGAATTTCCTGCCCCTGGACTGTTTCCAGATCCTGCGGCAGGTAGTACAACAGATCATATTTCGTCTTCGTGGCCGCCATGCCCAGCACGGATGGGATCATCAGCAGCAGGCAAATGATGATCACCAGTCCCCGGTGGCGAACCAGCCATTTGGTGAATCTTTTCACTACGCTTCCTCCTCTACTGAACAAAGTGTTGACAAACTCAACGATGCGGATTATAATCGCAAAGACGATTGAAATCAATAATCAATTCGAGTATCAATCGTCGGTTAATCAACAAGACAGTTGTCAAAAGACGTTACTCAACAAAAAACATCGAAATTGTACAGAAAGCGGGGCAGAACATGGAGGCACAGGTCAAAAAAGAAGACCGCCGGGTGCGGAGGACAAAGAAGCTGCTGACGCAGGCGCTGACGGAGCTGATGCAGCAAAAGCAGGTGAAGGAAATCACGGTCACGGAGCTGACTGACCTGGCGGATATGAACCGGGGTACCTTCTATCTGTACTATAAGGACATCTTTGATATGCTGGAGCACATCGAAGACAACATGTTCCAGGCTTTGAATGAAATCCTGGAGCGGCACGAGAAGGAAAATGTGGTTCAGGAGACAGAACCGATCCTGCGGGATATTCTGGGTTTTATCGAAGAGAACCAGGAAATGGTGCGGGTGCTGCTGAGCCCGCATGGGGACATGAATTTCCTGCATCGTTTGAATGATGTGCTGCGGGAAAAATGTCTGCAGTTCGTTCGGCGGGTCGCGCCGAACGAGGGTGAGGCCAGCTTTGACTATCAGTACAGTTTTGTCATCTTCGGTACGGCTGGCCTGATTCGGGCCTGGGTGAATCGAAATTGCGCGGAATCTACAGCTGAGATTGCACAAATGGCCGGGAGAATGATTCGAACAGGAAGTCTGGCCTGATCAATAAAAATGCCGTGGAATCATCATCCACGGTCTTTTTCTATTTTCGCTTTGCAGGAAGAAGAATCCATAGTGTCAGCAGCAATGCAAAAAAGCTCAAAATGATTCTAATCCATATTGAAGGGACAACCGTCTCGAGCGCTGTATCAGTTCCGAGACAAGCAGAAAGGATCAGCGCGGCGCTGATGATAGCCGCACATATCTTTTTGACATTTTCCCTGACCAATTCCGCTGCTTGATCTCCGAATTGATGTTCAACTCCAAGCACGCCCTCCCCGCGGAGGGCTGTTTTTAATGCATCGGAAATCAGCGCAGGGATGTCCAGGGCTTTGTACGCGCTTTCATAAACAGCATGAGCATCGCGGCTTAATGCGCTTTTCCAGTCAAAGTCCCGCAAAAAAGCCCGGCTGATTCGCGCTGTTGCAACTTGCGTCACATTGATGGACGGCGCAATATTAACCACAACACCTTCTATGCTTGCGAGGCCTCTGACCAGCATGGATAATCCACCTGGCATCCCAATTTGATGTGCTTTCATGATTTCCATGATATCCTTCATAACAATAGACAGGTCCATACTTCCGAGATCCATGCTGCCATAGCGATCAAGCATGGTTTCACAATCCCGGTACAGTCTTCTGCGATCGATTTCTCCATGGACTACACCCAATTGAAGAACTGCGTCCATGCATGCTTCCGGATTATTCCGCGCAACGCCTTCAACGGCCTGACTGATCGTTTTGCGATCTTTCTCAGAGAGTGTGCCCATCATTCCCATATCGAGATAAACGATTTTTCCATCCTGAATACGAATATTTCCCGGATGCGGGTCAGCGTGAAAAAAGCCATCCTCTGTGATCTGCTTGACATAATTATCCGCCAATTTGCTGCCTATTTCGTTTAAATCATATCCGGCTTTCAGAAGCGCTTCATGGTCATCAATAGGAACACCAAAGATGCGTTCCATAACCAAAGTAGTGGATGTACAATAATTTGGAAACAGTTTCGGCACCGAAATGTATGCAACTTCCTTGTTCATTTGAGCGAATTTTTCCAAATTCTGTGCTTCTGTGAGAAAGTTCATTTCCTGCTGGGCGACTATCCACATTTCGTCCAATACACGGTTAAAATCAACCAAACTTTTATGCGGTGTGTATTTGACCACTTCTGCCGCCTTTTTTAATAATACAATGTCACGGTTCATCGTTTCGTGGATGCCTTGTCTTTGAACCTTGACAACCACCTTTTCACCGGAAACTAATTCAGCGGAGTGAACCTGTGCAATCGATGCGCTTCCCAAAGCACTTTGGTCAAATGACGCAAAAATATCCTGGAGAGGATGTCCATAGGCACCCTCCAGGATCGCTTCTACTTGCTCGTATGGCATAGGTTCTACTTGAGTGCGTAAGCGTGTTAACGCTTCACAGTATGCTGCGGGCAGGAAATCGGAGCGCATGGAAAGAATTTGCCCAAGTTTAATAAAAGTTGGGCCTAATTCTTCCATAACAGCACACAGCTTTTCGGGCGTCATTTCCCTGGTAATTTCGTTTCGCCGCAGCACCTCGATAATCTCGCCTAAACGCTTATGCTGGTCAATCTTTGGCTCCCTGGCCATGTCACATTACTCCTCTTCGTTGTCGATGTCTATATTTTCCGTAGCAGGAGGTTCGTTTGCCCATTCCAATGAATTAATCGCATCCTTCAGCACACTCAATTGTTCAGGAGTCATTTTGCTCAGTGTTTCGAGCCAGGAATCCACCGCAGTGGAAGGGTCGGCTGCTTCTTCTGTATTTCGGTGCAGCATTTCATTGCGTATTCCACTGCTTTCAACAATCGATTCTCCTTTTTGCACCAATTCCTGAAGAAGTCCGTTGCTTTCTTCGCGGGCCAGAGCAGCAGCGCCAATGCCAGCCAGTACCATTTTCTTCATTCTACGATCCAAATGTATCATGCCTGTTCTCCTTTCATGATGTTGGCAGGGATAAGGGACATGGTCAGTCTATCATCGGCTATTGACATAAACAATAAACAAGCTCTTCGTTTTGTTCAAATTGCGCGTCTTCGGCCGCACCACCTGAAATTTCCGAAGTTGTCTTACATATTTCTATTTTCGTTTATTGTGCCATGGATCATTCGCGGGTATGATGAGGTGGGAACTGTTTGGGGGAACCATATGCCCGTATTCAGAGCAATTATTTAAAAGGGAGACGAACATGGATACGCATACAACCAATCTGACATATTTCGAGCACCTTCTGCTGAATCGACTGAGCAAGGGAGAGGTTAAAGGGAAAATACAGGAAATCGCGCATCCTTACAGGGAACTGATGGCATATTATCGATGTGCAATGATGAGTATGGAAACAAAATTTCAGGTGCTCAACGAGGAACTTTCGCTTCAATATGATCGCAACCCCATTGAATCCATCAAAACTCGTCTAAAGTCTCCGGAAAGCCTTCTGAACAAGATGATCGAAAAACAATTACCGCTTACTGTGGAGAGCATCGAAAATAACATTAATGATGTTGCTGGAGTTCGGGTCATCTGTTCCTACGTTTCCGATATCTATATGTTGGCTGATGTACTCCTGAAGCAGGATGATATTGTTCTTGTCAAAAGAAAAGATTATATTGCAAATCCAAAGGAAAACGGTTATCGCAGTCTGCACCTGATTGTTCAAATTCCGATCTTTCTTCATGACAAAAAAAGGATGATGAAGGTCGAAGTACAGTTTCGCACCATTTCCATGGATTGCTGGGCCAGCCTGGAACATAAAATCAGATACAAAAAGGATGTTCATATCTCTCCAGAAATTGCAGAAGACCTGCGGAGCTGCGCAGAGATATGTGAGGTATTAGATCAAAAGATGGAAGCAATCCAGAATAAAGTCAGGCCTGCTTCTCTATAAAACTTTTCCTGCAGTTCAAACATCAGACGGTGATCTGTTCGTTTTTAGACAGATTGCCGTTTTTGCTTATATCATTTTGTTTCAGCGACTGCTATCTTATGAACGTAATTCATGCTGCGTAAAGGAGGCGCGTTCCATGAAAATGTCCGTTACCCTCAAAAAGTTTGGTCTTCAGAAAGCATTTGACTATCTGTACAAGGACCCGGAAAAGCACATAAGGACACTCTTCGGTTGGGCAGAAAAGTATGGTGGGAAAATGTATCCCAACCAGTTAACGCAGGTAAAGGATGCCATCGAAAATCCAGAGAATCCTTTCTACGGATATATCCGACACTTGATTCATGATGTAGACCCTGAAGTGTTAAAAACAATTGCTGTCAATTTTTTCATCAACGAAAATATGATCGGCTGGCCAAAGCAATGCGAACTGAAAGAAAAATACGGGTGCAATATTCCGTGGACCATCCTGATGGATCCTACTTCTGCCTGCAATCTGCATTGCACAGGCTGTTGGGCGGCTGAGTACGGCAACAAGCTGAATCTGTCCTTCGATGAAATTGATGACATTATCAATCAGGGCAAAGAACTGGGCGTCTATATGTATATCTACACTGGCGGAGAACCGCTGGTGAGGAAGACTGATATAATTAGACTATGTGAAAAGCATGATGACTGTGTGTTTTTGTGTTTCACCAATGGGACATTAATTGATGAACAATTCGCAGAGGACATGCTGCGCGTGAAGAACTTTGTGCCGGCTATTTCCCTGGAAGGCATGGAAGCCGCAACCGATAACCGCCGGGGACAGGGTGTTTTTGATAAAGTAATCAAAGCAATGGATTTACTTCATGAGAAAAAACTCGTGTATGGTATTTCTTGCTGCTATACCAGCGTCAATTACGATTCTATCACATCCGAAGAATACTACGATATGATGATTTCCAAAGGAGCGTACTTTGTATGGTACTTCCATTATATGCCTGTGGGCAATGATGCCGCACCGGAGCTGTTGCCTAATCCGGAACAACGGGAGGTGGTTTATCGCCGGATTCGCGACTATCGCAAAAGGAAACCCCTGTTCGCGATGGATTTCCAAAACGATGCTGAATTTGTCGGCGGATGTATTGCTGGCGGGCGACGGTACTTCCATATAAACGCAAACGGCGACATGGATCCATGTGTATTTATCCATTATTCGGATTCCAATATTCGTGAAAAAACGATTCTGGAAGGCCTTCGTTCTCCTCTGTTTAAGGCATACCATGATGGACAGCCTTTCAATGAAAACATGTTCCAACCCTGCCCGATGCTGGAAAATCCACAGAAACTACGCGGAATGATTCAAAAAACAGGGGCTCAATCTACGGATCTTCAATCTCCGGAAAGTGCTAATCACCTGTGTGGAAAATGTGACCACTACGCGGAGTGTTGGGCGCCAAAAGCAGAAGCTCTCTGGAATGAAATTCCCGAAGAACGCAGGCAGTTTGTGCTGGAAAGGAATACAAAATGATTCGCTATTTTACATCAGAGTCTGTCACTTGCGGGCATCCAGACAAGGTATGCGACCAGATCGCTGATCGTATCCTGGATGATATTCTTACTCAGGATTCTTCAGCCCATGTAGCTTGCGAAGTAACCTGTGCCGCCGATCAGGTGCATATATTCGGAGAGATAAGTACACTCGCTCAGGTAGACTATGCAGACGCTGCCAGGCAGGTAATTTCAAAGATTGGTTACACGGAATGTGGCTGTGGCTTTGACGCTGACACATGCAGGATCACGGTAGATCTGCATGAACAGTCTCCTGATATCGCGCGCGGCGTATGTCGTAAAACAAAGGAAGAGGAATTGGATAATGGTGCTGGAGATCAGGGGATGATGTTTGGCTTTGCATGCCGTGAGACAAGCCATTATATGCCACTTCCAATTGAGTTGGCACACGCTTTGGCCAAGAGGCTGGAATACGTGCGGCGGATTGGTGAATTGCCATATCTGAAGCCAGACGGAAAAACACAGGTGACAGTTGAGTATGATGATCTTCTTCCCAAAAGAATAGATACGGTTGTTCTGTCAGCGCAGCACAGCGATTCAATTGGTATAGATGCCTTGCGCAACGATATCCTAAACCATGTTATTCTACCGGCGCTTCCTGTGAACATGATTGACGAAAGGACACATTTCTATATTAACCCTACAGGCAGATTTGTGCTGGGAGGCCCAGCTGGTGATTCAGGGCTGACAGGTCGGAAAATCATTGTGGACACCTACGGCGGATATGCTCGGCATGGAGGAGGCGCTTTTTCCGGAAAAGACGCTTCTAAAGTGGATAGAAGCGGTGCTTATATGGCACGATATATTGCTAAAAACATTGTCGCGGCAGGTTGGGCCGATCAATGTGAAATTCAGCTCAGTTATGCAATCGGGTTGGCAGAGCCTATGTCCGTTCTCGTGAACACATTTGGCACAAACCATATCTCAGAGGAAGATATCGGCCAACAGGTCAAGAACCGTGCTGATTGTCGCCCTGCGGCAATTATACAGCAGTTTGATCTGACAGAACCGTTTTTTTCTCAGGTGTCCTGCTATGGCCACTTTGGCAGTAATGCCAGCAAAATGCCATGGGAAAAAATAGACTGGATCATATGACCATTTCATGACCCGGAAGCGGATTGTTTCCGCTTCCGGTATTATCATTGTAATGGGAAGGAAACAAAAGTGAAGAATAGAATCGCAATCCTTACAGATACAAACAGCGGCTTGTCTCCAGAACAGGCCAAAGCGCATGGAATTGATATGGTTCCCATGCCGGTTGTCATAAACGATGAACCATTTTTTGAATATCAATCCATCGATCAGAACGAGTTTTTTAATCGCTTACGGCAAGAAGCTTCTGTGAGGACTTCCCAGCCCACGCCTTATATGCTGATGGAAATCTGGGATAGACTGCTTGAGACGAATGATCATATCATTTATTTGCCTATGTCTTCTGGCTTGTCTGGTAGCTACGAAACCGCATGCAGCATGGCACAAGAATATTCAGGACGCGTTTTTCCTGTGGATAATCATCGCATTTCTGTAACCCTTCGGCAGTCTGTTCTTGAAGCAAAATACTATGCCGATTTGGGAATGAGAACAGAAGAAATAGTACAAGAATTGGAAAAGGATGGATTGAATGCCAGCATATATTTGGCTGTAAACACGCTGGAATACCTGAAACGTAGCGGCAGAGTAACGCCTGCAGGGGCCGCTGTTGGAACAGTATTGAATATAAAGCCTGTCTTACAGATTCAGGGGCAAAGGTTGGATGCTTACAGGAAGGTTCGTGGAATGAAAGCTGCTATGAGTGAAATGATCCATGCTTTGAAATATGATCGTACGGCAAAGTTTAATGGACAGAAAATAGCCATTCGAGCTGCTTATTCTGGTGATGAAAAGTTGGGGGAAGCATGGAGAGCTGAATTGCAGACAGCTTTTCCTGATCTTTTGATTGAAAAAGATGCTTTATCTGTCAGTATCTCATGTCATACAGGGGAAGGAGCACTGGGTGTAGGTATTATGAGAGATATCTGGCAGCAATAGAAGGCGATGAAACGAATGAACAATATTTTTGGATACTTATGTTGGCGCGGAGATTTATCACTATCTCAATCTGTTTTTAATGAAGTAGATAATCTTGTGTTATCCACATTATGCTACCTGGATTTCGAGGAGATCGTTCCTCGTAAAGGCGAGGGGATGATCACGATACAACAAGCCGCCAATCAATACTTTTCCATCCATGGGTTACCTAATTGTCCAGATGAAGAAAAGGCAACCCCCCTTGAATTGCGAGAATGGATGCTGTATCTAATGGCGGATACTCGTCGGTTTAGAAACATGAAGCTTTGTAATCATTTGCAAATTCTGGATGAAATCCAGGTGAAACAATTTTCTTCTCTTACCATTCTTGTTTCCAGAAAGCATGCATATCTATCATACCGTGGAACAGGAGACGATCTAATCGGATGGAAAGAGGATTTTTTGTTGGCATGTTTGCCTGAAATTCCTGCCCAAGAGGAAGCAGTCTTATATCTTCAGGATGTCGCGGATCAGTTTCCCGAAAGGTTTCTGATGGTTGGTGGCCATTCCAAAGGCGGAAACCTTGCGGTTTATGCTGCTGTTCAAGCGCCGGAAAGTATACAGGATCGAATTTGTGCCGTTTGGTCGAACGATGGTCCTGGGTTTACCGATGAGTTTGTCCATTCTGATGCATTTCATAGAATTGAACATAAGATCCATTTCATCGTTCCGAAATCCTCCGTGGTAGGTCTGTTGCTTGCTCATGCTGAGAATTATCAGATTGTGGATAGTTCACAAATCGGTCTTCTACAGCATGACGGGCTTTCCTGGCAGGTTATGGCTGACCATTTCGTCACATTATCTGAATTAACAAAGGAAAGTATTCGAACAGAGCAAAAAATCCGAACGTGGTTGCAAAAGATTCCGTTAGAGGAACGGCGAAAATTCGTTGACTCTCTGTTTGATGTGCTGCAATCCACCGGAGCACATACGGTTTCCGAAATTAAAAAGGATCGGGCGAAGACAGCTGCTGCTTCAATTCCTGCAATGAAAGAATTGCCCAAAGATACCAGAGAACGGATTCTGGAATTTTTAATGTTACTGAACACCATTTCCAGAAAGTTTAACGATGAAAGCAAAGCAATGCAGGAGAACAAAAGACCACTTCAAAGGTTTACCAGAAAATCAATGCTGAGGCGACCATAAAATGACGTAATTCTGTTGGCATCACACGAATTAATACGAATCTTTGCCTGCTTTCTGATTGCACGGAGGAGAAATTTGCTTGATTACGGATAAGATGATTCAGTACTATTCGCTATTATTCTTCGTGTGTTCCATCCTTGGATGGTGTATTGAGGTCCTTTGTAAGTTGATCCAATTTCATCGTTTTATCAACCGAGGATTCCTTGTGGGTCCGTGGTGCCCGATTTATGGTTTTGGAGCGGTATTCATTTCTTTGCTGCTATCCAGACACGCTGAGGACCCACTGGCTGTGTTTGGCCTTGCGATACTGATCTGCGGTATATTGGAATATTCAGCAAGCTATATGTTGGAAAAAATATTTCATGCACGTTGGTGGGATTATTCAACCAAGAAATTTAACTTAAATGGGAGAGTATGTGCTGATACATGCGCTGCTGGAAACAGAGAACGCTGTCTTAATTGAAGCCAGTCCTTACGATGGAATCTATGGTGCAGGGTTGGCTGAAAGCGATTTGTTGAACCCTAATGGCTCGCTTAAAGTGCAGCCAGAGAACTGGAAGAATCCGAAGAATGGCACTCAGGCAACCAATCATCTTGGGTTTGTGCTGATGGGAATTCGGGACTTATTTCGGCAGCTGATGGGGCACTCCTGGCGTCCTGGAGAAGAGTACAAATCCTTGTAACATCCTCATTGCTAAATATTTCGGTAGGCATTAGCAGAGCCAATAAATCGCATTAATCTTGCTAATCAACTACCTTCCGCATTTAGCAGACGATTGTCCTCACAGATATCAAAACCATCTTGAAGTTCGTCTGATCTTTCTTTACTGTGCTTTCAAAACGCCAGGCCTTACAAGCATTTTTTCAGTTTCAGGAAAGATGCCGCTCGCATCGTCCGCCAAAATTAGCACGATCGTCCGAAAAAATTAGACGCTGAAGCATAGGCATCAGCGAAGGTCGATTAGAAATCGGGCTGAAAAATTAGAAATCTGCTAACAGTGGTCTTCTCCTGTTAGCAGATTTTTGCGTTTCGTAGTGTCCCGAAAAAGAAAAATCCTACCAGCTTCACAGTTGCCTTTTTGAGGGCAAATCTGTCGAATCTGGTAGGCAAAATGGCGATCCCGGCGCGATTCGAACGCGCGACGTTCCGCTTAGGAGATCGAAAAAGCGTTCGCCTTTGCTGTTCCCTGAAGTGCCTTTAAGCCTTGCCATTGCTGGGTTTCTAACGTTTTTCACTGTTCGCATTTTCCTTCAAAATACCCCCGTTTTCCCCCAGTGCTGTTAGCTGGGTGTTAGCACAGCTAACAAAGGCGGCGTGTTCGACTTTCACATCTACCGCCAAATCGTTAGCTGGACGTGATGAAATCATCATCATTTATCCCCGTAATGCGTCAAATGGCTGCCCAGTCATGAATGAATATTCATTGCATATTTTCCAAGACGCTTCCAGTATTCCAGATCTGTGTTTTGTCCCTCCATAAAGCGGATCGCGGCATAAGGGCCGGGAAACACGAACTCCCACGGGGTGTTAAGCCTCATGGGAGTTTTTTCATTAGCGTTTATTCCTTAGTGCCCGAAATGCTTTGCATAATAATCCGGGAAAAATATGGGGTTTTTCGTATCGTGCGCCGTACTTCCATAGATCTATTTGTGGAACGCTGGCTTCCATGTGCTCTGCCTTTGCCCAGGATGGAACTATGGGCTGTAGCTCCCTGATTTTTAGCATCATCTGCTCCCTATGATCCATCATAATCGTTTGCCGAAGTCTTTACATCTTATACTCGGCAGCATTGATTATCTGAGTATCTTTCAACTTGCCGAGAAAGGAACCAAACATTCCGAGAGCCCCTCCATCCTCGCCGTCTTCATCGTCCGAACCCTGCCCGGACACCTGAATCATGGCAACATCCTCGGCAATCATACCCACGGCCTCTTCCTGCTCCTTCGAGCAGATAACCATAGCGCAATCCACGATATGCAGTTTTTCTATGATATCTTCGGCACTCAGATCTTCCGAGAGAGTGACCTTGGCACAGTCTTCGACACGAACACCTTTCGGATACTTTTCAAGAACCGCAGCTCCGACCTTGACCATGGGACGATCTGTGATCATGCCCAACTCTGGATCAATGATCTTCAGATCGTCGTACACGCTTTCGATCTCTTCAAAAGAATCTTCCAGTTCCTTGCTTACGCTAACGGTACCATCTGCGAACAGGTATTCCAGGGAAGAGAGGGCTTCGGCATCTTTGATGGAAACGTCGCCCGTGACACAGAGCCGGGTCCCATACTTTTTGATGGTCTTATGTTTCAGTTCCAGATCGTCATCGATGAGCTTTGTGCCGTCCGGAACCTTCACGATCTCGGCTTCTTCATCAAACAGAGTCACCAGTTTGCTGATCAGGCTTTCTGCAATCACGATCTTCTTTGCGGTAAACTTCAGGCCTTTTTCGATCATTTTTTCTGTATCAATCCTGGCATCCAGGAAGAAGAGGTTTCCAGAGCAGTAGTACAGAGTGTTCGCTGCTCTTAAAACAAACAGATCGTCGATCTGCGTATCCGCTTTCAGGATCGTTGCTCCGTCCGGGTAATATTCGGTCTTTCCGCGTACCTGAATGTTCGAAAACCGGCCTTCATAGCTTTTCGGCATCAGGATCATTCCGTTCACCATGATACGGTAATAGCTCTTCACTGCCGTCTCACTGCCATCGGCAATGGAAAGTCTTCCATTGACTATCAGGAAAACTCTGGTTCCGTCTGCTTCCGGGCCAATCTCGCCTTTGCCGTTGATGCTCTGTACAGAAATGTTCTCTCCGTCAGGGACTTCCAGAACAGTTGCCGCATTCATGGTCACGGGATATTTGTTCAGTAGTTCCATGGAACGCTCATTGACAATCAGGATCGAGGCATTGATGGTGATATTTTCA
Source organism: Christensenella sp. UBA2853 (assembly GCA_002350845.1). Taxonomy (GTDB): domain Bacteria; phylum Bacillota; class Clostridia; order Christensenellales; family Aristaeellaceae; genus UBA2943. The sequence continues at coordinate 28,251 of DEFL01000062.1, forward strand.
TACCCGGTAAGGCTTTCTTCCGTTACATTTCTTGCGTCGCAAGTTGCGGCGTTGATCATTTTGTTCTTTTTCATGAAATTCATCCCTCCGTTATTCTTTCAGTTTCTCTTTCAGGATGCTTCTGGCACGGCTTAATGCGGCGCGTACCCCTGACGGTGAAAGCCCATATTCGTCAGCAAGTCTTTTTGAAGTATACCCTTCAAAATAGCGCTTGATGAAAAGCTGGGACAAATCCGGTGGCAGCATTGAAAGAATCATAGCCGTCTCAACTTCAGAAAACCCGACATCAGTTTCTTCAACGGTCGCTACGATATTTTTCTTTGCAACTGCCCGTCGGCGGCAAAGATCATAGAAAAGGTTTCGTGCCACCTTGTATAACCACGCTCGCCGTTCCTTTGTTCCAAGCTCTTCAAGAAGATCCAGATTGGAAAGTGCCTTCATGAAGGTCTCCTGCAGTAGATCCTCGGCATCACTGACATTTCCGCATATCATACAGCAGTATTTCAACAGTTCTGTCCGATACACGGTATATAAATCTGTGATCATGGCACCCTCCTTTCCTTCGGCTTTCACTCTTATAACGTTCGGGAAGGCCAAAGTGTTTTTATTTTTTTGAAATAATTTAGCGTGGCTTATTATCGCCACCCCATTGTTATACACGATTTCCGGCCCTTGAGCCACACCGGTATCTATTTTTATAGAAAGAGTGCCTGTCCGGCAAAACGTTCACATCGAGCAGTACATGCAGATCACAACATAAGAGCAGTTAAAGAGACTCCCGCAGGGTGCTGGGCCTTGCATTTTCTATTATTACTCACCGTTATTCTATATGCCCTTGTCTTTCATTCTTTTCAGAGCCTCTTCCGCACCTTTGACTGCGGTCATCTCAACAAGCACATCCTTAAGTTCTGTCTCCAGTTCACGCATTCTTTTTTCTTTTCTCCAGGAAAGTTTAGGCAAATTGATTCCCCATTCTATCTGAGTTTCTGTCGCTCCTGCGTCTTTGAGTATTTCTTTCATTTCCTTCAATAGTTTTTCTCCTCTTTTATCCAGCTCACTCCAGTTTGATATCAATTTCTTTTTTAATGCTTCCTTATCAATGCGTCTTGAAGCAATCGTTTCCATTACATGTTCTACGAATTGATCCATTTCATTCATTTTTGCTTTGCCCGCTTTCTCCGTAGGTCATTCTCGATACTTTTCCACATTGAATCTGATGTAACAAGATAAGATTCTTATATTGACGCTTTGGTGTACTTTCTTTCCTTCTTAACGTTGAAGTCCTTGCAAAGTTGTCTACGATCGGATACACCCCCAAAAAAACAAATATCACAGACTTGCCTGTGATACCTGATAGCAGGTTCATCAGTGCATGCCTATGATATTTATATTTTATCACACAGTATTTCGTTGTCAATTTTATTGGCCAATCAGCATACACAGCCAGAGTCATCATGAGGGTATGCATGGTAGAATAACTAACCTGTTTACAATACCATTTCGCCAAACGACAGAGTTGCAGCTTCCATCCCCGCTGGTAGAATAGAAAAATGCTTATCTCACTACCAGATCCGGAGGCGACATTCATGACATTTCGCGATGCTTCCAAAGAATTTGAACTTGACTGTAAGGTACGGCACTTGTCACCCAAAACACTTGGCAACTATACCAAACAGCTGCGGTATCTTGAAAACTACCTCTCCAGTGAGTTTTCAGTCCTGAACATCGAAGATGTGAAACCGGCACATATTAAGAGCTTTATGGCCAAGATGGATGATGCTGGCAGGAAGCCACAATACGGGAAGCCTGGCAGCCCACAGAAATGTGACAGTAAATCGAACGAGGGTTCTGTCGCATTTCTGAAAAGCAAAAAGGAATGTGCTTGCAATTTGGCACATTCCTTTTTTGCTTTTTCGGGTGGATTCCAGACCTGCTTTTTGTATTGCCGCAGATTGAATATCGGGCCTGTATCGGTTATAATATAAGGGATTTCAGCCCTGTTTACAGTAAAGTAATTGGAGGGCCTTCCTATGAGCAAACTGCTTTCCTCCGATACCAGCTATCGGGATTGGATCCAGGAAGTCAGCAAGAGGTTCAGACAAAGCCAGATTCGTGCTGCTGTAAAGGTAAACGATGAGATCGCGTCGTTAACGAAGGCCGGCCGGATGTATCGGTGGAACGGCAGACCCTCCGGTCTGCGGACGGATCCCTGCAGCGGATCCGTACTTTCAGCTGACCGCCTCAGCGGGCGATTTTCCGGATCCATTTATTGCCCTTCATCCGGAAAGCGCACCATACGGTTTTGATGATATAATCAATCTTCATGAAAAAATAAATCCAGAAGGGATCCAGATTCCAGACAAAGGCCGAAAGGTATCCCAGGGGAATGGACAGCAGCCAAAGGAAAATGATATCTCCGAAAACCAGGAAGCGGGTGTCTCCCCCTCCGCGGAGAACCCCTTTGGTCAGCATGGACTGGGTTCCCTGAAAGACCACGGTCACCGCGACGGATTTCATCAGCTGGAAAGCGATTCGCCTAGTTTCCTCATTAATCTGATAGGCGCTGATCACTGCCGGGGAAATCAGCAGAATGACGCAGCTTGCCGCCAATCCCAGGAGAACGCTCAGGAACAGGAAGGTAAATCCCTGTCTTCTGGCCCGTTCCACATCCCCCTCCCCCAGGGTGTTGCCGGTCATGATGCTTCCTGAATTGGCAAAGCCCTGGTTCATGACGGTGGAAAGACGGACCACCATGGCCACGATGGAATTGGCTGCGACGAAGGAAGCGCTCATATGTCCCATGATCATGGATACGGCGGAATTCCCCAGCCCAAGCAGAAAATCGGAAAGCACCACAGGGGCGCTGTATCTCCAGTATTCCGGCAGATACTCCCCGCATTTCTCCTTCAGATGCCGGAGGCGCAGGCCGATTTTCTGATCCCTGCGGAAGAGATAGAACAGCAGAACCCCGGTTTCCACCAGCCGGGCGATGACCGTGGCCAGCGCCGCACCGCGAATCTGCAGCTCCGGAAAGCCCAGTCTTCCGAAAATCAGCATCCAGTTGAAAAACAGGTTGGAAAAGAAGGAAATCACCGAGTTGATCAGGGGAAGGCGCACCTCCCGGACGGAACGGAGCACGATGGTCAGCGTCTGACTCAGCCCCGTCAGGAAAAAGGTCGGCGCCATGATCCGAAGATAAACGGCCCCGGCATCCAGCACCTGGCTGTCCGCCGTATAGATTCGCATGATCTCCCGGGGAAGCAGCAGCGCCGCCAGGAAGAAAATCAGGGAAAAAACCATGCTGATCCGGACCATCAGCACCGTCGTTTTCCGGACCGCCTCCCGGTTTTCCGCTCCCCAGTACTGGGCCGTCAGCACCGCCGCGCCTCCGCCGATGCCCATGCAGAGGATCTGATGAATGCCCACGAAACTGTTGGCCAGGGAGGAGCCGGAAAGCTGGATCTCTCCATACCTGCCCAGCATCATGGTGTCCAGCATATTCACCATGATGGTGATCATGTTCTGGAGCACCACCGGAGCGGCCAGAACGGCGGCCGTCTGATAGAAGGCCCGGTCCCGGACAAGCCACTTCATTCTCATGTTCCGCCCCTCTTTCCCCTTTTCTGCTGAAAAGCCGGGGTCTGCCCGGCCAAAGCGAACAGACCCCAACCTATATCCCTGATTCCGCGCTTCCTTACGGATTCATCACCGCAAGCCAGGCATCCAGCTGGGCCTGTTTTTCCGCAATGATGTCGTCCACGCCGTTGTTCTTCAGTTCCTCCTGGAACTGGGCCAGCATGGCGTCGTCTCCCATGCCGAGCATCAGCGTGCCGAGATACTTGTCGCACACGTTGTTGCATCCCGCAATCTGGTCTTCGACCTCCACCGTATTGAAGCTGAAGCCGAAGGCCGGGCTCTTTCTGCAGGTTTCGTTGGATTCCCTGTACATATCATACAGTTCGGGCAGGTTCGGCGCCTGAGGCGCGGCGATCCAGCTGTTGGGCATGAATCCGGGAGGGGAGGCCCAGCCGACGTTGGTCATGGTGACGCCTTCCGGATAGACGAAGTTGCCTTCCTCCTGCAGGATGTAATGCTCTCCCTCGATGCCGTTGATAATCAGGTTGGCCACATCCGAATCCGTATACAGCAGGTTCAGAAGCTGCATTGCTTCCGCCTTATGCTGGCTCTTTTCGGTGATGCACCAGGTAAATCCGGCCGCCATCGTGGTGGTGGCCCAGGGCTCCTTCTCCGCGGTTACACATCCCAGCGGGAAATTGTAGCTGCCGGAGCCGGTCATCAGAACGAATTCGGGGCTGATGTCGTCGGAGAAGGTCCCGAAGGAAACCTCTTCCCCGAAGAGGGCCTGGGTCGCGTTCTGGCCGTTGATCGCGTCCTTGACGAAGAAGCCGTTGTCCGCCCAGACGCGAGCCATTTCCAGATCCTTTTTGAAGAGATCCGTCTCGTAATAATTCACGATTTTGGGTTCCGCGTTGTCGTCCAGGATGATGCAGGCGTAGTAATTGTCGCTTCCCAGCGTATCCATGTTCGGCCAGAACCATTTTCCGCCGTATCCCGTGGAAATCATGGCCTTGTCCGGATAGGCCTTCTTGACCTTCAGCATCTCCTGGGTCAGAGTGTCATAGTCCACCACGTTCTCCGGCACGAAGCCCGCCTTATCCGCCCACTCCTTGTTATAGCGGAAGCAGTTGCGCTTGCTGATGGACTTGATGGCGGGGGTTCCGTAGACCTTTCCGTCCACCATGACCGTGCTGATATAGGGGCTGATCAGCTCCCGGGTTTCCTTGCCGTATTCCTCCAGCAGGTCATCCAGGCAGGCAATCGCCTCTGAATCCGCTCCGGCCGCCAGGGACATGGCCCCGAACATGTTGAATAGGTCCACGCTGCCGTCGGCCACGGCCAGCTTCACCAGATTGCTGTAGTTGCCGTAATCAAAGGGAACGATTTCCACCTTGAAGGAATACCCCTTCGCCTCCAGGAGTTCGTCCAGCCTGGCCTCCACCTTTTCGCGGTCTCTCAGGTCGCTGAATACAATGCATGTATTCATCCGGACGGTCACCTTATCCTCCGCGGACGCCATCGGCAGGATGGAGACCAGGAGAATCAGGCACAGGATCATGGATAACCATTTTTTCATTTTGGAATGACCTCCCTTTCTTGATTTATAACATCTTCCGCATCCGGAAGACTGTTACGGAATCATGCCGCCGGATTCATTCCGGCGAACTGAGCACCAGCGCCCATACCTTGTTGTCAAGCCCGTGATCCCCCTGACGGATCCGCTCGATCGTCTCCTGAGAGGGAGGCGCGTCCGGCGGAAAGCAGACCCTGGCGTTCGGGTCAATCGGATTGGGCAGCGGGATTCCAGTTTCGAAAACCGCGGTCTCCGCCGTATGGACCGCCTTCCGGATGAATTCATGATCAAAGGGCTCGATATAATGCCCGCTCAGGATCTGCTCGAAGGGCAGGGCGTCCAGCTTCTTCAGCCCTTCGATAAACTTTTTCCTTCCGGCGGAACCCCGGCCGAAACAGAGGGTGCAGGCGAAAACCGCGTCTCCGGTATAGAGGATTTTCTTCTCCTCCAGGTAATAGGCCCGGCCCCCGAGAGAATGGCCCGATATGGCGAAAACGCTCAGATGCAGGCCGCCGAGGTCGAATCTTTCCCCTTCCTCGCAGGGAACCAGCTCCCCCGCTCCCCGGTTCAGATATTCCTCCCTGTCCATTCCCGCCACGGATTCCGGCCCGAGCCGGGCGATCCGATCGTCCCAGCTGTGAACCCGGAAGGCGGCATAATTGCTCTTTCGGGCGGCTTCGATATCCTCGCGGCCCATATGCACCGGCAGTCCGAAGGGGGCGTTGCCTCCCACATGATCCACATGGCAGTGGGTATTGAACAGAAGCAGCGGCTTCTCCGTCAGCTTCCGCACCGCCGCCGGCAGATCCCCGAAGCCGAAGCCGGTATCGATCACCGCGGCCTTTTCGCTGCCGATGATCAGTTCCGTATTGCAGTATTGCCGGTCCACCAGAATCCTGTACACCCCGTCGGTTACCTTCAGATAGCTGAACGTGGAGTCCAGCGGAACCTGATTCTTCAGATCCAGATTCATCCCTTAACACCTCCAATGACAATTCCCTTGATAAAGCCTTTCTGGAAAAATGGATAGACGAGAAGCATCGGTAGCATCGCAAAGACGGAAATCGCCATCCGGGCCCCGACGCTGGGAATATTCATCCCCTGCTTGAAGAGCTCGTCCGCCGTGCTGTTCTTCAGGGCGTCCGCGGAGGACTGAATCCGGTTCAGCAGATTCTGAATCGTGAACAGATCCGTCCGGCGGACCAGGTAATACAGCCCGTTCTGCCAGTCGTTCCAGTAGGCCAGGCCGCTCATAAACCCCACCGTCGCCAAAATCGGGAGGGACATGGGGATCACGATGCGGAAAAAGATGCAGCTCTGGGACGCCCCGTCGATTTCGCCGGCGTCCAGGATCTCCCTGGGGATATTGGTGGTCAGATACGTTCGGACCAGAATCACCGAAAATCCGTTCATCAGCAGCCCGGGAACGATCAGCGCCCAGATCGTATCCTTGATATGAAAGGTCTGGGAATACACCAGGTAGGTCGGAATCAGTCCGCCGTTGAACAGCATGGTGAAGAAAATAAAGAAGGAGAAAAATCCCCGTCCGGGCAGCTCGGGCTTCGACAGCGGATATGCCAGCAGCGTAGTGATCAGAATGCTGCAGGCCGTGCCCGCAAAGGTCACCACGAAGGACAGCAGATAGGCCCGCAGCAGCTGATCCTTGGACGTCAGCAGATATCGGTAGGCATCCAGGCTGATTTCCGACGGGAAGAGGGAATAGCCATAGAGATACAGCGCCTTCTCCGACGTAAAGGAGGAGGTAACGACCAGAATCAGCGGAACGACGCAGAGCAGGGAAAGCAGGATCAGAATGATCAGGGCAGCCCGCTCCAGTCCTTTGCTTCTCACGTGTCTCCCCCCCTCTCAGAACAGCGCGCTCTCAGCTTCGATCCGGCGGACGACGGCGTTGGCCGTCAGCACGCAGACGAAGCCGGCAATCGACTGGATGAAGCCTGCCGCGGACGCCCGGCCCAGATTGTTCTCCTCCATCAGCCCCCTGTATACATAGGTATCGATGGTGCAGGTGGTGTTGTACAGCATGCCCGAATTCATCGGCACCTGATAGAAGAGGCCGAAATCCGAATAGAAGATATGCCCGATGGAGAAAAGGGTCAACGTAATGATGACATGCTTGAGCAGCGGCAGCGTAATTCTGAAGATGCACTGGAACTTGTTGGCGCCGTCCACCAGCGCCGCCTCATACAGCGCCCCATCGAAGCCGACGATGGTCGCGTAATAGATGATGCTGCTGTAGCCGAATGATTTCCACAGATAGACCGCGGTGATGATATACGGCCAGTACTTATCCTCCGTATACCAGGAGACCGGAGCAATCCCAAGGGGCCTCAGAATGGAGCCGTTGATCATGCCGTATTCCCCTCCGAAGAGGGCGTAGACGATATAGGCAATGATCACATAGCTCATCAGGTGCGGAATCAGGATCAGGGTCTGAAAGGTCTGCTGCATCCGCTTGCTCCGCAGCTCATTCAGCAGGATCGCCACTGCAATGGAAAGCACCGTTCCGAGCACGATGAAGGCCAGGTTATACAGCAGGGTGTTCCGCAGGAGCAGCGACAGATCCCGGCTGTTGACCAGGAAGGTGAAATTCTTTACGCCCACCCAGGGGCTTCCCCATACGCCTTTGGTATACTTGAATTTTTCAAAGGCCATCATCAGCCCCGGCATGGGCATATAGTTGTTGATCACCAGATAAACCAGCCCCGGAACCATCATCACATAAAGCGGAAGAAAGCGCTTCAGGGGAAGCTTTTTCCGGAGCGGTTTCATTTTCATCGTCATGATGAAAGCCTCCCTGCCCTCATTTCAAGCCGTGGGAAACGGCGAAAGCATCCAGCAGCACTTTCATGACCGGGGAGGGATCGGCCTTTGTCCGCTCCGCTGTTTCTCCGAATTCCATCCGCCAGGGCGTATCCTCGCCAAGCCTGGGCCAGTTTGGAAGCATTTTCCCGTCGGTGCCCATCCCGTTGGGATCCCCCGTTCTCATGAAGTTCGCCCAGTAGTCGCACATCTGCCGGGACAGATCGTAATGCTTTCCGGTGAATACCCGCCAGCACTTGGCCAGATTCTCAAAATAGAACCAGATATCGCTGGAATGGAAGCAGCCGGGATGGTCCCAACCGGGAATCTCCGCCGAGAAGCGGCCCATCCAGACCGGGCTCTCCAGGGATTTCGCCATGGCATGCCCCGCCATTTCGATTCCGGAGACCGCCGCCGCATCCAGAATGGCTTCCGGATCCTCCAGCCCCTCAAACAGCTTCAGGAAAGCGTTCCGATCCAGGCCTTCCAGGCCGGCCGCCAGCTTTTCCAGGTCCTCCCTGGACTTCAGATTCCGGGGCCGCATGATCATCTCGATATCCGTCGAAGTCATGAACACGGGACAGTCAATATGTCCGGGCTGGAGGAACCATTCATAGGCGGGGCCGTTCATATACACGCCGTCGATCACAGAATCAAACCAGTGGGGCGGCATCTGATTGGCCGCTTCCAGAATCGCCTCCGCCGGGATCTTCCGGGCTTCCTCGATCGTGCGGACCCCCAGCTTTTCCAGGAAGACCTTTCCGTGTTCCTCTCCGCCGGCCAGATCCGTTCCGAAGATGAATTTCGGCGCATAGGCTGGAATGAAAACCGCGCTTTCCAGCACCGCCCGCCGGAACAGCCCCCGGTTGGCCGGATTGGCCAGATGCACGCAGACGCTCATGCCGCCGGAGGACTGACCGCCGATCGTGATATTCCCCGGATCCCCGCCGAAGGCCGCGATATTCCGTTTGACCCATTTCATCGCAAACTGCTGATCCAGGAAGCCGAAATTGGCGGGCGCGGAGGGATCCTCCCGGGTCAGATCCGGATGGCTCAGGAATCCGAATGCGTTCAGCCGGTAATTCACCGTGACCACGACCACCCCGCGGCGGGCGATTCTCTCTCCGTCAAATTCCATCTCCGCTGTGTTGCCGACCTGCAGTCCGCCCCCGAAGAACCAGACGAAGACCGGCAGATTCCCGGGTCTCTTCACGGGATCGTCCTCATGCTTCCTGTACTGTTCCGCATCCCCGACCGCGTATCCGTCGGCCGGCGCCCAGACGTTCAAATACAGGCAGTCCTCGCTCATGGGCAAATCAAAGTCCACCGCCCATTCCCGGGACCAGAAATTGTCCCGCCCCGGCTTTCCCTTATCCTGCATGGAGATCGGGCCGAATTCGTAAGCCTTCAGCTCCCCTTCCCAGTCCTGGCAGGGCTGAGGCGCGCGCCAGCGGTTTTCGCCCATGGGCGGAGCCGCGAAAGGAATCCCCTTGAAGCTGGTAATCCGGGGATCCGAAGCCGGAAGGCCCCTGATCAGGCCGTTTTCTGTGCGTACAACACGGTTCATATACTAACCTCTCCTGTTATTGATATTTTGCAAAATCGTTTTTGCTTTTTCTGACTTTATTATATCCACAATCCCGCCCGCTGTCAATCCTTTCTGGGAATTCTTTTTTGTATCCGACCGTATTCATCCCAGAAAGCACAATTAATTTTGTCGGTCAAAACAGCAAAAACATATTTGCATATCTATTGACATCCGCCGGCATTTATGCAAAGATACCTGTTGGGGATACTGACCTGAATCAATAAAGGACGGATGCCGGCATACCATCGCCGGGCGGAATGAATCATGGAAAAAAACAGGGTAGGCTTAAAAGAGATCGCAGAGCTTTCCGGCATGAGCATCGGAAACGTTTCCATGGTCCTGCGCGGTCTGGGAGACGAAGCCCGGATCAGCAAGGCCAGCCAGGAAAAGATTCAGAATGCCGCCAGGCAGCTGAATTACAAGCCCAACGTTTATGCGAAGCGGCTGCGGATGAAGGCGGATCATATGATCGTCGCCGTCTTTTTCGCATCCTCCCGGCATGTCTCGGTCATGGGAAGTTTCTTCTCCGGCATTCATGAGCTGCTGTGCGGAAACGGGGACATGAAACCGGAGATCACCCTCTATCCCTATACCCAGGGCCAGCTTGACAGGATGGACTCCGTAATTCGCGAGGAGTGCTTTAACGGCGCCATTTTTATGGGGATGTCTTCCGAGGATATGGACTATCTCGAAACCGTCCGGATCGATACGCCCATCGTTGTGTTCAACCGCGTTTCAAAAATCCACCACTATGTATACGCAGACAATCAGAACGTCGGGGAGCTGGCCGCGAGGCTTTTCTCCCGGGCCGGAGACTCCGGAGTCTGCCTCGTTTCCGGCCGGAAGCTGTCCACCGCCGGCAGGGAGCGCCGGGACGGTTTCATCGGGGAATGCGCCCGCCTCGGGATCCCGCTGCCCCCGGAAAGGATTCTGCAGGTCACGCCGGGCTATGAAGGCGGCCGGGAAGCGGCGGAAGCCGTCGCCGCCTTCGGGGATTCCTGCCGGGCCGTTTTCTTCTCCGACGATCAGATGGGAATCAGCGCGCTGCATGAGCTGCTGATCCGGGGGATCCGGGTGCCGGAGCAGGTCAAAATCATCTCCTACAACGGCTCCAACAGCGATATGTATTCCATTCCCTCCCTGTCCAACATCCGGATTCCGCTGGAGGAGATCAGCAGGGACTGCCTGGTCCTGCTGGACAAGGCGATCCGGAATCCGGAAAGCGGACAGATGAATATCGTCCATAAGCCGATTCTGATCCTTCAGGAAAGCACAGGCGCATAGCCGGCGCGGATTTCCCCGCAATCAATTCCCGCTGTTTCTCTGAACCTCAGCGCAGGCTTCAGGGCTTACGAGGACCCGATGGACGCAGCCTGTCCCCTCGCGGACAGGCCGCTTTTTTTCATGCAGGAAGAAAACATCGATACCGATTCCATCTCCCGCCGTTTGTGATATACTGTTTCCGCGTTGAAAAATACCCGGCATATGTAAATAACCTTCCGGAGAATGAGGCTCCGAACAGGATCACGAAAGAGGGATGAACACCATGCGGAACATCTGCTATAACCAGGTGGGCTTCACCTCCTTCTATCTGGGGGACGAGGCGCCGCTGCCGGAGAAGCGGAACGATCTCTGTTTTAAATCAGCGCCGCCGGAGCGCAGCGGAGGAGATGAAACGGATGAAGGAGATTTCCATTACGGAGATAGGCCCTGTCCGGATCGGCCAGACCGAAAACCGGGACGCGGCCACGGGCTGTACGGTTTTTATCTGTGAGCAGGGCATGCGCGCGGGCCTTGATGTGCGGGGCGGCGGGCCGGCCTCCCGGGAAAGCCAGCTGCTGAATCCCCTGATGGCCGCCCAGTTCATTCACGCGATCCTCCTTTCCGGAGGAAGCGCCTACGGGCTGGGCGCCGCCAATGGGGTCATGGCCTACCTGGAAGAGCACGGCATCGGATACGATACCGGCTTCGCGCTGGTTCCGCTGGTGGCCCAGGCGGATATCTATGACCTCTCCGTCGGGAAATCCTCGGTAAGGCCGGACGCGGTCATGGGATATGAGGCGGCCCGGCGGGCCTTTGAGGCGCCGAATTATCGGGACGGAAACTATGGCGCCGGCTGCGGCGCCTCCGTCGGAAAAATCGCCGGCATGGACTTCAGCATGAAAACTGGCATCGGGAGCTATGCCCTGCAGATCGGCGACCTGAAGATCGGGGCGGCGGTCGTGCTGAACGCCCTGGGCGACGTGTATGACTGGAAAACGGGGACGCAGATCGCCGGCCTTCTGACGGAAGACAGGGCCGGCCTTCGCAGCACCATGGAGTATATGGCCTCCTCCATCCAGGTCATGGAGAACCGGTTTACCGGCAATACGACCCTGGCCGTCGTGATCACGAACGCGGAATTTCAAAAGTCCTCCCTGTGCAAGATCGCGGGGATGGCCCACGACGGATATGCCAGATCGATCCGCCCGGTGCACACCTCCGCCGACGGCGACAGCATCTATGCCGTATCCGTAGGAAATGTGAAGGCGGATCAGGATCTGGTCGGCGCGCTGGCCGCCGAGGCGGTCAGCGGGGCCATCCGCAATGCCGTATACCATGCGGAAAGCGCTTACGGCCTCCCGGCCGCCCGCTGGAGATAAAAAAGCGCTTCAATCAACGGTCTTTCTGCGCGGAAGGCCGGGCGTTCCGGCGAAATCCCCACGGAAACACAGGCTCGCCCGCCTGTGTTTTTTGATGCCGCTTCCCTGTTCTTTTCGTGAGTTTTCTGCCTCTCCATAATAATTCCTGCGATTTGACTGCTTATTCACTCATTGGATCTTTGTCCATCATATCTTTTCCAAATCGAATCTATAAATCTATGATTTGGAAAAAACCATTGACTTTTAATTCAGTACTGATTTAAGCCGCACCAGAAAAAGCTCGGAGATGTATAACACTTCGGAAGAAGAAATCACCGATGACACAACAGCAGAAGACAGCTATCTGGCCGCGATCATTGAAAACTGGGAGCAGCCAGATATGGAACCATACATGGGATCATCGAAAGGGACTGCTATAACAGAGCGAAGACAGAGGGCAATCGGGTGCCGAAATGCCCGCCGGAGAAGGAGAAGGTCATTGCGGAGGCGCTGAGGCATTTTCAAATGATCCCATGATGAATGAAAACTACTCAGGTGGAAATCTGCTGCAACGCCTTCTCTCTTCGCTTTCGGGAAGGCGTTTTTGCTTGCTTTACAACACCGTTACAACTTTTTTCTTCATTCAGTGATATACTTGAAAAGGTGATGAATATGGCAGCGATTTTGTTTGTGGATGATGAACCGGCAATCCGGGAGATGCTGGGCACGGTGCTGAAACTGGCAGGGCATCTGCCGCTGGGCGCTGCGGATGCTGAGGAAGCGCGGAGCGTCCTGCGGAGCCACGGCACAGATCTGGCACTGGTGGATATCATGATGCCCGGGGAGGACGGCTTCTCTCTGGCGCGGGATCTGCTGGACGCGGGGATCCCGGTGCTGTTTCTCACGGCCCGGACAGCGGTGGCGGACCGGGTGAAGGGGCTTCGCATGGGCGCGGAGGACTACATCCTCAAGCCCTTCGAGCCGGAGGAGCTGCTGGCGCGCATCGACGTGATCCTGCGCAGAACACAGCCCCGAATCTTTACAGATGGCAGTTTGACCGTTGACTATAGCGCCCGGTCCGTGGTGCTGGACGGGGAGAGCGTGCCGCTGACGGCGACGGAGTTCGACCTGCTGGCACTGCTGACCCGGAACGCCGGGGCGGCCCTGAGCCGGGACAAGATCCTCTCCGTTGTCTGGGGCTGGGGCTTTGTCGGGGAAACCCGCACCGTGGATGTCCATGTGCAGCGGCTTCGGGCAAAGCTCGGCCCGGAACGCATTGAGACTGTCTATAAATATGGCTACCGCTGGCAGAGAGGTGCGGCATGCGGAAAAGACTGATCGCGCTGATCCTGCTGGTCACCGTTCCCCTGCTCTTCGGCATCGCCTGGTTCATGAGCGAGCACAGCTTCACCCTCTCCCTGGAGCGTGAGAAGAACCGCATTCAGGCCACCCAGGGCGTTGTCTTCCGGGACGTGCAGCAGACCATGCAGAGCCTGACCTATCTGGAGGCTGTGGCATATGCAAGGCAGTACACGCAGTACTACCATGCGCAGGGCATCGACCTGATCTTCTGCTGGCGGGGCAATCCTATTGCAGATGCGCTGCTGCCCAACAGGTATTACGACGGCCTGATCTGCGGCCAGCGGGTGGCCATGCTGGACACCGGCAGCCGGCCTCAGCGTTATGCGGTGGCAGAGCCGGTGAACAGCAATCTGACCGTGATTCTCTTGGGGGATGTCGGGGACATTTACGCCCTGAAAGATACCTTCCGCCGGATGGCCTTTGCCGTGGCGGGTGGAGCATCTGCCCTGCTGATTCTGCTTGCGCTGATTCTGGCCGGTGTCCTGACCCGCCCGCTCCAGAAACTCACGGAAGCCGCCCGGGCCATGACGACGCAAAGCAATACCACGGTTCCATTGCCAACCGGCCAGAAGGACGAGATCGGCACCCTGGCCCGGGCGTTCTCCGAGATGCAGGGAGCCGTAGAAACCCGGGAGACACGGCTGCGTGAGGAGAGCGAGGCCCGGCAGGCTCTGCTGGAAGCCCTGGCCCACGAGATGCGCACCCCTCTGACCTCCCTGCTGGGGAATGCGAGACTGCTGGAACGGGAGCTGCCGCAGGAGGAAAGGAAAAGGATTGCGGACAGCATGGCGAAGGAAATCCATCGCCTCACGGATATGGATCAGCAGCTGATGAAGCTGACAGCCATGGGACATGAACCGCCGGAGGCTGAGCGTGTTTCCGTGACGGAACTGCTCCGGGAAACGGCGGAGCGGCTGCAACCCCAGGCCGATGGAATTGCGATCGCCGTGGAAGGCGCGGACAGCGCCATTACGGGAGACCGGGAACTGCTCTCCCTGCTGGCGGACAACCTGGCCGCCAATGCCATCCACGCCTCCTCCACCGGGATGATGGTGATCCTGCGGGCGGAGCCGAATGGATTTACGGTGCAGGACCAGGGCATCGGCATGAGCGAAGAAACCCTCCGCCATGCCTGCGAGCCCTTCTGGAAGGCAGACAAGGCGCGCACCCGCCGCCAGGGCGGAGCCGGTCTGGGGCTGGCGCTGTGTCGGCAGATCGCGGAGCTGCACGGCGGCAGTCTGACCTTCTCATCCTTGCCCGGCCAAGGCACCGCCGTTACCTTTACAACTCCGTTACATCCCGATGATGACTCCGTTACATACCCTGTGGCATGATACAGTTGCCAGCCGGAAAGCGCCGTCCGGAAGACGCGGAAGCAGCTGACAGACAGGAGGAGATTGAATGATCAGAAAGATTTGTACCCTGGCACTGTGCGCGGTCATGGTCCTGCCGCCTCTGGCAATGGCAGAAAACACAGTGGAAATCCTGCCCACCACACCGCCGATGCCACGGCCCGTGGTGGAGGCGAACCCCTACGGAGCGGATGACCTGACCGCCTACTATGAGGACTACGGCGACGAATACGCCCTGCCCGCCCTGACAGCATCTGAGCGGGAACGCCTGCCGGAGATCCAGCGGCGCTGGGAGAGCGGAGAGCGCCCGGAGAGCAGCATCCTGAACCTGACAGAGCGGGTTCACGTCAGTGTCATCCAGCTGCCGCCGGAGCAGTACGAGGGCGAGCCCTGCTTCCTTCTGCTGCCCAACCGTGATCTCACGGACGAGGAGCTGCTGCAAGTGGTGGATGCTTACGGGCAGCTGGGGATCACCCTGGATCCAGACGCGCTGTCCTGGCACAACTGCATGCGGGGCGGCGGCATTGAGGTGGGCATCCGCTCCTTCCGGGACGACGAGAATGAGCGCCGCAGCGAGCTGACTGGCCTGTATACCCGTGCAGGCCTTCGCCCGGAGACATCCTTCACCGATCTGGTGATCGACGACGGCGTGGGCCGGGTCGCCCTGGACGAGGAGGACTTCAACGGCCTGGAGGGGTTCCGCTTCCGTCCGGCGCGGCGGCTCACGGACGAGGAGCTGCTGCAGCTGATCGCCCTGGATCAGGGGGACATGACAGCTACGCCGGAGGAACTGTCCGGCTATGAGACCCAGCTGCGCCAGGAACTGCATCTGCTGCTGGGCATGCCCCTCTCCGCCCGGCGCGGCACCTACGAGGCGGTGGAACCCTTCGACAGCGGAAACGCATACGGCGACAGCCGCATGGCCTATTCCAGCAGTTTCACGGAAGTGGGCGACACAGGCCGGAGATGGCGCGGCAGCATTGACGTGGCCACCGGCAGGCTGATCGAGGGCAGCGTCGACCTGGACGACCGTTATTACACGGATGGTCTCATGGTCTCGGACATCCGGATGGACCCGTGGGATGAGAAATGGGCTTCCATCGCCGTGGAAGCAGTGACAGCGCACAGCAATATGGAAGAAAGCGGGATCACGGAAATCCGGACCTGGAGCGAGACCAATCTGAATGAGCTTCAAGGTGTAGAAGTAAGGATCATGACCTCGGACGGCGGGGTATACCGTGCAGAAATTTCCTATGTGCTGGAAGAGGTGATGATGCTCCGCTATAACGACGCCGTTTCCATCGCGGCGGAGGATGACTACTATGCTCATTTCATGGAGGAGGTGCCCGTCAATGAGTAAGCGGAATGTGCTGTTGATCCTGTGCGCCCTGCTGCTGTCGCTGAGCCTGGGCGCCGCTGTGGCGGAGGAATCGCGTACCGTGGTCTGGCGCGTGACCGCCCCCGCGATCAACGCCGAGGCGCTTCAAACAGAGACCTTCGGCACAGACCTTTCGGCGGTTCAGGAAGAAAAGCGCGAGTATGATTCGTTATTCTGGTCCCTGACCGGAGAAGGCATCCCCTTTTGCGGCATCGACCACAACCGCGGCGCGGAAAACATGCAGGCACGGTTCGATATCTATCGCCACGCAGACGCAGGGGAAGAACGCACCTACTATTACAATCTGGACACATGGAACGCCATCCCGGAGGAGAGCGGCTTCGGTGCGCCCCGGGCGGCGGAAACCCTGGCAGAGGGGCAAAGCCTGCTGGCCCGCCTGGGGCTTGCGACAGAGAATGTTGCGCCAATGCCTGTATCCTTCAGCACCCTGGGCCGCATGGAGGGCACCACACCCTGCCGCAAGGCCGTGTACGCGCTGACGCTGGAGGGCTTGCCGGTCCGCTGGTCTGCTGAGCTTCTGCGGGATGACGGCCCGACCCGCCCGGCGATTCTCATCGATCCCTGCTATGTGACCGTCGTTTATTCCGACGAGGACGGTCTGCTGATACTGGAGGGCAACTGGTGCAGCTTTGAGCCGCTGACTCGGGCATCGGAGGTTCTGCGTGCCGAAGACGCACTGCCGCTGTTCCGACAGGCCGGGCTGGTGAACACGGATGACGATTCGTCCGCGCTGGAGGAATGCTGGTTCCTCTCCGTGAACGTTCAGGAAGCAACCGCCACCTTGGCCTGGCGCGTGGGCAACAGTTACCTGAGCGCTGTGGACGGAACCTGGCTGCAAACGGAAAACTGATCCAATCTGACAAATCAGACAAAGACCAAAAGTAGATCAACCAAATCCGCCGGAGCGCCGTACAGAGCCTCCGGCATTTCACTTTTGCATTGCTTTTACAGTGCGCATAAGTGAGAGAGCCATCCACATTGGCGATATCATAAAACCCAAGCGTTCCAGAGATTGTGTCTACTTCTGAAAATGGAAATGAATAAAAAATGTCTCTGGTGTCTATTCCTGAAAAAGAAGAATCATGAAAAATGATTTCCGTGTCTACCGCTGAAAAAAATTATCATTTTAAAACATTTTTCGTGTCTACTTTTCTTGACAAGTACACTCGGAAACATCATTTATTAAGAGCATTCCTTCCTTGTTGGTGCCAATTACCTTGCCAGTGAACTGCGTTAGAACAGAGCAAAGAAGACCCAAAATACTAAAATGATGCGTAAAATCCCAGAGATGGTGCTGCTTGGCACCACCGTAGTCGTCTATTTTGCTGTCCGCTGCTATTGGAAATTTCTTTTCAAGGTGTTCAATTGCACCTTTTATATCATTCCCTTTATATCCGAATTTCTTTGCAGTCTTTTTGACTATATCTTCAACGTCTTTTTCGCCGTACTGTTTTGCTCTCTCAATGGAGAATTCACCAACAAACAGCACATCAATCAGGCCAGTGAGAAGGCCGCTGGCTAAAGCGATGCTTTTGTCCAGCCGATCTGCATAATCAGCAGTCTTCTCAGCACTAGCTTTAGGTGTTTCCTCCTGAGTGAAATCAAAAACTTCATAATAGTCAGCAGTTTCTTGATTCACATATGGGATAATCGCATCGGAAGAATGTTCCGCAAACAAGTCCTGATCCTGGACAGCGATATCGCAAATTAAAGAAGTATCTTCAAGTTTTCCCGGCCATTCTGTAATAGTGAAATTATCAACAGGCTTCAGTCTTGATGCCCACTTTGCCTTGAGCTGTTCCGATAAAGGATCTGATTCATACCGAACTATGTCTGTCATCTTTGAAACCAATCCTTCCGTGTCGTGGTGTTTATGCCATCTTAGCCAGGAATTCCAAGCATTACAGCCGTTTTAAGTATATCACACACCGCATACCATATTCAGTGAGCATAACCGTAAAATAGCAAACTAAGCACCCGTACTGCAATCTTTTCTTTTCATGTTCTGCTCCATCTTTTTCGACGAAGATTATATTACATCCAAGCTTCTACCGCCAACGGAGGATTACTTCTCCATCACTGCAGTAACAACGTGTGGTTAGTGCACGAAAACATATAAACCTGTATGCTTCCAAAACAAGGAGAATAAGCAGTTGCGGCGAATTCTGAATATGGTTGAGTTTGTCAACACAGACATCCTCAAAGATGCTTAACTGGAGGAAAGCCAGAATGGATAAATCACGGAAAAAGCTCGTGAAAATTGCAGCGATATTATCCGCAGGAATCATGCTGTTGACTGGATGTGCCACTCAGGACAAGGTCAATCCACCAGCATCTAGAGGCCAACAGACAACCTCCATGTCAACAGATAATGCTGTTCCCACTGAAGAGCCAACAGAAGCATTAACTTCAACTCCCACAATCGAGGCAACAAATACCCCAACTCCTACCGCCGTAGTAACGGCAACGCCAGATCCGGTTAGTTTGCTCACTGATACCCAACGCAACTCTATTAACATGTTGAACTGGCTAACCTACCTTTCTCGTCAGATCAACGCCGAAAGCAACAATCGTCTTTATATAGAGGAGATTTATTCGTTGGTTGTCGACGAAACCGATCCCGAGATGGTTGATGAGGATACTCAAGAGAGACTGCGGGGTATCAGGCAGGCGTTAAACCGTTATCGAATGGCAAGTGTGAAGCGCGAACGTATCGAATATCTTTTTGAGCAAAATAAGGCCTCTGCCATCAGATCTATCATCCCAAACCCAATGTCGATCATGTCTGCCGTTATGGCCCAAGATAAGAAAGCTTTGGCGATGACCGTCGTCTACATGGCAATCAACTCAGTTACAAGCTACGTATCGGCTACCACCCAGAACGAACTGCAATATCTAAAAGATGGCTGGGAACTGGATGACGCAGCCCGCGAAGTATTTGATGCTATAAGCTCCGACGCGTATGACTACATGGTGGACATGGTACGCGAATTTGAGCTACCTGGACGGATGTCTATCACAGAGAAAGCCGTTAATGATTTTGTGTCATGGAAGAACAATGACAACATTGTTCGCCGTATCCGTTCTCTCGAATCAAACAAGGAAACTTATCAGGCTTTCGGGAGCTACTGGTTGCTTCTGGCAGAAAGCTATTTCGCGAATGGAGATTATGAAAAGTGCCTCTCCGCTGTCGACGCATATGAAGCACTGGATATAAAAATCTTCAGACATGATACTGAATATGCGAAAATTCTCCCGTTGGCAGTTGCCGCTGCTCGCGAGGTTTTGCCGGATGCAGAATACATCGAACTCGCCAAGAGATACACAGACACTATCATAAAGAACATCAACATTGCCGATTGGGAACTACGGTATTTCGCAGCACAAACCTATGCTGAACTCTATCGTATGACCGACGATCAAGATTATCTCAAACTGGCCTTCCATCAGGCTCGTGACAATGTCAATTATCTAATTGACAAGCAAAATGAACTGAATGCGGCTTATCTCAAGAAAGTCGAAGACGTACCTGTTCCAGCCAGCGAAAAGGATAAGGAGGCCCAGATCAAAAAATACAATGAGCTCCGCAACGAAAAGCGTAAGACGGAGCTTCCGCCGATTTATGAACCGCTACTTGCAAACTGCGATCTGTTGTTCATCATCGCTGATGAGCTTCAAATTACCTCCGAGGAGAAACAGGAAATCAATGCTTACTTGCATAAGGATGGTCGCAGTATCTTCCTTGTAGATGCATTGGCTGATAAGTATCAGTTCCCAAGCAATGACGATGTCACAATAACGGGCAATGACTTGGTGCAGTTCAACGGAAAAGAGCTGGTTCTCCCGGCAAGCTGGTTGTCTGAAAGCTTCAAAGTGACCGCAGATATCAGCGGAATAGTACCCAGCACGATTGATAGTTCTCTTCTCTCGAACACTGTGCAAGTCATAGGTGAAGGCGAGAATGCAATGCTTTCCGTTAGCGATTGGGTCGTGACCAAAGTAGAAAGGAAGACCGAAGGCGAACTATCGACCTTTGTTGCTACGCTTTCGAGCAAGGCCGCCTCGAAGATCAGCTTTGCCGAGGGCAACTTGGTAAAGATTGCGATAACCCCACACGCTGATTATCTGCCCGATTGCTATAAGCTGTCATATAGGGTGATTAACGCCAAACCGAACTGGTATGATCACGCTGCTTTCTGGAACAGCAATGTTGGGTTCGAGAGGGTGAAATAATTGAAGCGCAGACTTCTCGCCCTGTTGTTGACGATCTGCTTATGCCTACAGCTACCAATAGCGGCATTTGCATCGGGTCGCACAGTTCATGATAAGCACCTCGAATCAGTGGTGTTCGGTCGCTCGAATTATCACGTTGCACAGGAAACTAAACAGAAAGAAGCCATCGAGGTATTGGAATGTGCCGCTTATCTTTGCCCAGATCAATACAATGAAGAAGGCCAGACTTATCTCGACAAGCTCCACACTTACGGTGTTCCTGGCATTCCGGCAAGCATTGGAGAGATTGACTTCTCGAGTAACTATACTCACCGCAAATATTCGCATCTTGGTTGGGTGCCAGTAATGCAGCCTGAAAAGGGAAACTGGGAAATCCGTAAGAACCTTCTTCTTGCAACGGTAAATAAAGTCTTTGACTTTGGCTTCTTAACTGATCCTGTCCTTATCCCCGGCCTCCAAGTGCCATATACGGCACAGTGCGATGCGTTCAGTGCATTGCTTTACTATACACATATCCTTGGCGATGTAATCGTCCTAAAGGATTATGCGCAGTATAAAAAGGAAGGATCATATGTCCTCCCGCTTGCACGTGACCATGCTGACGCTAACAACCCCGACATTCTTTGGGATCTGTCAACCATTTACCTGCCTAAACTATTTTCTGACAACACAAAACAAACGGATGAGTTTAAGCTGCTTATGAACAAACTGGACGACTTGGCACAGAAAGCTCGGAAGCTCGTCGGACAGCCCGGTGGCATCAATAGCGAAGAACGCTTCATAGAATATAAAGCTTACGGCGAAGAACTCATGAAGATCCTTAAGGACCATATTTCCGGGTTGCTCTGGCAAGAACAGTTCTTTAAGGCGGTTTTCCCAGCAGAATAAGTCTTTTCGGGATAATAGTGGCAAGCAATGCATCGTTATTAACTTCTGCAAAAGCTTGTTGGTAGGCTCTGCCCCCAAGCCCCTGAAAACCAGAGCTGAAGCTCTGTGGTTGTGTCGTATTCCTGCGTCATTCAACCTTCTGGCTGCGCCTGAAATTCAAAAAAGAAAAGCCCCTGTGTCAGTTATGCTGCTGCGAACAGCATCTGACACAGGGGCTCTGTTATCGTTCCGGGATCTCTTCCCGTCGGAGATCTTTCTCTTCTGGCAGGTAGTCCCGTTCAAGAATATCAAAATTATACTTGATGTGATTCAGTGTTGTAAGTTTCGGTTTCAGTCCTGCGAGCGCAGCATCATCAGCTTCTTTCTCCGATTTCAGCGCGTCATATTCGGCAGATAGCTCCTTCAGCGTAGGCATCTTTCCCTCAACAGAGGAATAGACGGCCTGCGCTTTTTTGTGATCTTCGATCTCTGCCCGATGCTCATTGTAGAATTTCGGAGACCAGCCTGAAGCCTTATACTGCGCATAAACGTCCTTCGTCCGCCTGTAATCCCGGATCGCTTGACGGAGTTGGTTGATCTCTTTCATGCGGTTTTGCTTCTCACGAATTGAGACATGCAGAGCGTTTCGCTCTGACCTCAGTGAACTGATCTGATCATCAAGCTCCTCGATAGATCCGATGTTATGCTCTTTCAGGAAAATAATCGACTGAGCCTTCGCATCAATATTGTTGCGCTCAGCCCACACGATGTAGCCTCGCCCCTTCCTTCCGCCTCTGAGCTTTGTTTCAATATCGACCAGCCGTTTAACCTGACTGTAGGTATATTCACTCCTTGGGATTTTCTGAATGTGAACATGTTGACCTTCGAGCGTTTTCCTCAAAGCTGCTTCAGAGTATTCAGCACCGAGACTGTCCAGACGAATATAACGCTCGCCACCGGGCGGCTTAATGCTAATATGCGCTCCTCGTTTAATCAGACATCCTGCTTCTTCCATCATCTGTATGAGCGCATCAAATCCATCTGGCTGCATCCACAGTGCCGCATCAATCGTGAATCGCAGAGAATCTCTACTCGTCAATTGGGCTTGATCACCCTCCCACTTATCATACGAAACAGTTTTATTCTGTGGATTTTTCACAACTGAAAGATGATGTTCACGGCAGAGTTCATCGCTGATCTCAGCAACAAGGCGGCTGGAGTTCCACACATTTCTGAATTTATGGGAGCAGTCCAATGCGGTTGCACAGAAGACAATATGATTATGAATGTGCTTACGGTCCGTATGTGTCGCCACAATGAAAGCGTGTTCTCCATGAAGAAGACGTTCAGCCAACTCATATCCAATCTGATTTGCCTCCTCCGCCGACACTTCACCTGGCTTAAAAGACTGCCGGAGCTGGTACGCAATCACTTCGTTTTGTTTTCCGCCGCCGATCCTGTCGATGTACTCATTCCGTGCCATCAGGAACTCATGATCCGCTGATTCCGGAGCGCAGGCATAGGATGAAATGAATTCTCCGTTCTCCGTCTTGTCCGGATTTTTTACATAATCGATCCGGGCCTTCATACACTGAGCAATCGTTTTGCCCTTATTGATGTGCATCGGAATGATGCGTGTCGTTGCCATGGGCACCTCCATAAAAAGAAAAGCGGCGATCTGTGATTCACACAAACCGCCGTCGTGTTACTGCTGATTGTCAGCAGAGAAGTCCTTCAAAGAACCCAAGAATGTGATCCATTCTGTTCAGCAGGAAGTTCGCAACTGCCGGAAGTCCAATCGGACTCGCCAGCAATGCGAGCACCATAAAGGCAATACCATTCTGCCAGTACCCGATCGCAAACTCGATGACAGAGAGGACAGCAAACAGTCCAACCGCCAATCCGATGACCGCCGAGGCGATAGAAGAGATGAATGCAGCCAGGCCGAGCATCAATCTTGCGACCAGCATAAAGGGTGTCAGTGCGATTCTCAGTGTGCGCTTCATCATTTTCTTTTCCTCCTATTTGTCGGCGTGATCCAGCCGTGCCAGGATCTTTCGGAAGATATTCCAGATCTCTTCGACCCAATGCCGGATATCATCAATTTCAGTTTCGTAGATCGAACCCTGCTCATGAAGGCTTTTCGCCATCTGATTGACGTTATTCGTCAGATTCTTCAGCAGTCGGATTGTTTCCCTGATCTCCGGAAGATCCAGCTTCAGCATATAGCCATTCAGGATCATCACCCGGAAGAAGGTGGATTTGTTTTTGATTCCGAAGAGATTCATCTTCTTTTGGATCACTTCATTCTCAGCCTCAGTCGTAGCGAAGCTGTGAATAACAAGGTTGTTTTTCCTCGTCATGATTATTATCGCTCCATGCTATTCTTCCTGCAACTCTGTCGCCGGGACAAATTCACGATTTCGAGTTCAGGCTTCACGATGGGTTTCAGCCCGAAGGCAGCGGAGATTTTCTCTACAGCCTGATCGCGCATTGCCTCCATGCCGGCAGCAAGTGCATTCGCTTCATCCTTTGTCAGAAGCGTAAGCCGTTCGTCTTCTGCCCGGACAATCATCACGTTGCCGACGATTGCGTCTCCGTGACGGTCTGCACCATACAGATCACTGGCAAGACAGTTGATTGAAACCGGACCCTTTTTGAGCTTGCCTTCCTCGTCGATCAGCATCAGATATCCATCCTTGGCCAGTGGCTCAGCCTCCACTAGCTCGATCCATTCACAGCCAATGGTGCCGCGGGCAATCTCAAAAAGTTCTTCCTGAGGATCACATTCCAGTGTCTTGATTTCCTGTGTGTCGGTCAGCATGACCGCAAATTTCTTTTCGTCCATTCGGATCCCTCCTCAGCGTTCCATGCTGTGCGTTTTCTTTTTCTGTGGCTTTGCTGATGCGACAGCCTCCGCCACAGGAGTGCTTACTTCCTTACCGGCAGATTGCTCCAGTTCCCGGATCTTCTGCCGGGCCAGGTTGATGAACCCGTCCAGAATCGCGGGATGGGATGTCACCGCATAGTTATCTCTGCGATCAAAGCCCAGATCGTCTTTGGCTTCCGGGAAGTCAAAGGTGAAGGCCCAATCCTTATTGGCAGAAGAAAAGCGGCCGTCCCAAGATTTCACCTGAACTGTCGCCGCAAGCACAAGGCTGACCCGTTCCGGGCCGTACTTCTCCATCACTTCATCGATACATTTCCGATCCAGTCGGAAACCGTCAAAGTGACTGGAAATGGCCCTCTCAATATCCTTCTTGCAGTCGATATTCGCCCAGTGGGATGCCTTGAACTGTTCAAGTTCCCCAAACTTGCGGGCATGGCTGCCGGATTCATGATAAATCGGTGTATTGATCATCGGTTCCATCAGGTGACCCTCCTGTTCACGTTTTGTGCTGATGATTTCATCAGCGATCTGCTTTTTATCTGCGTCTGTGCCTTCCTGCAGCACATCCAGCTCATACTCTGTCAGCTCCAGCTGCGCTATAGCGTCCAGAAAAAGCGGATGCCATTCTTCCTCCGGGGATTTCGGCGCATACTGTTCCCGCTGCATGACCAGCTGGTTTCTGTAATCCGTCAGCTCACGAAAGCAATAAGACAGCCTGTGATCCATGATCTCATCAGAACTGATCTCATGGACTCTTCTGACCGGGCGGACAGGCTGATGCTCGTCATACTGAATGCCGAAATCATCCGCCAGCTTCAGCGCCGCTTCTCTGGGAGACAGACTGAAAAGGCGGCCGGTGAAATTGATCACATCACCGTCCGCCTGGCATCCAAAGCAGTGAAAGCGTTTATCAACCTTCATGCTTGGATTCCTGTCATTGTGGAAAGGGCATCTGCACATGCCTCCGTGACCCACCTTCAGGCCGTAGCGCTCAGCAGCCTGAAGGGTGGTCACATTATCCTTCACTGTTTCAAATAGCGTCATACGCATCACCGTTCCTGTTCCGGCTTCTTCTTTTCCGGCTGTGCCGCGGGACGATCCAGATTCAGCTTTGCATCCAGCTCAGCCAAACGGGCGCTCTTGGTTTTCAGCTCATCTTCCTGCGGGAAGGGCTTGCCCAGCTCTGCCTTCGCGGTGCTCATCTGCTGATTCAGATCATTCAGTTTGTTTTCCACATTCTGAATGCGTCTCGGAATTCCAGCCAGAGCATTATCGATTCTCGTGATGTTGCCGCGCGGGTCAGAACCCAGCTCCACCTGATGTGACATAGCTCCCTTCAGGGTCAGCTGGTACATCTGAGACAGAGGATTGTACATGACGCTCATGGAGAAGCCGCGATACTCGCCAAGAGCATGCTCCTTCTCATTGCTCACATGCTTGCAGGCATCCAGGATCGCCTCGCCGGCATCCTTGGCTTCGGTGAAGATTTCACCGCCAATCGTCATGCCAATGAAGTCCTTTTCCGGCAGCGGATGTGCGGCAGCTGTCGCCAGATCCTGCTCAAAGCCGGACAGGTAGCCCTTGTTGCGCTCAATCTCCTGCGGGAAGTATTTCAGCAACCGGTCTTCCAGACGATACTGCTGGCTCTGGTGATCTGCCTTCATCAGGCGAAGACGAGCCACATCCACATCCAGATCCATCTTTTCCTTGATCGCCGGATCCCCAGCGCACAGGGCTTTGATTTCCGCGTAGGACAAAGCTGCTTCATCAATGTCATCGCAGGAGCGCACAGGGCTCTTGCTCGTCATGATCTGCGAAATGAACTTCTGCTTGTTCTCCACCGTCTGCCAGAGATAGGAATCGAAGGTGCCTTCCGTTGCGTACCGATAGATCTGAACATCCGGATTCATGTTGCCCTGACGGACAATACGACCGGAGCGCTGCTCCAGATCCCCGGGACGCCAGGGGCAGTCCAGATCGTGAAGGGCAATCAGCCGATCCTGGCAGTTGGTGCCCGCACCCATCTTGGCAGTACTGCCGATCAGCACACGAACCTGTCCGGCGCGAACCTTGGCAAAAAGCTCTTTCTTTTTCACTTCGGTATTGGCGTCGTGAATGAAAGCGATCTCTTCAGGCGGCACGCCACGGGCGATCAGCTTGCTCCGGATATCCTCATACACATTGAAGTCACTCACGACCGCTTCGCTGGATGAACCGGCCAATTCCGTCAGATCATCGACTGGTTCCAGCGGCGGAAGTTCATCTTCGTCCCTGGGACTATCTGTCTTTTCCGCTGTATCTGTCTGCGGGGATGTTCTCTCCATGCCCTTCGGGGTAGAGATGTCGCAGAATACCAGCTGTGTCAGCCGGTCGTCTGTGCCTTCCTGCCAAATGCGGAAGATGTTTTTGACGCAGGCATTGACCTTGCTCCCCGGGTCATCCGGCAGCAGAGGATTGATCAGGCGCTGATCCAACCCCAGCTTTCTTCCGTCGCTGGTAATCTTCAGCATGTTGTCCACCCTCGGATCAACGCTGCCGGAGTGTACCTTCCCGGCACGCTCGGACAGGCTCTGCACCATAGCCTTCTGGATTTCTGTCGGCTGAACGACAACGGTCTCATAGTGCGGTGTCGGCGTAGGCAGCTTCAGCTGATCCGCCGTTTTGATGTCCGCGACCTCCTTGAACATCGACATCAGCTCAGGAAGGTTGAAGAACTTGCTGAAACGGGTTCGTGCCCGGTAACCCGTTCCCTCCGGAGCCAGCTCAATGGCTGTGGAAGTCTCACCGAAGGTAGAAGCCCAGGCATCGAAGTGGGTCATGTTGTTCCTCTTCAGGGTGCCGTACTGCAGATACCGCTGCATGGTGTACATCTCCGTCATGCTGTTGCTGATGGGAGTACCGGTCGCGAAGATCACGCCGCGTCCTCCGGTCAGCTCATCCATATACCGGCATTTCAGGAACATGTCCGTGGATTTCTGCGCTTCGGAAGTGGAAAGACCGGCTACATTCCGCATTTTCGTCGTCAGGAAGAGGTTCTTGTAAGCATGCGCCTCGTCCACAAAGAGGCGATCCACCCCCAGCTCCTCAAAGGTAACCACGTCATCCTTCCGTTCTTCGGCCTGCAGCTTCCGCAGCCGGCCTTCCAGCTGCTTACGGGTGCGCTCCATCTGCTTGATGGAGAACTGCTCACCCCGCATGAACTTCAGCTCCTGGATGCCCTGGGTGATCTCCTCAATCTGCTCCTGCAGAAGGCGTTCCTGCCGTGCCTTTGACATGGGGATCTTCTCAAACTGGCTGTGACCGATAATGATCGCGTCATAGTCGCCGGTAGCAATCCGGGAGCAGAAACGGCGGCGGTTATTCTTCTCAAAATCCTTTTTGGTTGTGACCAGGATCTTGGCAGACGGATACAGGCGCAGGAATTCAGAGGCCCACTGCTCAGTCAGGTGATTGGGCACCACGAACATGGATTTGCTGCACAGGCCAAGCCGCTTGCTCTCCATGGCGGAAGCAACCATCTCATAGGTCTTGCCAGCTCCGACCACATGAGCCAGCAGCGTGTTGCCGCCATAGAGCGTGTGCGCAATCGCATTCCGCTGATGCTCTCTGAGCACAATCTCCGGATTCATGCCGGAGAAGGTAATGTGCTGCCCGTCATACTCACGGGGACGGACGCTGTTGAACAGCTCATTGTATTTGGAGACGAGCGCGTCCCTCCGGTACGGATCCTTCCAGATCCAGTCACGGAAAGCGTCCTTGATGGCCTGCTGCTTTTGCTGCGCCAGTGTCGTTGCTTTCTGATTCAGCACGCGCTTTTCCTTGCCCTCGGCATCCTCGATGGTATCGTAGATGCGGACATCCCGGAGATTCAGCGTATCTTCCAGAATTCGCAGACCGCTGGCCCGATCCGTACCGTAGGTCAGATTGTTTGGAACGTTGTTGTAGGAAAGAACGTTTTTCCCGTTGATGCGCCATTCCGATGTGAAGTTGGAATACTGCACCTGAACCGCACGGCGCTGATAGAACGGGATCTCGAAGAGTTCCTCCATGAATTTCTGAATGTACTCTTTATCAACCCAGGTCGCGCCAAGACGGACATCGATCTCAGAGGCATCCAGATCCTTTGGCTGCGCCTTTTCCAGTGCGCTTACGTTCGGCTCAAAGATGGGTGAAATCTCTGCTGCCGTACGGGCATCCCGAAGCTTCTGACGCACATTCCCGGACAGGTACTCATCCGCCGTGACATAGCGGGGACTTCCGTTTTCATCCACCGGCGCAGGCAGCCTGAAGATTACCCCGGTCAGCTCAGAGGCGATCTCATCTTCGCTCTTTCCAGTCAACTCCGCCATGAAGGGCAGATCCACAGCAGCCTTTTCCGCAATGGAAACCGCCAGCGCTTCCACCGATGTGTCCACATGCTCCACGGTCCGCTGCTGACGGATCGTGCGCTTGCTGAACATATCAGCTTTGCGTTCAAGCTCACCGTTTTCCGTCAGGATTTCCAGCGAGGAGAGCAGATAGTACGAGGAATCATCTGAGAAAGCCTGCGCATTGGGACGGCTGTTGATCAGTCCAAACCGGGCCGTAAAGCTGTCATACAGCGTATTCAGCTCTGCCTGAAGCTCATGGATCGTGAAGTCATCCGATTCCTGAAGCTGAGCGTCCATCAAGCGGTGTACACAGTCCCGTAGACCGACCATGCCCTTGATGCGCGCTTCTGCTGTCGCGTTCAGATCCGGATGCACCATCGCTGAGTTTTCCCGGTAATACACCTTGTCATCAACAACGGTATAGGAATAGTTCCGCACATTGGGATCAGCGGGAATGCTGTCCCGGATCGCTTCGTCCTCTGACAGCTCCGGTGCTTCCTCGGCCCGATAGGTGCCGGAGATCTTTGTGACCGCTTCCGCCAGCTGCTGAGACAGGTCTGCGCCTTCCAGTGCCTGACAGGCCGTCTCCTGATGCGCTCCATACATGGAATCGTCCCAGACCATCCTGCCGAGGATCATATCAGGGTGATCCGCGAAGTAGCTGTTGACAGGTACGCCATCTTCTGTCTGACCCAGATGCACCCAGTCCGGCTCAATGTCGATGGCACGGTCACGCTTCTGCAGGAAGATGATGTCTGAGGTGACTTCCGTGCCGGCATTGGCCTTGAAGGCATTATTGGGCAGGCGGATCGCTCCCAGCAGCTCAGCCCGCTGAGCGATATACTTCCGTACCTCCGGCGACTGCTTGTCCATGGTGCCCTTGGAGGTGATGAAAGCAACGATACCGCCGGGCCGTACCTGATCCAGCGCCTTGGCAAAGAAGTAATCGTGAATCAGGAAGTTGTACCGGTCAAACTGTCGGTCGGCAACCTTGTACGCGCCGAAGGGCACGTTGCCGATGGCCAGGTCGAAGAAATCCTTTCGATCCGTTTTCTCAAAGCCGGTGACGGCGATATCCGCCTGCGGGTACAGATACTGCGCAATCCTGCCGGTGATGCTGTCCAGCTCCACGCCGTACAGCCTGCTGTTCTGCATGCTTTCCGGCAAAAGACCGAAGAAATTGCCGACACCGCATGACGGCTCCAGAATGTTGCCAGTGCGGAAGCCCATCTGTTCTACAGCGGAATAGATCGCACGAATGACAGTCGGAGAAGTGTAATGCGCGTTCAGTGTGGAGGCACGCGCCATTTCGTATTCTTCCGGGGTCAGCGTATATTTCAGTTCCCGGTATTCATCTGCCCAGGCCGCGTTTCGCTCATCAAACGCCTGCGGAATGCCGCCCCAGCCCACATACTGAGAAAGCACCTCCTGATCTTCAGGAGATGCCGGCCGGTTTTCCTTTTCCAGTGTTTTCAGCGTGCGGATCGCGCGCATATTATTTTCAAACTTGGTCTTCTGACCGCCTTCACCCAGGTGGTCATCCGTAATCCGATAATTGACCGCACGCTCAGAAGCAGTCTCCTGTACCGGCGGAAGATCCATTTCCGGGCTTTCTTCCGTCTGCGCCTGCTCCAGCGGTTCTGTCCTGAAGGGCAAGTTACGCTCATCACGGTCCAAAAGCGGCCCCAGAATGCTTTTGCTTTCTGCGCGGAAAATCGGGTAAACCATTTCCGGATCGCGGAAGGTGACATCATAGAAGCGGACGCCATCCACCGTGAAGGGGCGTCCATCCATATAGATCGTATCGCCTGGATGAAGATCATAGGCAAAGTGCGGCTCCTGCGGCGGTCTCTGGGGATGGCGGGGCGGCGGCAGCGGCTCATCCAGCGTCAAGTCAATGGTGACTTCCCTCATGGCGGGAATGCCATCATGTTCAGGAATGCGGCGTTCACCAGGACGAAGGGGCGGAATATCCGGCTCTGCCTGCGGCTCCTGCTCAACTGCGGACGATTCCTCAGCCGCGATCGCAGCCGCATCCGTCTCCACCTGCTGAATGAACGGATTCCGGGAAAGCGCTTCCGGATCGACCACTTCACCGTTCACAATGCCGTTTCGTGCAAGCTCTTCACGGATCGCGGTAGGATCAATATCATCCAGAGGATCCTCTGCTTCTGGCGCTTCCCCCAGTGCATCGGTCGTTTCAGACGCTTCAGGCGCTGTTTCCGCTTCCGGATTTGCTACAGGCTGATATGCAAAACGAGGGACAGGCATGGGCAGATCCTGCCCGGCCATGGTGCTGCGCATATCGTCCAGCTGCTGCCTTTCCGCGTCATCCAGATAGTTTCCACTTTCAACCAACCTGCGGACATGCTGTTCCACAGCAGGCCAGCGCAGCTTCATTTCCTCCTGAAAGCCGCGACGGGCCAAGCGAATGCCCTGACCGTTGTAGTCCACAAAGCCGGAGGAGCCGTCCAGGTAGGTGTGACTGTGCCCGCCAATGCCGTATTCCTCTTTCAGGAATTCCTGAGCCTCCTTGGGTGAAGGATGGCTGTCATACAGAGCGGCAATCCGAAGCCTGCCCCCGGAAAAGCCGGAACCTCGGCTCAGTACATGATCAATTTCCTCGTCGGAAAATGAAAATGCAGAGGGCTCAGCCTCTGCATGGGGTGGATTATTGGGGACATTCTGTTCCTGCCGGTCGATCTTTTCAATCTGTTCCGCTTCGGTTGGGAGCTCAAAGGCAATCTGAACGACTTCCGGTTCCGGATTGCTCAGGCGTAGATCAGTTCCGTCAGGATCATTTCTTCGGCCTGATTCTTCAGAGCGTTCATCGTCCCGACCCATTTCATCTGGTCTCGGGCTTTCAGATCCTCCGTCACGCCCGCCTGTTTCGTCAGCAGGCTCATCAGGTTCTCCAGACGGCTGTGGGCCATCGTGTCGATCTCCTGGAGATGCTCCATCAGCTTCCCGCTCAGGATCAGCCTCGTGTACAGGCCGGGGCGGTTCTGCTCCAGGTACTGCTGCCTCATGATCCCGTACTTGCCCAGGGGTCTGCGCTCCGCTTCGGTCAATCCCATCTCCGGCAGCAGGTAGTCTCCGTTCCTCTTGTAAATCAGTTCGCTCATGGCTCATGCTCCTTTCAGTCATTCTGACAGTCGTTTCAATCTGACGCAGCACCTGGCCGCTGATCTCACTGACAGCCTTGCCAAGCTCTGCGACTGTGGCTGGGGTGTTCCAGTCCAGCACCTCTGTGAAATCCTCCCGGAACAGCTCCGGATCCAGTCCGCACCGGGTCTGGATGCTGTAGGAGATGCTGGCTGCAGCGGCCTTCCGGAAGGAAGCTCCGATGCTGAAATCATCATACTCGGCCAGTTGGGATCCGTCCACGCTGTCGCGGATGTCACGGGCATGATTCCGCCAGTATTCCAGTGCCTGCTGCTGTGCGATCTGATCAATCTGCTGCTCCAGTCCCATCGCCGCATCGGCATAATACTGATCCTCCAGCATCTGCTGAACCGGCTCCCTGGCGGCATACGACAGCGCCCACGGCTCTACGTTTCTGGAGTTTCGGCGCGTGCCGGTATCGGATACATCAAATACATACCGGATATCCATGCCATAGGGTCCGGGCGTCAGAAGCGCAATGCCCTTGGAGCCGCGCCGGATATACCGCCGCATGGTGTCATTCCAAAGATCATAGGTCGCGCAGGCTGTGGCATCCGGACGCTGAGCATAGATCATCAGCTGATCATGGAAGGGGTACTTGTACAGCCTTGAAGAAGTATTCAGGAAAGCCGCCCAGTCCAGATAATCCCCGGTGATTTTTCTGGCGGTATCATCCGCCATCTGTGCATAGATCTGTGTTTTGTTGGGCATCGGGTATTACCTCCTCTCGGGTTATTCAATCTCCGCGTCCGGATCAATCTCGTCCCATGCAGGATTGTCCGTCCACCCGAACGCGGAATCCTCATCCGGATAGGCCTCATCGTCCAGCGGATAAAAGGGATTCAGTGCCTCCGTAATCTCAAAGTATTCGGCATCTGTCATGCGCTCCAGCTTTGCCAGCACACTGCGGGTCAGGGCTTCCAGATCTTCCTCGTCGGGCATCAGATCCTTCTGCATTTCATGCAGCTCATGGATCAGACCTTCCCGGCTGCCGGGATCGTAAAGGCAGATCAGGTTCTGTTCTTCAATCGTAAACACAGTCATTGCTATACCTCCATGTTTGATTTACAGAGCCAAATTGAGGCAGGATGACCTCTTGGTCGTCCTGCCTCAAAATCGGGGAATTGTCTATCGAAGAAGTGTTGATATATAAGGCTTTGGGGAATGCGGGGAAGAGGCTAAATCAAACATTTGACTGCCATCTCACGTGTTATGCCGCTGTTCGTACATGCGTGTTCTTGTCTTTTTCCGATTCGCTGTCTCGGCGCAGCCCTTACAGTATTTCTGTTTGGCATGCGTTGGAACAAAGGGATTCTGACAGATTTCACAGCGTTTCATGCCGTGAGGAAGGGGGTCCTCATCCTCCTCATCATACCAGAGTGCATAGGACACCAGGTCATTCAGATTCCACTCCGCGGGAAGCACACAATCCAGAAAATAGTCGCAGTCAATCGCTCCGTCATGGATGCTTTCATAGTTGGGATTCACCAGATGACACCTTTCATCTGTCAGAAGACAGTTTCCGCGATCATAGTTTGCACACTCACCCCTGGCCAGTGCCTTGATGCTTTTCAAAATCTGCTTATCAGTCATGGAACCTCGTTTCTTCTGCGGGGAACATCCCCGGCAGAGAAAAAGGCATCAGTCATCAGGGCTGATGTCTTCCTCGGTCATGAAGATATTAAAAGCAGCGAGCTCAGGAATAGCATAGGTTTCCGCGTAAGCCTTGGCGTTTTCCAATTCTTTGGGATCGTCATACTCCTCGATCGTGCTCAAAGAATAAACCGGATTATCAAGACGGTATACCCGATAAGCATCAAAACGGGGATCCGTCTTTTTCCCAAGCTTCCTGTTCAGGTAATCAGTAAGGCCCAGCACAAAGAACGCCTCCCGATAGAACCCCATGGTAAAGAACTGATCGATAAAGGTCTCACTGTTGATGCAGGACGCGAGAGAGGCATCCTCCACTGCCTGGCGCAGCTGTACCAGCCTATCCACCGTGGAATAGAAAAGCAGCAGCGTATGCCCATCATGAAGAGCTTCACGCCCGCATTCTTCATCATCCGCTCCCAGGCACTCATCCCAGTAATGATTCAGGATGTCCTCGACAGTTGTGCCTAGAGCATCGGCAATGCCGTAAATCGTCGCAGCCTCGCAGTGATCAATCTGCGCCTTTCCACTGAGAATATCCCGAAGAGAGGAATCTGGCACGCCGCTCATCATGCTCAGGTCGGCGCGGGTCATGCACTTCTTATTCATCAGATTCATCAGATACATATTCTTATCGCTCCATTTCATTTCTTTTGATTTTGGGTTTCGCTATCTGCTGCTGTTCAGGCTCCTTCCGGCCCTTCAGCATCGCGTGCTCACGCTGAGCGTCCTTGTCATAGGCATACAGGTAGAAGTTGTAATCGCCTCTGCGCGGGGTACAGCGCAGGCAGTAGGTGTAATGGGGAGATTCAGCCTTAAAGCCAAAGCTGTCCTCGCAGGCAAGCCCGTCGCGGCACCCTCTGCTCATACTGGCAAAGTTACGGAGCAGGCCATCCTGCTTCCGAAGTGCGTTCACCACATTCTGAAGCTCCTCATGGAAGGCGGTGCTCTTCAGTTCCGGCTGGTGATCAAACCAGCTCGTCCAGAACTCACCGCCGCTTTTCCCGAAGTCACCGCGCAGGTGCCCCACACAGCCGCGTTCCAGATCCTGCTCACTGCTGCCGGAATAAAGCCAATCGGTTTTATCCGGTTCGATAGGCCTCCAGGTCAGTTCGCCCTGCAGCTCCTTTTCTGTTTCACCCAGAATGGCTTCAAAGGCATACAGCGCAGTTCGGGAATACTCACCGTAGGCGTCAGATGCTTTCGCAGGCAGTCCCTGCTGTTCATAGAAGGAAGAGGAATCAATAGCATCCAGATAACCGGTGATTTCCTCTTTCAGATCAGAAACAAGCTCCGCCATGCTCTCCCGGTTCTCTCCGCCGTAGATCATCTCTTCAACGCCCATGTCAGGATCCTCAGAACTGAAGGAAAGCGTCAGCTCCGCCCGGTCTCCCTGCCGGTTGTATTCCAGGGTGGTGTCCGCTGTGTAGTCATGAGAATAAAATCTCACCTGATGCTCATCCGCTTCCGGCATGGGATTGTCATGCAGACTGTCGCGCCAGGATTCATAATCGTGGGTAGATTCAATCATGCTGTACCTCCTTGCTTATCGCTCAGGATCATTCCGGTGTTTGGGACGGGGCAGATGCTCAGGAGCATCGGAAGCCTTAAGCGTTTTCTCTTCCTTCGGTCCGTTGTTGATGATCCCGTCGATCATGTTCAGATCGTCTTCCATCGCCATCTCCGCATTGCGAAGCGCGTTTGCCGGCGGAATGAAATCCGGCAGTTTCTGAAAACCGAAGCTGTCCGTGTAATAGCAGGACAGCCGTCCGTTTTGCTTCAGAGCAATCACATCGCTGACGCTCAGGCTGTGCCCATGGAAGTCTTCGGGACGATCCAGATTGAACCGGGCGTAAAGGCTTTCAAGAACAGCAGCCTGGTCGCGCACATCCGTTGGAGGAAGAGAGGCTGAATAAACCAGCTCATAGTTTTCAGGCTTCACGGTCTGATCAACATTCCGTGTATCACAGCCTTCCAGCCAGCAGCACCCGTCTCCAATGCTCAGATACAGGATCGCTTCCTGCTTCGTCATGTTCCTGACCGTAATCATCTGCGGATCATCATTGTGAATCACAAGGAAGCCCTCATCCCGAAGGAACTGTTCAGCAGCAGCTTTATCAGGAAAGACCGTGCTTTCGGCAGCGTCCAGAACCTTGTGGACATCCCTCCGCAGACGTTGTCCATCCCGTCTCAGCTCATCCATGCTGGCGAACCGAAGCAGGTGATAATCCTGGCCATCCTTCACCTGATAAATCGCATAACTGTTATCTTGCAAAATCGTCACCTCCATAAGAGATCAGGCTGGACGCCAATCACAGCATCCAGCCTGTAAGGGGTTATTCCGTCAGCACCATGCCGCTGGTCTTGGTTCCATCTGAAAGCACCAGTGCGTATTTGATCTTCCCATTTTCAGCCGACTGCCTGCAGATGCGCAGACCGTACAGCTCCACCGATGTGCCCCGGGAAAGGGTCAGCTCAAACTCGGAATCATTCCAGTAGCGGCTACGGTTGCTGTCGTAATAGTCCAACTGCCAGGAGCCATTCCATTCCACCTCGCGTCCGCTTTCCAGCGTGGATCTGCCGGTCACAGAGCCATCCTCATGGAACACGATCCGGCTGGCGTCAATCGAGGTACCGGCATACAGCTTCCAGCTGCCCACAATGGCTTTCTCCGCTTCCCGCAGGGTGGTGACGGTGCCAGAAAGACATTCGGTCGGTACAAAGCCCCGGAAGAGGACATCTTTTTCCGTGCCCTCAATGTATGTCCAGGTGCCCATGGTGCCGAGGCAGGTTACTTTGGTGTTTTCGGTCAACTTCGCCAGCGGGGTTTTGCTGACCAGCGGATCATCCGTGACCTCCACATCATAGTTGACCACGGCAGCCGCGCGTTTCAGGTTCAGATCAGGCACGGTGACATCTTTGGGCAGCGCGTTGATGTAGATATAGCCGATACGGTTCTGCTTATCGGAAATATCATATTGCACGAGGATCCAGTCGTCCTCCGCGCCGAAAACCTGAATCCAGCCATTGGTGCTCACTCGGGCACGGCCCTTCGCGCCGCGGATACTCTTCTTGGTCGGAGCGGAGAACACGGCGTAGGTCTGATTGCCCGTAAAGGGAATCACCTCGGCAGACAGCGTGCCCTCGGGGATCTCCGGCACATTGGTGGTATCCATGGTGATAACCGTTCCGTTATCCGCCATGGCCGTCCCGCACAGCAGCATCAGAATCAGGAAGAGCGATACAAACCTTTTCATCTATTTCCCTCCTTGTTTGTCAAAGGTCGGACGGAGAAAGGGTTTCCCGTCCTTGTAATCCAGGTGCAGTGTTGCCTCATAACGGATATGCGACTTGGCTGACAGCAGCCCGGTCTTATGAACAGAGCCCTTTTCCACCAGTGCCTTTACATCACTGGAGGTCAGCGGATGCTCCGCGCCGGTCAGAATGCCGCCTGTCTTCCAGAGCGCAAAGCCGCAGATCCGGTTTTCACACATAAAGCCCTTGGGCCGGTCCGTAATGGCTGCGCCGCACTTCGGGCATTTGCAGATCACCTGTCGCATGGGCTGGAAGAGCTGATCCGCGTTCTCTGCACGAGTGGTATCCCTGGTCAGATCACGGACAAAGGCGCAGACATCCTCCATAAAGGCTTCCGGCTTTTCTTCGCCCTTTTCAATCCGTTTCAGGCGCTGCTCCCACTCAGCTGTCAGCTGAGCAGACATCAGCTTTTCCGGGAGCACAGACGCCAGGGCTTTTCCCTTGGCTGTCGGTGTCAGGATTCGCTTTCTCCGGTCACCGGTGCGCTCAACCAGCTTGGTTTCCAGCAGCTTTTCGAGGATCGCGGCACGGGTAGCAGGTGTACCGATGCCCTTGTGCTCCGCGTCATCGGGCATATCGTCAGCGCCGGCTGTCTCCATGGCGTGCAGAATGGTGTCCTCGGTATGATGCGCAGGCGGGGTCGTCTTGCCTTCAGCCAGCTCAGCCCGGGGCAGTGCGATTTCATCGCCCTCCTTCAGGTCATCCGGAAGCGAAGCCGTTTTCTCATCGTCCTCTTCCGGAGCCCGACCGCCGATGCTTCCGCGGAAGGCCTGCCAGATCCGCTGCCAGCCCATCTGCAGGATTTTCTTTCCCTTGAGCTTGAACTCACGCCCTGCACAGGCGACAGTAACGGTTGTTTCGTCAACCACAAACGGCTCATCCATGGCGCAGAGGAGCCGTGTGCTGACCAGCGTCAGCAGATCCCGCACGCCAGTGGCCAGTGAATTGATCACCTGTTCCTGACCCGGCATGGAATCCGTAGGGATAATGGCATGGTGATCGCTTACCTTTTTGTCATTCACCACGGTCTCCGCGTGACCGCCCAGCTCCAGTCCGGCAGCGAAAGGAAGCGTGCCGCTGACCCGGGAGGCCAGCTCCGGCATTTTCTCTTTCATGTCATGGGTCAGGAACCGGCTGTCTGTTCGAGGATAGGTCAGCAGTTTTTTCTCATAGAGAGCCTGCGCGTATTCCAGCGTCTGCTGGGCGGTATAGCCGAAAATGCGGTTGGCATCTCTCTGGAGCGTAGTCAGGTCATAGAGCAGCGGAGGATTCTCTTTCTTTTCCTTGTGCTCAACCTGCCTGACCACAGCGCTGTCCCTGTTGCAGGCCTCCGTCAGGCTGCGGGCCTCGCTCAGATCATGAATGCGCTCGGAATGCCCGATCAGGCCGTTGCCCAGATCCAGCTTGACAGTGTAGAAGGTCTCCGGCTCAAAATGCTCGATGGCGTCCTCACGCTCACTGAGCATTGCCAGGGTCGGCGTCATGACCCGCCCGATGGGCAGCGTAGACCCATACAGGAGCGAATACAGCCGTGTGGCGTTCATCCCGATGAGCCAGTCAGCCTGTGCCCGGCACAGGGCTGCCTGATAGAGATTGTCATAGGCGGACTGGTTCTTCATAACATGGATGCCTTCCCGGATCGCGCTTTCTTCCATGGAGGAAATCCATAAGCGCCGAACCGGCTTCCGGCAGCCTGCCTTTTCGTAGACCAGACGGAAGATCAGCTCACCCTCGCGTCCTGCGTCTGTCGCACAGATGATCCCATTCACCTTGTCATCGTTCATCAGGGAGCAGACAATGTTGAACTGCTTCGCGCCGTCAGCGGATACGTTGTATTTCCACTTATCCGGGATAATGGGCAGATCCTTATAGCGCCAGGTGGCATAATCCTTGTTGTAGTCCTCAGGCATGGCCAGCTCGACCAGATGTCCCAGGCACCAGGTGACCATGAAGCCATGGCCTTCCATGTAGCCGTTCTTTGATTCCGTCGCGCCGATTGCGGCAGCGATGGCTTTTCCAACACTCGGCTTTTCAGCAATGAATAATTCCATGTTTCCCTCCATGCAAACGGCCCTGCAGGTTCAGTCCGCAGGGCTCGTGTTATTACTCCTGATTCGGTTCTTCCTCGTCCGATTCGTCGTCATCATCATCCAGAACAAAGTCATTGTCAGCGCGGTTCTTACCGCCCTTGCCCTTGTTCTTCAGCATGAAGATCGCACCACCGCCGCCCAGCAGCACG
This sequence comes from Christensenella sp. UBA2853, assembly GCA_002350845.1. Lineage (GTDB taxonomy): Bacteria > Bacillota > Clostridia > Christensenellales > Aristaeellaceae > UBA2943. Next base: position 67,274 of record DEFL01000062.1, read on the forward strand.
ATGGCCGCCAGCGCGATGATCGCTGTCATCTGATCTGGCTTTTTCTCCGGTTCAGGCTCAGTGACCACCGGCGTCGGCGCGGGAACCGCAGTCGGTTCAGGCGTAACGTAGATGATTTCCGGCGTAGGCGTCGGAACCTCTTCCTTCTCCTCGTCGGACATCAGGGCCAGCAGATCCCGCTCGTCCACCAGGTTCAGGAAGTAGGTCTCATACATCTCTGCTTCCTCGTCAATCGGTTTGTCATAGTCAATGACGAGGTAGAAGGTGTTGCCGGCCTTGGACTGAAGGGTGATGAACTGCTTGTTGGTGGCCGCGCTGTACAGCACATCCAGCGTATGGGAATTGCCATCCGCCTGATACGGCATGCCCGGCCCGATGGTAATGTACTCAGTCTGGATGATGGGCTCCGGTGTCGGCGCGACGGTGGGTTCCGCCGTGGGCTCCGCGGTTGGTGCCTGGGTGGGCTCCATCCAGTCCTCGTCGGATACATAGATCAGAGAGCTGCCCAGACCGTGCGGCTTCTCCGTGGCAGTCGGAACAACCACAGCAGTGGGCGTTGGATCGGGTTCGGGTTCCGCAGAGGCCGGAGCATCTGTAGCAGAAGCACCGCTGCCCGGCTTCTTGCTGGGCTTCGGTGTCGCGGTCGGTTCCGGAGTCGGGTCAACCGGCTTCACATAGTCCGGATTGTCCAGTGTGATCGGATCGGAGAAGTTTCCGGCAAAGTCGAAGGCGCGGACAGCCAGCTTTTCAAACTTGTTCATGTTGTCATCCAGCTCAACGTCCAGCTTATTGCCTTCCACGGTCGTAAACAGCATGCTGTTGATCTGAACACCGGCAATCCCGGAAAGCTCGTCCCGCACATCAATGTGCAGGACAGAGTTTGCAATGTTCGCGCTCACCAGTGGAGCGGCCAGATCAATGGTGCTGACCTGCGCCGTTTCATCAAACGTCCGGTCGTAGGGATCGGTCACTCGCAGCATGAAGGTGCCGTTCTCATGAACAGTGATTTCTGCTTTGCCCTGGTCGAACAGATCCTCGCAGTCCGTCCAGGCACCGCCGTTCATGCGGTACTCAATCTTCTGCCAGCCGATGCTTCCCTTGTCGGTCACCGTCGCCTTGATTTCAGCGCCGTTATTGTTTGTCCAGCCGCCGGGCGCGATCAGCACAATCCGGTACGGATTGCCGGGCAGTACCGGCGCTTCCGTTTCGGCTGCCGCGGGATCACTCACGGTTTCCGCCATGCCGGGGCAGATACCCACCAGCATGGAAGCGATCAGGAGCAGCAGAATCAGCCGCAGCCCGCGCTTATGCGTTCTCATCATCAATGGATTCCTCCTTTTCAGCGGGCTGCCTGCCCGCGTCCTTCACACTTTGGGGAAGCTCCGGCACGGGTTTGGTTTTGTCGCCGTACAGCTTCTTCATGATCTCAGCCAGCTGCTCAGGCGTAACGTTGTACTGCGCCGCCGTTGCGTTGATCGCCGAGGCATCCGCCTGCTGAACAAGCTTCCGGATCTCTTCCACCTCTTCCCGAAGGTCGACAAGCTCCTTTTCCTTTTTCTTCAGCAGCGCGTGCAGCTTCAGCCGGTCCGTGGGATACCTTTTCTGTTTCTTTTCGGTCATACTCTTCACCTCAGTCAATCGGCAGCCGGCCGAAAGCGTAAATCTTCTTTGCCCACTGCGCGTTTTTCAGATCCGCAAAGCCGATGGGATCCCCGGCATGGATCATCATATTGTTGCCCACGTAGATCCCCACATGGGTAATTCCCTTGACATCGGATCCCATGGTCTTTTCAAAGAACACCAGATCACCGGGCCGTGCTTCCTCACGGGGAATATCCGTACACAGGGAATACAGCCCCTGCGCTCCCAGACGCCTGGTTTTATACACGCCGGACTGGTTGAGTACCCAGCAGACAAACCCGGAGCAGTCAAAGCTGGTTTCCGGATTGGAGCCGCCGTACACATAAGGGTATCCAATATACTTTTCTGCTTCGACCATCATATCCAGAAAGTTTGGATCAAGGATCAGAAGCATTTCCGGGATCGTGTACTTGACCAGCTTGTTTTTGGACTTTACGCCGTTGACCTTGACGTTCGTCTTCCCAGCGGACGTAATCACCGGCACCTCCATGTCTTCGTCGCCCATGAAGTAGATGGGATCGTCCAGGATGACAAAGGCATTCTCATCCCACTCAATATCCTCGATCTCGATGAAGGGCTCATCCTCCGCGACAACTGCCCGTGACGGCAGGAAGGCCGACATCAGGATCAGAGCGATGATGACTGCCAGCACCTGCCTGGCGGTAAAAGCGGACTGCTTTTCATACATGCGAATCATTTTCTGCATCTCCTTTATTGTTTTCAGTATGGAAAGCGGAGCCCTGACGCTGCAGGACTCCGCTCCGGGATCAGTTCGGGACACGCCCGAAGGAATGGAAGTGCTGTCTCCAATAGGAATCATTCAGGTTGGCATAGCCCAGAGGCGAACCGCAGTGGATCATCATGTTGTTGCCCACATAGATGCCGCAATGGGTAATGCCGGCCACGCCTTCGCCCATGGTGCCGTCAAAGAACACAATGTCGCCGGGCTTAGCCTGATCTACCGGAACATCCCGGCACAGGCTCCGCAGACCCTTGGCCCCCAGCCTGCCGGTATTGTAGACACCGCTGGCCGTGAACACATAGCTGACAAAGCCAGAGCAGTCGAAGCTGGTTTCCGGGCTCGCGCCGCCCCATACATAGGGGTAGCCGATATACTTGGTGGCTTCCTCCATGAGCTTCGCGAAGGTCGGATCCGCGTCCAGCGTTTCCTGGGGAATGTCATACAACATGGGATCCTTCAGCGGAACCGCGTGCGGCCCGTGGAAGATACCCTCCATGTTGCCGTGAGTTGCCATGTACAGAGCATACATGCCCATGGTGTGATGGCTCATGCTGACGACCGGCAGATGGCTCAGATCCTTGTTTTCCAGCTTTACGTTGCAGATCGTGTAGGTATAGGGCACATCCGCGTCGTAGGTGTAGGTTTCCGTATAGGTCCGTCCGGTATCCGGATCAGTCACAAGGCGCGTTCCGGTCTGGCGCTCTGTCCGGTATCGGGTTTCGGTGGTTACCGTTTCCGTGACCACATACTGAAGCGCGAAATACTTTTCAATGACCGGCATGGCCGAATCAATGTCCCACTCCTGGCCATCGTAATAGGCCGAGATGATGGCGATCAGCACATACGGGTTATGCCAGATCTCATCAGCCTCGACATGATACTCATCATAGCCGGGATGGTAGCGCTCATAGTGATCCATCTCGTCCTTCAGCTGTCGCTCCTTTTCCGCGTAGACACGCTCAGCAGCCCGGACATCCTCTTCCTCTGCGGGATAGGTGCCGATCACAACGGACTCCAGCACGGACTGCGCCAGCGGCGTACACGCCTGGAGACTGCTCATGACGATCAGGAGCATGCCGCCCAGGGCGAGGATCAGCAGGATGGTCGGATGACGGCGGATGACCTCAATGGCTTTCCCGGCGGCATCGCTGACCTTTTCTGTAGCCTTCTCAGCGTTCTTCGCTGTGTTCTGTACGGTTCTGCCGCCTTTCCCGCGCTTGGCTGCGGCGTATTCCCGGCGAATGGCACGCTTCTGCTGCCAGCGGGAATAGGGATTGCTGGTGAACTGCGGATGCTCCTCCCGGTACTGCTTTTCCATCACGCGGATATTGGCCTGATCCAGACGCTTTTCCGCTTTCTCCAGCCGCTTATAGGGCCGCATTTTGTGGGCGTGATAGGCGTGTTCACCCATCTGCAAAGCTGATTCTGCTTTCTGGTCTGCCTGCTGCACCGCATCGACAGCTACGTTGTCATCCTCGTTCGCATTCTTCGCCTGTCGGTGAAGCTGGTCACCAGCTGTTCTGACAGCCTTCTGCACCGGATGTGTAAGCTGCGAGGGCTTCTTTTTCTGCGTTTCCTCAAACTTCAGCCGCAGCGCCTTTTTCTTTGTGCCGGAAACCGCGGTATCAGGGTGAATCGATTCCGAGACAGCGGCAGAACCGGACTGCTCGATGCCCGCCTTACTATCAGACAGTGATGCCTTGCCCAGGATGGCTTTTTCAGGCTTTGGCTTCTGCCGTGTGTTCTGAACAGCCGGCGCACTGGGATCTGACTGAATCCCGGGCTCCTGCTCTGCCTGAAAAGCAGAAAGGTCTTCCGCGTGCATGCTCTGCTGAGCATCTGTAGAGGACGCAGTTTCGCTTTCCCTGTTTTCCAGTGTCAGCCTGACCCGATAGCGCTTCAGCTTCTTCTGGGCGGCTTCATATTTGTCAGCTGCTTTCTCCGCTTTTTGGATTGGCCGGCTCAGCGCGTCATTCTCCAGCTCCTCCTTGGAGAACTGGAGCCGAGGAGAGCCCCGGCTGCGGTTTTCATCCATCAGTTCTGTCCCTCCTCAAGCTTTTTTTCTGCCTGCTCAGCGAAATACTTTTCCTCCTGCCGGTCTGCATGCGCAGCCACCTGAAGCATGGCGCAGAGGGTAAAGCCAAACATAGCGGATACCGGGATCATGATGATCAGGAAAATGGTCATTGTCGTCCTCCTTTTCTCAGCGATCAGGACGCATGAACCTCGGTGGGCTTGGTCGTCATGATGCTGTAGAGCTTGGTATTCTTCGGGAAACGATCCTGGAACGGCAGAATCACATTGCCGTAGAACAGCAGACCTTCGCCTTCGCCACTCTGCGTCACATACGACAGCTGATGCGGTGAAATGCCCAGCTTCTTTGCCAGGATCTCACGGTCACCGGCAGCCTGGTTGAGCATGTAGATGTAGTCGCTGTTCTCAAAGATGTTTTCGATTTCCTGACTGGCCAGCAGATCCTTCACGTTCTGCGTGATGCCGGTCGGGATGCCACCCCATTTACGGAAGCGCTTCCAGATCTCGACTGAATACGCAGCAGTCTGCTCTTCCTTCAGCAGTAGATGGAACTCGTCCATGTAGTACCGGGTGGATCTGCCCTCAGCGCGGTTTTCGGTCACGCGGCCCCAGACCTGATCCTGCACGATCAGCATGCCCAGCTTTTTCAGCTGCTTGCCCAGCTCCTTGATGTCGTAGCAGACCAGCCGATTGTTCACGTCCACGTTCGTCCGGTGATTGAATACGTTCAGAGAACCGGTGACGTAGATTTCAAGAGCCGTCGCCAGAGACTGCGCTTCCTTTTCCTCCTGCTGCCGCAGCGCGTTGTACAGATCCTCCAGGATCGGCACGTTCTCCGGGCAGGGATTGGCCAGATATGGCTGATAGATGATGTGCACGGCGCGGTCAATGATGGTTTTCTCAATCGGCTGCAGGCCATCCCGGCCGCCAACGATCAGCTCGCACAGGGACAGGATGAAGTCCGATTTCAGGGAAAGCGGATTCTCATCGTCGCTGTAGTTGAGGTTGATATCCATCGGGTTGATGTAGGAATCGCTGGTGGGTGAAATCCGGATCACCTGACCGTGGAACATATTGACCAGCGGATAATACTCGCCTTCAGGATCGCAGATGATGACGTCATCGTCAGTCAGCAGGATCACGTTGGCAATTTCACGCTTGGCAGCGAAGGATTTACCGGAACCAGGCGTACCGAGGATCAGGCCGTTGGGGTTCTTCAGCCATTTCCTGTCCACCATGATCAGGTTGTTGGACAGGGCGTTGAGGCCGCAGTACAGCGCTTCCTTGCTGGTCTGGAACAGCTCCTGCGTGGTGAAGGGCACAAAAATAGCGGTCGACGATGTCGTCAGACCGCGCTGAATCCGGATCGCGTTGTGACCTAGGGGCAGGCAGGAAACCATGCCGCTTTCCTGCTGGAAATCCAGCGGGATCAGCTGGCAGTTATGCTGCTGAGCAAGGCTCTGCGCCTGCTTCACGTTCAGAGAAAGCTGCTTGGCATTGTCTGCCGTGTTCATCACCAGAAAGGTGATCAGGAACATGCGCTCATTCCGGCTCTGCAGATCCTCCAGCAGCTTTTTGGCCTCGCCGCCGTAGGTGGCCAGGTCGCTCGGGATGATGTCCATGTCATACCCGGCGCGTACAGCCTTTTTCTGTTCCTCGATCTTCATCTTGTCCAGGTCGGTGATCTTCCGCTTCACATCCTTGATCGCGGCCACCTGGTCGATGGCCTGAATGTGCAGGGAAACGATCAGGCTGGATTCCATGGCGAGGAAGTCCGCCAGACACCGGTCATTCAGATCGGCGGCCAGGATGGAGAAAAAGCTGACCTCGCCCTGCTTGCTGCCCATGCCGAAGGTGTTCTTCGCCCGGAAGTCGAAGCTTGCCGGCGCGATGAAATCCTTGGTGGAAAGCCCGGTCGGAGCCAGCCATTTCCAGTCGAACTGGAACGGTGCCTGCGTGTCCATGTGGAACATGTCATGCATCAGCTTCAGCCGCTCCCGTCCATCCAGCGGAGAGGCCGCAACTCCCAGGCGCTTGAAATTGTTCAGCAGATCAATCTCAATGCGCTCCAGCCGGGGCTTAGCCGCCTTGAAGTTTTCCGCCTCAATGCCGTAGGTAATGAACTTGGTCTTGGTCAGACCATTGTTGCCCTTGGCCAGCTGGTTCTGGAGCATTTCGGCATATTCATGCCGCACATCGTTGAACCCGTCATCCTTATCCGGGATGATGATGCTCTGCTCGAAGGATTCCGCACTGGCGGTCAGGTTGAGGAAGGAAAACTGAAGGTGAATGGATGCGTCAAAGTAGTTGAGGAAATCGCACCAGCCCTCGAAAATGCTGGTCTTGTCATCGTTCTGAGCCAGCTGGTAGTTGATATCCTGAAACTGAATGGTTTTGGTGTAGTAGTTATCCGTGACGCGGCAGATCCCGTCAGGCCACATCCGCTGATATGGAATGGTGGCCTGCGCTGTCCGCGGAACTTTCTTTGCGTTCTGCTGCTGGCTGCGCGTCATCAACTCCTGCAGCTGCTTCTTTTCAGCCCGCGTCAGCTTAAGCTTTTCGTTTTTCTTTGCCATGAAGGATCTTTCTGACCTCCCGTCTGTTTCTCGTATTCTGTTCAAGGGTGGCGTAGAAATTCTCCGTTTCAAATACGCGCGTCCTTGGCCGGATGAACCGGGCCTGAATGTAATGCTTCAGCAGAACCTCCAGAGGCTGGCCGTTGCGTTCAAACATGGCGAACAGGAAGAACGGCAGCATAATGACAATCATGAGCGCCGCCGCCATGCTCACGCCGATGGCTCCCTTTGTCAGGAAGAACACCGGCAGACCAACCAATGCGCCAAGACCGAAGCAGACAACCTGCCGCTTGGTCAGGTTGAACAGGAACTTGGATTTGACGCGGGTCAGATCCTTAGGGACAGGGACATAAGCCATCGGTTATCCTCCTTTTCTGCAAAGCACGTACCAGACAGGAAGCCGTTTCCCGGTCTGACTCCGGCTTCCCTGACGCCGGGGCTTCCGCTTGCGCAGCGTCCGGTACTTCTTTCGTGGTTTTGCTTTCCAGCTTGTGTTTTTCTTTTTCATTGCCGTCACGTCCGTTCCTGATTAATGTGCGTTGAAAATGGACTTGGCGACGGAGCTGGACTTGAACAGGGTGAAACAGAGCAGCACTGAATACCCGATGCACGTCCAGAGCGCGGCGCTTACATCGCTGCCCACGCTGATGTTCTGCACCAGCACGGCATAGATTCCAACGCAGACCATAATGAGGAACGCCTGAAAGCCCAGGGCAAAGAGCGACCGCAGGTAGTTCTGTCCCATCTGGCCCCATTCCCGGTTCACCATGGTCGCCATGGGGATCGGAGCGACGGAAGTCACCATATAGATCTCGATCATGCGGCCATACACGATGATGAAGATGCAGATGCTCAGCACCCAGGCAATAATGCCCATGAGGGAGGACTGGAACCACAGGCCAAACAGCGGGCCGATATCCATCTCCATGAGTCTTGCCTCCATATCTCCGATCAAAGTGCTTACATCCAGCGCGGTTTCTCCGATGATCACGCCGGCTGCCTGGCTGACCACATGCTGGGCAACGTCAAAAACGCCCATGACAATGTTCCAGGTGTTTGTGACGATCAGCACAGCCGCAAAGGTTTTGAAAATCCACTTGAAGAAAATGAAGGTCTCAAAATCATGCATGTTGTTCCGGTCGATCAGGAGCTGAATCAGCTCAAGGCACATGACAAAGGTTAGGATGATTCCGGCGATGGGCACCACTACGTTTTCAGACAGGCTCTTGATCATGCTGAAGATGCTGCCGTTCCATGCCTGGGGTGTCTTACCCACGGTGGAAGCCACATCGGCCACACGGGTATTGATGCTGTCAAACAGTCCGGACAGATTGCTGACAATGCCGCCGACCAGCAGCCCTTTGAGCCACTCGGTAATCTTGTCCCAAATGAAATTCAAGGACATCCCTCCTTAAAGGCCCCCTCCCGCAGGCGCGGGAGAGGGCGAAAGAGTGGTCGGATGCGCATCAGCCGAAGAGGCCGCTGAGCAGAGGGACGAGGGTGGTGCCGATCAGGGCGACACCGCCGCCGGCCATGAGCTGTATGATGGCGAAATAGTTGTCAAGAGGGAATTTTCAGAGTACAAAAAAACGCTGCCCAATCGGACAGCGTGAATGAAACAAGAGGTGCGTTTCTTTATTTGCCTATTTTTAAGCTGAGAATTTCTCCCTGTTCTGTAACAAGGCTGATGCTATCAGGCCATTCCTGTAATCCTGGCATTTCTATCATGTAGGTGCAGGCCCAGCATTCATTGTCCTTCCAGTGCTCTGTGGCCCAGGGGTTCGGGCTGAACTCATAGTCCATCGATGAATAATTCAAGGGCTCTCCGCTTTCATCTGCCAGATCAATAGCACCATAACGTTCCACCAGTTCTTGAGCAGCCTCCTGCGTATTCTCAGTAGGGATCAGGCTGATATCCACAATAGTGGTCAGGGGCGAAAAGCGAAGATGATGGATACGCAAGGTACAGTCGTCAAGCGCTATGTCGTCGGTATCGGAAAAATCATAGACAATTGCTGAATTCGTGTTGAACGTGAATTTCACAGGAATTCGTGCAGTCTCCCGCATGTTATATAACGGGGCTTCGTCCCATGTTTTCCCAATATCACTTTCACTCGTGTAAGTACTCCCGTCGGGATAAATAACAGTATAGCCCTGCTGAGCCCACTGCTCGGGATCGCTGTCGTTAGAATCAACAATCAGGGTGTTTTTGAAGCTGCGCAGCGTGCTCCACTTGTCCTGTATTTCTTCCTTTGTTTCCTCGTCATAATCGTCCAGGCGGTAGAGTGGATCTTCCGGGTCAGTCATAACGACAAACCCTTTCATTGGACGGTACACGATGAACGTGACTTCACAGGTCACTTCGCCTGTCAGTTCCTGACGAATCGGTAAGCTCCATGCGCCGCCGTCCGTAGGGTTTCTCCGAACAGGCAGAACATCCTGTCGTGGGTCCGGCACAAGTCTGAGGTCATAATTGCTGACGTTCAGTCCCAGCTCTTTCCCATTGACAAACGCGCAGCCGTCAATCGCTACCATTGCAGGTTGATCGGGTTGACTGTTTTCCAGTTCATAGGAAAAGGCAAATTGATAGCCGTCATAGACAACACTGTTAATTCTGGCTGTGATACGGTCAGCGCTATTTTCTGCAACAACTGTTTGTGCGGCCTGTTCCAAAGGCGCACTGGCTTGCTCATATCCAAGCAGCCAGTTAAGTATTTCGGGTCTTGTAATGGCATATGCAACAGCTATTCCACTTAACAAAACAACTGCAGCCATAACAAGGGCAAAGAATCTTATTTTTTTCACGGGTTTTCCCTCCTTCTCAGAGGCAATGATCCGCTGCGCCAGCCAGGGATCACCCTGAATGGAAGAAAGGCCAGTATCAATGGAGTGCTGTACAAATTCATGATCTCTTTGTTCATTCATCAAAATACACCCCCTTCAAACCATGACGTAGCTTCTCTCGCGCTCTTTTCAGTCTTCCGGAAACAGAAGATACTGCAATGCTAAGAACTTCAGCAATATCTTCTGTCCGCATGTCTTGATAGTAATAAAGCAGTACCACTTCTCGCAGTTTTACTGGCAATTTAGCGATCTCCATATTCAATACAATTGTGTCTTCGGGAAATGAGCTTGAAGCCTCTGGAAGCTGATCAAGAGAAACACGACGGTCAATATGCTTCAGCCATGTTCCACGCTGCATATCCCTGCAAGTATTGATTGCAATTTTCATGAGCCAGGTTTTTACATTACTTTTCCCACGAAAAGCTGGCATTGCTTTATATGCTTTCATAAAAGTTTCCTGAACAGCATCCTCCGCAAGGCCCAAGTCATGTAGGTTCAGGTAGCACATGCGGAGCAAGGATGTTTGGTATGTATCTACGAGCTCAATGAATTCTTGCTCTGTGGCAGGATCTGGCGCCTTGATCCCTTGCATCCTTTGCTCACCCCCTTCACCTATTTGACGGACAAAAGTTCATTCTTTTTCGTATAGCCGAAAAATCTTTTTTTCAAAAGTTTTCATCAGCAGGCCGTGAAACAGAATATCACGAAAACGGGTTCAAAGGAATCGCCAATTCGACTGAATATTCGCCGTTCAGCGCTTCCGTGATCTCCGCCGGGTGCCCTTGCCGTTGGTGGAGAAGTCGGTGCAGTCGGTGGGATAAACACAGATCATAGGAATCACCTCCAGTTGGGCATGAAAATAGCCCCGTTCAAGTGAACAGGGCCGTAGAAGTGTTGTGTGTTTGTGAATGTTCCTTACTTTTGCGGTGTCAGGACAACAGGCTGTGCTTCACGTATGGCGGCGTCTTTATCAAACTCTCCCTCATGGTCGACAAAAATTCTCAGCGTCAATTCTGACGGAATTTTGCCGGTTCCCTCATATCTGACGAGGATCTTGCCATACTCTCTGTCATCATATTCTTGGATTCGTAATTCTTTGCCGGTTTCATCCGTCAATTGGAATTCATACCAATGATCATGATCCGGCAACTGCGGAAGGCTTTCTCCATCAAGACGCATTTCAAGCTGGGCATTTACTGCGGAAGCACGCACGGATGCTTTATATTCAATACCTTCATACTGACCGCTGCCTGCAAATGTTTTGATTTCAGCGTTGGTGTTCCATACTGTCGCTTTCATCGGCTCAAGCTCCTGCCACTCGTAATAGGTGTAACAATTCATTCCGTCAAAGTAATACCATCTTGCACTCTGGGCAAGGCGAATATTCAGCGTCAAATGATCAAGGTTCTGCAATTCTTCCGGAAGAGGAGTTTCGTACTCCCTGATGCTGTATTCGATTCCATCTTCTCCTTTCCGCACATCCTCCATACAAGGCGGGATATCCACCCCTTCATCCGTGATGGTATGATCGCTTGGGCTGATGCTATAAATACTGATACCTATTGGCTTACCGTCAGATACAAACTGATTCCACTTCCTAAATAGGTTAGCTTCTTCATCCGTGGATGGCGCCAGGAAAGGCAGTTCCTCCACTTTTGTCATCTTTGCAAACAGTGCTTCATCTGGCATAATCTCTTCCACACAAGAGTCATTTTGGATCGAATAGCCAACCATCAATGACTGTCCATCATAATAAGCACTGTTAATGGAAGCTACAGTTGTCCCCAGTTTCACAGTCGAAACGGATACTTCCGAGGTCTGTTCAAGTACGGTATACGGAGCAATTTCCTTATATCGTTCATCTGTTTTCCCGAATAATTCAAAAATATTGAATCCAAGCATTTCTGCAACAGCAACTGTGGCTCCAATTGCGAGGATCGCAGCTGCAAGGACTGCTACAAACGATACTTTCTTTTTCACAGGTTCGTTGCCTCCTTCTCTGATTCGGTTCATGACGGCGTACTGATCATGCATCGTCCATGTAACCTTAGAAAGATCGGCATCTACCTGAGAGCGAATGTTATTCTTCATCTTCATACCACCCTTTCAGGTTCCGGCGAAGGATTTGATTGGCTTTCTCCTGGCGTCTCTTCACCGTTGCGATGGAAACATTCAAAGCGTCCGCAGTCTCCCGTAAGCTCATCCCCTCATAGTATCTAAGCAGAATAACCGCTTTCAACCTGGACGGCAGAGAAGCAATTTCCCCTGCAACCGTTCCATCTTCGAATGAGAAATCAACGCTTACCTCCGGCAGATCTTCTGGAGTCACCCTCCGATCCATGAACCGAAACCACCCCGTACGCTGGTAATCCCGGCATGTATTCAGTGCAATGCGTATGAGCCACGTTTTCTCGCTGCTTTCGTTGCGAAATGTTCCCAGTGCCTTCCATGCCTTGACGAAAACATCTTGTGTGGCATCTTCCGCCAAGGCGGCGTCTCTGAGCTGCAGCGTACAGAATCGCTTAATGTCCGTGCCATAGGCATGCATCAAGCTTTCCAGACATTCTGCGGATTGTGCTTCCATCGCCTTCAGCCTCCTTTCACCTATATTGACGGATGAAATTCAAAAAGTGGCTCACTTTTCAGAAAAACTTCCGGAAGACCAATTTCCGGAAGGATTGGGTGTACAGTTCAAATCATATCATAGAATCAAGAACTAAGGGAAGGCAAATGGAAGTTCGTATTTCCCAGCCCTTATGCCACAATCCGCGTGGGTGTGGCTCGAGGGCCGGAAACCGGGTATAATAATGGGGTGGCGTCGAAAAAGCCACTCTGAAAAAATATTTTCTGGAAAATTTAAGTTTTGAACCTGCCCATCGTCTATATGATTGAGGAGGTGATTAACGGTGGGAATGATTCAGGCGCCGAATCAAACCCCGGCAGACCGACTTGATCGAATGGTGCAGCAATACGAAAAGGATTTGCTCCGAATCTGCTGCATATATCTGAGGAATCGTACTGCCGCTGAGGATGTGGTGCAGGAGACCTTCCTGAAGGCATTCAAAAACATGGATACCTTTCGAGGAGAGAGCAGCGAGAAGACCTGGCTGATCCGAATCGCTATAAATTGCTGCCGTGATTACAGGCGCAGTGCTTGGTATCGGTACATAGATTTCCGTGTGTCGGTCGACCAGTTACCTATAATGTCTTCCGCGCCGCCAAGCGATGATCATATTGCGCTGACCATGGCGATCATGAAGCTGAAGCCCAAATACATGGAAGTCGTTCTGCTGTATTTCTATGAGGGCTACCCCATCAAGGAAATTGCGAAAATGCTAAACCTGACGGAGGCTGCTGTTTCCAGCAGAATCCACAAGGCAAAGCAAAAACTAAAAGCTGAACTGGAAGGAGGCGAAGACGATGAAAAGTGATCAGGAAATCATGCAGAGCATCCGCGCTGCGATTGACGATTGCACTCGCGGGATCGATAACGCGCCTTCGTTGCAATACCAGATTGCGCGAAAAGCGAAAGGAGAAGAACCTGTGGTTAAGAAAATATCGGCTACCGGAATTCTTGTAATTGCACTAATCGCTGTTTCGATGACCGCTGCACTTGCTGCGGCATTGAACGGTTGGGGAATTATCAACTTTGCGGGAGACCATGTAAATGCCTATGTTCCACCCAAGTATGAAGAGAGCATCACAAAGGAAAATGAAGTCATCGAAACCGAAAGCGTCCGATGCACGCTTCAGGAGTCCTATTTTGACGGAAAAATACTCCGCCTGACAGCTCAAATTGTCCCCAAAGTCAATACACTCCTGATTGGCCCGGCTTCGTCTGTGGAAGATCCAATCTCTGATTTATTCTGGAGAACATTGAACCCTGAAGACGAAGAGACGGATTGGGAGAGCATCGGTGCGTACGCACTCAGAATGCATGATGGGCATTTGGCTGAAATCGGTTTGAATGCCGAAGTGGAATGGGATGATTGTTCCAGCGATTTTATGCGAAACGAGGATGGAACCTATACATGGTATCTTGAATGCCAGACTCGGGATGAAACACTAGAAGCGAATGTGCCGCTAGTGCTTAGCTATTTTCCGATGACCATTACAGAAGAACAACTGGCATCTGAGCAGGTGGATATTGACTTTGATCACAAGGAAACTGCAACGATCACGAAATCTTTCCATTCCGTACCCACAAAAATCTATATCTGCGATACCCCGATGGATTTCCCAAGTGTGGGCGTTCGCGTTCAGAATGTAGTCATGACCGTAACCCCGCTGGAGATTCGCTGCATTCTGGATTATGAGATTACAGATCTGGAAGTCTATCAGGAACAGGAAGATGGGCTGTGGTTTGAATTCATAGACCCCAGTAGCACAGAGACTGATCCCTATGCGCAGTGTGTGTCAGACGGCCTGACATCGGGTGGCAGTATCGGACGTAAAGATGGCCTGCATGATTTGCCGGACGAAGTCGGTACGGTTTATCGGCAGAATGGCGCGATTGGTCTTGATGCACTGTCCGATCAGTACACGATCCGCGCCTATAGCGCTTGGGATAAAACCAGATATGAAACGGCGACATTCAATGTGACAGAAAAGAAATGACATTTATGCTATGAACGAAAAAACTCCCATGAGGCTCATCACCCCATGGGAGTTCGTGTTTCCCGGCCCTCATGCCGCGATCCGCATGTACTGCTCAACGCTGATGCGGAACTTAATCTCAATCTCGTAGTCGTGCCCGATCTCAATGCGATCCACCAGCCGGGCGATGATCATGTGCAGAGCCGGGAAATCATTGTGGCCGCATCATGTTGAAATGTATCTCTACACTAATCTTCCGTTCCCCGTCCGTCCCGATTTCCTCGTGCACCACGATTTGCCGAACCAGTTTGTTAAGTGTTATCGGATCAAGCTCCGTAATATCTGCGTACTGCTGAAAGGCTTCCCGCCACTGAGCATCGTCGAAGGCTGACCGCTCAACGCGGGCTTGCTCCTGCTTAATGAGGCTGATCCGTGCTTTCAGTTCTTCCTGCTCCGTCTGCGTTTTCGCCATCAGCATGGTGAAGTTCTCCTCGCTGATCCTGCCCATCATCCGATCTTCGTACAGCCTGGTCACCATCTGGGTCAGGGCTGTGAGCCTCGTTTCGTTCGCTGCCAGCTCTGCGTTCGCCTTCTCCTGCCTATGGCGTTCGGATTCCTCAACTGTCTCCCGAAGGCGCTTTGCCACATCGTCGCTATCTACGCTGGCTTCGGCGGCGCACTCGCGGATTTTATCCAGCACAATCCTGGTCAGATCCTCTTCCAGAATCCTGTGCTGGGTACAATGGCCTTTGCCATAGGCATTGTAGGTCTTGCAGCAGTATACCGGCTTGGGTTCGTGGACCATGGCAATACGATGGGTCAGCGCCTTCCCACATTCACCGCATTTTAGTACGCCGGCAAAGAGGCTCAGTTCGCCGTTGTTCCGGACACGCTGCCGGCTGCGGAGCTTTTCCTGCACAATGTCAAAGGTAGCCCTGTCGATAATCGGCTCATGGGTGCCTTCCACCACCAACCATTCGTCCGGCTTTTTTTCGCTGATGGTGCCAATTTTGAAACGATAGTTTTTCTTCTGCGATGCCATGCAGCCGGTATACACGGGATTCATCAGCAGATCCTTGATCACACTGAAATCCCACATATACATCCCGTTTTCAGGGTCGGCCACTTCCCATTTTGTCTTGCGGGTGTTCCGCAATCCGCGCTCACGGTTCCACCAGGCAGGGCAAGGCACCTTTTCTTCTTCCAGCTTGCGGCGAATGTAATTCGGTCCGTGTCCCTGCAAGGCCATATTAAAGATACGGCGAATGATCGGCGCGGTTTCCTCGTCAATCAGCAGATGGCCGTGCTGCTCCGGGTCTTTCTTGTAGCCCAGTGGCGCAACTGTTCCTGTGAAGCTTCCCTTTCGCGCCGAGACCATGTAGGAGGAATGTACCTTCTTGGAAATATCCCGGCTGTACATCTCGTTCAGGATATTTTTGAAGGGAGCAATTTCATTGCTTTCCGCCTGGGTGTCGATGCTATCGTTCAGGGCAATGTACCGCACACCGTGGCGGGGGAAAAAGTCCTCAATCAGGTGGCCGGTTTGCAGATAGTTCCTGCCCAGGCGGCTGAGGTCTTTCGTAATGACCAGGTTGATCTTGCCCAACTCAATATCATGCAGCAGCTTTTGCAAACCGGGGCGATCCATGTTCAGGCCGGTGAAGCCGTCATCCTGATAGACCTCGGCAATGTTCCATCCCTGAGCCTTGCAGACGGAAGTCAGAAGCTCCCGCTGGTTGCTGATGCTGGCGCTCTCGCCCTGGAGGTCGTCATCCTTGGACAGCCGGCAGTAGATGCCAACCGCAAACAGCCCTGCACCCATTGTGGGCAGGGCAGCAAGTGCATTCGTTCCGTACATCATGGTGTTTCACCGCACAATCCAGACAAACCCTGATCCTGCGGAACGCTGTGTTCATTATACAGGATTGTCTCTGCTTTGGGAAGGCGCTTTTTCTCGCTTTCCTGTAAAAATCTATGGATAATTATGTCGGCGAACAGGTCTTTGGGCCTGTTGATGCCGTCATATATGGCTGTCACAGTGATCTGTGGTTCTTTCTTTTTCATTGGGTACCTCCATACGTCGTTATAATCGCGTTTTACGGGTGAAATGAAGGGAGGATGACCCAATATTCATCCTCCCTCAAATCGGTCTCTGGAAAGCCTTGTGCTACAAGGGTTTTCAAATCTCTAAAGCGTTACGTTTGAACCGTCCTTCTGGCGCTTGCGATAGCGGCACTGCCGTTCGCGGTTCCTGGCTTTGCTGTTGGCCCTTGCGCACTCGGCGCAGTATTGCTGCCGGTTGCTGCCGGGGACAAAAGGCTTATGGCAGCGAGGGCATTCCTTCCAGCCTGTACCGGCCTGACCTTCCTCCCGGAAGATTTCATGCCAGTAGGCTGTCAGCAATTCCGGCTGTAGGGGAAGCACCACCTGAACAAACCAGTCACAATCAATCGCGCCGTCATGAATGGTCTTGTAGGCGGGGTTGATCAGATGACAAGGGCAGTCCTCCGGCACACAGGCACCGTCAGCATAGTTGGCGCATTCCTTTTGTGTCAGCTGCTTTGCGCTGCGGATGATCTGATTATCGTGTTTCATCCTGCCGCCTGTCTCCTTTATCCTTTATCTGCCGCCTGGGTTCTGTCTGACGGGTATCATCATGAGCAGGGCTGCTCTGGATGATATGTTCTGCCGTACCTTGCAGAAGGCCATCCAGCTCCTGCTGATTGGCCTGTTCTTCCTCAAAGTCCGCGAAGGATCGCCGTCCATCCTCGTACCGTGCAGCCAGCGCGTCTGGCATAACCTTCCGGATATGTGACCGAATTTTTGACATTCGATCCATATCAGCCTTTGTGCGTTCCAACTGGGGCAGCAGGGCTTCCACTTCGTTTCGCAACTGTTTGGCTTCCTTCCGCAGGGCTTTCCCGTCAATGGGCAACTGTACTTTCAGTTTGTTTAGCAGCCATTGTGCTTTCTTGATCTTATCGATTTCTTCCTTGTGCTGCTGATAATACTTATCCCTGGATTTTTTGAAGTGGATGCTGTTGTACTTGTCCAGGACGGGATGCAGATCACGAAGGGTTTTTACTGCGTCAATGATAGCGTCAATGTCCCTGATCCGCTGTTCCTTTTCCCGGACCTGTCCTCGCAGGTCAGCCACCATAGTGCTGGTTTCATTCAGCGCTGTGCTGAAATCATGAATGGTGTCAATTCCATGATTACGGAGCCAGGAGCAGGAAATCAGCACCTCTGACAAATCTTTCAAATGATACTTTGTTTGCGCGTTGTGATGCCAGCCCTCACGCTCCTGAGCGCGGAGATCGCAGTACGCCATGAGCACATCCACAAGGGGGTACTCGTATGGATTCGTGATTTTTTCATGTGCACTGATCGTGGTGGCTGCTTCTTTCAGCCAGTCGGACAATGCCTTCACTTTTCGTCCAATGGCTCTGAAGATGGAACCAATCAATTGAACCGCATTGTTGTGATTACCCAGCTCTGTGCGGATGCCTTTCTTCTCCAACGCAGAAGCGGCAGGGCCGAGATGCTGTTGCGGAGCAATCTCGATACCCTGCCGCTTGTAGGAGCGCATGTCAATCCTTTCTGATCGGCCCGCTTCCTCAAGGGCTATATTCTGCTGTACTTCCCATTCATGACGCCAGCGCTCACAATTCTCCTGGTTATTCCAGTCCACTGTGTCCACCTTGAAGCGCTTTGGCTTTCCGCTTTTACCGATGATCCGATTGCCGTTCTCATCCAGGGCATAGGTGTTTTTTGACTTGGGGAGCCACTTGCCCTGTTCGTCCATGGCCCGCATGGTCAGAAGAATATGGGCGTGAGGATTCGGTGGATCTTCATGATTGAAGTGAATGGCGATGTCGGCGATCATGCCCTTGTCCACAAACGTGGTCTGGCAGTAGTGGCGGATCAGTTCAATGTTCTGCTCCATGGTCAGTTCCTTGGGCAGGGCGATGATCAGTCGACGGGCGGTCTGCGCGTTCTGCCCTTTCTCGGCGGCGTCAACAGCGTTCCAGAGTGTTTGCCGGTCTGCATACTCCCGTGGCGCGTTCGGGGGAAGCATGATCTCCGTGTGCACGATCCGCTCCAGCTCTTTTCCGTATTCCCAAGTACCGGTGAAATCGGAGTGGAGCTTCTCACCGGACTGATAGGCGGCAGCAGCCATGACTGAACGGCCTTTTCCTCGGCTGATGATTTCGATGTTATAGTGTGGGCATGGGATGGTGCTTCACCTCCTTTTCCTCTGCGCCAGGCACTGTAATGGGGTAGCCGATGGAATCGGCGCAGGGGCTTGCCCCTGTGGATGGCGATTGGGCGGAGCGCCAACGCCATCGGGCTCCCCGCAGGGGCCCTCGGAGAGCGCACACGCATTGAAAATGCGTATAAGTGCGCACTCAATAAATTTCGTGATCAGGTATCTGCTCCCGTCGCCGCTCCCATCGCCTTCGGCTCCACTTCTTCTTGTGAACTGGCTACCACAGTTGCTTCCTGGTGCTTTTTTGCCAGAAAGTCCGTTAAATGTTCTCTGACATAAGGCGTCCCAAATGCGTGCTCCAGAATTTTGAAAACATCTTCATCGGTGAGTATCTCAGGCTCCCGGAGCAGTTTTTCCAGGTAAGCACCCCGAACGATCAGACGATGATTTCGCTCCTTTCGCTGAAGTTCCGCAATCTGTTTTTTCGCCAGCTTTGCTCTGCGCTCGGCTTCGTGTTTCTGCTGTTCCGCTCGCTCTTGTGCAGCGATCAGTTTTTCCAATTGGGTAGGCATTCTGCATTCTCCTTCCATTGTGATAAGCAAAAGAAAACGGCCAGCGATTTTGCTGGTCGTTGTCGAAATAGAAAAGCCCAGCGGTGTATGCCGTTGGGCGGATAGATTGGTTGTTTTATCGTTCCGGATTCCTAACCGGCGGCTGTGCTTCTTTTGCTGTGCATTTCCATATGGCCATGGGATGATCAACGATTCTTTCCAGGATACTGTCATCATCAAAAAGAAGCTCTGGTTGATAGCGCTTTTCAGAAAAACTCCGCAGGAATTGCTTTTCCTGCTCGGTCAAATTCAAAAGATGCCGAAGGTATTCTTTGACTGTCTTTTCCGCCAGCGCAACATCAAAGTGTTCACCGTGCCGAAGCACCGGAATCAGATCCGTTTTGATCCGCATGGGATTAGCATTGGCAATCTCATCTGCTGTGAAATCAAGCGGTGTGGTTCCCGAACCAATTGCACCATAAAAGACAACGCATTTACGCAGTATATTCTCTTTGGAATCGGGAATCAGGTTTGCGCGAATCATGCTGACTACATCATACAGATCTCGAGGCGCATTCCTGTTAATTAGCGCAACAATTTTTGAACCATATATTTCGATGGGATTGACGGTCACTACTTCGCTGCTGGATTGCAGCCAGAAACCGAGAAGTGGACGCTCCTGCAATTCCAACACATGAGTTCGCAGCATATAGTTGATTTCAATTTTCAGGTTGTCCCGCATGCCGCCCGCATTCTGGTATTCATAAACGAATGAGTCCAGCGCATGGTACTTTTTGGACTTCAGGCTTTCTGTATAGCCTGCTGCTTTCATATATTTGTTGAGACGATCACTGATTTGCCGACGTTCGTCCAGCATAAGGTCCCGGCTGATGTGACTGGTATAGTCCAGGTCAATGTCAACGGAGAGGCGAGGCAGATCAAAAACAGTCAGGTTGATAGCAGTACCGCCCTTCAAAGCTAAACGACCATGTAGATATTCGTCCTGCTGAATGAAAAGCAGGATATCCGTCAGACGGCAAACCTTTTCCAATGTATCCCTTACAAAGCCCTGTTCTTTTGCCAAACGACCCATTGTAATTCGCTCATAGTTCATCCGTTTCATTCACTCCTTTGTCCACAATATCCCGAAATCTAGCGGGGGCGAATAGCTGCCATTCCGGGTTCCATACAGGTGTGGCAGCAGGTTGCTTTTCGAGCGATCTTCTGCCACCAGGCAGATGAATCTTGCAGGCATCAAAGAATTCCCGTGATAAATGCAGATCATCGTTCAGTTGGCTGAGAATATATCCTGTCTTCTGCCAAAGGAATCCATTCTGCCGCCGCTGCAGAATTGTGATCAATGCCGACTCATTCAATGCCGGAATCAACAGCATGCAGCGAATCGTTTCCTCGAGTCCTGCGATTTTTTCATAATCAGCGATACTGTCAATGACCGTCTGCTCTATGCTGGTTGCTCTGATGCCACGGGTCTGATCGATTTCAGTCCCCGAATGGAGCATGACCCGATGGTAGAAAGTACCATTATACTCAAAATCGTGAAACCTGCTGCGAGTTGCAACATACACTTCGTGAAACACCTGGTTGGCATATCCGAACACTTCAAAACTACTATGATGGGAGATGATCGCATCCTGAAACAGAGAAGCGCCGATCTGATAACGGGTATACACTGGCTGATGCGTCTCCAGACTGATGACTGTGTACAAATCTGGTCGGACTCTTTCGATGTACCCTTTCTTCAGATATTCCCGGAGCAGGGACGCAGCAGTTGCGTCATTGCCAAGATAAGCGGCAATATCCCTTCGGGAAAAGCACCTCAACTCTAATAGCTTTTCATAATGCTTCATACACACCCCTCCCTGCACGAACGATAATAGCACAGAAAGATGTAAATTTCAATCTCGCTGTGCATATTTTAGTCAACTCATATGAAAACCAGTTCTTGTAGGATTGCCTCTTCTGCACGGTGCTGGATTGAATTCATCCTCCGCACCCATTCCATCTGATCGGTACTTTTCAGACTCTCATCAATTCCTTCCGCTGCTGCCAGCTCAGGAATCATCCTTTCCAGCCTCTGTGTGGCAGTCTGATCGATTTCTACCAGGTGGCTCTGTAACGTTCCATTCAGAATCATCTGATTGTACAGGATCGGTTTGTCCTCCATCAGAAATTTCAGCCTCATCCGTCCCCATTTGCCAATAGGCTTGTCACTATCCGGAATGCTGATGTCGGGCAGGTAGTAGTCCCCATGCAGGGTGTAGTGGATTCCGTTTTCCGTTTTTTCCCTGGGCAGTTCTTTCATGGTTTTCTCCCTTCTGTGTGTCGTTGCATTCATGGCTGAGTGGTTGCTGAGCGTGTGCGAAGCGCTCTGCGGGATCGGGTTTGTCTGGATTGTGCTTCTCCTTTCTGAGCAGTTCGTCTTTTTTTACAACTACTCAGCCATATTATGCTTGATGCCCTGGGACTTCGCGCCGGGGTTATCGTTGCCGTAGCCCTCAAGGAGGTTGATGACGCCCCAGATACCGAGACCGGCACCGATGGCAATCACCAGAGTCTGAAGGACCGTTACCGCAGAAGAGAAAAAAGCCATATACATACCTCCGTATCATAAAAGGCCGCCATATCCGGCAGCCGTCAGTTGGGTTTCATCTGTCAGCTCCTCCAGAAGCGCTTCCTCCTCATCCGGGTTATCGCTCACGTCAATTTCCCAGACCTGGCTTTCTTCCTCCAGCCGAAGCCTCAGCTGGCGGGAAAGATACTTTTCAATGTGGAAGGCGTTCTTTGGATCAGAGTCCGACAGATATTTGTAGTTTGGATGCGATGTGATGTCGTACTTGTCCGAGAGGAAGGGCCTGACGCCCCGCACCTGCAGGATGCATTTGCCGCCGTCCATGACAGCGATCTCGTCCACCGACATCAGGGATTTGCCGAGCTTCTGATAGTTCAATGAATGGCTGGTTTCCCGGCCACGGCTCTCACCGGTATTGAACGTATCAATGGTTTCTTTGCCAAGGAGTTCCTCCATCTCCTTGAGCGTTGTCTTTTCCTTGCCGCCGAGAAACAGCAGCGTGTCGCAGTTGCCGACAATGGTATCCGCGTTATCCTTGTAGATCGCCTTGAGCTGGGACTGCGCCTGCAGGACAATACAGGCGGAAATCTCACGGCTGCGGATGGTGGCGATCAGCTTTTCAAAGTTGGGGATCTGCCCGATGTTGGCAAACTCGTCGATCAGGCAGCGGACATGCACGGGCAGGCGGCCTCCGTGCACATCATCCGCCATTTCGCAGAGCAGGTTGAACATCTGGGAGTACGCCATGCTGATAAGGAAGTTGAAGCTGGCATCCGTGTCCGACATGATGAGGAACAGGGCGGTCCGCTTTTCTCCAATGGTGTCCAGATGCAGCTCATCGTAGGCCGTGATCTCCCGAAGCTCTTCGATATCGAATACCGCGAGGCGTGCGCCGCAGCTGACCAGGATGCTCTTCGCCGTTTTGCCGGCAGCCATTTTGTATTTGGCATACTGGCGGACAGCGAAGTGTCCCGGCTTGCGCTTGCCCAGATCCGCGAACTTCAGATCCACTTCATTCTGGTAATCTTCATCGTCCTCACGGGCATCCATTTTGTTGAGCATGTCGATCAGGGTCGCAAAGTTCTGCTCCTCAGGCGGCAGCTCATAGTGGATATATCCGATCAGGGCAATGTAGAGCAGCGTTTCCGCCTTCACCCAGAAGTCGTCGCCGCCTTTTCCTTCACCCTTGGTGTTGGAGATGAGGACGGTAACAAGCTTCAGGATATCCTTTTCTGAGTGAATGTAAGCGAACGGATTGTAATGCATCGACTTTTGGAAGTTGATCGTATTGAAGGCGCGGACATCATATCCGGCGGCGACCAGCATTTTGCCGGTCTCAACGATCAGGGTTCCTTTGGGTCAAGTACTTTTACGCTGTTTTTTTGAGGGAATTTAAAAAATCCCTTTACGATGTTGGTTCACAGAGAGAATTAGAGCGAATCAGCTTCAAAACCTTGTCGTTCATGGTCGCTTTACCCTTCTCCGCAAAGCGGAACATGACCTTGTAGATCGTCTTGCCATATCTGATGGTCATTGCCGTTTTTTGCTCATCCACCTTGTTCTGTTCTTTGTTTATTAGAATCACCTCCTATACCTCTGCCGATGTTGAGAACAAGCAATAGTTTCTCTAACCCGGTTATCTTTCGTATTGATTACAGAGCATCTTTTCTGCATTCACGTGCTGAGAGTTTACTGCAGGAATCTGCTGAAGATGGTTGAAATATAGATTCAGTTCAAAATCATGTGAACACGAGAGACACGAACTTGCATTTGCTTAACATGATTCATCCATTTCCATATTTCATACAATTTGTGGGGTGTTACAATGATCTCATGGAATTACTTGGTCACTTGCATCCAAAGGCTCGAAGAACTTCCTAACGGCGGCGGTTCGGAAATAGAGTTCACTTATCAAGGTGCTGAATATGGGATAGTCTCATATCGTGATTTTTGTGATCTCGAGAGAATCCCTGATTCTCACTTTGATGGAAAGCCCATAGATTTTGATGAAAATACTATTGATTCTGAAATGCCATATTACACATACAGCAGTCTGACAGAACTTGGCAAAGCGACTGACATCGGTTTCTCAGTTGAGCAGTGCTGGCCGGAATTTGAGAATGTCTGCATAAGACCTGACTTTGATTATTTTACTTTTGAAGAAATCTATGAATCATACGAATCCGCAAATAAAAACAAAAAGACGGATTGCTAATTCTGGCATTACACTCATTCTTGCAGATAAAGCGAAGATGTAAGTCAATAATGCCTTGAATAACCACAATCCTGCAATCGGTTGTGTTGCATGTTGCTTTGGGCATAACGTTCTAGCGGCTTCCAGTTTGATGTTCTCCCCAGCGGGCATTGCAGAACCCTGCTGGGGAGTTTTCATAGTCGTTCCTGATCGTACTTCAGTTTTTGACTTGAAACATCTCTCGCAGGGTGCTGCTCATCAGTCTCCCGCGTCACCGCATCAATAGCGGCATCCATGGCCTGCTCCAGCTCTCGTCGGTTCTCCCGCACTTCCTGTTGTTCTGAAAAATCATTTCGCTCCGGCAGTGCTTCCGGGATCGCCTTGCGCGTCCAGTAGCGAAGCTTGCTCAGCTGATCCAGTTCTTCACGGATCTGTCCCAATTTGGGACGAAGTGATTCGTTCTGCTCTGTTAGTTCCTGACGCTGGGCTTTTAGCTTCTTTGCGCTAGCCTTATCCAGCGGAAGTGAAATGCCCTGTTTCTTCGAGAGCTTCTCACGGAGGTAAGTTGCCTTGCGGAGTCGCTTCAGTTCATCAGCATGTTCAGCCAGGAAGGCTTCGCGTCGACCTTTGAAATGAATCTTGTTCAGCTGATCCTGAAGAGGGGCAAGCTCTCGGTAATCCTCGATAGCCGCAAAGAAATCGTCAATATCACGGATCACCTGATTGTTGCTGCGGACATCGCCCTGCATCAGCTCAAGCTGAACCCTGGTGTTTGACAGCCGGATCGATAGATCTTCCACCGTGGTAATGCCGGTCTCTTTCATCAGAATGATCATTTTGGACATATCCTGCAGATCTCTGATACCGGCCTTGTCACGGGCATATTTGCCCCAGGTTTCCCGGCCTGCTTCGCGCATGGCCCGGTAGCTGAGGATCACATCGGTCAGGGAATGAGTCTGCGGATTCTCCAGCACTTCCTGGTGGTGGATTGCTGCCATCAGTTCCGCGATCTTATCACCCAGCTTCTTCGCTGCCCGTTTCAGAGAACCGAGAAGTCGATTGATGCTGAGAATCTCACGATTCTTTTCGCCCATCTCCGTGACGGTGCCTTTCCGCTCCATGGCGGCTGCGGCAGGACCGAGATGCCGTTGAGGCAGACGGTCTTCTACGCCTTGTCTCTTCAAAGAGCGCATGTCGATTCGCTCCGGCCTGCCCGCAGCTTCAAGGGCGGCGTTTTGCATCACTTCCCAATCGTGCCGCCAGATCTCGGCATACTTGTGATCGTTCCAGTCGACGGTGCTGATGTTGCGGGTTTTCCACTTCCCATTCTTGCCCTTGACTCGGTTGCCTCGTTCATCAAGCACATATTCTGTCCGGGTCTTCGGAAGCCACTCGCCATGTTCGTCCATGGCCCGGAGGGTCAGCAGCAGATGAACGTGGGGATTGCCATCGCCTTCGTCGTGATAGTACAGATCACAGATCATGCCTTTGTTGACAAACTCCTGCTGGCAGTAGTCCCGGATCAGCGCCAGGTTCTGCTCATACGTCAGTTCCTTCGGGAGAACAATGAGCATCCGACGGGCTGTCTGGGCATCCTTTCTTTTCTCGGCAGCGTCAACCGCATTCCAGAGTGTCTGGCTGTCTGCATATTCCCGGGGAGCGTTGTCCGGCAGCATGACTTCCCGGTACACGACTCGCTCGGGGCTGCTGTGTGGATGCTTCCATTCGTGATCATGCTCGGAGTACATCTTCTCTCCGGCGTTATAGGCTGCTGCTGCCATAACGGACTGGTCTTTGCGGCCTATGTACGATATGGAAAACGTGGGACAGGGGATTTGGTTCTCACCTCCATGAAAAACGCTATAGAAATACTTTTGTTACAGGTCTGATCTTGTGCAGGAGTTTATCCGCATTTGTAGAATAACGTTTATCTGCAAACCCCCCTTAGTGGATAGTGCTATTCACAATACACTTCAGATCGGAGGACAAGTCATGAAATCATTTCTCGCTCGGTTCCGCAGATTGTTCTTTGCCGGTACTCTTGCGCTGATCATTACTCTTGTGGTCAGTATCTTTACCGGAGGGAAGGGGTACCTTGATCTCTGGACAGATGGCTTGAATCTGAAGAGCTTTGAGAACGTGTTCTGCCTCTTCCTGGCAGTATCTCCGATTGTTTATATACTCCTTGCCATAATATCGACAGCATACATCCGCAAGCATGGACAGTCAGCCGCTTATCAGCAAACAAGGCCTTTCATTTCCACCTTCTTTAAGTGTGTCGCTAGTGAGTTTGCCTCGCCATTTAAGTGCATTTCTGGATTCTTTACAGCGGTGTTCAATAAATACCCGTCCATCTATCCAGAGGATCTGAAGAAAAAGTCCAAAGCAATCTCAATTGGAAGATTTATTTGGATGATTCTCATCCTGGCTTTCTGCGTGTACGGATTGATTAGAATCAATGATTTTGCAGCACTGATCCAGACCTTTACAAAATAAGTCTATTCAAGAGATACAGTCCCGTGTCGCATACTGTAACGGGACTGTTTTTTGTTTGGTTGCAAATCATGATTTCCCACCGTATTGCCATTGCGCACTGTAAAGGGGTAGCTGACGCCAGTCAGCGCAGGGGTCTTACCCCTGTGATGCCACAAAGGCCACGCCGACTGGCATCGAGCTCCCCGCAGGGGCCCTCGGAGAGCGCACTGTGTTCCGCAGGAACACATAAGTGCGCCCTCAACAAGTTGAGGGATCAGCTTGTTGCCGAAAACCGTTCCTCCGTCCTGGTGGCCTGCGGGGCGGTCTGCGGCGTGGTCCGGGCGGTCTCGAACAGCTGCTCCATGGTGATCCTGCTCTCGCCGGAGCGGATCTCGCGCATCTGGGACAGCAGCTTCTGGATGCCGGAGAAGCTGAACACATGGTTCAAGAACAGCTTGATGTCTTCATCGGTGAACACTTCAGCCTTGTCGCCCAGGTGCATGGTCAGTTCACCGCCACGCTGATAGATACTGTGGTTGCGATCCTTCCGCGCCTGAGCTTTGATCTTCTGATCCAGTTCCGCCTTTTGTGCCTCAATGCGCTGCATCGTAGCTTTCAGCTTGTCCAACTGTTTGCTCATCGGAGTCCTCCTTCCTCATTGATTCTTTTGCTGGCCAGCAAAGGAAAAGGCACCAACTGTGTGATCAGATCAGTCGATGCCCTCTGCTTTGATGGCCGGTCAGGTGCTGTCCTTGGTGCCGAGTCCTGTTGCCTTTGCTTTCTCGCTGGCTGCTCTCCGTTTCTCCTCGCTCATGGGCGGCAGGAGCCGGATGGACACACGGTCTTTCTGAATCTCGTACTCGGCATAATCCGGGTACTTCTGCTTGTCAACGCGCCGGCACAGTTCCGGGTATCGGGTGGCAAAGTCCCGCAGACGCCTGCGCAGGCCGGGATCGTAGGTGCTGATAGTGATGGGGTCTTGGCTCTGGTTGTAGAGCAGGACGGTTTCTTTTTCGTATTTGGTTAGACGGCTGGTCATGTGAGCTCCTTTCATAGATGAGCATAGAGAAAACGACCGGCGTGTTTGCTGGTCGCTGAATTACTATTCCGAAACGTGCAGCAAATTATCTGCTTGAAAATGTCAACTTTTGCTTGATAAACTGCTCCCGACATAGTACAATGTTTTTTGATGATGTTTGGGGGTGTACAGATGGCTATCAGCTACAACAAACTCTGGAAACTTCTGATCGATAAAGGCATTACCAGAACGGAACTTCGGCATAAAGCCGGGCTCACATCCAATGTGATTGCCAACATGGGCAAGGGTGAGTCCGTTCAGCTGGAGGTTCTTCGGAAGATCTGTCAGGAGCTGAATTGTGGCATCGAGGATATTGTGGAAATTGTCCCTGATACCGATGCGGCAGAGAAAGTGAGGTAATGCACCATGGCAGCTATTAACGACCTGATCAGCCGCATCCAGGATCCGGAGCTTCGCGCGCAGATTCAGGCTGAGGTAAACAAGCTGTCCAGGCAGAAGAAGTTCGGCCTGGTGTTTGAGGATCACATTCCAGAGTGCACCCCGCTGTATGAGCTGCCCATCCGGGTGGGAACGCTGGTGGCTAAAAAGGACGGCAGCGTGAACGACCTGATGATGGTGACAGCTATCACGGATGGCAAGGCCACCTGCATCTATCAGAAGGATGCCGAAACGGTAGAATACCCGCTGAATCAGCTGGTGGCTGTGGCTCGGTTTGGTGAGCCCATCTATCCGTATCTGCAGCCCATCGATACCGTCTGCAACGCTCCAGACAGCGATCTGTGGCACACCCTGATCCAGGCGGACAATTATCACGCGCTACAGCTGCTGGAATACCTCTATGCCGGACAGGTGGACTGTATCTACATCGACCCGCCCTACAATACCGGTGCGAAGGACTGGAAATACAATAACGACTACGTGGACGGGGCAGACAGCTATCGACACAGCAAATGGCTGTCCTTCATGGAAAAGCGACTGAAGCTGGCCAAACGGCTGCTTAACCCGAAGGATTCTGTGCTGATCGTGACCATTGATGAGAAGGAATATCTACACTTGGGTTGCTTGTTAGAGGAAATGTTTCCAGAAGCAGGCATTCAAATGGTCAGTTCATGTATTATGCCTGGAGGTGTATCTCGTGGGAATGAATTTGGAAGATCCGATGAATACATTTATTTCGTAAAGATGGGTAACGCATCTCCTGTTGCGTTGCAGTTGAATGATGAATGGCTCGCGGGCGTTAAAAGCACTTCAAGGGCAAAAGTTCACTGGGAAGGATTGCTGCGTACAGGCACAAATAATATGCGAAATGACCGGCCCAATCTATTCTATCCTGTACTTGTTTCTGAAGATGGAAAAAAGTTTATTGGTGCAGGAAATCCTCTTAAGCTTTCAGATGATAGGCACTCGTTTATCCCTCCGGAAGGAACGTTAGCAATATGGCCCATTCACACAGATGGGAGCGAAGGCTGCTGGCGAATTGGAAGGGAAACATTACTTGAATTGTACAACAACCATGTTGTGCGTCTAGGTGGTTTTACTCCAAGAGGTATGGCCATCAACTATTTGAAACAGGGAGAATATGCAAAAGTCTTGAATGGGACATATAGAATTAGAGGAATCAATCCTGATAATTCTTACGATCTTGATGACAGCGACTATAAACCCTCATTTATTCCGTCTACTCAATGGACAATATCTTCACACGACGCGAGTAGACACGGAAGTGGATTGCTACGAAAGATTTTCGGAGATAAAGCGTTTTCATTTCCAAAATCTATATATGCTACTCATGACACGATTCGATTCTTTGTTGCCAACAAACCTAACGCCCTCATCATTGACTTCTTCGCCGGCAGCGGCACCACACTCCACGCCGTCAACCTCCTCAACGCCGAAGATGGTGGCCGTCGCCGCTGCATCATGGTAACCAACAACGAGGTCTCTGCTGAGGAGGGAAAGACGCTGACAGCCCAGGGCTTCAAACCTGGTGACGAAGAATGGGAACGGCTGGGCATTGCGCGGTATGTCACCTGGCCGCGGACGGTGTGCTCCATCGAAGGGCATGACGTGAACGGGCAGCCCCTGAAGGGCAACTACATTGGCAGCGACCGGCCCATGAGTGAAGGCTTCCCGGCAAACGCAGCCTTCTTCCGGCTGGGTTTCCTGGACAAAGCATCTGTGCGGGTGGGGCGGCAGTTCCGGGAAATGCTGCCTACGTTGTGGATGAAGGCAGGGTGTTATGGGCCTTGCCCGTCGGTGGAAGGCGATACCGTGCCGGATATGATGATCCTACCGCAGAACCACATGGCAATCCTGAACAACAGCGGGGAGTATGCGCTATTCGCGGAGCGGCTGCAGCACGAAAGTGGGATTGACACCGTGTACCTGGTAACCGACTCCGATGCCGACTATCGCGCCATGGCCAGAGGACTGACAGCCCCTCATAAGTACCAGCTCTACCGCGATTATCTGGACAACTTCCGGATCAACAGCAGGAGGTAACGGCGATGAGAGACGAATTGATTGGATTCCAGAAAAAAGCTGTCACCGGGCTGCTGAGTGCGCTGAGCAGCGCCGTGAGCTATCATAAGGTCGATGGTCGTCCCCAGGTGATCGCTTTCCGTGCGCCAACCGGCTCCGGCAAGACCATCGTGATGGCCACGGTCATTGAAGATGTGCTCTGCGGCAACGAGACCCGCATTGAGCAGCCGGAGGCGATCTTTGTCTGGCTATCTGATTCCCCCCAGCTGAACGAGCAGTCGAAGATGAAGATCATCCTGAAGGCCGACAAGATTCAGCCGGGGCAATGCATCACGATCAGTGATGATTCATTCGATCAGGAGATGCTGGATGACGGACATATCTATTTCCTGAACACCCAGAAGCTGGGCCGCTCCAGCCGCTTGGTCAGCGGCGGCGATGACCGCACCTGGACGATCTGGCAGACGTTGCAGAACACTGCAGAGCAAAAGGGCGATCATCTCTATATCATCATCGATGAAGCCCATCGCGGTATGCAGGATAAAGAAGCAGCCCGCGCCACCACCATCATGCAGAAGTTCCTGAAGGGCAGTGAAACGGACGGGCTGGATCCCATGCCCATCGTCATTGGCATGAGCGCTACGGATGAACGCTTCCGCAGGCTGGTGGGCAACATTTCTTCGGTTCGTCATGATGTGGATGTGCGCACGGATGAAGTGCGTTCCTCCGGTCTGCTGAAGGACCGGATCATCATCACTTACCCGGAGCAGGATACCATCGATGATATGGTCATTCTGGAAGCTGCCGCCGATGAGTGGAAGAACAAGTGTGACCATTGGAACTACTACTGCGTCAGCCAGAAGAGCCAACAGGTGCGTCCTGTGCTGGTCATTCAGGTGGAAAACCGCAGCAGTGACAGTGCGTCAGCCACCGAGATTGGCGAGTGCATCGCCAAAATCGAAGCTAGGACCGGCGCTCATTTCTCCGAGTACGAAGTAGTGCACACCTTTGGCTCAACGGGTACGATTGAAGTGGGTGGGCTGAAAATCCATCATGTGGATGCTGCGGATATTGCAGACAACAGAACGATCCGTGTCGTGTTCTTCAAGGAAAACTTGTCTACAGGCTGGGACTGCCCGCGGGCAGAAACCATGATGTCTTTCCGTCACGCGCAGGACGCCACTTATATCGCACAGCTGCTCGGCCGTATGATCCGCACACCACTGCAGCGGCATATTGACGTGGATGAGACGCTGAATGAGGTTCGTCTGTTTCTGCCGCACTTCAACCGAGATAATGTGGAGATCGTGATGAAAGCCTTGCGTGACGAGGAGGGCAGCGATATCCCCGCCGATGTGGAGGGCGAGGCCTATGGCGATGACCAGCGCGAAACCTGGGGTTATCGTCCGCGTCCGCAGCACCAGACGCCTGGGCAGGTCTCCATGGAAGATTGGCAGCGTTCACAGGGCATGGAAACCGATCCTGTCTTTACTGATCCATCCGGAAGAAGTAGCTCTCAGCAAACAGGAAATGGTGAAAGCAACACTCAGTCCGTTCCTGCTCCTACAAATATTGACCATCCTTCTGTTCATAAGACACCTTCGTCATCTGATGAGCATCCATCTGAAACGCCTGCTGATCAGCAGTCTGCTTCTGTAGCTCCTGGGCAGCCAAGCCCGGAACAGATGATCTTGCCGCTGACCGGCACAATTGACAGGGAGGCAGTGGCACGGTTTATCAATGAAGCCGGCCTGATTACCTACGAGATTAAACCCTTCCGGACAACGGACTATCTGCCGTCCCTGATCAGCCTTGTGTCTCTGATCAAGAATACCGGCCTGGATCCATACGCTCTCCACAAGATTCAGTTGGATGGAATCAAGATGGTGGAAGCACACGTCCAAAAGCTGAGGGATGCCGGAGAATATGCTGCTATGTCTGCCGAGGTGAAAAAGCTGAATCTCTCTTGGCAGGTGTTTGATGCCTTTGGATTGGCTATCGATAAGGAGCACGAATACTCATATTACACCTCTTCCGATGAAGACATTGACCGGAAATTCCGTATTGCGGAAAAGATTCTGGGTGGCTTTGGCCTTGGCGCAGCCTATGGTGTGCCGCACTATGATCCGGAGAATCCCAACCAGTACATGATTGATATAATTCTGTTTGCCGCGGACAAGGACTGTGTCGACAGGCTGCATCTGTACGCAAAGAAGAAGTTTGACGAGCTGTGCGATGCATACAGGCTGCAGTTCGCCAGACTGACATCAGACCGATATCGCAAAGAATATGATGCGATTGTCTCCAACGGTAACGAGGTCAGTGAGCACAGCTTCCGTCTGCCGGAGCATGTGCGACCGTTGAAGGAGCCCGACGGTGACAAGTACTTCAATCATTTCTTTGTGGATGAGGAGCTCGGCTATGCCCGGATCAAGCTGGACTCCTGGGAAAAAGCCGTGATTGAAGAGGAGTCAAAGCGTGACGACTTCGTATGCTGGCTGCGTAATCCCTCCAGGGAAAAATGGGGCCTTTGCCTCCGGCGATTTGATGGCGGCGCAGCGAAGGGCTTCTATCCTGACTTCCTGATCATCCGAAATGTGCCCGGCATAGGATATGTTGTGGATATTCTGGAACCTCATCGGGGAGATCTAACTGACAATCTTTCCAAAGCCAAAGCGCTGGTGGAGTATGCCCAGAAGCAGCCCACAGCGCCGATCGGCAGGATTCAGCTGATTCGTGAAGGCCGTGACAACGTGACTGGCGCAAAACGAATGAAGCGGCTTGATCTGGCGAAGAGTGCTGTGAAAGCACGTGTAATGGCTATTCAAACCACACAGGAATTGGACAATCTGTTCCTGGATGAAAGTCTGGTAGACTAACCAGATTCGACAAGCGGGAGGTGATACGATGGGCGCTCTTCAGCGTGGCTGGGACTTGGTGTCCGGCAAAGTTGCACGAGAAAGCAAGGAACGCTTTGAAGAAGCACAGCGCATCGTTGATAATGCAAAGGAGCGGTATGAAAGAACAGTAGAGCATTTCGAAGCCGCATCGCAGCAAGCCAGGGTGATTGCTGATGCATATGGCGAATATCGTTTGGAATGCATGACATCAGACATTCGCGGTTATGTAAGCGCATACTCACGCTTTGCGAACCTCGAATACAGCTCTGATCTTCCTGCTGTTGTAGATTATAATCTCCCCATGAACAACACGCGGTTTGTTGAGGAGTTGAGCCTTTCTTCCAGGAGTGCATTTGAAATAAAGGCCAACATTCTATCCGCAGGCGCTGGTGCCATTACAGCTGTCGGCGTGTTTGGCTGTGGCATGATTGGTGCAGCAAAGGCTGGGGCAGCCGTTTCAACACTTTCCGCTCTCGCAAAAGGAAAGGCTGCGCTTTCTTGGCTTGGCCGCGGAAGCGCAGCGGCCGGTGGCTTCATGTTAGCTGGTGCTGTAATCATCCCTTTCAATGTTATCAGCGGATTGATCAACGAGGCGAAGTCCAAAGAACAATTGGCCAAGGCAGAAAGCATCAGGGCTCAAGTAGATCAACAGGTTCAGAACCTCGAAGCCGGAATTAAGTTCTGCAAGAAGCTGACAAGGCTTGTTCGTGACTATCAGGATTTCCTTAATGATTTCGCGCTGCTTTTCAGGCCCATGGTACAGAAGCTGAAAGAAATCGAAGAGAGAGAACGAAACGGGAACCATACCACTGAAACTGGTATGATCGATTTTCAGTCCTTGCCTGAAGAAGAAAAGAGAGCCCTGCATCTTAGCTGGCTGATGGTGCAGATTTACAACAAGCTGCTCAAAACTCCTTTCTTGACCGACAAAGAAGAAATCGCTGCTGAGGCTCGGGAAGCTTTAGAATCTGCAAGGACTACCCAGAAGCAGCTGCTGCCTGGACTAATTGAACTTGCCGATAATGGTACAGTCGACATTGCCTTTGTAAAAGCAACCAAGGCTTCTCGTGTAGCGGAAAAAGTCTTCACTATCACGAATTGGATAATAACCGCAGTCGCACTTCTCCTTGGCATAACCTCCTTCACAATCGATCAAGTTAATGATTTGTTGCCCGGCCGCAATCAGGTTTTGTTTGCAGGCGGCATGCTAATCGCCGGCATTGTTGCGTGTCCGCTCCTACTGCAGCCAAAGGTGAAAGATTTTGTGATTGGCGAAATGGATCAGAAGAAGAAACATGCCATCCAGCTTGTTGCCCGATTGGTCATCGCACTGGCAATTATTGCGGCTACTTTCTACTTTTTCGGCAGAGGATGGTAAGCTATGCCAAAGAAAAAAAGAATTCCAGAACGCGAGATTGGCACAATCTCCGCAATGATTGGTGACACAATAGCTGAGAATGCACACGCTGCTGCATCTGAATCCTTATTTGGTATGTCGTCATTTCTCCAAAAAGCAGCTCAGCTTCGGAACGTTGATTTCGATTTTTCGAAGGGAAATTATTTCGAGTATATTGAAGCTACCAAGTTTAATCAGCAAGCAGCTCTGGCACGCAATAGCGTAAGAGCAGTCGTTACTGATGCAACAGGTGATCCGCATGCGGCTGCTGACATCCGCATTGTGAGGGATGGCGTTACGCTTCGTGAGGTTCAGGCAAAGTTCTCGAAAACTGCCTCAAATGGTGTAGACACCAGCGCTGCCACATCTGTAGCTGAACAAGCAGGAATTAAAGGCCATCATGTTGGCAAATATGATGGCATGGATCGGTTGATCCGCAAAGAAGTCGATTATAAGGACGGACGATCGCTTCTGGATGAATCAAGACGTCTGGCGCAAACGAGAGCAGATGCCGGCGGTATCTATGCTGATGAATACCATGATGTGGCAGAACACTTAACTGATGAGTTACATCATGATGATATTCATTCAGGCGGCACAACATACGAAGAGGTGCAAGCTGCACACCGAAACCCTGATCAGTATGCTCGGGAGATGGTTGATCGGCAATTCAGAGCAGATACTCTTGCGACCATGGGAAACATGGCAGCTGTTGGCGCGGCAATGAGTGCGGTCGCAACAGGCGTCCAAGGTTTTGTCTTAGTCTACCAAGATCAGAAAACCCTTGGCGAAGCCCTCAAAGATACTGGTGTTGCCGCTGTGAAAGGCGCTGCTCGTGGCGGCTTTGTCGGCTGGCTGAGTTCTGTGCTTCGCCATGTTGGAATAAGGAGAAGCATTCCACTACTGTCCAACTCTAACGCTGCCACAATTCTTGCAAGCGGAATTCTCGACTGCGGTTCATTCGTGTATGCATATGCCAGAGGACAGATAAGCGAGAAGGAGATGGCCGAAGGTATACTTAACACTACTGCCAAAGGAGCTGCCACAGTATACTTTACGAATTTTGCAACGAAAGCTTTAGGCATTGCAAATCCATGTATCCCTATGGCAATCTATACTGCCTTCAGCTTTATTGCTTCCGCTACGAAGACAATCATCACAAATGCAAATTTGCAAGCTGAAGAGTACCGCCGGATTACCATGCTGTATGAAGAGGCAACCGCAATGCAATCTGCCTATCAGCAACAGATTCTCGCAAGCATAGATCGGTATGAACAACGAGTCAGAAGAGATATGCGCAAACTGATCTCATCTTTTGCTTACGATATCGATACGGGCAGAAATTATGATAATGCACTTCGCTCTTTGACAACATTTGCGAGAAGCATGGGGATAGTGCTTCAATATACAGACTATTCCGATTTTGAAGCAGCCATGGTTAATGGAGCCACCTTCAGGTTGGAGTGATTTGCTGCTACATTCGAGATGATACAGGAGGCATTGGTTCATTATGCAAAGAGATATGGACTTGGTTCGTCTGATCCTGCTGGAAATTGAGAAAGAGTACAAGTCGACAGCCCTTTATGATTTGAGAATCGAAGGCTATGACATGGAGACAGTAGCCTATCATTGTAAAATCCTTCATGAGGCTAAATTGATTTCAGCATATAAAGGCATGTATGCCGATAATGCCCTTCAGGACTTTGCAGTAGGATCCCTTACTTGGGAAGGTCATGACTATCTTGATAAAGTTCGCGACAACAGCCGTTGGGGGAAGATAAAGAAAGTGCTGAAGGAGAAGACTCTCCCGCCAACAATCGAGGTTATCAAAATGCTGGCTGATGGTTTGATCTCTGCAGCAACCGCTGCTGCTGTCAGCAGTATTACTGGGGTATAAAAGGAGTTTACCTTTATCAGTTTGAATGATGCGGATGCGGCAAGCCCCAATACTTGCTGATTAATCCAACGCCCACTCCACATCTTCCTCGGCATCCACCCATTCCTGGGAATCGCCCAATGCATCGACGCCCGTACTGAGAGTCCCGAACGACTCCAAGCCATCATACACCGGCTCCACGCAGACAACCTGTGTGGGGCCGTTTCTGCGCCAGTTCAGATCATCATATCCGTTGCGCTCCATGGCGATCTCTACGGCTTCCTCCTCGCTATCAGCCGATATGCTGTCCTCAAAGATCAATTGCCGGTATAAAGTCACGTTGTAGATCATTTCTTTTTTGCCTCCATGCGATGCCTGCGGATCATAGCCCTGCGGCGGATCGGTCTCAGGATTTCCTGATGCACATCTGCCAGAATGAACTTTTGCCACAGGTTGTGATAACCATTGTTGGTCACAGCCAGGAATCGGTGATACTGGCCTTCAAAATCTGACGCGTTCTCATCGGGATATGGAGCCTTCTTCATATAATCCCGGATCCGTTTGTGGGCGGCGCGATCCACATCCCTGAGATATTCGTTCAGGATGCCTTCACGGATCAGCGCGTTCAGGCTATCACGGTGCAGCCAGTCCAAGTATTTGAAGTGTTCCATACCGAAAGAACCAACGCCATCGAAGGTGCCATAGGGGAAATAGATGTTCAAATCGTTATCCTCCTCAAAATGCGAGAATAAGAAAACCGCCTCCGAAGAAGCGGCTGGGTGCCAAACTGGGTGATAAAGCTGGGTGATAAATCAGGCTGTGATGAACGCCAGCAGCCTGTACAGCAGATCGGCGGCTTTTCCGATGATCCAGCCGGCAAGGTGGGGTGCTGCCAAAAGAAACAGTCCTAAGCCCAGGCATTGGTACGCCATGGCCGATGGAGCACCGGCAATCCATTCGATGGCGGCACCGAAAATGAAAAGCCCTGAGACCAGGTTTGTGACCATAGAACCGATCCCGATCAGGATGGCACAGGCCGCATGACACAGGAACAGTGCCAGTGCCGCAGGCATGGCAATCAGTTTCAACGGCAGTCTGATGATGCGTCTGATCATGGTGGGCGCCTCCTGTATCGATTCTATGTGCAAAACTCCAGACTTGAGCCTGTTCGGTTTCTGCACCGGCCGGGCAGGGATGTTCTTGCCCGCCCGGTGTATCTCTTTCCAGAAGTCTGGCCTGATACTTGTTTTTTGTGCTCAGATGAAGATCAGCTCAGCCAGGATGATTTCTTCCGCTCTATTCCTGATGCTGTTCATCCTCCCGACCCACAGCATCTGGTCCTGCGCCTTCATCCTCTCGTCCACGCCCTCGCTATGCTGCATCTGATGGATGATGACTTCCAGCCGGGCCTGGGCCTGATCGTTCAGCTCGGCCAGGTGGCGATATAGCCTGCCCGACAAGATCAGGTGGCTGTACAACCCAGGCTTGTGTTCCTTCAGGTAGGCCAGGTGCATCCGGCCCCATTTCCCGATGGGCTCGGAATCCGCTTGCGGGGCGATGAGTACCGGGAAGTAGTAGTCCCCGTGGAGCGTGTAGTCCAGTCCGTTCTGATTGTCGTGAATGTGCCGGGGAAGATGGGAATTCATGTTCATACTGGTTTCCATAGCCATTCTCCTTTCGCCGTTTGGTTATACTGCCTGTTGTGCTGATGGTTTATGCGCTGCGTAGTAATCTCTTCGGTGAGCAAGATGCTTCTCACGTTTGGCTGCGGCTGTCGGATCGGTGAGGGCTGCTTCGTTGAGCTTTCGTCTGCTCCTGGTTGTTGCTTCGACCTGCTTTGCCCGCTCTGCGGCAAGTTTTTCGGCTGCAACGGGATCAGCTTCAGCCTGTGTCCGCAGCTCAGCTCGCAATCTCTTCTGCCGTTCGTTATTCTTGCGTTGCTTTTCTCGCTGCTTTGCCTCATATTCAGCGGCAAACTCAGGATCAATTGCTGCTCTCTGCTTCTGCCGTTCTGCAAATGCTCTGCCGTAGCCGCGTCGGCGCTCCTTCTTTTCTTCCAGATCCCTGGCTGCTTCAGGATCGGTTTTAGCCCGTTCCGCAAGATCATCCATCTTCGCCTTTGCTCTCGCATTAGCTGCCGCATTCTTCGCTTTGAGCTCCACTGCAAATGCAGGATCTGAAGCTGCCTTTTCTTTGGTCTTTGTCCGGTACTGTGCCTGCTTTTCCCTCCCGTAGGCTCTGCGCTTTTCCAGCTCTGCGGCTGCGGCGGGGTCACTGTCAGCAATCTGGGCAAGCTCTTTCTGACTCATGGATAGGAATGGGTTCGGTGGGACATACGTGCCATTCGTAATGGCTTCCTTCTTTTTCTCTTCTTGCCGCTTCTGCTGGTAGGCTCGGTTGTATGCCCGCCTCTTTTCCTTTTCCGCTTCGAGCTTCGCAGCGATTTCCGGGTCGTGCTTAGCCTGTTCGATGAGTTCAGCCCTTCTCTGGGCTTTTCGTTCTTTTTCTCTCTGTTTCGACTGCTCGTCCAGGTTCCGCTTCCGTTCTGCTTTCTCCGCAGCCTTTCTTGCCCTGGTCTGGGCGATTTCAAAGGCAATAGCTTCCGGTGCGGGCTGGTAGCTTCCGATGAAGGAGAAGGTGATGTCGATCTGCTGGATGCGTTCCCCGGTC
Organism: Christensenella sp. UBA2853; assembly: GCA_002350845.1. Taxonomy (GTDB): domain Bacteria; phylum Bacillota; class Clostridia; order Christensenellales; family Aristaeellaceae; genus UBA2943. Next base: position 106,089 of record DEFL01000062.1, read on the forward strand.
TTGGTATCAGTCTCGGCTTGATGAACATCAACCCGGTCGATCAGTTCAAAGACCATGTCTTGGGTCAGCTCGTCGAATTCCCGGTATTTGCGGATGGCTCTGAGGAAACGGTCAGGGTCTGATCTTCCGGCCTTCGTGTCTTCGATCTTTGTCTCCAAAGATGTGATCTTCGATTCCAGATTTTCCTGCTCCTGGTCATACTGGGCAATCAGTCTGTCCACCTGTCTGGCCGGCATATGGCCAAGCTGCCGATCCTCATAAAGACCGCGAATCAGATTGTCGAGTTCCGCAATCCGTTTCCTGGCCGCAGCGAGATCTCTTTTGCTTTCATTCAGCTCACTGCTGTGCTGTTCAGCCCACTGCTGATTGAGCTTTGTCCTGAAGGATTCTTCGTCCTCAAGCGCTTCTGCGGCAACAACCTTGAGTGCCAGCCTTACAGCCTCGGTCAGCGCCGTTGCGGAGATGGAGTGGCTAGTGCATTCCTGATAGATACTTTTGTAATGCCGGCATCGGAAAGAGTAGTTGTAGTAAGCTCCGTTCGTTTTGTTGCGGATCAGAGCCAGCTTCGCGCCGCAGTCTGGGCAGAAAGCCAGGCCGAACAACATGTGCGTATGCGTCCCGCTGGGGCTGCGTCTGGTGCATCGCTTTCTCAACTTCTGGGCCTGATCCCAGATGTCCTGATCGATGATTGCCTCGTGCGTGTCCGGGAAGAAAAGGCGTTCATCCGGTGTGGTCGGCCGGCGCTTTTTACTGCGGAAGTTGACTCGCACTGACTTTCCGAGAATCGTATGGCCGAGATACTCCTCCCGATCAAGGATCGTGCGGATCGCGTGAGGAGACCACAAGCAGGAGTCGGTGTATGATCTGCTGTGGATTGCCTCTGGGTGATACTTGGCAGCATAGGCTGATGGAATCAGAATCTTTTCCTCTGTCAGCATCCTGGCAATACTCGGTGCGTTCATACCCTGAGCGGCCAGTTCAAAGATTCTTCTGACCACCGCTGCCGCTTCATCATCAACCACAAGGGTCTGCTTGTCTCCCGGAAGCCTGATGTATCCATATGGCACCGAACCGCTGCACCGCAATCCTTCTGACATTCTGGATTTGAAGATCGCACAGATCTTCCGGCTGGTATCCTTGGCATACCATTCGTTGATCACATTCAGGAACGGGGTAAACTCGTTCTCTGTTGGGTTGTCGCTGTCCACATTGCTGTTGATAGCGATGAACCGGACGCCTTTCTCAGGAAAGTGGATCTCCGTGTAAAGGCCGACTTCCAGATAGTTTCTTCCGAATCGGCTCATGTCCTTGACGATCACGGTGCTGATCAGACCGGCATCAATATCGGCCAGCATCTGCATGAAGCCAGGTCGGTTGAAGTTGGTGCCGGTGTATCCATCATCGGAATAGTGCCGAATGTTCGTGAAACCATGCTGCCTCGCGTAGTCTTCCAGATACCTCTTCTGGTTCTGAATCGAGTTGCTTTCCCCGGCAGAGTCATCGTCTCTGGAAAGCCGCTCATATAACGCTGTAATGCCGCTTTCTCGCTTGGTTTGGTTCATATGTTTTCACCCCCTTCCTTCACTTACAAACCCTGTAGCCGCTGTTTACAAACGTCCGGCACATGGACAGCTTACCAGATTCTGCCCCTTCGGATCGGTGACCACGATCGAAGTTCCCTTTGTTTTGGTGCACTGCATGATATTGGGCTTGATGAAAAACCGGGTTTTACCGGAACCGGAGCCGCCGACCACCAGCACGTTTTTATTGCGTGCGTTGCGCGGATCCTTCGGACGGCTGCTCATGGTCAGGCTTTCCGTTTTCGTCAGGATCATATTGTTCCATGGATCCGGATCAATGAACGGCGCAATGTCCGCGTGCGTACCCCAGCGGGCGGAGCCGTACTCTTCATTGCGCCGATACTTTTTGGCATTCCGGCTTTTCTCATAGGCCAGCAGCCGCAGAACACAGCCGATCACCAGACCGATCAGGAGATCCGAAGGATGAAAGCTGGGAAGCACAGACTGAAAGGCGGCGGTAAAGCCGTCCATCAGGTGGAGGAATTTCTGGGAAGCGTCAGCGCCCTCGGCTAAGCGCCAGGTTTCTCCCAGTTTGGTCGCGTAAAGGCCGATCAGGATATACGGGAGATTCAGGATCAGCTGCTTTTTCAGCTTATCGCCGTTCATCGCTGCATCCCCTTATCCCGCACACGGTCCTTCTTGCGGCCAGGCAGCATCTCTTTGAGCGGATCCACGACCTGCTCGATGGGCGGATGCGCCCGTTTGTGCTTCTTCATATAGCTGGCGGCATAGGCCGACATAGCCTGATCAATCGCGCTCCGGTCACGGGCTTTGAAAAACAGCATGTAGCGCTGTTTTCCATCCGGGGACACGCCCTTTTTGATGGCATAGTCCACGCCGTACTGCTTGGCAATGTGGTCGAAGGTTCTGACCTCTGCCTTGTCAGCCAGTTCCGTCTTTTCGACACCCTGGTTCTGGGAAATCAGCTCCTTGACCGTCTGCTTGCCCTGTGGCTTCACATCATGGTGTTCCTTTAGCTTTCCCTTGGAATACCGCAGGAATTTCATGAAGGCTGTCGCCAGTGTACGGGCCGTCAGCTTGCTGGTATTGATGATCAGGGTAACCGATTTGTTTTCGATCTCTTCCTGCATGGGAATCTCCCTTCTCTGTCAGAATGGAAAAGGAGATGCCAGGGAGGCACCTCCAGTCGGTGAAGGAAATACAGACGCTTCATTCAAGCATCTCTCCTTGCTTATTTCGTTTTGCGCCGCCTGCGGATCAGACCCACCGTGCCGCTGATCGCCATCAGGCCAAGGCCGGCCCACATGACGCCGGTGACCGCGATGTGCACGCCGGTCTGGATGGTGGTGTAGTTGACGAACTGCTTCAGCTTTTCAGGCACCGTGTAGTATTCATCCAGCTTCAGCTTGATGACTTCGCCCGAAACGCTGTAGCCCTCCAGGGTTTCGATCTCCCGGATGAGATAGGTACCGGGCTTCAGATCTTTGATCTGCACCATACCGTCCTTACCGGATTCATAGGTACCCAGATCCTTGCCGTTTTCATCCTCAAGCCGGAACTTCACGCCCGCCAGAGGATTGCCGGAGCTGTCGGTTTTCCTGAACTCATAGTGGTTCGGGATATTGACGCACAGGATGGGCTTGGGCTCCTTCCAGCCGTCGTGCACCTGGAAGCGGATATCCTCCATCTTCGAGTAGCCTTCCGGAGCAGCGTTCTCGCGGATGATCCATTCGCCGTAATCGAAATTGCGGAAGATGACCACGCCGTCCTTGTCGCTGACCGCGGTTTCCACCTTTTCCATGGTGGCTGCGTTGTAGAGGGAGAACTCTACGCCGGGGATGGGCTTGCCGGAGGTGTCCGCCTTGATGCACATGATCTTCTTTTCAGGGTCGATCACAGTCGCGGCGGGCTTATCCGTGTTGGTGTAGCCCTCGTCAATGGTGACGGAGATCACATCCCGGCTGACCAGGTAACCTTCCGGAGCGGACAGCTCGCGAATGGTGTATTTCCCATAATCCGCGCCAACGAACCTCGCCATGCCTTCGATATCAGAGACGGCGGTCATGATGAGCTTGCCGCTCTCGTCATACAGACCGAACTCAGCGCCCTGCAGCGCGGTGTTGTTCTGATCTACCTTCTGGATCAGGATCACGGACTGACAGTTTTCCATCGTGGCAATCGGTTCCTTGGGATTGACGAACGTGCCGTCAATCTTGATGGGCACCTTCGTGAAGTTCTTCAGATAGCCGGTCAGGGTTTTCGTTTCCTGAATGGTGTATGTACCATACGGGATCTTTTCAAAAGTCACAAGGCCTTTTTCATCCGATACCGCTGAAGCCTGCTGCGTGCCGTCCTCCCGGAAGAGGCCGAACTCCACACCGGCAAGAGGCTTATGGTATTCATCCACCTTCAGGAGACTGAAGCGCGTGTAGTCATCCGCTACGGTCGCTTTGCCCTCGATCTGACCCTCGGCATTCACTTCAAAGGCCAGCTCGGTTACACACAGCTCGTAGCCCTCCGGAGCCAGCACCTCGCGGTAAGTATATTTGCCGGGCGCAGCCGGGAAAGCAGGCAGATAGCCGTCATCTCCGGTGTAGTCCTTCAGCACGGTCTGACCGTCCGCGCTCTTCACCTCGATCAGGGTGTGCGGCAGATAATCCGTACCGGTCAGATCCGTCTTGGACACGCGCACATCGCTGTGAACCAGCTCATTGACCACCGGCGTATCCAGGTTGATGACGATTTCTTTGTTCTCTGTGCGGTGATCATCGCTGATTTTCAGCAGATAATCCGTTTCGCTCAGCTTCCAGCCCTCAGGGCCGGCCAGCTCCCGGACATAGTAACTTCCATGCGGGAAATGTCCGCTGAAGCTGATCTGGCCATTCTTGTCAGAGATCGCCGTCGCCAGCAGAACGTCCGCGTCCAGCAGGCCGTCTTTATAGGCGATGGGATCGCTGTTGTACAGGCCGAAGATGAAGCCCTCACCGGGGACACGGGTCAGGGTGGTATGTGTCATGCCATCCTTGTCCGTTTCCGTTTTCAGGATCTCCTTCTCCTTGATCATACTGATCCGGGTGGGCAGATAGTCATTGACCGCAATGACGCAGACATTGACCATCGGGGTCACTTGATCCTTTGCCTCCAGCACCACATCATAGCGTGTGCCATCGAAGAGATACCCTTCCGGGGCGGATACCTCTGTGACATAGTAATGGCCAAGCGGCAGCGGGGCTGTTTCACCACTGCCTTCTGCCGTTGTTGTGATCTGAGCGGCGAGTTCATCCGCTCTGAACCAGAGCGTGCCGTCCTTGCCGACAATGTCCTCAACCGCACGCACCTCAAAGACTGCGCCTTCCAGAAATCCCTTGCCATACATCGGTGTATGCACCGTATACCCGAAGGGATCCTGATGCTCATTGAAGCCGGTCAGCACAGGGCCCTGCTTCTGTACCTGAATCCGCCCCTTGACCGGCGTATTGGTCACCGTGATTTCCTGAACCTCTGCCGATTCAGCCATGGACATGACAGGGAGACAGACGATCAGGAGAAGCAGCGCCATCAGGATGGCCGGAACTTTATTCTTTGTGAAATACATCCGTTATACCTCATTTCTCAGTCGATGAAGAGAGAAAGGGCAGCGGATTTCGCCGCTGCCTTCAGGCTCACTTCACAGATTCTTCCGTTCCTTCCTCCACGGGTTCATCCGCCGCTTTTTCATCCGGCTCTGCCTCGGCAGGAATCCGGACCGTCACGGAATACCCGTCGTCCAGGTAATCATCCGGCACACGGGTTTCAACAATCTGGTATTCACCCCAGGTCAGCAGCGGCGTTTCCGCAGTACCGTCCGTACCGGAGGTGATGACCGCGACGATCTCGCCGTCATTCTCGCCGTTATGGGAAGGCAGACCGGAAATCCGGGTTACGGTGAAGACCGCACCAGGCAGGCCCTTGCCAGTTTCGCTGTCCGTCTTTACAATGCGGATCCTGCCCTGAACCGGCATGTTGGTGACGGTACGGGTGACGATCTCATCCATGCCCACAGTGATCTTTTCACTCCAGAGCTGATCGACATAGCCCGTGGGATTGGCATGCTCACGGACGATATAATCCGCCGGGAACAGATCCGGAGACTCCGCGACGCCATCCTTGCCGGTCGTCATCTTCGCAACCAGGTCGCCGGGATTGCCATCCGCGTCAACCGTGAAGATATCGAACTGGACGCCGGCAATCACATGCTTGTCCAGCTCATCCTGCTTGAGGATCTTAATGCGTCCCGGAGCGGGCTTGTTCTCAACCGTCGCCAGAAGCGTGGTGGGATTGACATAGGTACCGTCCACATCCACCTTCCATTCCTCCTCAGAGGGATGGTAGCCATAGGGAGCGCTCAGCTCGCGGATGGTATAGCTGCCATACGGAATCTTCGCAAACACAACAGAACCGTCCGCCTTGGAGGTGGCCTCCTGAATCATGGTATCCTTGGCGTCGAACAGACCGAAGACCGCGCCGGGCAGAGGCTCGCCGTTGTCCTTCGTCTTTTTCAGCTCCACCCGATTCAGATCATCCCGGATCACGGTATCGCCGGTAACCTTGCCATCGGCAGTAACGGTGAAGGTCTTGATCGCCACATTCAGCGCGTACCCGGATGGGGCATAGGTTTCCTTGAAGGTGTAGGTGCCGGGCACAACGGGAATATTGGGAATCTCGCCCTTGCTGTTGGTGTATTCGCGGTAAATGGTATTGCCGTCCGCGTCATACACCTCGATCAGAGCGCCGGGCAGCTTTTCCGCGCCGGTGATATCCGTCTTGGTGATCGTGACCGGCGTATAGATCAGGTGATTCAGGATCGGATTCTCCAGATACACAGTAATCACATTCTCACTGGCCGCCTTGTTGGCGCTGGTCAGCTTCACGGGATACTTTTCCGTACTCAGCAACCAGCCCTGTGGCACAGAGATTTCTTTCACATAGTAGTCCCCATGCGGGAACATACCGGAGAAGGTCAGGTTGCCCTTGGCATCCGTAGCACCGGTAGCCATCAGAGTATTGGCCGGAAGCTTCTGATCATTGCCGTAGGTGATGACGGCGCTGTTGTACAGCCCGAACACAAAACCCTGACCGGGAACCACTTCAATGGTCTGGTGAATCATGCCTTCCTTGGTTTCGGTCAGCTTCAGGTTTTCCTTTTCCTTGCGAAGCGTCACGCGGATCGGCAGAAAGGTATTGGAAGCGGAGACCTTGACCTCAACGACCGCCGTTTTCTTGTCCACGGCAGACAGGGTGACGTTATAAGGCGTTGAGTCAAACACATAGCCTTCCGGAGCGGAAATCTCCTTCAGGTAATACTTGCCCAGAGGCAGTACCTTGGACTTGACCGCGCCGGTGCCGCTGGTGGTCAGCTTTTCCACCAGCTCATCTTTCTTGTAGAAGGTGGTGCCTTCTTTGCCGACAATGTTCTCTGCCGCGTGCAGCTCAAAGACCGCACCAGCCAGATAGCTGTTCTGATACACAGGCTTCATGACGGTATTGCCGTAGGCATCCTTTTCATCCGCAAAGCGAACCAGCTGCATGCCGCTCTTTTCCAGCACAATGTCGCCGCGCACAGGTGTGTTTGTGACTTTCACGGTGACGGTTGTGGGCGTATCCGCAGCGTAGGCACTGGGAACCTGAATGCAGCTGAGCAGCATCATCACTGCCAGCATCAGGTGAAGAAAGCGTTTCATCTTGAACATAGCTCATATCCTCCTCAGTTACTTGATCCAGACAGTGGTGGTATAGCCGGCATCCAGGTAGCCATCCGGCACACCTGTCTCGACAATCTTGTATTCGCCCCAGGGCAGGATGCCGGTTTCCGCAATGCCCTGCGCGTTGGTGGTGATCGTGGCAACGACCTTGCCAATATCAGAGGCGTTATCCGATTCCGGGCCGGACAGCCTGGTAACGGTGAACACAGCACCCGGCAGCGGCTTTTCCGTCAGCTTGTCTGTTTTGACAATCCGGATGCGGCCCGAGATCCGGGCATTGGTGAAGGCAGCGGTGGAAGTCACACCGGCAACCACGGCAACATTCTGAGAGGCGGACGAAAGCTTATAGCCCTGAGAGGCCGTCTTTTCACGAACCGTGTAATTGCCCGGCTGAAGGCTGGCAAAGCTGGCAACACCCTTGGCATTGGTGGTCGCTGTGGCAATCACGCTGCCTGCGCTGTTCAGCAGCTCAAACACGGTGCCCTTCAGCAGAATGCCGTCATCCGATTTCTTGGTGACCGTGATTTCACCCAGCTTCAGTTCAAAGGTGACGCTTCCGCTCTTCAGAGGGGTTGGTGCGCCATACAACGGCACCATGATCTTCTGGATGGATACGGAAGGAACACCGACAAGGAAGTTGGCTTCCTCCTCACTGGAGGAAAGAGATTGCATGGAAACAGAGAACTTGCTCTGGCTGGATGTGATTTTGATGGTGTCGCCGCTCTTCACGTAGTAGTAGCTGCTGTCGGCTCCGCCGCTGTTGCCGGTGATCGTGCCGGCAGACTTGGGAATCCGGATCAGATCGGCGTCCGTGGTCAGCTTGACCGTACCGATATAGCTGCTGCCGGAAACGCTCAGGCTCTGATTGGAAGCGGTGATGTTACCTGTAATGCTGGCGCGGGCAATGCCGTTTGCAGCCAGCCAACGGGCATATTCCAGGTACACCGCAGGTGCGCCGCCAGAGAATGAATAGAAGTTATCCATATCCCAGTAGCTGCGGACATACTGCGCGCCTTCCAGCTGTTTGATGACCTCGCGCATGGCAAACTGACCCGCAGCGCGGCTCCACACTTCGTTATTGGAATCACTGCGGTTGAGAGCCATGAAGGGATAGGTATGCCGCAGCACCCAGCCCAGCGCGTGCATGGTGCTTGCCTTATACCGCACACCGGTAGTGCCGCCATACGCGGAGTTGGTCACGAAGGTATCCATGTCCACCAGCACATAGGGGCCTTTGGCGCTTTGATTCTTGCCGGAGCCCTCGCCGGGACCGGAGAGATTGTGTTCCAGGCAGAATACCGTGAAGCCCTCCAGATAGTGAGGAGTAGCATAGATCGTGCCATGCGCGGCGGATTTCGCCAGCTGCGGATAGTCGCTGTCCTTGCCGGAGCTGCCGTACAGGCCGGACTGCCATGCATAGAAGCCGCCAACCGCGCCGTTAATGTTCTTCAGCGTAAAGCCGTTCATGGGCGTAGCTTTGAGCAGCCGTCTGCCGCTGTTTCTGGTCTGCTTCAGATATTCCAGGGTGTACGCGAAGTCAGTGACGGTGCAGCCTTCCTCTGCGGATTCGCCGGTTTCATCCGACAGAATCCAGCAGGTGGCGTAGTCCGTCCACTTCATCGTGCCATCCTTGAAATCGTCGCCGTAGAGGAAGCGCACCTGATACCAGACATGGCCGG
>DEFL01000062.1:115109-130870 GCA_002350845.1 Christensenella sp. UBA2853
CCGCTGTAATAGGTTTCAGCTGCCTGTGCATCCATGCCGGCAAACACACGGGTTTTGGTGGTGACGGCGATATAGGACCCGGCTGCTTCATAGGCAGGCTCATCGGGAACTTCCGGTGCTTCCTCCTGAGGCACCTCAGGTTCAGCAGGAAGATCTTCTGGGGTTTCAGTGCTTTCCTCAGGATTCTCTGCCGTTTCAGGATCCGCCGAAGGCTCCTCATGCACGGTTTCCTGAGGCTCATCCTGCATGGTCTCCTGAGGTTCATTCGCAGGGGTTTCCTCTTCGGAAGCAGGTTGTTCTGCCGGATCGGTTTCCGGCAAGGGCTCGTCTTCCACCGGATCAGCAGGAAGCTCAGTCTCTTCCGGATCGGTTTCAACAGGTTCCTCTGCTGTAGTGCTTACAGGCTCATTTTCTGCAGAAGAAGTATCCACAGGCTCTTCCACAATCTGTGGATCTGTCTCAGCAGCAGGATAGCTTCCGTTCACCAGGAACAGACTCATCATGCCAATCGCAGTCTCTCCCTGAGCTACAGGGAGGAAGCTGATATCCTCGATGTCCTCATCCAGCAGGAATTTCTCGTCCAGATTCTTCGCTGAAACAAAACCGCTGACCACGTTTCCATCCGAATCCATGAACCAGACCTTCACGGTTTCCTCGTCTGTGAACTTGGTCGCCAGAAGCAGGAAAACATCATTGGTCGTGGAGAAAACGAGGGTATCCGCATCCAGCTTTGCATTGCCGAATACATCCGTTTGTCTCACCGTCGCCACGTAGATGTGGCCATAGGTATCGATCGCCGCCTGCAAAGGATGACGATCATCCGGAGCCGGTTTCTCTGCTTCCGGTTCAGTTTCAGCAGGTGTTTCCGCTGTCGGTTCCTCAATCGGGATTTCATCAGCTGACATCGGCTCTTCCGTAGCTTCAGCCGGCTGTGTCTCCTCAGACTGCGTGGCCGGTTCCTCCTGGGACACTTCTTCCTGAGATGTTTCCGTCTCCGGCACAGTTTCTGAGGCGGAAGGCGTCTCTTCAGCCGGTACCTGCTCTGCCGGCACTTCCGTCTCCGGCAAAGTTTCGCTGACAGGATCGCTTTCGGGTTCAGATGTCTCCGTATCCATGACGGTCGCAGTTTCCTGTTCGGGCACTGCTTCGGCATCCTCTGGGATTACTTCAACGCTGATGTCCTCCTCCGGAATCACCGCATCCTCCGCCATTGCACTCATCGGCATACAGGTCAATACCATGAGCACCGACATAATGAGCGCGGTGAATCGCTTGAATCTCGCTTGCATTTGCAAACCTCCTTATTCTTGTACAGCCATGACAATGAGCCGCCCGCTGGCTCCGCCATAGCTGCGATCACAGGTGATCAGGGTCAGGATGTTGTCCTCAGCCGTCACCTGAACACCGGTATCAACCATGGACTTTTTGACGGCGCGATTGATGAAGCGCATGAAGCTCTCATCGCTTGAAAAGGAAGCTGTCGCAGCGTCCCAATCGCTGACCTTCATGTTGAGCACCGCAAAGACGCGGTAAGTGCGTTCTCCATACAGACTGTTCACGCGGATCAGACTGTGCGCAGCACAGTAGGAGGCCTCTTTGTAATCCATCAGGGTGCTGAACATGGCGTCACTATGGCTGATGTGATGGCCATAGATCGCTATGTTCCTGCTGGGCGTCTGGTAATCTGAGCTTTTCAGAGAAAACAGACAGCCCAGCTTGCTTTCCTTTCCGGTAAACAGGTGATGCAGGTAATACTCCGTGTTATCCGAACGGACAACGGGGTAATTGATCTTTGTTCCCGGAATCGTCAGCCAGGCGACAAAATCCCTGTTCTGAGAAAGGCACGCCTCCAGATTGATGCCGGAGGCTGGCTGTGTTGGCACTGCCGTTGGAATCACAGGCTTTTTTGTTGGAGCAGCTGTGACCACAGCGGTCGGTGTGGTAGTTTCATCCGTTCTCAGATCGGGACTTTCCGTTATCTCCGGCGCTTCGGTCGCTTCCTGTACATCGGCAGGTGCTGGCGATACAGGCGGTTCCTCCGTATTTTCCAGGCTTTCGCTTGCCTCAGGCTCCGTTTCGGGGAAATCCAATACCACAGCAGAGGATTCGTCCTGATTCTCCTGAGGCGTTTCTTCTGTTGGCGTTTCTGTCCTCTTCGGGATCGGCAGCACCGGCCCAGGACTGATTTCCGGCGGCATGTATTCCATTGCCAGATCCTCATACGCTTCCTCATCCGCCTGATAGGAGGAAACCTGTGTGACCACAGGGTAGAAGAAGAGGAGCAGACCAAGCAGGAACATCAGAGCGGCCAGCTCGAAGTCCTGTTTCTTTGATTGCTTATGCACTTCATCACTCCAATCAAAAAGCGCACATCACAATCGACGTGCGCCTATCGTTCCTGGGCCTGCTGGCGTTTTTTCAGCCAGCTGTCCAGAAGTCTTATGATGACATTCTCCATTTGTTTGGCCGTGTAGGATTTGGGGAAATACTTTTTCAGGGTGTCGTGACTCAACGTAACGGAATTGTAGAGCGGCTTCTTTTCCTCGGATATGATCTTATGGACCGTATCCTCGGTAAGCGTGCCTTCCTTGCTTTCCTGCTTGATCCGCTGCGCCTGGGAGAGTGATGGTGTCTGCTGCGTTTCATCCAGCGCTCGCTCCACCCATTCCTGCTCCTGTGGTTTCAGGAAGGAAAGCTCGACTGCCGGGGTAAACCCAAGCTCACCGTTATCTACCTTGTCTCGGAGTGGTTCAGTCAGCTCATTCAGGCGAATGAAACGCTGAACCTGTCGAGGACTTTCACCGGCGTCGTCGGCAACAATATCCCTTGCTTCTCTCTGATCCAACTTCTGGCCAATTTGGCCAGAAGTTAAATCGTGCCGTTTTCCTTGGTGTTTCAGCGCTTCCAGCTTCATCTGATAAGCCTTTGCGCGTTCGCTTGGCAGGATATTCTCACGCTGAAGATTGCTGTCCACCATGATAATCGTGGCCTCGTCATCATCCAGATCGCGGACAATGGCAGGAATCTCTTCGACCCCGGCCAGCTCACAGGCTCGTTTCCGCCTGTGCCCGGACACGATCTCATAGCTTCCGTCATCCATGGGACGCACGATGATGGGCACCAGTACGCCGTATTCCCGGATGCTTTCCACGGTTTCCTTCATCCGGTCATCATCCACAACACGGAACGGATGATCCTTGAATGGCACAAGCACGGAAAGAGAAAGCTGTTGAATCCGCTGATTGCCGCCCTGACGGGTTTCTTCCGTAGAGAAGATACTATCGAATGAAGCCAGTTCGATGTTTTTGCCGCTGCTCTTCAATCTGTAGCACCTCCTTTGTCAAGGCGTGGTAGGCCTGAGCCACCTTGCCTCCGGGATCATGCTCAAAGATGCTGGTGCCTTCAGCGCTGATCTCCGCAGCTCTGACAGATCTGGGAATCTCCGCATCAAAGATCCTGATTCTGCTGCCGTAGGTCTCCCGAAGCAGTGCCGTGATCTCCTTGCTGTTGTTGGTTCTGCTGTCAACCATGGTCAGCAGCACACCGTCAATCTTCAGTCTGTGATTGATGTTCTGCTTCACACGGGCAACAGTTCCTAACAGCTGCTCCACACCTTTGATGGACAGGTACTGCGCCTGAACAGGAATGATGATCCGATCCGCGGCTGCCAGCGCGTTGATCGTCAGCATTCCAAGAGAAGGACTGCAGTCCAGCAGGATATGATCGTAATCCTTGCTGTAATTCGCCAGCACCCGTTTCAGCGTGGTTTCCCGGCTCATGGCATTAACCAGAGACACCTCCATACCAGCCAGCGAGATATTGGCCGGAAGAAGATCTACGCCTTCTTCATGATGCAGAATGCCTCCCGGGTCAATCGGACTGTCGCTCAGCACGGCTGTCATCTGATCTGCCAGCGTTACCGGAAGCGTATCCGGCTGCGGGTGTCCCAGACTGATCGTCAGGGAGCCCTGCGGGTCACAGTCCACCAGCAGAACTCTTTTCCCTTCACGAGCCAGATCTACACCAAGGTTGACGCAGCTGGTGGTTTTGCCGGTACCGCCCTTCTGATTGACAATACCGATGATGCTTGCTCCGCCCATGATCAAACCTCCTTCGTATTAGCCATGCAGCAGCCCACGCAGATGAAGCGGATCACCGCTCCATACTGTAGCTGCGGCGCGGCTTCGGCTTGCTAGGAGCAGCAGTTTCCTGCCTCGAACCGCCAGGCGCATCGATCGCATGGCCCTGTTCCTGGGTCTTGTAAGATTCGACCATTGCCTTCAGCTCGATGTTCGTCACGCTGCGCCTCTGCTTTTCATAGATGCCCTTTCCACTTTCATCGTACCCGGTACGGACATCCCTGCTGACAGTGGTACTGCCATTAAGGGGAAGCTTCATCCACAGCCCTTTTCCGTAATGGTTTTCATGAACAGCTTTTGCCGGCACAACGAAGGACTGCCAGGGCGATTTGTCCTGCGGGTCTCTGTTGGGAATCTGAATCCGCATATACTGCGTTCCATCCTTGCCGGTGAAGGGCTGTGCCAGCCCTTTGCCGAACTTGATCGCAATTTCGCTTTCCTGACTGTTCTGATTAGGGGTGTTCTTCATTTCAGACATACTTTGTTCCTTTCGGCGATGCGCTCGCTATGTTCTTTAAGCAGGCTTCAGACAAAAATCGATACGCTCAAGATCAAGCCTCCTTCCATGAACCTTTGGGGAGAAAATCATCTGTCGGAAGGGCAAAAGAAAAGCACCAGGCAGCTTTGCCTGATGCTCTCTCGTCCTTCTTTGACAGCTTACAGTATAGCAGGTATTGCCCCGGGCGTCTCGCGACTTTTGGCGACATCGGGTGCCAACTTTTAAGACTCCTTATTTGCCGGCCATGGCACGTCTCCGTGCTCAACCAAATCGTTCAGAATGAGCTGAAACGCGTCCAGCGCATCTTTCAGTCTGCGCTCAATCTGCCGCTTGGACAGAAACAGCATATTCCCAATCTCTTTCGTGGATCTTCTTTCGACAAACTTTCCGGAGAGCACGCTCGCGTATTCCGGCTTCATCTGATCCAGGATGATCAGGATTTCTCTCCGCCGTTTTGTCAGTTGGTTCCGAAGCTCTGAGATTTCTTCCTCAATGTCCAGAACCATCGCCATCGTATCCTGCATAGCACTGACATTCTTGGTATGCGAAACCTGTTCCTTATCCATAGGAGCAGTAATGCTGCTCATTGTGTCGCGCAGGTGCTGCGCCTGCCGGGTTTTGATCTGTATTCTGATCTCAATCGTCCTGAGAGAATCCAAATAATCAAATGCCATCATCATTCCCAAATACCTCCATATCAAGCATCTCCAGAATTGCGGCTCCGTTGTCCATCCCACTGAGTGCGCGGTACCAATCCCCAAGGAAGAAACGGCTGATTGAGGTCATCTGCTGTCGAATGCGTTTCCGTTCAAGCTCGCTTCCACTCACATCGCTTTTTCTGGCCAAATGCCTGTAATCGTCTGCCGCCTGCTTAATCACAGCAATTGCAAGCTCCCGATAAGGGTCGCAGGGTTGACGATCAGTCCCCACAGCATGGATCAGCTTCATTCGTGTCCTCCCATCCCAATCGTGTTTGTCACTATGGGTCTCGGCCAAGCCTTCACCCAGGTCAGCGTGCTGTAATACGCTTCACGTTTCCTGTTGCGGATCTCTTTGCTCTGCATGGCCTTCTCCTTTTTTCTCTGAGCCGCGGCAGCCGCAGCGGCTTCATCTGCTCTCTTCTGCTTTTGTGCAGCCAGTCTTCTCTGCTTCCGTTCCTCATAAGCAATATGTGCAAAAGCGGCACCTGCCGTAGGATCTGCGTAACGTTCACTGTTCCTGTACAAATTCAGCGACCTCCCTTGTCTTCTCTTTTGCCTTAAATTCCATGTATTCATAGATAGCCAGCAGAAGGCTGCGCATCAGCGGATAGTCCTTCCATTTCGCATCCAGCTCGCCGACATCCTTAGCCGCGGACATCCACCAGTCCACAGCGTTCTCATCCTGATTGGCAGGCGGCAGGCAATGATCCGAAAAATACTGGTATGCTTCCTTGAAAATCTGCCATTCCTCATTGGTTACATTGCCATGCATGCGCTCATCTCCATTCCTTAGGCAGATCAGGATCATCCACTTCTGTAAATCCGGGCATGGTCATCTGCTCAATCTTTTCCGTCCAGGCATGTTGAGGCGGAAGGCCCTTCACATCGGACATCGTGCGGCTGCGCCGATCGAAGTAAAGCTTGATGATTTCATCAACAATGCCCAGATCGCGGTTTTTCATGACTTCAATCACCGTGCTGACATCTGGTTCAATCACCAGCTTGGGATAGACCGTCTTGTAGCGCATCATGAAGTCCGCATTGACCCTGTGAACCATCAGCACGTTGTCCGCTGCGTTGGTAATGTCTGCCGTGCCGCTGATATCGCCTTTCCGGGGAAAGGCTTCGGTCTTGCGTGGATGGCAGATAAAGTGCACGTGGACGTTCAGTTCCTTGGCCATGGCAGAAAAGCGCTTGACGATCCTGGTCTGCATGTCGTACTTGTCCATGGATCCGGTGGGAATGTCGAGGGCCATGAGGTTGTCGATGATGACGACGGACGCTTCGTTTTTCTTTACCCAGTCGTAGATCGTGTTCGTCACGACTTCCCAGTCCGTGCCAAAGTCGTTATCGTAAATAGAGAGCTTGCCGGTCAGCATGGCATCCAGCTTTTCCTCGATGCCGGGCTTCAGGCAGTAGTGGTTTTGATTCAGCGGATCCTGCATTACGAAGTCCGGGCCGGCGGCCTGAAGCAGCACCCATTCCCGAACGCGGGAAGCTGTCATTTCACCGGAAAACATGGCTACCTTGAATCCCTCCGTAACCGCTGCCAGCCCGATCTGACTGACCAGCGTCGATTTGCCTGAAGCATTGCCGCCGCTCCACACAGTCATCTCTCCTTTGTTGAAGCCGCCGATCTTGGCATCCAGCGCCTGAAAACGGGACCGGATCACAACGATCTTGCTTCGGTCGTAATTGGGGATTTCAGCAAAGTCCAGCATTCTCGGCTGCCCAGTCTTGACTGCGGGGACAGATCCTTCTGCGCCGCCTGGCTTGGCTCTGGATGGAACACTGGTGCTGACAGCCTGATGCACTGTGTAAGGACTGTTGGCATAGGCAGTCGGATCCACCTTTTCCCGGAACTCGTGCCAGTGATAACCGGCGCAGCTGTTGTGAAAGCAGTGGAAGCCATAGCTGCCATTACTGTAGGCAAAGACAGCGGCATCACCATGCTTGTGGGAACTATCAAAGGGACATTCCGCAAGCTGGTACTTGGTACCGGTGCTGATTGGAATCTTCTTGATGACCTCAATGTGATGGTCTGAAAGAAACTGATCCAGGTCGAAGGAAGAAGCTGCGCCGCGCTGCCGTGGATTTTCCTGAGGAGATACCGCCTTCTGTCGTTCTGCGGCAATGTTCCTGATCAGCGTCATCGAAGTAGCTTCAACCTTTTCCGGCTTCCGGATGATTCCGCTTCTGCGGTGAGGCCTTTCCGGCGTACTCGCACCCTTTGTGGCGATGGTGCCGTAGAGCTTGGTAATCCGTGCCGGGTTAAAGACAGCGGTATCGATCTTGACCTGCTCTGTGCTGAACCACATATCGAGGACAGCCAGAAAATCTGCCAGTACCTGTTTTTCTTTCGGGCTTGCGTGAATATGAAAGAGCAGATGATAACCATTGCCACTGTCAGCAACGATGGGTTCGCTGAAGCCCATGGCCATCAGCTTTTTCATCGTCATGCCTGCCACCCGGCGGGCAGCTTCCTTTTCTTCTCTGGAAGCGCTGACGCCGCTCGGTCTGACCGGATCCGCGTCAATCAGCAGCCACTGGTAGCCGGCGATATCGCCGTCTGTGGTCGTCTCGTGGGGACGCTCTACCAATCGCTCATGCTGTTCCCGCGCATAGCACGCACTCTTCACGCGGTTCATCGTCTGGTAGAAGGTGCGGTTCGGATACCGGGAGAGCTCTTTGGCTATGGCCGGACTGTCCGCCCTGAAATACCCGCTGATTACAGGCTTGGGATCAATGCTGCGGATTTCAATGATCTCATCCGGCTCATGCAGCAGGCTCAGTCCGCTCAGAATGACGTCCATTCTTCATCCTCCTCAACCGTTTCAGCCTGCTGTACAAAGCTGCGCCAGGTTTCCTTCTCCAGCCATTTCACAATGCCGGGTATAAACCGGCCGTTTTCCTCACGCCAGGAGTAAGACTGCTTCTCCGCTTCCAATGCGGCCAGAATAGAATCGATCGTTGCACCTTCATCGAGCGCTTTTGCTACCAGCCGTGCTGCCTCTCTTCGCAGCGTTCTCCGATTGGCCGGGTATGCGATCCACACATCGGTAAAGCCCTGGGGTTCTGATGCTGATAAAGAAGCTGTACTATTCTTCTTTATAGGGTTAGGCTCCATGGTGGAGCCACCAGCACGCTTACTGGCTTCACCGTGAGGCCAGTCTGGCTCCACCGTGGAGCCACCTTTCTGAGTGGTGGCTCCATCATGAGGCCAGGTCACTTTTGTTCCTGGCTCCGTTTGTGGCTCCACCATGGAGCCGCCTCCAGCCGTCGTGGCCTCGTTTGTGGCTTCACCATGGAGCCACTCTGAACCGGCATCGACGGCATCCGGCCAGTGCACGATATGAACCAGGGTTCCCATGTGGGAGACATTGCGAACAGTGATCAGACCGGAAGCAACAAGGGCCTGCAGCTTTCGATCCAGCTTGTTCCTCGACCAGATCAGTGCCTCTGCGGCATGACGCCCGGAAAGCGGCATATCTCCAGGCTGCAAAGAAAGCCCGCGCCATTTGAAAACGTTATGGCTCGCACGAAAAAGGCAATAGAGGTACAGCTTGACTGCGCCATCGTCCTGCCAGATCTGAGCGTCTACTGCCTGTGAGATCAATTCAGCTAACTGCTTCATGCCGGGAAACACGATCCTTTCTTCTCCCGCGGATGTACTGACGTGAAACACGCCAGCACATCTGCGGGGTAGTGCATTTATCTTTCCTGCCGGTTCCGACGGATGGTCAGGTGTACATGTACCTGGATCCAGAGATCTGCTTCAAGCGGAAGCTCGCCATCGCCGCATTCTTCTGCATCAGGGCCTTCATCTGAAGGCGGGCACATGCTGCCGAACCCTTCGCATTCATCGTCTGCTGTTTCATCCGAATCTGATTCCTCTTCATAGCGGTCATCCTGCTGATCCTCCATTTCATTCATCGTGCGGGTATTGAAGGGAAACATTGTGCTGCCGGGAAAGAGATTGCTGAGTTTCTGTCCGTCCGGGATGCTGCTCTCCGCCTCAGCCAATAACCGGCGGCAGAGCGGACACACATAGCTGCCTGATTCCAGCTCGGCGTGGTTCGTCAGCACTTCAATGGGCGTGAGACGGACTTTTTCGTCGCAGAGCCTGCATTTGGCAGTTGGCACAACCGGCGGATATCCTTGAACCAGGTGTGCCTTGGGATAGCCAGTGTTGAAGATGTACATATGAGCTACCTCTCTTTCTGACGGGTTCTGCCCGCCAGCCCTCTATGTAAAAATCGGGGCAAAGTGACACCGGTATCAGAAAAAAATTTTTGCATTCTTCCGAAAGTAGTCGCGCAGGATGATCATTTTCCGGTCGATGACCTGATGCGCGATCCCCAGCCGCTTACTGATTTCCCGATGAGAACAGTTTTCTTCACAACGCATCCGGAGGATTGATGCTCCATACTGAACAACCTGATCCGCCGCCTCATAGATTTGCTCCATCGTGATTGCAGAAAGAACCTCGGCTTCCACATCGGTATCAGAAGCCATTGCCATGCTGTATTCCATGTCAAAATCCTGATCTGTCCAGAATCGCCCTTTTATGTGCCAGCAGCAGTTCTGGCAGTCACCCCGGCAGGCTTGGTAGTTTTCCTGTGTGCACCTGAATTCGCTGCGTTCAAGATAGCGAATATGGTTGTTCTCTTCACGAATCATCTGATACACCTCATGCGAAACCATGACTTTCTCACCATTGACGGTCAGGTAATTGGAAATGCTTTTCTTGTTGCTTTCCATGATGAAAGCCCTCCTTTCGGTCGTTGCCGAATGGAGGGCTCCCAGGGAATAAGCTGCCAGCACAAAGCTACACAGCCGATTGAAGAGTTGTCTCCATTCGGCTGCAGCTGCACTTCCAATGCTGGCTGCATTTGTATTCAGTTCAGGTCTGCTTTGTGTGGAAGCGGTACTGATCAGGCACCATCACGCTGCATTCCTACGGCCGGATTTTCCGTCCGTGGTGACAGCTTAGCACATGACCTCCAAAAAAGTTTTCACGTTTTGAAAACCTCGGAAAGTCTTGCGGCATAAGGTTTTACGGCCATTTTTCATGGTTTCTGAAAATGGCAAAATGACGGTTTTACTGGGTTTTCCGGGCCAAAAGTTTTCACGAAATGAAATTATTTTTTTTCGTATACCGAAAACGACATGCCGCAGCGGAGCCAAAACAAAAAAGCCCTATGCAGCGAATCATGTGACTTCTGCATAGGGCTAAGCCTTACAAGGCTTTATTTTTATGGCTTTGCGCCAATTCCTGTGGTATACTGAAGGCGGAAAACAACTTGTATGGGAGGTGGTTCTGCTGGCGAAGAAGACGATCCACTCGCAAAAGACTGCCTTTGGTACGACAATCCATACGGACGAGAGCAATCGGATTGTCGGAACATCCAGCAAAGGCCTGTTTGGTGAGGAAGTCTTTCTCGACTCCAACGGCAGATTTGCCGGAACGAAGCGCAAAGGCATCCTGGGCGAGGAACACTATTTTGACAAAGACGGGCATCTTGTCGCGACTACCCGTGACGGCGTTCTCGGAACCAAGATTACTGTCGATCAGAATGGGCACTACATGGGGACGAGTTATAAGGGTCTTGGATCAGATCAGATCACTATCCTCGATGGAGAAACGGATGATACGCCGGAGCAGCATTCTGGCGCTGCTATTGGTTTACTCTTCTTTGTCATCTGCATTGTCGTCGCTATTCTGATGTTTGTTTTCCGTTGATACAAAACGATCTCTATCCGTGTTGAAAGAATTCACTGCATGGGTGCGATCAAGGCAACAGAAGTGGAATGGTCATGAATAAAGATTTTGCAGATTTAGACAGGGCAGACTGGGCCTCTCTCAGTCATGAGGAGAAGAACCAACGCCTGTTTCTCCGGCAGAAGGAACTGCTCGATATGTTTCTGGAGCGCGGTGCTATATCACAAGCGCAGCATGATAAAAGCCTCCATGATCTGATCGAGAAAATGGGCAAGCAAGAGAATTGAGGTACAGTATGGCAGATATCATCAGAATCATTATTAAGGGCGAGTCCGGCTATGGGCCCGTAGATGAAGCTTTCACGGATAAAGTGACTATCGATCACGACTCCATCAGATATGAGTATAAGCCCGTGGTGGAAAGTAAAATCAATGTACCGAGAAAATGGTCGTATAAAACAAGCAGTCCAATCTTTCAGAAACGGTTTAAAGAAGTAGCAGACTCAGTTGAAACCATCCTCCACTGGGAGGAAAAACCGTTCGTGACTGACATCGGCGTCACCACATTCGCGTTCACATACGCGGATAAGACCAAGGCCACGAGAGATTTCATTCTTCCTGGAGATGATTTCAAGGAGTGCTTCGCCATGATTAAGCAAATGGTACCAGCATGTGAATACGTGCCGGCTGTGCTTCTCACATCTGATGATTATTCTGATGACGATCAATAAACCCGGAAGATGATCGTCCAAGCGGTAACCTTTTGAAATATCTAACCATTAAAAGGTAGGAGGGATTCCATGGATCAATGGCTGGAAACCAAACAGCTCCCGGTGCATTTTGTGTCGGCGGCGGGAGTGGTGTATAAATCCGGCAAGGTTTTACTGATCCGGTCTGAAAGAAGGGGATGGGAGTTCCCCGGAGGGATCGTGGAACAGGGCGAAGCACTCCTGGACGGCCTGAGGCGCGAGATTTTCGAGGAAAGCGGAATCTCTGTTGAACCGGAAGCTGTTACCGGAATCTATCAGAACCTGGCCTGCAAAAAGGGATTCGGTCCGTTGGAGGGCATGACGCTGCCCACTACCGTAAATATTGTTTTCAGGTGCAGTTATGTCAGCGGAAAGGAATTCGTATCGGATGGATTCCAGGATGTCGGATGGTTTAAACCGGAAGAAGCCTTGCAACTTATCCGGCATCCCTATATGAAAAAAGCTTTTGAGGATGCCAACGGGTACAACGGAAAACCGCATTTTGCCACTTTCAGGAAAGCGGATCGTGACATTGAATTCGTAAGCGACTGCATCATCTGACAGAAAAATGTTTGTTGGGGTAATTTTTGAGTTAATCAGCTGTCGATAGACGAATCTACGGAGGCTCGGATGAAAGAAGCTTTGAAAAAAATCGTGGATACATTCCACCAATACAATACGGAACACATGGCGGCACAGGCATTTGGGCTGAGAGAAGATATCGTTTATGATGCACTTGTGATCGCTCCAAGTTTTACACCATACAAACTACATATAGATGAATACTGCAGCGTGACAACATTAAAAGAAGGGGCATATATCGCAGGGTATCTGGTAGAGTCCGGTAATTTGAGAATCGCCTGGATAAAAATCGGATCATCAGCGGGGAACCTGATTGATCACATGGCATTATGTGCTGAATTATCGTTCAAAAGAATGTTTTTTATCGGCGCTGCAGGAGGCCTGAAGGATACCTTTCAGCTTGGAGCCGTCTGTACCCCGTCGTTTTCACTGTCGGGAAGCTATGCAGATACATATCTCATGAAAAAGTCCATTCAGGAGAACATGCTGTTTCAAAAAATCATACCGGATATGACTTATGTAGATAAAGTGGTCAGTATTGGAAAAGCCAAGGGCTATGATATCAGGAAGGCCAGCGTATTCTGCACTCCGTCCATTGCGCTGGAATATACTCACCTGGATGAAATCAAATCATTTGGAACGGATCTGATCGAGATGGAAACAAGTTCATTTTATTTGATGACGGATCTGTTTGAACTGCCTGGTATCGCATTGCTCGTTGTATCTGATAATTCAGCTTTAGGGGCAGCTCTTGTCGGGCGAACCGAAGAACAGCAGAAACAATACGATTACGGCAGGAATACTGTACTTCCTGATATGATCCTGACACTTGCAGCTGAATGAAATCCAGTTTGTCAGAATGCACCTTAGCCGAGAATATCGGAAAATATCTTTTGAAATTCTTTACTATTGGAGGACAGACAATATGACATATTCTGCGGAAACCGTCATGCTCAAGGATGGCAATGCAGTGATAATCCGCTCTGTAGAACCGGAAGATGCGCCGATTATGCTGCAATACATGAAGATCATGCTGGGAGAGACACCTTTTCTATTGCGGACTCCGGAAGAATTTAATTATTCACCAGAGGAAGAAGCCCGTGTTTTATCGGGACGCAAAGACGATCCCCGAAGCCTGATGCTGGTGGCAGAGTCAGATGGCCGGATTATTGCCAGTGCCGATATTTGCTCGCATGGTGCAAAAAGCCGGGTGATGCATCGCGGGGAACTGGGCATTTCTGTAAGAAAAGATTACTGGAGGCAAGGCATCGGATCTGCTCTGATGGAACGACTGCTTGCGTTTGCCGCTCAGTCAGGTTATGAGCAGATTGAACTGACCGTCGAATCAAAAAACCATCGGGCGCTGAGACTGTATCTCAAATATGGCTTTATGGTTTATGGCACACGTCCTCATGGAATGAAATATCCGGATGGCAGCTATGATAATGATTACCTGATGATCAAAATGATAAAATGATTGTCAGTAAAGACGGAAGATATCTGTTGATTTACCTTTCCAAGCTGGATGTTGACAGTCCTAATCGGTTCGTCTATACTTTATTCATCATAAAGAAAGGGTAAGCGTGCGCGAGATGATAATCAGATAACTTTTCCGTCACTGAAGATAAGCCCTGAAGAAGGGTAGGTTTTCTGTGCATGGAGAGGCTGTCTGAATATCTGTTTTTGTTGTGCCCTTGCCGGGCATAGCTTGCTTTTGTTTTGACAATCTCTCCCTGCCTTGCAAGGAGGGTTTTTTTGAACGCAAATCTGTATTTGTCTGCTGATCATATCTCTGTCTCATTTGGAGAACGAAAACTCTTTGATCTGGAACGGCTACGTATATATGAAGGCGATCGCATTGGTCTCGTTGGATTGAACGGATCAGGTAAAACTACATTACTGCACCTGTTAAGCGGAACATTACAGCCCGAAGAAGGCATTGTAAAGCGTTTCTGCACACCGTTTTATTTTCAGCAATTTGCGAATGCCACTGAAAACAATGCATCTCCTGAGGCCCTCAGTCGGCTGGGCGTTATCTCTCTACAGGGGCAGCATACTGTAAGCGGTGGAGAAGCGGAACGCCTGCGCCTGGCGGAGCTGTTCAGTGCCGATCGGGCATTTCTGCTGTTGGATGAACCCACCAGCAATCTGGACAGTAACGGAATCCGTTTGCTGGATGAACGCCTCGGGAGCGTTCAAACTATTGTATTGGTAAGCCATGACCGGATGCTGTTGAATCATCAATGCAACCGTATTCTGGAAATTGAGCAGGGAGTTGTTACAGAGTATGACGGCAATTATGATGATTATGTGTTTCAGAAACAGCAGGCAAAAGCCCGCACCATAACAGAATATGAACAATATACAGAAGAGATCAACCGGCTGAAGAACGTCTATCAGAAGAAAAAAGAGAAGGCCCGGCAGATTTCCCGCAAACCACGTGGAATGAGTAACAGCGAAGCAAAGGTACGTGAGTTTACAGCATCACACCGCAGTCCGGCCAGTAAATCTCAGATGCTTGAACGCAGTGCCCGTAACATCCAGCAGCGAATGGAACACATGGAAGTGAAAGAAAAACCGCGGGAACTTCCTGTCATTCGTCCAGATTTCCAATTGACCGACCCGCCGCAAAACAAGATCATTCTTCAGGCCGAACATCTGTCTTTTGCCTATCCGAATGGCAGGATGATTTTTGATGATGCTACTTTCCAGTTGCCGCGCGGCAGCAGAACAGCAGTGCTTGGCCCGAACGGTGCAGGGAAAACCACTCTTTTCCATCTGATTCAGCAGGGGGGTATGATCCGGTCAGTTCCTAAAGCCCACCTTGGTTTTTTTCATCAGGATATGTCTGGATTAAAAGAGAAAGAAACAGTTCTGGAAAGCGTAATGAGAGAAAGTGTTCAAAAGGAAGGCGTTGTGCGAAGTGTCCTGGCTCAGTTGCTATTCTCAGCTCGGGATATCAACAAGCCAGTCTATATTCTGTCCGGCGGCGAAAAGATACGTCTGTGTTTTGCCCGACTGTTTACCAGTGCGGCAAATGTACTGATTCTGGACGAGCCTACGAATTATCTTGATATTCCATCGGTAGAAGCTTTGGAAAAGCTCTTCTCCGAATATGAGGGGACCATGATTTTTACCTCGCACGATGAAACATTTGTTAGTGCTGTAGCAACTGAACGACTAGTTATCAGAAATCACAAAATAATGCCATTATAAATGGGGAACTATTTGTTGATGAATGCCAGCGGCGAATTATTTTCTACCAAAAAACAGAGGATATGTTAAAATTAGGATCGATAGCCAGTATGGGCTTGCCGAAATATCTTTTGAAATTGTTGACTAAGGCCAATCGGTATTTGTCGAAATGTTA
>DEFL01000031.1 GCA_002350845.1 Christensenella sp. UBA2853
CTTCCATGAAGGGAGCATATCAGGCACAGCCCTGCAGGGTATTTCTATGTCTCCCATTCAGTTCGTCTTTCCCCTAAGCGGCATGGAAAGAAGTTTAGCCGTCCGGGCACCGCGTCACAGCGCCGCATCTGCTTCCAGCCTGTCCAGATGCACCGTCTGCACAGCCTGCATGCGCTCGGCTTCATAGGGATCATGCGTGACCATGATGACCGTCTTTCCCCGGCTTCTCCGGCAGGTTTCCTCCATGATTTTCTCACGCAGTTCCTCGTCCAGCCCGTGAAAGGGTTCATCCAGGATCAGCAGTTCATAGTCCGCCAGAAGCGCTCTGAGCAGGGCGACCCGCCGCTTCATGCCTCCTGAGAAGGCAGAAACCGGCTTGTCTTCCGTCCCGCCCAGAGAAAATGCCTCCAGGGCTTTCTTGACCTGCGCGTCCGTGAGCTCCGGAGCACACAGGCGAAGATTGGCGGCGGCGCCGAATCCCCCGCACAGGCGGTCTTCCTGAAAAACCGCAGAGATTCGCACACCGTCGAGTCCTTCAATGGTACCGCTGTCCGGTTTTTCCAGTCCCATCAGGCACCGGAGCAGCGTGGTCTTCCCAAACCCCGAAGGGGCAAGGATCGCCGTTGTTTTTCCTCCCGGGATGGTCAGGTTCAGTCCCTTCAGGACCTGTTTGCCGCCATAGGCCTTGCACAGTGCCTGAATCCGGATTTCTTTCATCCCTTCCACCTCCTCAGCGTCTTCATGCCCAGGTCCATGCCGTGCAGGACCAGGCGTTCACACAGGAGGCTCACAAGGACAATGACAACCGTCCATGCAAACAGGGAGGGTGTATCCAGATAGACTTTCGCCTGCTGCATGTGTTCCCCGATCGAACCTCTCGGCATCCCGATCACTTCGGCTGCAATCCCGCTCTTCCAGCTTAGTCCCAGCGCTGTTTTGCAGGCTGAATGGAAATAGGGATAGACACCGGGCAGATCGATCATCAGAAAACGGCGCATTCTCCGCACATGAAATACACGCGCCATTTCCATCAGTCCCCTGTCCCGCTCTCCGATGCCACTCAGAACACCGGTATAGATGATCGGAAGGACCATGAGAAAACTGATCAGTATTGAGAGGTTTCTGGAAGAGAACCAGATCAGTGCAAGAATAATGAACGACGCGACAGGCACGGTCCGAATGGTGAGCACCAGCGGACTGAACAGCTCCCGGATGATCCTGAAGCGGCTTGAGAGTGCTGCAAGGAGGCTGCCGAGCAGCGCACCCAGAAGAAAACCGCCGAAGATCCGGATCAGGGAAAAGCCGACCGACCGCCAGAACTGTGCCTGTACGACCATGCCTGCAAGCGTTTCAATCACCCGCACAGGGGAGACCAGCAGGATTTCACTGCCAAGAGCCATGCTCCCCAGCTGCCATACCAGCAGCCAGAAGAGCACGGCCCATAAACGGAGTCCTTTTTTCATTTCACATAATAGAAGTCAGCTTCCGGAAGCTTGCCGCCCACGGAGGCAGGATTCTGTGCAAAGAGTTCGCCCAGATATCCGCTGAGTTTTTCCTGCATTTCTGCGCCGTCAATGCACACAATGTTGCATGCGGGCAGTGCCTTGAGAGCAACTGCTTCGGGCACAATCTCATAGGCTCCGACCAGCTTTGCGCCGCCTTCGACATCGGAATTCACAAAGTCAACAGAGGCATGATAGGCTTCGAGGAACGCTGCGATCTGCTCGGGATGAGCTTCCGCATAGGCCTTCTGCACAACCACCACACCGGTGATCATGGCGGAGGGATTCTCAGCACCGGCCTGGAGCTTTTCCCATTCCTCGGTGAGATCGAGCGCGACACGCAGGCTTTCCAGCTTGGTCTGGGCCGTGGTCACAAAGGGCTGGGGCAGCATGGCAATGCCTTCTCCGCCTGCGATCAGGGTCTGGAGGCATTCAGCATGCTCGCTCTTCCATTCAATGGTCACGTCCTTCTCAGGATCAATGCCGTTGGAGGAAAGAATGTAATTGAGGGCATATTCGGGCGTAGCACCCTTGCCGCTGGCATAGATGGTCTTTCCGCGCAGGTCTTCCACACTGTGCACAGTGTCGCCGTTTTCCACAATATAGATGACGCCGAGCGTATTGACGGCAAGCACCTGAATCTTGCCCTCCGTCTTGTTGTAGAGAACAGAGGCCAGGTTGGCCGGAACCGCAGCGACATCCACGGTGCCCTGCGCAATCTGCGGGGTGACTTCGTCAATCGCAGCCGCAATGGAAAAACTGTACTGTCCTTTCAGATCTCCGTTGTCCGTGCGGTCCATGACCTGCACCATGCCCATGGCCGTCGGTCCCTTGAGGGCGACAACGCGCATGGCATCCTCGGCGGACGCGGAAAGAGTCAGCATCAGAAGAGCAAGAACCAAAACAAGAACCTTTTTCATGGAAATCCCCTTTCTCAGCAGGCTTTTATACGATAGGCGGAGGGTCCGGCATCGGCTGGCCGGCAGCCTGCAGAAGCGCCGATAAACCCGGTCGGTTCAGAATACGGACCAGCGTCCCTTTTGTGGAAATCATCCCGGCACTGTCCAGCTGCGAGAGCTCCCGAAAGAGCGCCGCACGGCTCATGCCCAGGTGTGCAGCCAGTGCTTCCCTGTTGCCCGGAAAACGGATCTCCTCCCCGCCCTGTCCCAGCAGCCAGACAATCAGGCGCACCTGATGATTCTGGGTTGTCAGCAGCTCAATCCTTCTGAGAAGGAACTGCAGTTTCTGCTGGGTCAGACGAATATAGGACATGGAGAATTCCCTGTCTTCCTCAAGAAGCGTAATCAGCGTTTCCTTGGCAATGTACGCAATCTCTGCCGGCCCTTCGCACCGCAGAATTGTCTTGAGCGGTTCCGGGTCAAAGAGATTGGATATGCCGAAACAGTCGCCTTCCCCGAGCGTATTCATGCGGACATCCCGGCCGTCGGGTGTGTCCGATGAAACCGATACGCGCCCTGACAGGATCAGTCCGACACAGGGTCTGCCGTCAAGCAGGTCTGTCACCGTCTCTCCTCCTGTATAGGAACAGATCACAGGCGACAGGGGCCGCTCAGCACATGCACACAAAAGCGGAGACTTTGAAAGAGCAGTCTGAAACCGATCGTTCATCCATTTCCTCCCCCCCGGCGCGATTCTAGCATGAGCGCACTCTTCTGTCAACAAAAAGTATCATATGAGACTTTTTTTATTTTACGGCGTGATGGCGCATGCCGGACACCTTTCCTCATCCGGCCAATAAAACAGCACGCATCGGCTCCGCTCAGCGATGCGTGCTGTTCGATGATGGGCGGAAAGGCTGCACTCCTTCTCTCGGTGGAGCCGCCGTTTCCGGTATTTCTTCTCAGATCGACCGGGCCGCTTCCACAACCCAGCGGATCCGCTCATGTTCAATATGACTGTTCACGGTGCAGTCCGCCCCCAGCAGCAGTCCGCGCTTGCCGAAGGACTTGATCGTCTCACGGGTAAACTCCTTGACATCATGCTCGTCCCGGTTGTGCAGAATGCCGGCATGCGTCTTTCCCTCGCGATGAAGACTCTGGAACCCGCCCAGACAGGCCCGGTCGCCGAAGAAGTACCGTCCGTCCTCAAGGGACATCTTTTCCACATAGACGGCCCAGTTGACGCACTTCACGGGATAATCCCGCCAGACTTCCAGCTGATTCCTCGCCCCGGCCCAGCCGCAGCAGTGCATGATGTTGTAGTCACTGACCCGGTTGGCGCGCTCGAGCACATACAGATCGCTCGGCGTCACAATGCTGCGGTATTCCTCAGGCGTAAACCTTCCAACCTCAGCACCCTGCACGCAGAAATAGACGCCGTCGCAGCCCGCTTCCGTGATCAGCTTTTCCGCCAGAAGCGCATTGTCCAGTGCGATCACATCCAGCGCATGCAGCACCGCCAGGCGGTCTTCCTGCAGGTCATGCATCACGCGGTCATCCCCGGCCCCGAAGCGGATGGAGGAGAAAGGAGCAAACACATTATAGAAAATCGGGATTTCTTTTCCGCACAGTTCGACCAGACGGCGTGCCCGTTCGACCTGTTCGGTGATGAACGGATGGTCCGCTCCGAGCGGCTTCAGTTTTTTCCAGTCGGAAGCTGTCCGGATCTCCTCCGGAATGGGATAGTTGAAATAGCTGTCGCACATGATCTTCATCATGTCCAGGTCACAGTCATGCACGTAGTCCGCATGCGCCTGCACACAAGCCTCGCCCCTCGCCTGTTCCCCTTCGAAATGGTACCAGAATCCAACCGGAACATGGTCGACCGGCTTTTTGTCCATCGCATTGAAAACACGGGTCCGCTTATCCATTTTTTCTGCTCCTCCTCACCGGTTTCTTCTGCAGAAAGAAATCATGCCCTGCCGGAGACGACCATGCGCAGAGCCTGCGCACAGAAACCGGACAAAGGACAGGATGGAATTGTTGTCTGCATATTCTGAATAGGATATTAGTCTGTCCTCCCGGCTCTGTCAACAGACGCGATGAACGCCGCGCATACGGAGCATGAAAAAAGCTGCGGGAGTTGCTTCCCGCAGCGAATGGATCCCGGTCCTCAGATTTCCGGATCAAACGAGGGCATCATCTTCAGTTTGAACTGATTGAGCACATGCAGACGGTCGATCCTGGCTTTCTTCGCCTCATCCTCGATCACGCCTTCCCGGATATACCGGTCGAGCTCCGCATAGGTAAAGCCGAGATTTTCCTCATCAGTCTTGCCGCACAGGCCGTCAATCGGTGTCTTGTCGACCAGCACATCCGGCAGTCCGAGCACGCGCCCAATGGCCTTCATCTCCGTCACCGTCAGGTGGCTGCAGGGGCTGAAGTCGCCGGCTGCATCGCCATACCTAGTGGAATAGCCGACCCAGTCCTCGGAGAGATTGCAGGTATTGGCCACGCGTCCGTTATGGCTCTGCGCCACGGCATACAGCGTGGTCATGCGGATACGCGGCGGAATGTTGGTGCGGGTCTGCACGGAAATCTCAAAGGGCAGATGTTCCATGACACCCTTGACCGCATCCTCCACATTGATCTCGTAATGCTGAATCCCCAGATGATTAACCAGAAGATATGCCATGTCAATATCATGCTGGTGTCCGCAGGGCATCAGCACGCCGATCACGCGGTCTTTCCCCAGCGCTTCCACGCACAGTGCAGCCACAATGGAGCTGTCCTTGCCGCCGGAAATCCCGACGATGGCATTGCATCCCTTGCCGTTTTCCTCAAAGAAATCCCGGATCCACTGAACCACTGCCTCCCTGGTCTTTTCCGCATCAAACATTCCGATTCCGCCTTTCCTTTTTTCACCGTTCTGCAATTCTTCAAAGTACGCCTGAACATCCATGAGTGTGGGAAGCACTCTTTCACACAGTCCGCGGATTTCCCCGGTCGGCTCCACAATATCCGGCACCATGATCGGCCGGAGCCCTCCGCTGGACGCCGAGCGGATGCCGTTGAAGCTGTCCTCAATGGCAAACGCTTCCCCGGGCTCCACCTCCAACAGCCGGCAGGCCGTCAGGAAGATCTCCGGGTCCGGCTTGCTCTTTGTCACCATATTCCCGCAGACAACCCTGTCAAAGTAATCATACAGCCCTGCATCCCGCAGTTCCGCCGTCACCGTGCTCTCCCGGGTTGAGCTGGCCAGTGCCAGACGTGTGCCCTGGTTTTTCAGGTATGCAAGCAGTTCCCGGACGCCCGGTTTCAGGGGAAGCTTTCCGCCGTCATACCGCTTGTGAAAGAGGAGGGAGGCTTCCTTCATAAAGTGCTCCACCGGGAAGTCCTCTCCCTTCATGCTGCGCATGATGCTTTTGCATTTCTCCGTTGTCACGCCAAGACACGCCCGGAGCGTGGGTTCCATGTCCCCAAGGTTGTTTTCCCGTGCCAGTTCTTCCCAGACATCGAACACGCACCGCTCTGAATCGAAAATCACACCGTCCATGTCAAAGACAACTGCTTTTATCAACAACGATCTGTCCTTCCTGAAATGCTCTTGTGCCACCCTGTCTCAGTATCTTCCGGCAATCTCTTCCAGCACATGCCCGATACTCTTTTCCACTGTGCCTTCATGGAAGGGATTGAGCAGACTGCCTTCGCGGAGCAGTTCAAAGTATCCCTTCTGTCCGCCCGCACGGCACAGTCTCAGATAATCCTGCCAGGCCTGGGGACGGTTTTCCTTCATGCGGCCGTAATACTGGAACGCGCACATCTGCGCCAGGGCGTAGTCGATGTAATAGAACGGATAGAGGAAGATGTGCTGCTTCTGCATCCAGAATCCGCCGCCTTCCAGGAATTCCTCGCCGTCATAATCGCGCCAGGGCATGTAGTTCTTTTCAATCTCGCGCCAGACTGCTCTGCGCTCCATAGCGGTCATGTTCACATCGGCGTACACCCGGTGCTGGTATTCATCCACGCAGCACATATAGGGAAGCACGGCCACCGCGCCGATCAGATGGCTGGTGATGTAATCCTCCCGCTTGTCCTCAAAGAAGGATTCCATCCACGGATAGGCAAAGTGCTCCATGGTCATGGAGTGGATCTCGTTGATTTCCGAAGTGGACCCGCTCAGGCGGTGGACGGGAATCGACCGCATTGCCAGATACCCCTGGAAAGCATGACCGGCTTCATGCGTCAGTACATCCACGTCCGCACTGGTTCCGTTGAAATTGGAGAAAATGAACGGTGCCTTGTAACCGGGCAGCCGGGTCATGTATCCGCCCATCCGCTTGCCGGGCTTGGTCTCCAGGTCAAAGAGCTCGTGCTCGACCATGAAATCGAAGAATTCTCCGGTTTCAGGGCTCATCTCACGGTACATCTTCTGCGCTTTGGCCACCAGTTCCTCCCGGGTGCCGATCGGATCCGGATTGCCTTCCGGGAACAGGAGCGCTTCATCATAGTAGTGCAGCTTTTCCACACCCAGGCGCTTACGCTGCTTTTCACGGATCTCCGCCACGGCCGGTGTCACAATCTCCCGGATCTGACGGCGGAACGCTGCAGCATCTTCCTTTGTATAGTCAAAACGCCTGCGCGAAACATACGCGTACTCTGTATAGGAAGGGAAGCCCAGCTTTCTGGCCATGCCGTCCCTGAGATGCACAAGCTCATCGTATTCCTCATCGAGACGGCCGGAAATGGACGCATACAGGGACGCCCAGGCGTGGAATGCTTCCTTTCTCTCTTCCCGGTCGGTGCTTTCCATGTGCTTGAGGAGGCCGTAGAAGTTGCACTTTTCCCCGCGGAAGTCGGTCTGGGCCAGTGCGCTGTCCTTCTGATAGGCCTGGCAGATCTCGCCCACGCGGACGGTATCCTGAATGATGCGCTCATCCTGCACCAGCAGCGAAGCATCGATCAGCCGGAACATCTGCTCCCCGAACTCCCGCACAAAGTCCGCGCGGAATGCACTCTTTGAAAGCGCCGTATTCCACTGCTTGTTCAGCGGGATCAGGCGCGCATTCTGCTCCCGGATCCACTTCATTTCTGCTTCATAGAAGGGATCGCGGGTGTCGATGGTGTTGCGAACGGAGGCAAGCGTTGCCATGGTATCCACGGCCGCTTCCTTCTCCTGCAGGTCAAAATAGACTTTTCTGGCCTGCGCATAGTCTTTCGCCTGTTCAAGCTCCCTGATCGCCTGCTCAAAGGTCTCACGGAAGGCTTCCATATCAGGTCTTGTATACTGAAGCTCTGAGAATTTCTGCATCGTGTTCTTCCTCCCACTCTTCGATAGATGGATTGTATCATGATCCTCTGATTCCTCCAACACACGCGTCATCTGATTCTGACCATGCTGCGAACGAAAAATGCGCAGAAAAATCGTCTGAAATCCATCGATTTTGTAAAAATTTACTTTGTTTGTCGTATCAGGTTGTAAATCATGCTGTTTTGTATAAAATAAATTAGCACTCACCTCTTGACTTTGCTAACAGCCCGAGTATAATAACAACTGAACAAAGGAACAGAGATCCAAAAAGAAAAGACCTCCGCCCCGTTGCTCTGCAGAACATAATGCAGGAACACGAAGCATCCAGCTTCAGTGTCTCCACATTCGAAAGGAAGTATGGATTATGTTGATGCCGAGTATTTTTAATGAAAATCTTTTTGATGACCTTCTGGGTTATACATTTGATGACATGGACCGCCAGATGCGGAAGATGGACCGTCAGCTCTACGGACACAGCGCCAAGCACGAAATGCGGACTGACGTGCGTGAACTGGAAGACGGGTATGAAATCGATATGGACCTGCCCGGATTCAAGAAGGAT
Organism: Christensenella sp. UBA2853; assembly: GCA_002350845.1. Taxonomy (GTDB): domain Bacteria; phylum Bacillota; class Clostridia; order Christensenellales; family Aristaeellaceae; genus UBA2943. Next base: position 8,275 of record DEFL01000031.1, read on the forward strand.
CAGATTGAACTGAACCTGGAGAACGGTTATCTGACCGTGACCGCAAACAAAGGTTTTGACAAGGACGAAAAGGACAAGCAGGGCCGCATGATCCGCCAGGAACGCTATGCCGGTTCCATGCAGAGATCCTTCTATGTCGGCCAGAACATGACAGAGGAAGATGTGAAGGCCCGCTTTGAGGACGGTGTTCTCCATCTGAACCTGCCCAAGAAGGACGCCAAAAAGGTGCCTGAGAAGAAAACCATCTGCATTGAAGGATGATTTCCTCCCCTGATCTGTGATTCAATCAACTGAACACC
>DEFL01000042.1:0-27960 GCA_002350845.1 Christensenella sp. UBA2853
TTCAGTCGTGGGTAATTGACGACGATGGCAAATCGATCAACTACTTGACATTTATCAAGTAGTTGAACAATATGAACAGTGGGGGTGAGACGATGAAACAAATCATTCATGAAATGCAGGACATGACTTATCTGAGCTGGGCAAAAACGCGTAATTCATCCGGTATAGCCGGTTCCTTTCTGAAAGCATATGAAGAAGGAACAGAAGAAAAGACATATTACAAGCTTTCCAACTATGATGCGTGGAAAGGGATTACCGGACACGAATGCATTCGGCGCAGGATCTCCCGGTAGTAGTCAAGATTTGGCTTGCAGTATCCTATGTTTTCATAGGTGGTGTAAAGCTCAAAGTCCTCCGGCAACAGGCCGGCCCAATGAATACGGCTCTCGGTGGCGACCGCTGGGAAGATCGGATTAGTGGCCAAAGCTACTCAGTGATTTTTCTCCACATCCTGCCAGTTGGCATTGTGAAGGATCTCTGCGTTCTCACCGCCAAACACCGTTCCAGCCTCCTCATTGCCGGTTAGCTGGAAGAGCATCCAGGCGGTCATGTATCCGTCCGAGCGCATCAGCATCTGCTCATGCTCGGCCCCGACAGCTCTTGCCCGGACCTTTTGCACGTCCTCACCAATGCTGTTATAATTTGCGATCAACGACGAGAGAGGCGAGACTCCGCCATAGCTTTTTTCCGGATCATTGCCGGAATCATCAGACTTGCCGGTGCCTGCAGCCATGAAATACGGAATCGTGATTTTGGAGGCATCGTACTCCCAGCCCATATTCTTGGCAAGCGTAGGATAGGCGGCGCTTCCTGTAAACATAGCCTTGTAACGTGCGCCGTTTTCGTATTTTGTCACCGCGCAGATCGCCCCGGCTCCGCCCTGAGAATAGCCGATAATGCCCATGCTGTCATAGTCGATCTTATCGAAAAGCACACTGTCGGAAGGCAGATCCAGCATGAAATCCAAGGTAAGGGAGGCTGTTTTCCCGTTTCCGGTCTGGCCGTCCTCGTTGCCAACCACGATAAAGCCCCAACTGGCAAGGCGTGGGAAAAATGGCTCGTAGGAGGAAGCTGGCGTCCCGCTGGCATTGACCACCATGATCATCGGCCAGGTTTTAGCTCCGTTTTCCAATTCCCTTGGGTACCAAACACGCACTTTCCCTATGGATTTATCGGCAGAAGAAAACTCTGTATAGGCAGTATCATAGGCTCCGAGCTGGGAATACTTCATTTCCAGCGGAGCATTGGAATGGAATTTCTTGTAATAGCCCTCTACGATGTCGTTGTTTCCGTTTCCACTGGGCATCACAGACTTGATGTAATGGAATGCAGCGATACCCAGCGCAAGGAGTATCACCGCAAGAATCAATACAATTTTCAGCACTTTTTTCATTTTGCCCCTGCTTTCTTATCTTTCAAGCAACGCAAGGCCGTGACTTTTCACATCGCCGTTTACAGCGGCAAAGATCCAATCCGCAACGCTGATACCGTCCTCCAGCTTGTCAAAAACATTGCTGGATATGATGGTGTGCTGTGTGTTATGGGTTTTGGTGTCTTCGGCATGATTCCAGATATAGATCCCGATACCCGGGATATTTTCCTGCAGGCCTTTGACCATTCCCGCAAGATCCTTCTGGAACAGGTCGCCGTTTTCTTTGCTCTTTGTCATCGTGCCGGTGCGGATATACGCCTGATACTGCTGAAGCGTATCATCCCGATAGGAGCAGTCGAACAAGATCTTGATCGTATCACCGCGTTTCTCATGCAGCGCGGTCAGGCTATCCAATACCAGATTATCCGTCGTCAGTCGATTGGATATGTCCTCCGGAGATTGCCAGAGGTTCACCGCCGTCTCATGCCATCCATCATAGAGCAGCAGCGAGCTGTCCACACAGACCGTGATGTTTTTCGCGCTGGGAAAACGGTCAATCACATCGTCAGCTAGAAGAGATGTGGCAAAGCCGCCTGCAGAGAAGCCCGTTACCAGCAGGGTATCCGGTTCGCCCACATAGGACTTCATTTGCTCTACGAACGCGGCGTAATTGCTGTAGCCGGTGTGGTAGATCGTCTTTTTTCCTTCATAGACGCGTGTACCTGAATGGAAGTCACCGGTGGCATAGGGAATCACGAGAAAGCTCCAGTCCTTGAAGGGATTGTTCTCCGCGTTGCTGCCGATTCCTCCCTGCGCCACGAAGTCCTGCCCCGTCATGTTTGTGGCATAGAACTTATTTCCGCCTTCCGAGGTATCCGGCGTAATGCTCACGCCGCCGCCAAAGAAATAGACGACGACTTTATTCTCCGCGCCTTTTTTGAAGATTCCGTGCCATTCGCTGCCGTCAGAGGATTGCGTACCCTCTACCGCCGCCTCATACCATTTTCCGATTTCCGGCTCGCCCGTCAGCTTCGGAAAGCTTTTGAGGATGGTATTTTTCAGCAAGACAAACGTACCGATCGCAAGTATAACAATGACACAACCGAGGATAAGCAGTATCTTTTTCAGTTTTCTGTGTTTTTTCTTTTCCATTTGACCTTCTCCCTTATGATCCCATGGTTACCTGAATGCTTGCATTTGTCCGGCCGCTCAGGATTATATCTGTCAGAAGCGGCACGTTCTCCCTGTCGATTCTTTTCCCATCAACCCGTATTTCTTTGACCCCGTGCTGGATGTGATCGGGGTTTTCCACTTTGATTGTCAGATGGCAGCCGCGGTAAGTGCGTTCCACGGTGAAGCCGTCCCAGTCGGCGGGGATAGACGGGTCGAGCAGCAGGCCTTTCAGCGTGGGGCGGATGCCCAGCAGATACTGGGTCGCCACCACGTCCATCCAGGCCGCCGTGCCGGTGACCTGGGAAACGCAGCCCCAGCCGAACTTCTCGTTGTCCTTGCCGAGCATGGTGGAGCAGTAAGCATAGGCCTCCGCGTGATAGCGTTCCACTCCAACCTTCTTGATGACCTCATTCGGAATGATCTGTTTGTAATATTTCCAGGCTCGATCACCATGGCCCAAAAGAGCTTCTGCCATGATAGCCCAGCAGTTGGCCTGACAGAAAACTCCGCCGTTTTCAGAATACCCCGCAGGCAGTCCATTGACCATGGCCGCCTCTTTGCTGGGCCAGCCGGGATAACCGGGAGTATTGAGCAGAAGGCCCATGCCGGTATCCAGCTCCCGTGCAGCACTGTCCATAGCCTCGATCTGATGCTCCTTGCAGGCGTCCGCAATCACCATCCAGCTCTGAGCGTTCAGCCAGATCCGGGCATGCTCCTGCGTGTGCGTACCAATGGGCTGAGCATCGTCATCCATGCCGCGCAGGAACCATTCTCCGTCCCAGTCGAATTGCTCCAGCGCCTTTTCCTGCTTTTCCATGAGCGTACGGAATTGATCCGCGCTCTCTCCGCGCGCCTCGGCAAGCTCCGAAAGCTGACGCAGGGCGTAGATATGCTGCTGAGAGACCATAATACTCTCGCCCTTTCCCTTTCGGCCAAAGGGACCGAGATGGTCGTTCCAGTCGGAGAAGAGGATCAGCGGCAAGTTGTGCGCGCCCAGGTGCTTTTCGGTAAAGTCCACACCGCGAAGCAGATGCTCCCACAGCGTGGCAGAACCAACAGGCGTGACAAGATCTGTCCCGAGGAATGGGATTTCCTTATCCAGGAAGTCAAGATCGCCGGTTTCGGCAGCAATAGCGTAGGCCAGATATACCATCCAGATATGATCATCCGAGCGGGTAATATCCTGAGGCGGACGTTTTTCTTCCGGCCAGGCAGCATGAATCGCGTGGCCATCCTCCAACTGTTGGGAGGCCAGATACCACAGCATCTCCCTGGCCCATTCCGGCTTGCGATATGCCTGGGCCAGCATGTCCTGAGCTGTATCCCTAAAGCCAATGCCGCGAACGCCGGAGGCGTCCGAACTGATGGAACGGGAATAACGGGCGGTCTGGACACTCTGCAGCGGGTTCCAGGTGTTGATCATTCGCTTGGCGTCTGCGTCGGGAAGATCGCACTGATACACTGCCAGATGCTCGCTCCACCAGCGTTGGAGCTTTGCAAACTGCCGATCCGCCTCGCCGTCTTTCCGGAGTGCAGTCAGCGTCTCGTTTGCGCCGGCAACAGCCTTGTCATAATCGGACAGAGCTCCCTTGGTTACGCCAAGGAAGAAGTGAATTTGCGTGTTCGCGCCTGCTTGCAGGCCGATGTGCGTATGTAGCGCACCGCAGGGCTCGCCGCCCTGCAAATTGGTGTTGGAGAGGCGCCCATTTTGGATTTCAACCGGATTTCTCTCATCCCGGTAATTGCCGCAGAACACGTCCCGGTTGCAGCAGAAGGAGTCGATTCCTGCATCAGAGCCAAAGTACACCAGCGGGGATTCGTCCTTGCGCGGGTGCATCCAGGCGGTATAGGCATAGGTGATGGCCTGCAAGTCCTCGTCGAACACCGCGCGGGTATTCCACTTGAGATAATAGCCGAGGATGTTTTCCTCCCGCGCAAGATACTGGCTGAGCTCCACATAAGCAAAGACGTCGCAGGAGATTTCCTCGCCACTTTCGTTTTCGAGCTTCAAATCCCACACCAGCGTGTCATAATCCTGCGCCATAAAGAGCTTCAAGGTGGCGGTCAGGCCGTTCTTTTTCGCGGTAAAGGTGGAGGATCCCGGCGTGTGGCAGGCCTCCCGGGAATCCACTGAGGTTTCGCACGGACGAAAAGTGGGAGACCACACAGTGCCGTCTTCCATTCGGAGATACACATAAAAGCCCGGAGAGTCAATGGGCATGTTGTAAAACCGATACCGGGTCAGGCGGAACATCATGGGCGACAGCCACCAGGCCATGCCGCCGCCAGCCTGAGACACAAAGGCGTGCATCCTGCCGTTGGAAAGATAATTGATCCATGGCGCAGGCAGATCAAAGCGGTTAAAATTGATTATCCGCTGTTCGTCGTCAAATTGATAAGGCAGCTTATCCATGGTGTTCTCCTTCAAAGCGATAGTTTCCGGCACTCAGCGTCTTTGCGCATCCGTCTGGCAGAGTCAGATGGGCCGTCGTTCCGTCCGGAACCGTACAGGTATAGACAAAGCTCTTTTCGTCGCGCTCCCACCGGGAACAGATTGTTCCATACTGGGTCTTGTAGCTGCCCTCCGCCCAGGTAAGGCTGCCGCCGATGATAGGATGCAGCTCAAACTCTTTGAATCCCGGTGCGTTGAAGAGGGGACGGATGCCTGCCACATACTCAAAGAGAAACTGGCACACCGCGCCGAAGCTGTAGTGATTGAAGCTGTCCCGAAACACGTCCATGCCGTCCCAGTTTTCCAGCATTGTGGTCGCGCCAAGGGTGATCGGGTGCAGCCAGCCTGGCGCGGTGGTCTGTTCCAGGATACGAAACGCTTCATCCACCAGCCCATTGTCACAGAGCGTGGGCAGAAGATAGACGGTGGAGAGGAAGCCTGTATTCAGGTGATAGTTTGCTGCTTCCAGCTCGCGCTTGAGCTGGTTGATCACCCGCGGCTTTTTCTCTGCGCTTACCATATCCAGCGCCAAGGCACGGATATACGCTGCCTGATGTCCCCTTTGGATCTCCCCATCATCGCGAATGAGGTACTTGTCATAAGCGGCTTTTATCTTTTCAGAAAGCGCCGCATAATGCTCTGCATCCTCCGTTTTGCCAAGGATGCGCGCCATGTGAGAGAGATTATCGCAGCTGCGCTTGGTATAAGCGGTGGCGACTTCTGGCTTACCGTACTTCGCCATATGGGTCACATAGTCCGCTGCCGTGCCTCCTTTTGCAAAGAGCTCAATGACCTCAGGCGCTGGAGGCAGCGGCTCATTCCATTCTCCATAGTGGAAGCGGGTGTCGTAGATGAAATCTCCGTCGCCGTTTGCATACCAGGGCTTGTCCGCATACAGAGGATTTTGTTCCTTCATGCAGCGCAGGGAGAACTCGACCCACTTCTTCGCAGTGTCGTAGTGCTCCTCCAGAAAGACTCTGTCGCCATACATCAGATACATCTGATACGGAATCCACACGGCGCTGTCGCCCCAGCCCACGCTGTCCTCACCGATGTTGCCTTCACCGGTGGGCCCGGCCAGAGCCATGGCAGAGTTCGTTGCCTGCACCGCTTTCAGCTCTTCCGGATTGTGGACACTGGAGGTGGACGGGAAGGTGATACCCACCTTGCCGGAGGGGTACTGCTCGACGGTCTGATCAACCAGCCACTTCTTGAAGAACTGCCGCACATCCATGAAATACGCCGCTGTGCGGCAGTAGATCATGGCGTCTCCCGTCCATGCGTTGCGCTCGCGGGTGGGGCAATCCACCGGTACATCCAGGAAATTACCCTTCTGACTCCAGCGGGCATTTTCTACCAGCTTGTTGATAAGAGGATTGGAACAGCGGAAGTCGCCTGTATTCTCCATATCAGAGTAGACAGCGATCGCCTCAAAGTCCGCACTATCCGGTTCGATTCCCTCAACAAGCGCGTACCGGAAGCCGAACACGGCGAAATGCGGCGTGTACTCCTCGACCTCTGCGCCTTTGCAGATATAGGTGATCTCCTGAAATTCTGTCCTTCCGCCGTCGCAGTTGGCGGTAGAGAATTTTCCTTCCTTGTCCAGTCCTTCGCCATGCTTCAGGTGGATGACCTGACCGCGCTTGGTATTGCGAAGCGTCATATGAACATATCCTGCAAGGTTTTGTCCGAAGTCGATGACGAGCTGCCCCGCGGCGTCACGCATGGGCTTGCCCGGAAAGCGCTCCTTTTCCCGCACGGGAACGCTTTGGTTTTCGATCAGTTCACCCTCAATATGCTCGGCACAGAGGATGGATTTTTGCCAGCCGTGGGGCTCAATACGGGCGTCATAAACCTCGCCCTTTTGCAGATCCGTCCGCACGACGGGACCGAGACCGACCTCCCAGTTTTCATCCGTGGAGAGCGTTTCTGCGCTGCCATCGGTATAAAGGAGCCTCAGCTCGCCCCAGAGCGCCAATGTATAGCCGAAGTTGTTGTTCCAGCGCCACCAGCCGTCGCCCACGGTCACACACAGATCGTTATCGCCCTTCCTTAAATGGGCGGTAACATCATATTCCTGCATCTGGATGCGGTAATAGTAGCTGGTCAGACCCGGCATAAAGCGATTTTCTGTCACGCTTCTGCCATTGACCTGTGCATCATATACACCATGGGCCGAAAGACGTAAAACGGCCTTTTGCACTTTCTGGTGCAGCTCAAATCTCCGTCTGAAAACCGGCACCAAATGATTGTCCTTATGATCCTCCGGATGACAGATCCACTTCGGCATCAGCTTAGCTCCTTTGAAAGTGCAAGGATCCTCCCGGCGCAGGCTTCCAGTTCGGCGCGGGTAATTGTTCCGTCCTTTAATCCTGTCAGGATACCCTCCACGTCTTCTTTCGATCCGGACATCATCAGATCGTTGCCGGCTTTGATGCAGAGCGCAGGGTTGGAAGCACCGTAAACACTCAGGTTGAACTTATCGTTTGTGGTGCCCCAGTCCGTCATAACAATGCCCTCAAAGCCCCACTCTTTACGCAGCACCGTGCTGATCAGATCGCCGCGGTTTGCGGTATGGGTGCCGTTAAGCAGATTGTAGGAGGTCATCAGCGCTTTGGGAGCGGCTTCCTTCACGCAGATTTCAAAGCCCTTAAGATAGATTTCGCGCAGGGCGCGCTGAGAAACGACGCTGTTGGAGCCAAAGCGGTTGGTCTCCTGATTGTTGCAGGCAAAGTGCTTGATGGTGACAGCGCACTTCCCGTGCTTTTGTACGCCTCGGGTCATCGCCGCCGCGGTTTTACCGGAAATCAGAGGATCCTCCGAATAGTATTCAAAGTTCCGGCCGCAAAGAGGGCTGCGTTGGATGTTCAAAGCGGGAGCCAGCCAGACATTGGCTCCGAAAAGCTCCATCTCTTCGCCGACCAGATCGCCGCAGGCCTCCACAACAGCCGGGTTCCATGCCTGGGCCAATGCCGTACCGATGGGAATCGCGGAAGAGTAATGATATAAAACCGTATTGGTTTTTGCTTTTTCCTCGTTCTGCTGCAGCTTCATGTGGATCAGCTGCTGGATCTCGGGAGGAAGAATATTGAGAATGCTGTTGAAGGCATCGGCGTCCATACCTTCCTGTCCATCCTCCGTCTCGATATACTTGGTGGCAAGGCGCAGTCCCGCAGGTCCGTCCGCCATGACGATCGCGCCATACCCCTTCTCAGCTACAATGGAAGCTGTTTCGCCTGCTCCGCCAGCCAGACGCGCGGCGGAATTGCCGATGATGGCTGCCATGCCCTCCGCATCCGAGTGCTTACCGGCACAGATCGTAGCCAGCTCCTTGACCGAAAAATCAGAAAGATCTTCTAAACAAATACGTGCCCTGAAAGCTTTCTCCCTGTCATAATGACCAATATGGCCCAGTGAAGTGGCAGCAACCTGAATATGGGGCAGCCCTTCGGGAACTTTGCGGGCAATCTGCGGCTGCCAGTCTTCAAAGTCAGCTTCTCCGCCGGAATGACTGAGGGTCTCGGAAGTCACCGCGCTGTCCAGGGATACGACCCCGACGGCTGTATCGCCGATGCTGAACAGATATTCGCCCTGCTCCAACAGCCAGCAGTCGTTTTCCGCATCCCAGCTTGCCATATTCTCCAAAGGCAGTTCCAGCACAAGCGTCTCACTCTCACCGGGGGCAAGTTCACGGGTCTTGGCATAAGCGCCAAGCTCCCGAAGCGGCTTGACGAGTTTTCCGTTTGGCGCGGAACAATAAAGCTGCACAGTCTCTTTTCCGGGGAAGTTCCCGGTATTCCTGACTTCTGCTTCGATGGATATGACCCCATTTTCCGCAGAAAAGCCCTTACACGCTGTTTCAAATTCCGTATAGCTCAGGCCATAACCGAAGGGAAAGATGGGCTGGGTACCCGCTGCGTCATAATAGCGGTATCCGACGAAAACCCCTTCCTTATACCGGGTATCATCCCGCTCCGCAAAGTCTCCAATCGCCATGATGTCGTCAGCTTTGGCCCAGGTCGCGGTGAGCTTGCCGGAGGGATTGGCCTTGCCCAGCAGCACGTCCGCAAAGGCGTCGCCGGTCACGCTGCCCAGCTGGCCTAAAAGCAGCACATTTTCCACCTGATCCAGCACGGGCGAAATATCCACCGGACCGCCCACGTTCAGCACCAGCATGAATTTTTCGTACTGTTTGACGCAACGCAGGATGTCCCTTTTTTCATCCGCCGTCAGCAGATAATCGCCCGCATTGCCGGGACGATCAGCGCCTTCTCCGGAGTTGCGGGAAAGGACATAAATGCAGACGTCTCCTTCTCCCTCGATCGGAAGATCATATTGAGGTTCAGCGGGCGTACGTCCCATGCCGACAAGAAAAACGGATTTCCCAAGTTCTTTTGCTTCTTTGGCTATGCCTTCGTAGAAGCCCTGAATCACCGCTTCCCGTGCGGCTTTATATCCTTCCATCCAGGGCTTAGTGGAAACGGTGAAGCCTGCATTCTCCAAGCCTTCTTCTACGCTGACATAATGCCGCACATTCACATCACCGCTGCCGGTGCCGCCTTTGATGGTTTCTCTTGCGCCGGCTCCGTACAGCGCGACTTTACAAGGCGCAGAAAGCGGAAAATCTCCATTCTTTTTCAGCAGCACCATACACTCCGGCGCAAGGGAGCGAAGCGTTGCCAGATGCTCTTTTTCAAACGCCTGTACTTCAGGCGAATCGATTCTGATCATATTCATTCATCCTCCAATTTGTTGATCATCTGATGCAGCGCTTTGTCGATTTCGGTGATTGCCTCCGCAGGGATCTGCACCATCTCCATGATTTCGCGGGCGGTATTGTTGCCCACGGCCGCCATCAACCCTTCTACAGAAAACTGTCGGGCTTTTGCAATAGCCTCAATCGCTGCATACATCGGTGCAAGAACAGTCTGGGCTTCCTCGCTCTGCTTCCGAAGATGCGAAAGTGTACAGTCTGCACTGAGCACCGGCGCGAAATTGCTGTTCATGGAGCCTGCGCTCACCGGTTCGGTGAATCCGCCTCGTGTGAGCTTCCCCATGACCTCACCCAGCCACTCAATGCTGTCTGGCACCCAGCGGGGCAGTCGCGGGCAAACGGAATTGGTATTGATCCAATCCTCGCCAGTAGAAAAGCCATGTCCGCCGTAGGAATAGATATGGCTTTCAAAAGCAACGCCCTTTTCCGCCAGCGCAAGCTCCATGCGGAGCGTGTTGGAAATATCCACCGTGCGGTCGTCGCGGGCAGCAACAAGAAAACAGGGACAGGTCTGTGCTGTGACATGCTCATGCGGATAGGGCATCCCAGGCTGGCACATATCACAGATGTCCTTGAGGATGGCGGGATAAACCAGAACAGCGGCGGCAGGCTTATGCTCTGCCACCGTTGCGGCACAGGCCGTCAGATGCCCGCCTGCCGAAAAACCGACCACTGCGATCCTGGACTTGTCCAAATGCCACTCATCCGCATGTTCCTCAATGAGTGCCATAGCCTGCTCATAATCCTCCAGCGGCAGCGGCCACTTTCCCTTGGGCGTGCAGGTATAGCGGAGAACAAAGGCCTGGTATCCTGCTTTCAGATACGCCAGTGCCACGGGATCGGCTTCACGGTCAGAACACATGGCATAACCGCCGCCGGGGATGACCAGCATGGCGGGCCGCCTGGAAAAGCCAAACTCGCCATCCGTTTCCTGGATATAAGCAGTCAGCGTAACGTTTCTGTTCTCATTCAAAAAGAGCTCTTGTGCCTTCATTTTGCAATCTCCCTTCAAAGCAATCCGAGGCCCAGTTTCAACACCTCACCGCTGACGCCGCGCATCATCCAGTCAGCGCAGCTCACCCCGTCCACGACGGTGGAAAAGGCAGCATTGGAGCCGCAAAGGCAGTGAACAGTCAGATTGGTGTCCTTGCTGTTTTTGTCCGGGGTATCAAAAAGAAATGTGCTCAAATCCGGGATCTCATTTTGCAAAAGCTCCAGCATTTCCTTCAGCTTTCGCTGGAAGCTCACGCCTGCCGCCTTGTCCGGGATCCACCGGCCATCGTCCAGATACATTTCCATCTGTGTCAGCGCTGCATCCCGCACGGAGCAGCAGTACATGATCCTGATCTCGGGATGATTCCTGTGAAGTGCGAGCAGGCTGTCAGAGACAATCTCGTTTCCGGTAAGGCGCGCCGTGATCTCTTCCGGCGCGTTCCAGACCTCCCGAGCCACCCGCTGCCAGTCGTAATGCATCATGGCGCTGTCCACACAGGCGGTTATATCCCGGCATTTCGGGAACGCGGCGGCGACCGCGTCGGTCAGCAGGGATGTTGCGAAGGCTCCCGCAGAAAACCCGGTCACCAGGATCTGATCCGGATTTGGAACCAGTTCCTTGATCTTTTTCAGCAGCAACTGGAAATTCGTATAGCCGTGGTGATGCAGCACAGCCGGTTTTCCATGAAGATCTGTATAGGGAAAATCTCCGGTTCCGCAGTGAAAGTCCCCGGTGGCATAAGGCACAAACAACAGGTTCCATTCCCGGAAGGGATTCTTTTTGGACTGCCCGAAGGTTCCGATCCGGGGAATGATGTCCCCGAACCGCACATCGTCGGAGTAGAACATTTCGCCCTGTCCGCCGACACGCTGGGGCCTTGCGGCAGTGTGCTCATCCACGGAAACACCGCCGCCGGAAAAGCCGATCATGAGTTTATTGGCGCTGCCCAGGCGAATGCAGCCGTGATAGGGATTGCCGTTGGCGCAGAGAGCGCCTTCCGGCCAGTATTCATAGTTTTTGCCCTGTTTCGGGCTTTCCGGCAGCTCCGGGAAGCGGGTCAGCTCGATATAGTCCGCCAGAATCCGATTAAACAGAGGCCAGCCCTTCCGATCCTCCTTATGCGTTTTCCGCTTTGCCATGGTTGTCCCTCCCGCTCATCGCATAGAGCTGCTTTGCCTTTTCCACTTTGTAGCGGAAGCAGTCCTCCCGCAGCTTGTCCTGTTCCGGCTTTTCCTCGGCCTTGTCGGTGCCGAAGCCGTGATAGCCGTCTTCATACATTTTCAGATCCAGCAGCTTACCGTGCTGTTTCAGAAGCTCCGCATAATGCTCTCCCTGGGGATGCAGCGGATCCCGACCGCAGACGATAACGACTGCCGGGGAGAGCTTTTCCAGCGTTTCCTCTGTGATCTTCGCCGCCGGGGACAGCACCTCGCTGTCCAGAGGCAGCTTGGGCGGATAGAGCTCAAACATCATTTTGTAGAGCTTGTCTCCCTCCGGAAAATCGATGGGGATCGTGTGCGTAAAGTCCAGAAAGGGCACCTCCATGATCTGGCCCGCGACCTGTATGCCCTGCTGTGCCAGCAGGATGGCGGAGCCTGCCGTGAGGTGTCCGCCCGCGCTGCCGCCGGAAAGAATGATCCTGTCGGGGTCGATCCCCAGCTGCTTTGCGTGAGCCTTAAGCCATTTGACGGTATCCACGACCTCCTCCTGGGGATAAGGGAAGCTCTTGTCATACAGACGCTTGTAGTTCACATTGACCACAAAAGCTCCCAGCTCCTCGCTCAGCCGCTGGCAGTAGCGGTCATCGTCCACAGCATCCAGGCCGACCCAGGCCCCACCATGGATTTGGACGAACACCGGCATATTCTCCCGCTGTTCGGGATAGTAGAAGAGCACCTCTACCGGATCCTTGCCTTCGCGCTGGATGAAGCTGCGATCCCCGACAACAGGATCGGTCTTGTAATGCTTGTTGTTTTTATGGAAGCGGGCGTTCATCACCGCCCGTTTGATTGCCGTAAACGCCATGTCATTGCACCTCGATCTTCAATTCTCCGTCACCACGAGTCACGATGAGCGCCCGACCATGCCAGGTTTGGATGGTCTTATCGAAATAGTTTTCCTCGCTCTTTGGGTTTGCCGTGCCAAAGCCCAAAACCGTACACTCTCCATTCGTTTCAGCCATGAGTGTCAGCACGGCCTCCGGGTTCAGGATTCCATTTTCATCCTTCACGGACAGCTCGATGATCCCTCCGCCGCAGTCCGTCTGTTCCAGGTGAACTTCCTCGGAGGCGGTCAACAAAGAATCTCTTTCTGCAGCCTGTCCATTGCGGAGATTGATCGCTGTCAGCTCGCCCGGCTCATAAACGGTAGTAAACAGCGCTTTGCAGCGCTCGGTTTTTTCTTTCCCGACCGAGTGTCCATTGACAAGCAGCTCGACCTCATCCGCGTCGGAATAAACCTCCACCACGATGGGCTTGCCGTCATAATTCCGGTGATTCCAGCTTCGCTGGGCGTCTGACCATCCCCAGCGGGTGGGAGACTGCTTCTCTCCGTAGTGGGCTGGATCCTGCACTGCAAGATAGGGCTCTTTCCGAAGTCCCCAGACGATCTGACGCCAGTAGGATACCGGACGGCGGTCACCGATCAGATCGAAATCGCCGCAGCCCGCACTCCGCCAGGGGTAAGCACCGTACAGATCGTATCCCAACGCTTCGCCATAGCGGTGCTGCCCGACACCGGCCTCGCCAAGGTAGTCCCAGGCCGCCCAGCCAAAGTCCCCGATCAGCTGCGGAAGCTTTTCGCAGAGCTTCCAGTTCTCATAGAGAGCGCCGGGATAGCATTCTGCGCCCAGCATGATGCGATGGGGATATTGCGCACCATCCGCTTCATAGCGGAAGGTGGCGTAATTGTAGCCCGCTATGTCCAGATAACTGAATGCTTCCTCCAATGGCTCGCCGATCTCCCGGGAGGCCATCAGCCTGGCCAGCTCCTCCGCATTCCCGTTCAAAATGGAATTGATGTCTGCTCCGGCCTTGACAGCCAGTTCCGGAATGCGGTCCATCAGGGAAAGTACCGGATTCACACAGTTGGTGAGATAGCGGGTAGGATCCAGTGCTCGAATATGGTCACAGATCTGCCTGCCGTATTGCGCTTCGCGGGGATCGCTGACCTCGCAGATCTCATTGCCGATGGAATAGAAAACCACCGACGGATGATTGAAGGCCAGATCCACCATCGCCGAGGCGTCCTGCTTCCAGCAAGAAAGGAAGTGGGTGGAATAATCAAAGTCCACCTTCGGTGTCGTCCAGGCATCACAGAGCTCCAGCATAACGAGCATTCCCAGTTCATCACAGGCATCCAGGACTGTTCGGCTCGTGGGAAAGTGGGCGCAGCGAACTGCGTTATAGCCCGCTTCCTTGAGCTTTCGGATGCGCCGGAAGGTTAAAGCCTGGTGCTCCGTCGTCCCAATCAAGCCGTGATCCTGATGGATACAGCCGCCCCGGAGCTTGATAGACTTGCCATTCAGGCGCAGTCCGCGCCTTGCGTCCAGTGAAAGCGTTCGGACGCCGAAGCGGGTGTGCTCGGCATCCAGTCCCTCCAGCACAGTCTCACAATCGTACAGGTAGGGTTCGTCAACATTCCAGATTCTTGGATGATCCAGCGTAAAGCGCAGCGTTACCGTCTTGGTTTCTCCCGCCAGCAGCGTTACTGGAACACTCATCTCTGTATCGCCAATCCGGTGACGCAGACGGGTTGTCTGCTGCCTCTGTTCCCGATTGACCAGCGTGGTGTGGATCAGCAGCGCAGCCGCTTCCTCATCCGCTTTCGTTACGGTGATTTTCACACCATTTGGCGCAATATGAACACTGCCACCCCGAAGAAGCCATACATCCCGATAAATGCCGGTACCCGTATACCATCGGCTGGAAGGAATCCCGTTCCGCACCAGCACCTTGACTGTATTCTTTCCCTCCTTCAGGAAGGGCGATATGTCGACTGTAAAAGCGGTATAGCCATTTTGATGCTGCGCCGCCAGACACCCGTTGATGTATACTGCCGCATTCTGATAGATGCCCTCAAACTCCAAGTACGCAAAACCGGAAAGGTCATCCCATGTGAATTCCTTGGTATAGTGAACGGTTTGGGCGGGATAATAGCCGGAGGCATTACCAGTGGCCGTTTGGGGATCCCGCTCTTGACAAATCATAGCGTCATGGGGCAGCGTCACCGGGATTGGTGTCTGCGCGCCATTGATCGTGCGCTCCAGAGCCGTTCCGCTGCCAGGACAAAACAGCCAGCCGCTGTTGAAGCTTTCCCGTTTCATCAATACTTCCTCGAAAGCTGTGCTTCACATTCCTCACGGGTGATCTGACCGGCATTGCACTTGGCCATCAGTTCCGCATCCCGATCCTTCAGCTTGTACAGCAGCAGAACCAGCGTGGACAGCAGGAAGCCGATGCCGGGAATCAGGGCGTAGACCACCCACATGCCATGAATGGCCTGTGGTGTCTGATAGCCTGCCTGGCCGACAGCCATGCCCATGTCCAGCAACTGCTGATAGCTCTCCGCCTGCACTTCATGCCAGCCGTAGAGCCCATCACCAGCAGACCGATGCTGGCCCCTACGCCGCCCACGGCCTTGCTGACAAAGGCGTTGAGAGAGTAGAAGATGCCGGCGCAGTCCTTGCCGGTCTTATAGCGGGTGTATTCGATGGTATCCGGCGCGATAAAGTTCATAAAGACATAACGCAGGGAATTGGCAAGTCCAGCAATGGTGCTCAGGGCAATGAAGGCCCCGATGTTTTCATAGCCCACCAGATACTGCAGAATGTACATCCCCCCGAACACAAGGCCGAGAAGGATCAGAGAATTCCGGCGGCCAAAGCGTTTTGAGATTTTGTCCGCTTGTGTATTGATAAGAAGTCCGGGAATAAAGGCAATCAGGACCGGCAATGAGGTGATCATGGTCTTTCCGTCAAAGAGATAGAAAGAAATCAGAGAGGCAACGGCGGAGGATGTGGCGGTGACGCCCGCAATCAGCGTGGAAACCAGGTAGACCATCATGTACTTGTTGGTTTTTACGCAGTTCCACATATCTCGCAGCGTATAGCCCTCGTGCTGGTTTTCTTCTTCAACATTTTTCAGTTCCGTGTTGTATTCCTTGCCGTTTCGCACCAGTGGGATCATGATTGCAGTGCAGATGATCATGGCCCCAATGGAGACAGAGGTAAAGCTGAAGCCCGGGCCGGCTACCGGATCCACCAGGAAATTCAAGGCGACGCCTACGATCACTGCCGCAAGAACTGTAATGATTCCCTTGACGGTGATGATGTGTGTCCGCTCCTCTGTGTTGTCCGTCAGGGTCATCACCAGGGAATTCATGGGCACCTCATTGAGGGTGCAGGAGAAGTCATAAAGCAGATAGCTTACCACAAACCAGGCAATCTTCGCGCCGACAGACAGCGTTGAGGGCATCAGATAGAAAACGATTGTGAACAGCGGGAACAGGAAGAAGGTCAGCCGGAACCAGGGCAGATACTTGCCCTCGCCGGTCAGCTTGCGAAACGCCTTCCATTCCGTGATCTTGAGCTTATCGATCAGGTAGCCGAAGACCACATCATCCACTGCGTCAATCAGCTTGAGCACCAGCAGCACACTGGCCAGCACTGTCAGATTGACACCCCGAAGGGCCAGGAACGCGGTCATGAAGGTCTGAAACACAGAGGTGCCGAACAGTCTGCCGCTGTCGGAGAGGTAGTAATTGAATCGCTCCCGTGCGCTGAGCCGCCAGTCTGGATGCTTGTTGACATGTTCTTTCTTTGCCATCGTCGTATCCTCCTTTAAATGTACTTTTGAATAAACGCCATCATCCTCTCAAAGGCTTCTTTGGCATGTGGCTCATGATCCATTTGGTCCATATAACCGTGAGGCAGCTTTGCGCCAGGGAAGAAGACCAGATCATTGGGTACACCGATCTCATCCAGCTTTTTTTTGAGGCCGCGTCCTTCTGTGATGAAATAGCCAGATTCATCATTTGGCTCATTCGATGCGTTGATCCAGCTGGGAATGAATGTGTCACAAATAAAGTTCTTTGCGTTGATGATGCCAACCGCCTCCGGCGTGTTGCGTTTTGCCCCCGTAGCGCAGCCAAGCATTGCGTACATATTGCTGTCAAATACGCTGGCGTCCAGTGCGGCTTCGTCGATGGCCAGGACCTTCAGGTTTTCCTGTGTCATAGCGGGATTGACACCAAGCATGCCGGCGTAGTCGGGATTGCAGACACAGGCAGCATAGATTACTGTCATATTGGCTCCGGCGCTTCCTCCGGAAAGACAAACATGAGACATGTCCAGATGAAGTTCCTCTTCATGAGATATCAGGTAACGCAGCAGTTCATCGCACTGCCGGATGGGGACTGGAAAACGATACTCAGGCGCCAGCGCGTAATCCGCATTCACGAGAATATACGCTGCTTTCACGATGGCTTCCAGTTTTCCCACACCGCCGCCACCGGTTTGCAGCGGGTCGCCAGCGGACTTGTTGCCGAAGATAAATCCGCCACCGTGAAAGTACACCACAACAGGCCGCTTTTTCCCGCTGTCATCCGGGTACCAGATGTCCGCGAAGCTGTTGGGATAGGTTTCGCCGTATTTGACGTCGCTGCGGCAAACCATGCCGTTTTCCAGCGTTTTCACTTCCGGAGCGTTCCACGGTTCCCATTCGTTGGGCTTATGTCCCTTGTAGAGCTTTGCGTAAACCGCTTTTTGCACTGCCTTACATTTGAGATCGTTGATGAGCTTTCCCATATCTGCACCTCCGCGAATTCCAACGATTTCCCGGTTCGTACACTTACTGTCTGTATTCTATTTTAGGCATAATAGAAAACAAAAAAATACCGCCATTTTACGCTTTTGATAGGTTGAATTTTACCTCTCCAGAAGATATAATAGAGAAAATGCAAGAAGCATGGATGGGAAAGAACGGAGGGACACCTTGGCAAACTACAATCATCTGATTCGGGAGTTGTCTCGTCTGGATCCGTATGAGAAGGCAGGATTTGATTCCTTCCGCAGAACAGGAACCATGCTCCGGCACGGTCAGTATTTATATCTGGTGATGCATGGAGCCGACCGGCATACCCTGGAAGCCATCAATGACCCGCCTGCTCTTCGGGAGCAGGGACAGATTGTCGCCTCTTTCCACGAAAAATATGGAAATACCGGCCTGACGGAGGCGGACTTCATGCCGTCTGACATGAACGTTGCCATAGAAAAATTGCTCCGTTACATTGAAATACCTGCCCACTCTCACGAATTTATCGAATGCGCATACGTGCTTCGGGGCAGTTGTATTCATCGAATCGGTGAAAACGAGGTGATCCAGCAGGAAGGCAGCTTTATTCTCATCCCGGTTCCGACCAGACACCAACTCATTGCTGTAGGCGACTCACTGTGTCTTACCATGAAAATCAGGCTCAGCCACTTCGTGAAGATGAGCATTCCGCATTTGCCCTCCATGATCTACCCGATCAGTTTTCAGTGCGGTGAAGACCCTGCCGCTGAAAGCATGCTTCTTTTTCTGTATGAGCAGCAAAAACACGGCTTTCCTTATCGAAATGAACTGATGGAATCGACTGCAGCCGCTCTGATTACCTATATTCTTCAGCGATATATGGACACGATGCAGCCACTCTATAGTATTGCTCTTAGGGATAAGCGACTGCTTGACATGGTCAACTACATGTACAATCATTATCGCACGATCACGCTCCACGATCTGGCTGAAGAGTTTCATTACAATACGTCCTATTTGAGCCGTATGTTTCAGGAGCAGGCCGGGCGCTCTTTCTCAGAGACGGTCAAAGATTTCAAACTGCGAAAAGCTGTAGAATTGCTTAAAACGAAAAACTGGAAACTGGATCAGATTTGTGATGAGATCGGCTATAGTGATACGAGGCAATTCATCCGCAGCTTCAAGCAGATGTTCGGTGTAACACCAGATCGTTTTCGAAAGGTGGAACAGCAAACCGTTCATTAAAAACAGTCGAGTTGATAGTGGCAAGCAATAGTCGTTTGCAGAATCGTTAGATGGAGCAGAAATCCAGCCAGTCAGTAAAGAAGAAAGATGCTGGAAAGTGCTTATTTCAAGGCCACTTTCCGCCATCTATTGTCATATGTTTACGTTCCATCGATGATTTTCGGACATCGCATGCGATTACATTAAAGCAGCGGTGAAAAGGGAGAATTGCCCTATTGACCGCTGCTTTATTTTTTTTGTATGCTTTGTATGAATTAAATCAGCGGTGAATGTAGCAATTATCACGTTCACCGCTGATTAAAAATAGAGGTGAAAGAAATGATCGGAAGGCGCACGGAATCAGCCACACTGGACCGGCTGTTTGAAAGCGGCTGTGCGGAACTTGTAGCGATTTATGGAAGATGCCGTGTTGGAAAAACCTACCTTGTGGATGAGACTTTTGCCGGTCGGATCACACACATTCAGGCATGCCGGTCTTTCACCAGCGGATACGAGTGAAACCGGAATGTTAAAGGCACAGCTGGATCATTTTTATAATTCTTTGGAACTTCAGGGTATGGCAAATCCAGGATCTGATCCCAGATTTGTCGAAAGCCAGATTGTTATTTGTACAGAAAGAGCACCTGTCTGATCAGTGTCAGGCAGGTGCTGTTATTGGATTGCCACTTAGATTCTATTCTGTTAGGAAGTCAATCAGTCTGATGATTTCAATTCCTTCCACAGAGGCTGTCGAGTTTGTGTTCATGGCCAGAATGACCTTTCTGTAATTGTCACGTACCATCTTCAGCGGGGCGAGTTCCCGCTCCCTTGTTGATTCCGATGTCATGTCGTCTGTCACCTGAAAATAGATTTTCTCATGATCATTTGTAGCGATGAAGTCGATTTCCCTGGTTCCTATTTTTCCGACAGCAACGTCGTAGCCTCGACGCAGCAGTTCAAAATAAACTACGTTCTCGATCAAATGTCCGGTGTCCACATCCCAATAGCCAAGCAGATAGTTTCTCAGGCCGATATCAACGATATAGTATTTGCCAAGCGTTTTCAGTTCTTCCTTACCTTTGATGTCGAACCGCTTTATCTCATAGAACAGATAGGCTTCTTTGAGTGCGTTCACATAAGCGGCAATCGTCTGCGTTGCCGGCTTGCCCTGCTTTGCTCGATCCTCCAGCATCTTTTCAGAGACGAGTGTGTTGCTGATAGACGTTAAAGAGGTATTGTTGCCGATATTGTCCGCAAGAAACAGGATGATCTTGCGCAGAAGGACAGGGTCTGTGATCTGGCGCTGGCCTCTTCTCCGTTCGCGCTCCAGAATGTCGCGCACAACGACTGTAGAATATATGCCGTCCAACAAGGTAAGCGCTCTGTCCTGTATGAGACCGACATCTGCGATTCCCGGCATGCCGCCGTAATGCATGAACGCTTCAAAAAGCTCTTCCCATTCGATAGGTTCGCCTTCAGCATCGTAGGCACGCTTTTTCAGCTCTCCGCCAGGAGTTCTTCGGTCACGAATCTCATAGCCGTGAAAGGCCAGAAACTCCTTAAAGGAAAGCGGCAGCATCTTAATTTCCACATATCGTCCGGAAAGATAGGTTGAATACTCGGATGAAAGCAGATTAGCGTTGGAGCCCGTGATATAAATATCACAGTCAAAATCCACACGGAATGAGTTAATCGCATCCTCCCAGCGATCCAGCCGCTGCAATTCATCAAAGAATAGATACATCCTTTTGTTAGGCTGAATTTTGCCTTTGACATGATGATAAAAGGCTTGTACATCCATATCCCGGTATTCCATGGATTCAAAGTTCATGGATACGATTTGCTGGGGCACTATACCTGTTTCGAGCAAATGTCTTTGCATCAGTTTCAAAAGGCTGGATTTTCCGCAACGACGGATTCCCGTGATCACCTTCACGGGCTCTGTGTCCTGAAACGCGATCAACTGGTTCAGATAGATATCTCGCGACTTTAAGGACTCCAATGTTTTTAGCATGGCAATTGCCCTCCTGACATGCAACATGATAACCTAAACTTTCAAATCTGTAAAGTTTGAGCTGTTGATAACTTAAACTTGCGATTTCTTAGAATTTTCGTCATGCACATTCATTCTCGAGCATTGGTTAGGCGTGTTTCAGAACCAGGCTCATCTGATCGTGCGGGAACAGCAGGTAAGCCTGACCATTTCTATCGACCTGATCCGGGCCAAAGTGCAGATCTCTGTGAAGGCCATCGCGGATGGCTGGGTCACTATCTGGGAGGCGTGGACGGAATGATGAAGATGACATATGGCAATTCCAGGATCGGATCCAAGATTTGTCGAAAGTCAGATTAATGATTGTACAGAAAAAGCACCTGTCTGTTCACGGTTATACAGATGCTGCCAGGTGCTTACAACCAGGATTCAAATTGATCAAATAAACATGACCATACATTAACCTGTTTGTCAAGTGATTGATATTCAAAACAGTGTATTGTAAAATGAGCATACAAAAGCAAGCGATGCGAGGAGTGGGGAGAGAATGGTCTTTCGGCTTGCCATCGTAGAGGATGAAAAGCAGGACAGTGATCTGTTACAAAGCCACATCCATCATTTTTTTACAGAGAATTGTCCAGACGACAGTTTTCAGGCAACGGTATTTGATAATGCAGGCGTTTTTATTGAACAATACAGGCCGGATTATGATCTTATTTTTTTGGATATTCAGATGCCGGGCCTCAATGGGATGGAAGCTGCTACAGCTCTGAGGAAAAAGGACAGCAGCGTGCTGCTGGTATTCGTTACAAATATGGCGCAGTATGCAGTGAGGGGGTACGATGTAAACGCCGCTGGATTCATTCTCAAACCCGTCAGCTACTATGATTTTCTCATGCGGATGCGAAAATGCATCGGAATTTTGCAGACGCGCGTGGAAGAATATGTGACGCTGAATATGCGGCAAGGCATCATCCGTCTGCCGGCAAGGGATATTTTGTATGTTGAGGTGAATCGGCACATGCTCACCTATCACACCTTCAAGGACACCGTTCAGACCACCGGTTCCCTGGCGGAAACGGAAGTTTCTCTTCGGGGGTCCGGCTTTCTTCGCTGCAACAGCTGCTATCTTGTGAACCCGAAAGCGATCCAGGCTGTGCTTGGTTATGATATCCGGTTGATCAACGGAGAGACGATCCAAATCAGTCATCCCAAGAAAAAACAGTTTATGCAGGACTTGAATATCTGGCTGGGGGAGGGAAAAAACCTGTGACGATTTTGAATTGGTGGCTGGATCGCTTTCCCCGGTATGAGTTCCTGGTGGAATACTTCCTCTTTTTGATTCCCATGGTGATTCATTTGCCAAGGAGAAAACACTTTTTTCTGCGACTGCTTCCCATGCTGGCGATAAGCATTATTCTTTCCAAACAATGGAACAGCACCTGGGCGTCCATTCTGCCGCTCTATATCCTGAGATATTTGATTTTATTCGGTCTGGGGATTGCGGTCACGACGCTTTGCTTTGAATGTGATCTGCTGTCGGCATTGTATTGTGGCGCGGCGGCTTACGCTGCACAGCATACCTTCAACCGGGTTTTCGATCTTGTGATATTATCGACTGGTTTGGAAAAAGGCATCACATATAACGGAGTTTATCTGCTTTTGATCTTCGCGGTGCTTGCCTTGATGGTGTTATCGTTCACGCGCAGGATCAACCGAAATACGGTCAAGTATATGGCGAATCGGAAAATCCTGTCGGTCAGCGGTATGATCCTGGTTTGCACAGTGGTGCTGACCGCGCTTTGGCGGGCGAATAAAGAGGGGCTCAGCACAGTTCAGCAAGTGATCATGGATTTGTATGATATGGCAGCTTGCGTCGGCGCGCTGGTGATTCTCCACAATATTTTTAAAATGGATGAGATGAAGCATGAAGCGGCCGTGATTCAGGAAATGTGGAACCAGGAGCGCAAGCAGCTGGCGCTGTCTCAGGAAACGGTACGGATGCTCAACCTGAAATGCCATGACATGCGTCATTTGCTGCGGCTGATTTCTGCCCAGCAGGATGACAGTACCCAGCGGGAAATCGACAGCATTCGGGAACTGATCGACGTATATGATTCCCGGGTAGATACGGGCAATGATGTGCTGAACCTGCTGTTGGCGGAAAAGGGACTGCTGTGTCAGAAGGAAAAAATCCGTTTGAATTGTGTAGCGGATGGTCAGCGGCTGAACCATATGGAAAAGCCGGATCTTTATTCCCTGTTCGGAAACGCCCTGGACAACGCCATCGAGGCCGTCCGGCTGGTGGAGAATCCCGATATGCGCATCATCACGCTGACGGTGGTCGGCGCAATGGGAATGACGTCTGTTTGCGTAGAAAACTATTATCAGGGAGATAGCATCAAGGTAGAGGATGGATTGCCGGTCACAACCAAGAAAGACTCCGCTTATCACGGCTACGGCGTAAAGAGCATGCAATACCTTGTAAACAAATACCGGGGTGAAATGAGCATCTGTGCGGAGCATAACGTTTTCTCACTCAAGCTTCTTTTACCCGATCCGGAATAAGCATTTTTAAGTTTATGCGCCCAATCTGCAAGGTTGGGCGTTTTCTATTGCTTTTTTGTCCTTTTCAGCCATGATACAGCCATGAAAATCATGGGAGAAACGAAGGAGGAGGAAAGACCATGAAACAGAGAAGAACCGGATTGTGGCGTACCCTGACGGTTGTGTTCGTCCTGCTCACGGCGTTTACTGTGGCAGGCAGCAGCGTGGCGGGCACATATTCCGCGTTGATCAATTCCACCCTTGGCATCGAAACCAGCCGCATCGTGAAGGCCAACGGTGCGGAGAAAGAAGATACCCAGTATTTCAAATCCGCCTACAATTCCCTGGGAGAACAGTATCAGGCCAAAGCGGCGCTGATTCGGCAGATCGGCCGGGAGGGTACGATCCTGCTGAAAAATGAAAACAATGCGCTGCCTATGCAAAATGGTACTGTACTGGTGCTGGGAGGCGGCAGCTTCATGCAGGCCCTGGCCCATGGCGGCGGCAGCATGAACGCCGCGGACCTGGCCAACGCCACGACCGTCGAGCAGGCGCTTACATTTGACGGCCTGAACGTCATCACCGAAGGTGCGCAGGCGGATGCCGCGTTAGTGGTTATCGGACGTTCAGCCGGAGAGGGCGCTGACATGCCGGAGGGCGGCCTGGCTCTGACTGCCGAGGAGCTTTCACTGATCGCCCATGCGAAAGCGGCGGCGGGCAAGGTCATGGTTTTGCTCAGCGGTGACTTTTATCCCGAAATGGCTTCTTTGCAGGCTGATCCGGAAATCAGCGCAATCCTGCACCTGGGCAACGCTGGCTACCGCGGCGCTTACGGCCTGGCGGATGTGATCACAGGCAAAGCCTCTCCTTCTGGCCGCACGGTGGAAACGGTGGCTGTGGATTCCCACGCCTCCGCCGCGATGCAGAATTACGGCGACCACAGCTATACCAACGCCTCCAAAATCATGGCCTCCCAGGCGAAGACCTATGTGGTGTACGCCGAAAGCATTTACAAGGACTACAAATATTATGAGACCCGCTACGAGGACAGTGTACTGAATCAGGGCAACGCCTCCTTCGGCGGCTGGACCTGGGAACAGGATGTGCTGTACCCCTTTGGATATGGCCTGAGCTATACCACGTTTACTCAGGAATTGCAAGGTGTTACCTTCGATGACACCGCACACACCGCCGCTGTTCAGGTGAAGGTGACCAACACTGGCGCTGTAACTGGCAAAGAAGTGGTACAGGTATACGGCCAATCCCCCTACACAGAATACGATAAAGAGCACCTGATTGAAAAAGCCGCCGTACAGCTGATGGGTTTTGAAAAGACCGCTGAACTGGCGCCTGGCGCTTCTGAAACCGTGACAGTCCAAGTACCCATGCAATGGCTGGCGTCTTTTGATACGAAGGGTTATGGCACCTATATCATGGAAGCGGGGAATTATTATTTCGCTGTAGGCAGCAGCGCCCATGACGCGGTGAATAACATCCTGGCCGCCAAGGGAGCGAACGTGAACGGCAGCGCCGCCCTGACCTATACCTGGAACCAGGCGGAAACGGATGCCAGCACTTACGCCAAGTCCCTCTACACTGGTGAATCCATTACCGCCCGCTTTCCGGATGCGGACATCAACTACTGGCTGGAGGAAGCGGATCGAATCACCTATCTTTCCCGTCAGGATTGGCAGGGCACCTGGCCCGAGACCATTCAGCTGACCGCCGGGGATAAGCTGAAAGCCGCCCTTAACGACAAGAAAAAGTATGAGAACGGTAAGTACAACGACACCGCTTCCCGCATCCAAGTGTATGACGTCAAGACCGGCGACGGCAGCACCATCCTTTCTGCCGCGATGATGCGCGGACGTCCCTATAACGACGAGTACTGGAACACACTGCTGGACAACCTGACCGTCGAGGACATCGTGGCGCTCGTCGCCAATGGCCGCTACCGCATCAGCGCAGCGCCGTCGGTTTCCTTCCTGGAAATCATCGGCGGCGATTCTCCCACCGGCCTCAACATCCCCTACCTGTATAGCAAGGTCGGCGCTGACCGGCAGCCCATCGGGTCTTCCTACATGGTCAGCGACGGCATCACGGAAGAAAAGGTGGATCTGGTGCCCATGGATGCCAGCTTCTACTGCTCCGAACCTACCCTGGCCTCCACCTTCAACAAGGCGCTGGCCCTCGCCGAGGGCGAGATGATGGGAGAAGACAGCCTGTACTGCGGCGCCAGCTTCCTTTACGGCCCCGGCACCAACCTGCACCGCACGCCTTACGGCGGCCGCGCCACCGAATACTACTCCGCCGATCCCGTGCTCAACAGCCTGATTGGCGCGGAGCAGGTCAAGGGCGGCTGGAGCAAGGGCCTGGTGATGGTGGTCAAGCACTTCTCCGCCAACGACCAGGAGCAGAACCGCATCGGCGTGGCCACCTTTGTGACCGAACAGGATCTGCGCGAGAACATGCTGCGCGGCTTCGAGGGCTTGATGACCTACGGCGGCGCAATGGGCCTGATGGGCTCCTACAACCGCCTGGGCGTGCTCGGCACCGCGGCGGAATACGACCTGATGACCACCGTGCTGCGCAAGGAATGGGGCAGCGACTGCTTCGTGATCACTGACCTGAACTCTCCCACCGCCGGTCTGTATGACGGCAACGCCATCATCGCCGCCGGCACCTCCACCATGATGAACAACGGCACCTTCGACGCGGAAAGCGGCTCTTACGTCAACACCACGCTGTCCGCGGAAGCCTTCAGGAGCGATCCCACGCTGCGCGTCGCCATGCGCGAAGCCGCCCATCACGTGCTGTACGCCTTCGTTAACAGCTCGGCCATGAACGGCCAGTCCGCAAATGACCGCATCGAAGCCGTCACTCCCTGGTGGCAGCCTGCGCTGCTGGCGCTGGAAATCGTCTTTGGCGCAGCCGCCCTCCTCACAGCTGCTTTGTATCTGTTCAACGTCAACAAAAAGGAGGAAGGAAGCCATGCGTAAGCCTGAAAACGAACGGGCCTTCGCCCTGCGTCTGACCGTGCCCGTCCTGACTGCGCTCAGCATGATCTTTTACCGTGTGCTGACCGCGTCATCCTTTGAAAGCACTGAAAACGTGCCCCTGGTCACGGTCCTGCTGGCCGCGGCCCTCGTGCTTGGCGCAGTCGCCGCCTTCAAGGATGTGCTCCACGTTCCCTCGCTCCTGACTTTCACCGCCCTGGCCGCCGCCGCCGCGGCCTTTGCCGCTGGACGCGCCAGCTATGTGGCCTTCTATCTCACCGGCGACGTGATGAACACCGGCCTGTCCGTGTTCTTCATCCTCACCTGCATTGCGCTGGCGCTGGCCGTTGCCCTCAGCATCGCCGCCATGGCAGCCGGCAGCCGTAAAGCCCGCTGACTCATTTCGATTCAAGCACCGATACGGTGTTGAAAAAATAAAGGAGGAAAAATCCATGAAGAACCTGTTCCGTACCCTGATTGCCCTGATCGCGATCCTGTCCCTTGCCTGCACCGCCCTGGCCGAATACAAGACCCCCACCACCGACTATGAAGTCTGGCAGGAATACACCCCCGAGCAGAGCATGCAGGAGGATGTGTCCGGCAAGGCCATCGCTTACCAGTTTACCGCTGTGAGCGATCCTGAAACCAGCAAAAAGAACGTTTCCCTGAAGATCGACCTGTATGAAGACGGCTTTGCCCGGATGGCCCAGAGCACGGAAGGCGATGGCGTGACCTATTACTACTACGGCTACTGGACGAACATGGACAACGAAGAGATCTTCCTCGCCTTCACCAGCTACAGCTACGAAGGAGCGACCATCGAAAACATGATCACCCACGGCGATATCCGCACGGTGGACTATACCTACGACCTGACCGAGGAAGACGGTGCTTTCACCTTCGGCCTGAACTTCTGCCTGGGCTTTGCCGACGGCGGCCAGTACGTCCGCTCCACGACGGCCACCGGCGGCAGCACCCCCGCCTTCGAGACGGAAGAAGCCTGGCTGGCTGACGCTGCCGCTTACTGGGGCGCTGCGAAATAATCAAATCGTTGCTTTGCGGCCTGCTGGAAGGAACACGCTCCGGCAGGCCGCTTTTTCAAAGAAAAAACAGGGAAAGCACCTGTTACTATCAAATTCAGAATCAGCCATTTCTATCGGGCAACAAATTCCCCGTGAAAGGAGAAACATCCATGCAGGTCTTCAATCCGTATTTGCCCAGCTGGGAATATGTGCCGGACGGAGAACCTCACGTCTTTGGCGATCGGGTGTATGTGTACGGCTCCCACGACGCCTTTGGCGCGCCCATCTTCTGCGTGAATGATTATGTCTGCTGGTCCGCGCCGGTGAATGATCTAAGCGATTGGCGGTATGAAGGGGTCATTTATCGCAGACGCCAGGATCCCGGAAACAAGCTGGGCGTCCGTTCCCTCTACGCGCCTGATGTGACCCAGGGCCCGGACGGACGTTACTATCTGTATTACTGCTTTGATTTCATGGGCGAAATGGGCGTGGCCGTATGCGATACCCCGGCAGGGCAGTATCAGTTTTACGGCAAGGTGCATCACAGGGACGGCAAGGTATGGGGCAAGAAATCCGGGGAGCAGTTTCCCTTTGATCCCGGCGTGCTGACGGACGACGACGG
>DEFL01000042.1:28076-37483 GCA_002350845.1 Christensenella sp. UBA2853
TGGAGCAGGATATGGTGACCATCAAAACGGAGCCCAAGGTGCTGTTCCCCACCAAGGGAAAACCCGGAGCCTTTCCGAACCATGCTTTCTTCGAAGCTTCCTCCATCCGCAAGGTGGATGGGAAATACTGCTTCGTGTATTCCAGCGAACACAACCATGATCTTTGCTATGCCATGAGCGACCGTCCCGACGGAGGCTTCCGATTTGGCGGCGTGCTGGTGGACCTGGGGGATTTGTTTTCAGGCGACGCCCAGGATGAAGTGCATGCCAACAATTATCTGGGCAACACCCACGGCGGTCTGCTGAACATCGGCGACGATTGGTATATTTTCTATCACCGGCAGACGAACCGCTCCTCTTACGCCCGCCAGGCCTGCGCCGAGAAGCTGGAGCGGACGCCGGACGGCGGGTTCAGGCAAGCGGAGGTCACCTCCTGCGGCCTGAACGGCGGCCCCCTGCGCGGTGAAGGAAAATATGAAGCGCGTATCGCCTGCAACCTGTGGGCGAAAAACCATGAAACCGGACGCTACGATTACCCGCACCCAAAGAAATTGTTTAAAAATCACCCCTACTTCACGCAAACCGGAAAGGACCGGGAAGAAAACGGAGACCAATATATCGCCAATATGCAGGATGGAGCCGTGGCGGGCTTCAAGTATTTCAGCATCGAAAAGCAAACCGCTCTTTCCGTCGAAACAAAAGGCGCAAAGGGCGGCCTGATGCAGGTTTCCACGTTCCCAGATTTTCATGCGATTTGCTGTGAAATCCCCTTGTCAGCGGATCAATCAGCGGCTTACCCTCTGAAACTGGAAAATGGAGTTTACGCGCTTTATTTCCGCTATCGAGGGACAGAAGCGATTGATTTCATATCATTTCTTTTTTCCTAAAACTTATGTATGAATGATAGTAAACGACATCATTCGCTTTACTTAAATGAGCAGAGAGCCCTCAGCTGATCGTTTGGCACTGCCCAGGCCTCAAATGCCTTGTCTACTGTTGTCTCCAACGTTGCAAGGGAGGCAAAGAAAACATTGTGGGTATTCTCCCGCCGCGTTATGCACCATACCTGTTCAATTGGATTCAGATCTGGCGAGTATGGAGGAAGCTTGATAAAGAGTACGGCCTTCCGGATGTCTTCGTATTCTGGAAGCTGCTCAGTCTCTACAAGACGCATGGAAACCGTCACTGTGACATATTCTGCTGAGGAGCAGAAGGAAATGAAGGCGATCCGGGCACGGTATATGCCGGAGGAGAAAAAAACGCTGACTGACCTGGAAAAGCCCGGGCGATTGATGCGCGGGTGGAAAGAAAAGGCCTGCGGGCTGGCGTGCTGCTGGGGATTGCCGGCACGCTGGTCATGGGACTGGGCATGTCCATGAGCATGGTATGGAACCTGATGATCCCGGGCATTGCGGTCGGCCTGCTGGGGATTGCCGGGGTTGTCATGGCCTGGCCGGTGTATCAGAAAGTGGTCCGGAAAGAAGCCGGGCAGCGGATGAAATCATGCGCCTGACCGCGGAGGAGTAAAGGCGTTCGGAAGAAAAGCAGAAAGCGGCTGTCTCAAATGCATGAGGCAGCCGCTATTCATGTACACGGGTTTACCGGCCTGCAGCGGGGGAACAGACCGCAGGCCGGTAAAAGGGCAGGACATTACTCGCCGTAGGCGTTCGTGTACACACGCTGGTTGATTTCCATGTACTGGTCCAGTCCTCTGTCCTTCAGGCCCTTGAGATATTCATCCCACTGGGCTTCGACACCGCCGTTGGCGAGCCATTCGGCGCGCTTCTGGTTGGTGTAGGAGAGAAGATCGGAGGTAATCTGGATCAGCTCATCATTGTCCTCTTCGGACATGAGCATGGTCGGGAGATACTGGAAGGTTGCGTACTTGCGGTAATAGTTTTCATTCCGGTCAAACTTGGCCTGATGGCCTGCGCTGCGCGGGATCATGCCCTCAAACATATCGCGGGTCAGGGCAACCGGGCCGTCCGAGGCGAAGGCTTCCTTATAGCGGAATTCGTCATAGCTCATGCCTTCGGGTGTGGGCACATAGGAGTAGGTGCCGTCGCCGTTGTCGATGAGGTTGATGCCGATCGGGCCCAGGTCGCACTGCATGCTCCAGATCGGATCATAGAACAGGTCCACCCACTTCATGAGCAGCGCGGGATCATGGCACTTGTTGGTGATGGCAAAGCCGTTGGCGGACATGTTGTTGGAGGATGTCCAGCCCCAGGAGGTGGTGCCGTCCGGTCCGAGGAGCGGGGAGAGGGGCTCATACTCGTCCTGATGAATCGTGCCCAGGTCGAAGGCGTTCCAGCACATGAACACGCCAATATTGGCGATTTCACCCTGGTTCTGCGCGTTATAGGTCTTCTTGTCCATGGTGAAGCCTTCCTTGTCGATCAGGCCCTTGGCAAAGAAGTGCTCATAGAGGTACTTGCAGCCTTCCTTATAGTTTTCGGTGGCGGGGACATAGACGAGTTTGCCGTTGTCAATGACGATGTGGGAGCCGTCATCGGTCAGGGTGTCCGGATAGCCGAAGGCACCGAAAAAGCCGCCGATGTCGCGCTGGGAACCGTTGAACTTGAAGGTCATGGGGATTTCATCGTTCGGGTCGCCGTTGCCGTTGGCGTCCTGCTCCTTGAACGCGGTCAGCACTTCTTCAAGGTCGACCAGGGTCACGGGCTTTTTCAGTCCAAGGCGTTCAAGCCAGGTCATGTTGATCATGATGTTGGAAGCGATGGTGCCGTCCTCGCCTTCATTGACATAGGGTGTGGAGTAGATGTTGCCGTCTGGCGCTGTGCACATCTTCTTGATGTCCGGGCGGCGCTCAAAGAGAGCTTTCAGGTTCGGCGCGTTCTCCTCAATCAGGTCATTGAGCGGCAGGAGGACGCCCTGGGAACCATAGTTGACCAGGTCGGAAGCGCTCAGGGAGAACTTGCCGAAGAAGCCTTCAGGCAGGTCGGTGTTCGCGCTGAGGATGAGGTTCTTTTTCTCATCATACTCAGCCTGCTGGATCTGGTCCCATTCAATATGGATGTTGGTGAGCTCTTCCACACGCTTGAACAGTTCCATTTCGTTCGCATCGCTGTGCAGCGGACGGATGCGGATGATCAGCTTGAAGGTATCGCCTTCGGCTGACAGCGGGTACTCAGTCGCAGAGGCTGTGAGCAGACTGCACAGCATGACGGCGGTGAGCAGGAGACACATCAGGGTCTTTTTCATAATACTCTCCTCCTAGATTTCTATGATTACGGGATTTCCTTCCCGCAGAATCCGAAACGGTGTCACCCCTTGACCGCGCCGATCATGACGCCCTGGATGAAGAAGCGCTGCAGGAAGGGGTAGAGGATCAGCAGGGGCAGGGAGGAGGCGATGATGATGCCGTACTTGATCAGATCACCCAGGCGCTGCTGGAGCGCGAGGGTGGAGGCATCCTCGACCATATCTCCCAGAGAGTTCTCAAACAGGATGTTGCGCAGCACCAGCTGCAGCGGATATTTCTCCGCCGATTTCAGATAAATCAGGGCATTGAAGTAGCTGTTCCAGTGATTGACCGCATAGAAGAGGACCATGACGGCAATGATGGACTTGCTCAGCGGAAGGACCACGCGGAGGAAAAACTGCGTGTTGCCGGCGCCGTCAAGCGTGGCGGCTTCGAGGAGTTCATCCGGGATGGTCTGCTGGAAAAACGTGCGCGCGACGATGAGGTTCCACGCGCTGACCGCGACGGGCAGGATCAGAGCCCACATGGTGTTGTAGAGATTAAGCGAAATCACCAGAAGATAGGTGGGGATGAGACCGCCTGAAAAAATCATGGTGAAGGTGACGCCCATCATGAAGATGTTCCGCCCGACGAGGTCTTTTCTTGAGAGCGCATAGGCGCCGGGAATGGTGATCAGGACATTGACGGCGGTTCCGACCACGGTGTAGATGACGGTATTGCGGTAGCCGGTAAAGAAGGATTCATAGTCGAGGATCCGCTGATAGCCTTCGAGCGTAAACCGGGCGGGCCACAGGATGACTTTGCCGGCATACACGGCGGTCGGGTCCGAGACGGACGCAATGACGATGAAATAGAGAGGATAGGCGACAATCAGGAGGCAGAGGGTGAGAAAGACATAGTTCAGGATGTCAAAGATCCGGTCTGCCGGAGAAACCCTGATGCCTGTTTTCTTCTTTTTCATACGCCCACCCCCTCAGAACAGGCTGGAATCGGTCACTTTTTTCGAAATGAAGTTCATGGTCAGGATCAGAATCAGGTTGGCCAGGGATTCAAAGAGCCCGACGGCGGTGGAAAAACTGAACTGGGCCTGCAGGAGACCGCGCTTGTAGACATAGGTTG
This sequence comes from Christensenella sp. UBA2853, assembly GCA_002350845.1. GTDB lineage: Bacteria > Bacillota > Clostridia > Christensenellales > Aristaeellaceae > UBA2943. The sequence goes on from DEFL01000042.1 coordinate 32,419, forward strand.
CGATGATTTCGGATGCGGACAGGTTGAGGGAGGTCTGCATCAGATAGGCCTTCTCAAAGCCGACCGACATGACCTTGCCGGAATTGAGGATGAACATGACTACGATGGTGGGCAGAATGCCCGGGAGGTCGACATGCAGGATGCGCTGAAACTTGTTCGCGCCGTCAACGACCGCGGCCTCATGCAGTTCCGGGCTGATGGAGGCCAGCGCGGCCAGGTAGAGGATGCTGCCCCAGCCCGCGTTCTGCCAGATGTCGGACCCGATGTACAGGGGGCGGAACCAGGAGGCCTGCCCCATGAAATGAATCGGGGTCCCGCCGAGCCACTGAATGATGAAATTAACGATTCCGCTCGAGGGCGAGAAGAACAGGCTGATGATGCCGACCAGAACGACGGTGGAAATGAAATGCGGCGCGTAGATCACCGTCTGCACGATTTTCTTGTAGCGTTTGGACGGGAGCTGGTTGAGAAAGAGCGCCAGAAGAATCGGGACGGGGAAGGAACAGAGCAGGGTCCCGATACTGACCGAGAGCGTATTGTTCAGCAGCTGCCAGAAATCCGTCGCGGAGAAGAAGCGCTCGAAGTTCCGAAGGCCCACCCACTGGCTTCCAAGGATGCCCTTGGTGGATTTGAAGTTCCGGAAAGCGATCTGAATGCCGTACATGGGGTAGTAGCGAAAGATCAGGAAGTAGGCGATCGTGGGAATCAGAAACAGGTACAGTTCCCAGTTGCGGGCGATGCGGCGCAGCTTCCGTTGAAAGGAACCCGACCTGTGCCGGACGGCGGGGGAAGGTGGGAATGCGCTCATGCACCCATCTCCTTTTGCGATTTTTTGCTTTTTCTGGTCAAAAGAGTACCAGATCAAACCGGAAAATCAATCTTCAATTTTTGAAACGCTGTTCAGAAATTGAACAGGCAAGCGCATCAGAAGGGAAAAATGCGGCATATTCCGGCCGCTTTCAATTCTTGTATATGCATGTGGCGGATGGTATAATCGAAATGGAAGGGGTGAACCCTGTGCGAAATCGAATATTCCTGCGGTACGTTGTTTCGTATGCGCTCGTTTTGTTTCTGCCGATTTTTCTTTTGTATTTCTATTTTGACGGTGCGATCATCCGCAGATATTCGGATGAAATGACGGCCACGGACAGCAGCATGCTCATTCAGCTGCGCGATACCGTCGATGCGAAATTCCAGCAGCTCTTCAATCTTGCCTATGTCATCCAGAATACATCGGCCCTGAACCCGAAAAATATCGGGACGGATATTGTGGCGAGGCGAAACGCGATCGCGCTGCTGGGCACGTACAACTCCATCGCGGAGCTTCCGGAGAGCATCATTGTCTACCGCTCAGGGGATGATGTGTGCTATACCGGCACGACGGCGATCACGCCCGAAAAACTGTTCGGGCAGCAGATGGTGTACTCGGGACATTCGGCGGAAGATTTTTTTCAGACCGTGGACGATCCAAGCAGCATCGTGGTGTGGCCGGTGGACTCGGTGCATCAGTACGGCGGCCAGTCCTCGGACTGCCTGACCGTCTTTATTTCGGTCGGCGCCGGCAATGTCAGACCGAAACAGCGGTCCGTGTTTGTGATCCCGGTCAGCCGGCTGGACGGCCAGATCCGCGCGCTCTCCGGACAGGATGCTTCCGTGCTGGTCACGGACCGGGACGGCGCGGCCATCTTTGCGACAGGGGAAATCGATCTTCTGAAGCTGCGGGGAGAAAGAAAACTCGAGGCCGGAAGAGTCAGCCTCGAGGACGGGGACTATTATCTTTCTGAAACGGCTTCCGGGTTCACCGGATGGACCTATACCGTATTCCGGCCGCTGGATGCGGTGGAGCGGCCGCTGCGCGCGTACCGGCGCAATGTGATGCTCCTGATGGTGCTGATCCTGCTTGCGGGCGGGACGGTGATCTGGGCAGTGAGCTGGAATCACTACAAGCCCATCCGCAACCTGGCGGAAAAAGCACGCACGTACGCCCCAGGGAGCGACGCGGGGAATGAAATGGAGCAGGTGGAGGCCGTCCTGGAGACCCTCTCCAATGAGAGCGAGTCATACCGGGTGCGGCTTGAAAACAGCGCGGAAAGCCTGAAGCAGCGGTGCCTGACGCGGCTGCTTTCGGATGCCGGGCATGTGCAGGAAGTCCTGGAAGAGCTGCGCGGCTACAGTCTGATGACCGACCCGGATGCCGCCTACCGAGTCCTGGCGATTGAAAAAAAGGATAATCTGAGTACCATGTCTCCTCAGTCGATCCGGGATCTCTTCCTTTCCGTCTCCCTGGAGGTGACGGATGTGCTGGTCTGCGTAAATCCCCCTGACCGTGACCTGCTCGCAGCGCTTCTGCAGTACACAGGCGGCGCCGGGGCGCTGGAGGAGGAGATCCTCGTGTTCCGCAACCGTCTGGAAGAGGAGAGCGGGCAGCGGGTCTCGATCGGGGTCAGTCTGGAGCTGTCGGAGACAGAACTGGCCGAGGGCTACCGCCAGGCAGTCAGCGCGTGCCGGATGCGGCTCATCCGGGGCAGGGGCGCCGTCACCTTCTATTCAGCCGGGCTTGAGCCTTCCGCCTCCCTGAAGGATTATCCGCTGCAGGAGCTGGAAGCGCTTCAGTGGCATCTGCTGCAGATGAATACCGGGAAAGTGAACGAATGCCTCGACCGGATTGCGGAAAAGCTGCAGAAGGAACCGGTTTCATTTGAAATGGCGCGGATGGTCTGCTATGACACGGTGAATGTCACGGTGCGCACGCTCCTGTCCATGCGCGACAGGGTCAATCCGGAGATCTCCCGCGACCTGATGGAGCACCTGGAAAGCATGGTCAGCTTTGACAGCGTGGAGGAGCTGACCGGGAAGCTGAAGACCCTGGTCTGCGGGGCCTGCAGCGCAGAGCAGGACAGCGGCGGGGAGAAAACGGATCAGCGGAGTGAAAACCTGAAGCAGTATGTGCGCGACAACTGCTTCCAGAGCGATTTCTCCCTGCAGATGGCGGCGGATCATTTCGGGCTGACGCCCTCGAACCTGTCGCATTACTTCAAGAACTGTACAGGGCTGGGACTGTCCGAGTATGTGCAGGAAGTGCGCAGGACGGAGGCCTGCAGGCTGCTGTCACAGACGGACACGGCCATCCAGGAGATCGGCAGACAGGTGGGCATGGTCAATGTGTCCTCCTTCATCCGCTTCTTCAAGCAGCAGACCGGCCTGACACCCGGACAGTATCGGGAAAGGCATGCGGGCATGCCTGAAAAGACCGGGCGCAGCAGCGGATAAACCAGAAGGCGGACCGGAATGCAGGCGCTTCACCAATGGGTGGGGCGCTTTTTGCTTTGCTTCTTCTTCCGTCATGGACGCGCGGCTGCCCAAAAAACTGCCCCGGCTGGGGCAGGATGGCCGGGCACCCCCTGGGGACATCTGAAAAAACCAGGCTGGATTTGCGTTTTCTCCCGTATTGTGATATAACACTCGCTGCGCTTTTGCGCACAAGCGGAGTTCGGGCTCTAAATCCTTCGCTATATAAAAGAAAACCAAGGAGGAAAGGAATATGAACACAAAAGGTCTCACCCTCTGGCAGCAGGCACAGAGGGATCTTCGGGCGGTGCCCGGCGAAATTACTACCCTGTTCTGCGTATCGGTGATCGTCATGAACCTGCTGGCCAACAAGACGATTTATCAGGTCGGCATCGTGGCGGCGGACGGCGGTATCCTGCTGTCCTGGCTGGCGTTTATGTGCATGGATGTAGTCACCAAAGGCTTCGGGCAGCGGACAGCCACCACGCTCTCCATCTTTGCCCTTGGAATCAACCTTTTTGTGTCGCTGATTTTCTGTCTGTGCAGCATCATCCCCACAGAGACGGATTATTCCGGTTTCAACACCATCTTTGGGGGGACCTGGTTTATCCTGCTGAGCAGCAGCATCGCCTTTCTTCTTTCAGCCATCGTGAATAACTCGGTCAATGAGTCCATTGGCCGGTATTTCCGGAAGAATCCGGACGGGAAGCTGGCCTATATCACCCGGAGCTATGTTTCCACATTCATCGGCCAGTTTGTGGATAACTTTGTTTTTGCCGGGCTGACCTTTATGGTGTTTGCGCCGATCTACTGGGACGGTTTTTCCTGGACCCTGCCGCAGTGCATCACCTGTTCCCTGATCGGAGCGGTGCTGGAGCTGATCATGGAAGTGATCTTCTCTCCGCTGGGATACGAGCTGCTGAAAAAATGGCGCAGGGAAGGAACATGCAAAGCGGAGGTCCTGGCCTGATGAATATCCTGATTACCGGGGCTTCCGGCGGCATTGGATCCGCTGTCGCGGCCCGGTTTTTGAAAAACGGCCACACTGTGTTCGGGCTGGATGTGGCTCCCGCGCCGTTCGATCATCCGGGCTATACGCATTTCGTGGCGGATATCCGGGATGAATCAGCCCTGCCGGAGCTTCCGATGCCGGAAATCCTCTTCCTCAACGCAGGTGTTCAGAACAGCCCGGACGATATCGATCTGAACCTGAAAGCAACGATCCTGGTGACGGAGCATTATCTGCGGGGGAATACGGCGCTTCGTTCCGTGCTCTTTAACGCCTCCTCTTCCGCCGTCTCCGGTCAGGAGTTCCCCGTATATACCGCCTCCAAAGCGGGCCTTCTGGGCTATATGAAGAATCTGGCGATCCGCCTGGCGCCAAGGAGGATTCCCTGCAACGCCATCTGCCTGGGCGGGGTGTACACGCCGCTGAATGAGCCTGTGGTCCGGGATCCGGAACTGTGGAAACAGATCATGGATGTGACGCCCATGAAGAAATGGACAGATACGGAGGAAGTGGCGGACTGGGTGGAATTTCTGACCATGAAGAACCGTTCCATGTCCGGGGAAAGCCTGCTGATTGACAATGGTGAATATCAGCTGCGTTCCACGTTTGTCTGGCCGGAGTCCACGGACATTGTAAGGCTGCGCGTTGCGCGGGCAGAGGCAGACGAAGAAAACCGGTGAAGCGGCAGCGCCCGGGAGAAACCGGAAACGCGGAATTGAAACGTCTCTTCACAACGAAATTTCAGGGGGATGTAAAAAAACATCTTCC
>DEFL01000036.1:0-39266 GCA_002350845.1 Christensenella sp. UBA2853
TTTTTTAGACTGTGAATAGTAACGAAAGACAGGCAAAGGACAGGCCTTTTCAGAAAGAAAACTTGACAAACACAGGAAGAAACTGGCATAATCGGGCCGGCGGCATATTTGCTTTTTTTATATGTTTTTATTCAGCCGTCCTGAGAGATAAGGGAGGAAATATCATTGTTCGGATTCAGAGCTGATGGCAGAAGAATCGGGGATATTGATCCGATTGTTCAGATTACACCATATCTCATGCCGATGCGCTGTGATGCGCAGGTCTTTCTCCAGCATGAAGTCGATTACGAAATGCTGACCCGGTATATCGCGAAAAAGCTTCGCGAGGATCAGCGCGTCACCTTCATGCAGATCATTGTGGCTGCCTATGTCCGTTCCGTGAGCCAGCACCCGGAAATCAACCGCTTTATCATGAACAAGCAGTATTATTCCAGGAATAACTGCACTGTCAGCTTCACCATGCTCAAGGACCCCCAGAATGCCGAAGCCGGTGAAACTGCGGTAAAAATCAAGTTTGACCCGACGGATACGCTTTTTGACGTTCGCGACCGCATGGTGAATGTGATTGATTCAAACCGCGGACCGGGCCCGAAGAATTTTGCGGACCATCTCGCTGCCTTTGTGCTCAAGATCCCAGGGTTTGCTTCACTGGTCGTGGCGCTTGTGCGTCTGCTCGACCGCTACGGTCTGCTGCCCGGCGCTTTCCTGGATGCGCTGCCCTTCCATACCGGCATGTTCATTACCAACAACGCATCCATTGGACTGCATCATGTCAACCATCACATCTACAATTTTGGCTCGACCTCTCTTTTCTTCGGAATGGGTCTGGTCAAAAAGGAAGCCGTGGTGGAAGGCGACAAAGTGCGCATGAAGCGCTTCCTTCCCATCGGCGTGACAGCCGATGAACGCGTATGCTCCGGTGCTTTCTATGCCGGATTCTTTGCCGATATGGAAAAGTATCTGGATCATCCGGAACTGCTGGAAGTTCCCCCGGAGAGCGTGCGGTATGACAAGCATGCAGAATACCATGTTCCCAAGGTTTCAAAAGAAAATCAGAAGGCATGACCTGAGAGGCAGCGAAGGCTGCCTCTTTTCATATTCAGTGAAGGAAACAGTGCAGCGCTGTCGAAAGAAAAAGGCAGACTTTTTCCGAAAAACGAACCCGGTGAAGATTCCATGTGGAAGGATGGATGAAAAGATGACCGTACTGGTCAGTGCGTGCCTTCTGGGAATGAACTGCAAGTATAACGGCGGCAATAACGCTTCAGAAAAACTGGCGGATTATCTCAGGGACAAGGTTGTGATCGCAGTCTGCCCCGAGGTCATGGGCGGGCTTCCGACGCCGAGAATTCCAAGCGAAATCGTGGACGGAGTCGTCATGAACCGAGAAGGCGAGTGTGTGGACGGTGCGTTCCATCTCGGCGCTGAACGCATTCTGCAGGCGATTGGAACGACAAAGATTGATCTCGCCATTCTCCAGCCGAGGAGTCCGAGCTGCGGCGTGGGACAGGTCTATGACGGGACGTTTTCAGGAAAGCTGACGGAGGGAAACGGCATTTTTGCACAGCGTCTTCAGGAAGCCGGCATCCGGACCGTGACCGTGGAATGGCTGGAAAGAGAGGAGAGGGCAGGCGATGGAAATCAGGAAGTTTGAGAAAGGGGATATTGTTCAGCATTTCAAGCGTGAACTGACCGGTCCGGAAGGCACACGATATCTGTACGAGATTATTGGGGAGGCCGAGCATACCGAAAGCGGGGAAAGGCTGATGGTCTACCGTGCGCTGTACGGGGATATGCGGATGTTTGCAAGGCCCCTGGACATGTTTATGAGTGAGGTCGACCGGGAAAAGTATCCGCAGATCCGACAGAAGTACCGGTTTGAAAAATACGGGGAGAAGTGAGGCTTGAGTGCCTCATGAATCATACAGAACCAATCACAGAACGGAGGAAGAAAAACATGATGGTCAAACGGCCGCCTATGGGATTCAATACGTGGAACACATTCGGAAACAGAATTGACGAGAAGCTGATCATGGAGTCTGCGGACGCCATGGTCGCATCCGGGCTGAAGGATGCCGGGTATGAATACCTGGTCATCGACGACTGCTGGTCGAAGTATGAGCGGGACCCGGAGACCGGAAAAATTGTTCCGGACCCGGAAAAGTTCCCTCACGGCATGCGCTATGTCTCGGACTATGTGCACAGCCGCGGACTCAAGTTTGGCATGTATTCCTGCAACGGTGTGCGCACGTGCGCGGACTATCCCGGATCGTTTGATCATGAATTCCTGGATGCCAGGACGTTTGCAGAGTACGGCGTGGACTATCTGAAATATGACAACTGCTATCGCCCGGGGTCTGCAGATCAGAGAACCCTGTACCGCCGCATGGGCATGGCGCTCAGGGCGTCGGGACGGGACATTGTGTTTTCCGCCTGCAACTGGGGACAGGACGATGTCTGGAGCTGGATCCGCTCGACCGGTGCAAGCCTGTACCGTTCGACAGGGGATATCTTTGACACCCCGGAATCCTACCGGAATATTGCCAGAAGTCAGATGGACAAGCTGGGAGCGTCCGCACCCGGATGCTTCAATGATATGGATATGCTGACGGTGGGCATGTACGGAAAGGGACTGGTTGGCTCAACCGGCTGCGGAGATGCGGATTACAGGTCTCAGTTTGCACTCTGGTGCATGTTCTCCTGCCCGTTGATGCTGGGCTGCGATATCCGGAGCATGAATGACGCGACCCGGAAACTGATTACGAACCCGGAACTGATCCGGATTGATCAGGATGAGGAAGCACGTCCTCCGATTTTCCTGCAGGGAGAAGGCGAAAACGACAGGATCTGCGCCTTTAAGTTCCTTTCCGACGGCGATTATGCGCTGGGTCTTTTCAATCTCTCTGAGGAGGACCGCGATCTTGTGGTTCTCTTCAATGATACGGGTCTTCCGGCATCGGCCGGGTATGCGTTTGCTCTGACTAATGTGTTCGACGGAAGTGACGGCGGCGTTCACAGAGAGCATCTGCGTGTTCATGTTCCTGCGCATGACTGCGTCGTCTATCGTGTCAAACTGGTGCAGCCGTGATGAAGTGCGTGACATGCGGGAAATCGGTTTCGCGGGATGAGGCAGGACTGACACGCAAACTGATCAACCGCGGGACTTCGGAAAATCTCTGTTATGACTGTCTGGCCGTCCGGTTCCGGACAACCGTTCCGGCCCTGCATGATATGGCGGAGGCCTTTCGGCAGGCCGGATGCACCCTGTTCTGCTGAGATAAGCAGACGATGAGAAGAAAGACAGAAAACAGCCGGGACAGTGAGCCCGGCTGTTTTCGTGCCGACCGGAAAGCAGAATCTTCTTCTGATCGGCGTGAAAAAAGCAGGACAGTCATGCCCTGCTTTTTTCGTCAGAATCTGATGACGACCTTGTCGTCAATCACCATGATGGAACCGTCATCCGGGTAATGCGTCATATTCTGCACTTCCGGAAGGTGCAGGAGTTCATCTCCGTTTTTCCAGTCGGGAGAGAATCCGCACCAGTTTCGGACAAAGTATTTCCAATTGTAATTGTTCAGATAATCACTCAGACCTCCATACGGATGCTGCGTGACATGGTCCAGGTTGCCAAAGTGAGTGATGGTCTCATCCTGATTCTGAAAATCATTGACCACGTAAATGGAAAAACGGTCATCATATCCTTCTGCGCTCTTGATCTGCGTCACCATGGTCGTAAAGTAGCTGATCGCTTCCTGCTGAGAGAGCGCTGCCTTCAGATAACACTGATTGTCATACCGGAAGAACATGATGTTGATCAGAAGCAGCAGAGCCAGTCCCACGCCGCGGACAGCCTGCTGAAGCCGCTCTTTCCTGAACTGGATCCGGTCAATCACCCAGGCAAAGTAGACGAAGATATAGACCTGGCCATAGGTCATCAGACTGTGCACGTCGTTCGGATCAGCCATGACAAACACAAAATTCGTGGCCAGAGGGATCAGGCAGACAAGAACCAGGGAGAGGACTGCATTGACTTTGTTCCTGCGGAAATGACGCAGAATCAGCACGGAAGAGGCGGCCAGAGAGAGAAGGGCGATCACCAGATAGACTCTTCTGGAAGTCCGGGCATACATATAATAGGGTTTGCTTGCATCCTGAGAGAAGAACACCCGGTAGGCATAGAGGACCCGCTCAAGATACACAGAGATGGAGCTTTTGCCCATCTGGTCAATGCCCATGTAATCGTTCAGCGCTGTGTGATAGAGGGTGAGGGAAAGGTTGGTGCAGAGGAAATAGAGGAGCATCGAGATGACGAGGGCCAGGGCAGCCAGCAGACCTTTCCCGATGAATTCACCTGTGCTTTTGGCTTCTTCCATGCCGTAGGCGATGAAGTAGAACAGGATGCCGCACAGGGCGACCGAAAAATAGGCCTGGTAAATGCCGATGGACATGGTAATCAGGGGAATCCCGGCTATCCGCAAAAGCAGGTTCTTTCCACGGCAGATCAGATAGGCGCCTGCGGAGGCAAGAAGAATGCCGAAGACATAATAGGGAAGCGTAAAGACAAAGCCGAACAGACCTGTGATGGCAGGGAATGCTGCCATTGTGCCGCCGACAAAGCAGGAGACTGCAGGGTGCGTGATCTTTAACAGAGCGACGAACAGACAGGCGGAAAGCCCCAGCATCAGGAGGGACACCAGTCCGTTGGTGAGTGGAAGACTGGTGGGCTGACTGCCGAAGAGCAGCATGTCCAGCTGCTCGAGAAAACCGAGCATCCACCGGCCGGAGGCGAAGGTGGTTCCAACGGAGAAAAGGCAGACCGCGTCATCATGTCATGAAAATTTATTGAACATGCCCATGCCCTGGGAGATCAGGCCAAAGACAAGCGCGCTGAAAAAGGCGCATTTATACTGTATGCCGATTTTCTTATACAGATTCATGAATCCATCCCCCTGTGTTCAGTATCTGTTTTGCCGGACTCAGGAGCCTTCTGACGAAAAACCAGAAACCGGCTCAGGACATAATTGGTGATCACCAGGATGACCTGCACGATGAGCTTGGCGATCTTGTCATCCATCCTGATCCACTGGACAAAAATGTGCATGCAGGCCATGTCGATGAGCAGCGTGCTGATGCGGCTCAGGAAGAAAGAGGCTGCTTCCCGGAGCTTCTGGCTGCTTTTGCTCTCAAACACATACTTTCTGTTGGTGATGTAGGCAAACGTGACAGACCCGATCCAGGAAATGATATTCGCTGCGGCGAGCTGCGTCGAATCCTGCGGATTGAGAAATGTCATGGTGCAAAGGGCATACAATCCCAGACTGACGACGGTGGTCAGAACGCCGAAGATAAGATAACGGATAATCTGCTTATGCCTGCTCATCCAGGCCCATATTTGTTTCACAGGATTCCTTTTTTCCTTTCAGGTGATGATGGATGATATACCGCGGTCGCTGCTTGATTTCCTCATACATTCTTGCAAGGTACAGTCCGATAATGCCCAGACTGATCATAATCATGCTGCTGGTGAGCAGAATCAGAAGGATTACGGTCGTGAACCCTTCCACAGCATTTCCGGACCAGTAGCGCACCAGCGTCTGAATGCCGAGAACAATCGTGAACAGGAGACCCGCAAACCCGAAGTATGCAATCATTTTCAGGGGCATGCCTGAGAAGGAGACAATATTCCGGATGGCATACTTGATCAGAGAGGTGAAAGACCACTTGGATTCACCGATTTCCCGCTCCTGAACATCGAATTCAATGGTCGTGCTTTTAAACCCGACCCAGGAGGAGAGGGCACGGAAGAAGATGCCGCGTTCGGGCATGGAGACGAGTGCGTCGACAACCTTCCTGTCCATCAGCCGGAAATCGGAAGCGCGGGACATATCCACATGCGTGACATAGGACATAATCCAGTAGAATCCGCCGGCGCAGAGCTTGTGAAGGAAGCTTTCTTTGCCGCGGCTGCGCTTGACGCCTTCAATCAGGTCATATCCCTGCTCCCAGAGGCGGTACATTTCGACCAGCTTTTCGGGCGGATGCTGCAGATCGCAGTCGATCACGGCACAGCAGGAACCGTTGGCATGGGCGAGCCCCGCAAGGATGGCGGCTTCCTTTCCGAAGTTTCTGGAGAAGTCGATGCCGATTACGTCATCCCGCTCCTGCCAGGCTTTCTGGATCATCGTCCAGGTTTCGTCCCTTGAGCCATCATTGACAAAGATCAGTTCATAGGGAATGGAAGCTTCCTGCAGGACTGCAGAGAGACGGTCAATGGTACGCTGAATATTCAGTTCCTCATTATAGGAAGGCAGTACAACAGACAGCAGTTTCAAGCACTCAGCCCCTTTCAGGCGACTCAAACGAGGCAATTATAAAAGCACAGGAATAGGTTGTCAATTTCTACCCTTCAGAACCGGAAGGATTCCTGCAGAGCGTGGCGGACGGAGAAACTGCGGTGGACACGTATGGCTGAATCACGATGAAATAAGAAAAAACCCGGGAATATGCTTCCCGGGTTTTCAATGTACGCCTGGCAGGATTCGAACCTGTGACCTTCAGAGTCGGAGTCTGACACTCTATCCAACTGAGCTACAGGCGCATCACCGTCGCAAAGCTTAACACATGGACCTGGAAAAGTCAATCGGAGAATTCGTAAAGCGGTCAGGAAAGGCGGAAGAACCAATGAACACTGCCGTCCGGGCATGGAGAAGGACGGGGGCATGGATCCATGCGGAATCTGCCGAAGGAATATCGAACGATGTCCCTTCGCTTTTTGCCTGCCGGACTGCATGTGACGGAGGGGTACGGGGAACACGCAGCTCTTGCTATTTAAGGAAGAAAAGGAAATGAAATGGTTCGGAAATGGCGTTGACAGGTCTGAAAGGATTGCATACAATGTATCAGCTTGCGACTGTCAGCCGCGGCAGAGGAGGATGGAAGATGCCCAGCGCGTTTTCAGGAAAAGAACGGGCAAGAATTGCAGTTGCCCTGAGGGAGACTGCGCGCAGGGTAGCCCTCGAGAGCGGAATGAATGCAGTGACGGTTGAAGAACTCGCCACCCGGGCGGGCATTTCAAAAGGTGCATTCTACAAATTCTATCCTTCCAAGGAAATCCTTTTCCTGGAAATTCTGGAGGAAACGCATACGCGGGTCTACGGCATGGCTGAAACCATGCTGGCCAAGTCCGGAACCAAAAACCAGAAAGATCGGGCTGCGGAGACCATCCTGAATGTATGCAGTCTGCTTGAGGAAAGCGGCATGATTCCATTTATGGAAAATGATCTCCCGATCCTTCTGAAGAATCTCCCCGAGGATGTGCTCAGAGCCCATTATCACGGGGATGAGGTGCATGTGCTGGAACTGCTGCACCGGATCGCTCCGGACAGCAAAGTGCCGGATGACTTTTCCGCCGCGGCTGTGCGCGCACTTCTCCTGCTGATTGCCCACCGGTCACAGATCGGCGAACATTACCAGGAAGTCCTCGAACTGATGGTGCAGGCGACCTGCGATCAGCTCTTTGCAGATGATACTTCCACGAGACAGGAGGGCAGACGGTGAATATTCTGGTCTTCAGTTTTAACGGGGTCTTCCCGATCTGTCTGACAATGCTGATCGGATACTTCCTGTGCAGATGGAAAATCATGGAGAAGGGGACAGCGGAGAAGCTCAATCAGCTGGCGTATAAGGTTCTGATCCCCTGCAGTCTCTTCATGAACATGTACCGGGCGGATTTATCGGCTGTCATGGATGTCCCGCTGCTTCTGCTTTCGCTGCTTGGAACATCCGCAGTGATTCTTGCCCTGTGTCTTCTTTCTCCGCATGTGACACAGACCGGTGCGCAGCGCGGTGAGTTCATCCAGGGCATTTTCCGGGGCAACACAGCGATTCTCGGTCTTCCGCTGATTACCAATCTCTACGGAGAAACGGCGACGGCAGTCCTGGCCCTTCCGCTTTCCGTGATGATTATCTTCTATAATATTGCAGCACCGGTGATTCTGTCGTTTTACGCGGGAACCGGGAAAACTGATCTGAAAAGCATTGGACGAAAAGTGATCACCAATCCGTTTCTGATCGGTACGCTTCTGGGCGTGATCGTCTCGCTTCTCCATCTCCAGCTGCCTGCCGCGCTGGAAAAGACCATTTCCAATATCGGTGCGACCGGATCGACCCTCGCCCTGCTGGCCCTGGGGGCCGTGACAGAAGTCTCAGAGTTCAGAAAAAGCGGAAAGACCGCGCTGCTGGCCGCCTGCCTGCGTCTGGTCATAGTGCCTGCAGTGATTCTGGCGATCGGGATTGCGATGGGCATGCAGAACGAACGTCTGGCTGTGCTGGTCTGCTTCTTCTGTACACCCACTGCAGTCGGCAGCTATGTGCTTGCGAAAAATGTGACCGGGGACGGAAATCTGGCAAGGCAGATCCTGATTCTTTCCACCGTCCTCTCTATGCCGACCATGTTCCTGACCATTATGCTGCTCAGGGCACTGGGTGTCATGTAAATCCATCGCGAAAGGAAGGATGAATGCGCAGTGAAAATGATCTCATGGAATGTCAACGGCATTCGTGCATGCCTTGGCAAGGGCTTTATGGATGCATTTGCTTCCCTTGACAGCGATTTCTTCTGCCTTCAGGAGACCAAGTGCCAGGAAGGTCAGGTGAAGCTTGATCTTCCCGGTTACGAACAGGTCTGGCACAGTGCAGAGAAAAAAGGGTACTCCGGGACGGCCATCTTTGCAAAACAAAAACCGGTGTCTGTCCGTCTCGGCATGGGGATCGACGAGTTTGATCACGAAGGCCGGCTGATTGCACTGGAGTATCCGACGTTCTGGATGGTGACGGTGTACACGCCCAATTCTCAGGACGGTCTCGTCCGCCTGCCCTACCGGGTACGGTGGGAGGAAGCGTTCAGGAATTACCTCAAGGAACTGGAAAAGACACATCCGGTCATTGTGTGCGGTGATATGAATGTCGCACATGAAGAAATTGATATCAAGAATCCGAAGACGAACACCATGAATGCAGGCTTTACCCGGGAGGAAAGAGACTGCATGACCCGGCTGCTCGAAAGCGGATTTGTGGATACCTTCCGTACCCTGCATCCCACCGAAGCGGGCGCCTATTCCTGGTGGTCCTACCGCTTCCATGCAAGGGAACACAACGCAGGATGGCGCATTGACTACTTCCTGACATCTGAGGCACTCAGGGACAGGATTCAGAGCGCTTCCATTCATCCTGAAATCTATGGATCGGACCATTGTCCGGTTGAACTGCAGATCGATCTCTGATCATGTAACGACAGAATAAGAATAGGGGACAGAAACATGCTGGAACTTGATCACATCTCGTTTGATGTGCCGGAGGATACGGAGAAAAAGTCAGCCGGAAACCGTGAGATCATTCATGACATCTCCATGACCATTGAGAACGGAAAGTTTGTCGTGATCACCGGGCCCAACGGTGGCGGAAAATCCACCCTGGCCAAACTGATTGCCGGAATTGAAAAGCCGACGAGCGGACGGATTCTTCTCGACGGTGAAGACATTACGGACATGGGCATCACAGAGCGTGCCAAGCGGGGCATCGGCTATGCGTTTCAGCAGCCAGTCCGCTTCAAGGGGATTGAAGTCATCGACCTGCTGCGCATCGCAAGCGGCGATAAGAAAATGACCATTGACAAGGCCTGCTCTTATCTTTCCGAGGTCGGTCTGTGCGCACAGAACTATGTGCGCCGTGAGGTGAACGCTTCCCTGTCCGGCGGCGAACTGAAGCGCATTGAGATTGCCACCGTACTCGCGCGTGGTTCACAGATGAGCGTGTTTGACGAGCCGGAAGCGGGCATCGATCTCTGGTCCTTCCAGAACCTGATCCGCGTCTTTGAACACCTTCAGAATCAGAACCGTGAGGGTTCGATTCTGATCATCTCCCATCAGGAGAGAATTCTGCAGATCGCCGATGAGATCGTGGTGCTCACGGCGGGCAGAGTGAGCGCCCATGGCCCCAGGGAAGAGATTCTTCCGACACTTCTGGGAACGGCAAGCGTTGCAAGTGCATGCGACCGGCTTGCGGAGAAGGAGGATGCAAAGTAATGGATGAGATTCAGAAACGGATTCTGAAAGAAGTGGCTGACCTGCATGGAATTCCGGTCGGCGCCTATAATTTCCGCGTGAACGGAGCATCCGAAGGCCGCGCTTCAACGGCGAATATTGAGATTACGTCCAAGGAAGACAAGAGCGGCATCAATATCCGCATCAAGGACGGCACAAAGAATGAGAGCTGCCATATCCCGGTGGTTCTCTCCCAGAGCGGACTGAAGGAAACCGTATACAATGACTTCTTTGTCGGAGAAAACTGTGATGTTCTGATTGTTGCCGGCTGCGGTATTGACAACTGCGGCGGACAGGACAGCCAGCACGACGGTGTGCACCGCTTCTTTGTGGGCAAGGGCAGCCATGTGCGGTACGTTGAAAAGCATTACGGACAGGGCGACGGCAAGGGCAAGCGCATTCTGAACCCTGTGACGGAAGTGCACATGGACGAAGACAGCTCCATGGAAATGGAAATGGTCCAGATCCGCGGTGTGGACTCAACGGTCAGGACAACCACCGCAGAACTCGGTGCCAATGCGCGCCTGGTGGTGCGTGAGCGCCTGCTGACCCACGGGGATCAGCGCGCGGAAAGCTCCTATGTGGTCACCCTCAACGGGGAAGGCTCCAGCACGGACGTGGTTTCACGTTCGGTTGCACGCGACAATTCCTACCAGAAGTTTGATTCACGCATTGTGGGCAATACGACCTGCACAGGGCACACGGAATGCGACGCCATCATGATGGACAATGCACACATTCTCGCCCTCCCGTGCCTGGAAGCCAACGATCTGAACGCCTCCCTGATTCATGAGGCGGCCATCGGAAAGATTGCCGGCGAGCAGATCATCAAACTGCAGACGCTGGGACTGACGGAACAGGAAGCAGAAGAGGAAATCATCAACGGATTCCTGAAATAAGAGGAATGGAAAAGAGGCTGCACCGTGCAGCCTCTTTTCCATTGAATTGATCTGGTTATTCATCCCGGGTCAGGATCCGGACTGTGCTGGCCGGGAGGTGCCCGTCAAAGGGAAGTCCGCGGAGAAGATCGGTCCAGTGACCTTCAGGGAAGAACGTCTGATCCTTTCCGGAATAGTTTTCCAGGAAGACAACCCGGCCGCGGGCGTGTGCGGTGACCCCATGCGGGAGGTCACAGTCGAGGGCGCGGGGAATGCCGAGCGACTGCGCGAGCTGCTGATAGAAAGCATCCAGACTCTCCCCGGTCAGCCTTGCGCCGAGGTACCAGGCTTCACCCTCGCCGTATGTGTGGCGGGTGATGGCCGGGGTTCCCTTGTAGAAGTCATCCTGATAAATGGCAAATGCCTGTGCGCCTTCCAGTTCGAGCAGACTGCAGATGCCGCTCACCGGGTAGGCTGTGCCGTCAGAGGTGACGGCGGCATTGGATTCATCCGGGAACAGGGCATCCATTTCAGCCTCGCGCACGCCCAGCACATGCGTAAGCGCGTGGGGGGTATCGGTGAGGAAGGCAAGGTTGTGTTCGTCCACAATGCCGGAGAAATAGGTCATCACCAGATGTCCGCCGCTGCGCACAAACTCTTCAAGCTTCTGCTCAATCCCGCCGCGGAACATGAACAGCTGGGGAGCAATGACCAGGCTGTAGCCGCTCAGGTCTGTCACTTCCCGCATATCCCTGAAATCCACAGGAATGCCCTGCTCCCAGAAAGCATGGTAATGCGCAAGCACGGTATCATGATATTGCATGCCATGGCTAAGGCCAGTCTGCGCGTACTCGACAGCCCAGCGGGATTCCCAGTCATAGAGAATACAGACTTTCGGTGTCTCGACCGGGGCGGCATACAGCAGGGGATCGAGTGTTTCCAACACTTCACCGACCTCGGTTACATCACGGAAAACCCGTGTGTCATCCCGGCCGGCATGGGAGACGACAGCACCGTGGAACATTTCCGCGTTCCCGCGGCCCTGACGCCACTGGAAGTACTGCACGCTGCAGCTGCCGTGTGCGACAGCCTGCATGGAGGAGAGCAGATGCATGCCCGGATGCTTCAGCTTGTTGACCGGCTTCCAGTTGACGTTCGACGGCGTAGACTCCATCAGCAAGAACGGCTGATTTTTCAGCGACCGCATGATGTCATGGTTCATGGCATAATCGCAGGCGGTCGCATCATCATCTTTCCCGGTCCAGAGCGGATAACAGTCCCAGGAGACCACATCAATGGACTCGGCCAGGGAGAAATAATCATAATCCCAGAAGCGTTCCATGAGGTTGGCGGTCACAGGGATGGAAGGATCTGCCGCGCGGACCGCTTCTTTTTCCATCTCAATAAAGTCTCTGCACATCCAGGTGGAGAAGCGTCTCCAGTCCAGAATCATGGAGAGATTGCTGTTCTGACCGACAGGAGAAGGCGGCTCGATCTGCGACCAGGCTGTATAGCGCATGGCCCAGAAATCGGTATACCAGGCCTTGTTCAGGGCATCCAGCGTCTGATATTTTTTCTCAAGCCACTCCCTGAAGCGCGCCGTGCACAGCGGGCAGCGGCAGTCGCCGGAAAACTCGTTGGAGATATGCCAGAGGATGACACCGGGATGGGACGCGTAGCGCTCGGCAAGCGCGGTATCCATCTGACGGACTTTCTGCCTGTAGACAGGCGAGGAAGGGCAGTGGTTATGCCTCTCGCCAAAATGTCGCCTCTGGAAATGATCATCCACACGCAGGACTTCGGGATATTTTTCTGCCATCCAGGCAGGCCGGGCACCGCTGGGCGTAGCGAGCACGACTCGAATGCCGTTGTCCCAGAGGCGATGGATGATCTGATCCATCCATGAGAAATCATAGACCCCTTCTTCCGGTTCAAGACGGGCCCAGGAAAAGATGCCAATGGAGACGGCGTTGACATGGGCTTTTTTCATCAGCCGCACATCGTCTTCAAGGATTTCCGGGTGGTCAAGCCACTGGTCCGGATTATAGTCACCGCCGTGCAGAAAATGAGGAAAACGCGGGGTAGGATTCATGAGCGTGCCTCCATCTGTGCGTGATCCGCCGCTGCCCGGAAAAGGCAGGACGCAAGGGTTATTTCATCGCAAAAAGCGCTGCCTGTCAATAGGAAAGATCATCCGGCAGGGAGCGTGCAGCGCCAAAGGCGCGTTGACAAGGATTCGGGAGCCAAATATAATACGAGCGTTGATTGGATCGAAAGACTCAGGCATGAAGCAGGGAGGTGAACGCCAGTGATTGCAGATATCCACCATCATATTGTCTACGGCGTGGACGATGGATCCAGAGACTTGGAGACGAGTATCGGCATGCTGAAAAAGGCTGTGGAGAATGGCGTCAAAGGAATCTGCTGCACCTCGCATGCAATGCCCGGACATAAACCGTTCCCGTGGAAAGATTATATGGCGCACCTCGAGGAGCTTGGCGCGTATATTCAGAAGGAAAACCTACCGCTGACGCTGTTTACCGGATGTGAAATCCTCTATGCGGAAAAAGCGGCTGAAATGGCAAGACGCGGGGAGATCCCGACTCTCGCAAGGGGCAGTCATGTGCTCGTTGAGTTTCTTCCCATCACGGACTGGGTCCAGATCCAGAAAGCAGCGAGAGAGTTTGCCAATGCCGGGCTTCGGATGGTATGCGCACATGTCGAGCGGTATCAGTGCCTCCATGAAGATATGGACAGGCTGTATGCGCTGCATGATGATTATGATGTGATCTGCCAGATGAACGCCTCGACCGTCATTCGCAGCCATGGACTGTTTGGCGACAAGTGGGCAAGGAAAGCCCTGAAGGCAGGGCTGATTGATGTTGCGGCCTCGGATGCGCATGACCTGTCCGCGAGAGCCTGTAATATCGCAGAATGCCGTCGAATCCTGGAGAAGGACTACGGTGCGGAGACGGCGAGGGAACTGACAGAGGACATGCCGTACCATATTCTGTTTGACTGATTTGGGGCTCTGGCATGCCGCCCGGACGTCGGATTTCGCAAAAAAGAATGATCGGAAAAAAACCATGGCACAGCATCTGCTGCGTGCATGGTTTTTTTCCTGAAAACAAAGAATAATCCCATTTGACAAGGCGGAAAGCATCTTCTATAATGCAAAATGCAGTTTTATACGCGATATCAATGCACGGGCTGTAAATTTTTGTTTTTTGGATGGGTACGACAGCATGGAAAATCATGGGCGTTCCAGACGCTCCATGGCGTTTCGGAGCATCTGTTTTCTGCTTTCCCTTGTTCTGATTGCCGGCATCGGATATTATGTCGGAGAAAAGCTGGAAGAAAGCTCAGTCAAAGAAGAGCGTTCAACGATGTCTTCCGGGTTTGGAAGATACGAGGAAAAGATTTATCAGGGAGAAACGTATTACAAGAAAACCAATGTGACCACACTGCTTCTCATGGGTGTCGACCGCGATACCACACAGACTTCTTCCTCTGTGTCCTACCGCAACGGCGGACAGGCAGACTTTCTGATGCTGCTGGTGATCGATCATGATGCCGGCACGATCAGGCAGCTGCAGATTGAGCGCGACACCATGGCCAAAGTGGATGTGCTGACCATTCTCGGCAAACCGGGTGGAACCCGGATGATGCAGATCTGTCTGAGCCACGGATATGGTGCGGACCAGGCTGCGTGCTGCGAGAATGCGGTGTACTCGGTCAGCCGATACCTGGACGATCTGGATATTGACCTCTATATGGCTGTTGACTATTCCGCCATCGACGTGGTCAACAGCATGCTCGGCGGGGTGACGGTGACCCTGAAAGAGGACTTCTCAGCCCTGGATCCGGCGATGACAGCCGGCACAACCCTGAAGCTTCAGGGACATCAGGCAGAGCTCTTTGTCCGTTCCCGTATGAGTGTCGGGGACGGCACCAATGCCTCCCGTCAGCTGCGGCAGAGAGAATGGCTTGACGGCGCCACAGAGCTTCTGAAGGCGAAAGTCCGTGACGACTCCGGTTTCCTTCAGACCCTGCTGGAGGCACTGGGCGACGGGCTGACAACCAATGCGGCACAGGGAAGACTCGTCAATGAGTTCAACCAGGCATGGCAGTATCCGATCTCCCCGGTGGAACAGATTCCCGGCACCTATGCCACGGGATCGGATGGATTTGTGGAATACCATACAGAAAAAGACGACGTGACACGGTGGGTGCTGGATACATTTTACAGGCCTGCCGCAGAAACAGGAAAGGAAAGTGAACTAGGATGACAATGTCTGCTCCCAATCAGACAGGAAACAGAAGCAGCGCAGTGTCCGCTCAGCAGTCGCAGGAAGCCATGGAGATTGATCTTGTTGAACTGCTGATCCGGTTTGTGGACAAATGGTACTGGATTGTGGCTTCGGCCCTTGTCTGCACAGTCATTTTTGCAGTGTATACCTTCCAGTTTGTGACGCCGCTGTATCAGTCGACCGCCAAACTGTACGTTGTCAATTCTAAGAACTCCGCCATCAATCTGTCCGACCTCCAGATCGGCAACTATCTGGCCAAGGACTATAAGGAAGTCTTCACCAACTGGCATGTGCATGAACGCGTCATTGCCGAGCTGAACCTTCCTTACAGCTATTCCCAGCTCAACAGAATGGTGTCTGTCAACAATCCTTCAGACACGCGTATCCTCTATATCACGGTGACGAGTGCCAATCCGCAGGAAGCCAAGGCCATGGCGGATATGTACGCCAAGGTGGCCTGCGAGTTCATTGCCGTGAAGATGGATCAGGAGCAGCCCAATGTGTTTGAGGAGGCCAGAGTGCCCACGACACCCTCCTCTCCGAACAAGACCAGGAATCTCCTGATCGGCTTCATCCTCGGCGCGATGATTGCCATTGCGATCATCACCATTCAGTTCATTTCCGACGACCGGGTCCGCACACCGGAAGACGTGGAAAAAGTGGTCCATCTTCCTACCCTGGGTGTGGTGACAGAACAGGCTGTTTTCCGCCATGGTTCGCACAAAACATCCAAGAAGAGCAGAAAGTGAGGGTGCTGTATGAGAAACTGTGTTATTCATCATCTGGAGACACTGGACTTTTCCGGCAATGAAGCCCTGAACTCTATCTGCACAAACCTCTCCTTTGTCGGAAGAGACATGAAAAAGTTCGCGATCACCAGCTGCACGCAGAACGAAGGCAAGAGTTCCATGTCGATGCAGATCATGGCCAACCTGGCCCGCCGCGGCAAGCGTGTGGTGCTTGTGGACAGCGACCTGCGCAAGTCCGTCATGATGAGCCACTTCGGCATCACGATTGACGGCAGTGAAGTAATCGGTCTTGCACATCACCTGGCCGGCTACAACACGATCGACGACATCATCTATCAGACCGATATCCCCGGCGCTTATTACATTCCGACCGGACGCGACGTCATGAACCCGCTGCCGCTGCTGGATTCCAAGTATTTTGCTCAGCTGCTTGATGAGCTTGCACTCCGGTTTGACATGGTGCTGGTCGATACGCCTCCGATCGGCGTGGTCATTGACGCAGCCGTTGTCGCCAAGTCCTGCGACGGCGCTGTGCTGGTCATTGAATATGCCAAGAGAAGAAAAGCAGAGATTGCGGATGCCGTTTACAAGATCGAGCAGTCCGGCAGCCCGGTGATCGGATGCATTATCAACAGAGTATCCGTGAAGACGCTTTCCGAGCGGAACTATTACAAGAACCATTACTATGCGTACAGCAAGTATGGAAAATACGGCTACGGATACAGCAACGAACAGGAAAAAGAATAATTCAGAAAATCCGCTGTGTTCTTTCGGGGGCACAGCTTTTTTTGGAGGATCATCTATGCAGGCCAGACAGTTTATTGACATCCTTGGCGCAGATTTTTATACCGGCGTTCCGGATTCCCAGCTCAAAGCTCTTTGCAGCTGCCTGCTGCGCAGGTATGGTGTTGACCCGAAGCATCATGTGATTGCAGCCAATGAGGGAAACTGTGCAGCGCTCGCTGCCGGCTATCATCTGGCGACCGGGAAGGTTCCGGTGGTCTATATGCAGAATTCCGGGGAAGGGAATATTGTCAATCCCGTCGCATCCCTTCTCCATGATGATGTGTACGGCATCCCCATGATTTTTGTCATTGGATGGCGCGGAGAACCCGGGGTCAAGGATGAACCGCAGCACGTGTATCAGGGAAGAATCACCTGTCAGCTTCTGAAAGATCTCGGGATCGATTATACCATTGTCAGTCCCGAGACGACGGTCGAGGAAGCCGAGCAGGCGATGGAAGGATTCCGCGCCCAGCTCGCACAAGGCCGCGATGTCGCTTTTATCATCCGAAAGGAAGCGCTCACGGACAGCGGAAAGGTGGAGAACCGGAACCGGCGCACGCTGATCCGGGAGGACGTGATCCGCACCATTGCAGCCTGCTCTGAAGGGGACCCGATCGTCTCGACCACCGGCAAGGCCAGCCGTGAACTGTTCGAAATCCGTGAGCAGCGCGGGGAAGGCCATGAGAACGATTTTCTCACGGTTGGATCCATGGGGCATGCCTCTTCCATTGCACTGGGGATTGCTTCGCAGAAAGAACAGACGACTGTGTGGTGTATTGACGGCGACGGCGCAGCCCTGATGCACATGGGTGCTCTGGCGGTGATCGGCGCATGCAGACCGGACAACCTGGTCCATATCGTGATTGACAATGAGGCACACGAGACGGTCGGCGGCATGCCGACGGTGTCCCCGGCCATTCAGCTCGCGGGGATCGCCAGGGACTGCGGCTATGCCTATACAGCGGAGATTGACACGATGGAAGCGCTGGTCAGTGAACTGAAGGCCGCCCGGGCTAGAAAACAATTAACCTTCCTTCAGGTGCACTGTGCGCTCGGATCGAGAAAAGACCTTGGCAGACCGACAACAACGCCTAAACAGAACAAAGCCGCGTTTATGAAGCGTCTGGCGGAAGAAGCATAAGGAAACACAGCGCCTGAACGGGAAAGGGGAGATGCCTATGCAGTGGTACCGGGTCAGCAGCATTCCGGTTCTTCTTGCCGTGCTTCTGTTCGGGATGACGGCTATCCTTCTCCTTGAGGCGGCCAGCAGCCGCCGTGCAGGACTGCGCAGGCCGGTTCAGTGGCTGTATATTCTGGCCCTTGCCGTGTACTTTGCGGTGTATCTGTACCTGACCTTCCTGTCGAGAAAACCCAGTGGACAGCATCGCCTGCGGCTGATGCCATTCTATGGGCTGATGCATCTTTTCGAGGGCGGTGTCTTTCATCTGAAGATCTTCCGCGAGGCCTTCCTCAATATCATCCTGTATGTGCCCTTCGGCACCCTGACCCTGGCGGTTTTTCATGAGCATCCGCATGCGGTGCGCATCACGGTGCTCAGCGCGATGGCCTGCACCCTTCTGACCGAGGCGGCACAGTATGTGTTCGGGATGGGCCTTGCCGAGACGGATGACCTGATTCATAATCTGCTCGGTGCACTCATGGGCATGCTCGGATTTTACGCTGTGCACTCGGCAGGGAGCGCACTTTGGGACAGCAAAAAAAGCGTTCGGATCTGAACGCTTTTTTCTTTGGCATTAGATGGATTCAATGGTGTATCCGCCGGCACGGAGAATGTCCATCGCCTCATGGAACCGCTCTTTTCTGATGAGGATCGTGTCGGTATCATAGGTGGACACGGCAAATATGGAAATGCCGTGATCAGCGAGCAGAGAGGCGACCGCGGAAAGAATGCCGATCAGGGAGAAATCCAGCGTGCCTGCAAAGCGGAAGGCGCGCCATCCGTCTTCCCTGGCCAGGGTGCCGGAAGGAACCGAGGCGGTTGGCAGAACCACCGAGAGCTCGTGATCCGTTTTCCCGACAAACACAAACGGCAGGGAGAGATCGACAGGGCTGCCCTGAGGCAGTTTGCAGACCGTCAAGTCCTGATCAATCACCTGAAGCATCATGCGTTTCCTCCATCTCTTCGGTTCTCTCGGAGATAATGTAGCGGGGACGCGCCTTGGTCTCGAGATAAATCTTGCCGATATATTCGCCAATCACGCCCAGGAACATGGACTGAATGCCGCCCATGAAGCAGACAATGCACACATTGGAGGCCCAGCCTGCGACGGAATGCCCGGTCAGCGCGGTGATGAGCACCCAGATGATGCCAATAAAGCTGATCAGGGAGACCAGCAGGCCGAAGAGGGTAATCAGACGGATGGGCTTGACGGAAAGAGAGGTGATGCCGTCAAAGGCAAGCCCGAGCATTTTGCTCAGCGGGTAATGGCTCTTTCCGGCGATCCGCTCATGGCGGTCATAGGCAACGCAGGTGCTTTTGAAACCGACCATGGGCACCATGCCGCGCAGATACAGATTGACTTCTTTGAACTTGGCAAACTCGTGGAGCGCACGGGAACTCATCAGGCGATAATCGGCATGATTGTAGACGACTTCGGCACCCATGGCGTTGAGCAGCTTGTAGAAGCTCTGAGCGGTAAAGCGCTTGAAGAAAGTGTCCGTATCCCGTGCAGCGCGCACACCGTAGACAATTTCGCAGCCGTCAAGATAGGCATCCACCATTTTGTCCATGGCATTGATGTCATCCTGCCCGTCGCAGTCAATGGAGATGGTGATATCGCAGCGGTCCATGCATTCCATGAGCCCGGCCAGCACCGCATTCTGATGACCGCGGTTTCTGCTCTGGGCGATGCCCTGGAAATGCGGGTCCTTCTGTGAAAGGGAGGTAATGATATCCCATGTCCGGTCCCTGCTGCCATCATTGACAAAAAGAATCCGGCTGTTTTCAGCAATCTTGCCCTCGGCGGCCAGGTCCTGAATTTTCTTCAGAAACATGCCGCTGGTGGTTGGAAGCACTTCTTCCTCGTTATAGCAGGGGACAACAATATACAATACTGGTGGTTTCATGGGAACCTCCGCAATTCATAGGATTTAAGGCCACAGAGGACGCGGATACTGACCGAGATTGGTCATTTCGGTGATGGCCAGCATGACATCCGGCTTGTCCTGACGATAGGTGACGCCGTACCATTTGTCCAGACTGGGCAGAACCTGCACGGTGGCCTCGTCACGGGCGAGCATGGCTGAGACAACACTGGGCAGGAAGAACTCGGCCTTCAGGGGATTCTCCCTGGCGGCTGAAGAGAGGAAGGCAGGGAATTCCACGGAAAGCGTATCGAGCAGGGAGGGGGTGAAGCCCCACATATTCATGCTCACGAACGTGTTTTCGGGAATTTTAGTATAAGTCTGCTCATCGTCCGTGGTCAGAACGCCGTCACAGCAGCTGATAATATGCGTGGTCTCTGTGACTTTCTGCAGATAGCCGTCTTCTGAAACCTCGCACAGACCGCGGGAGACATGCCCGTTGAGCGTGACGGTGTTTTTCAGAAGGTAGCCGACCATCATATAGCGCTTCTTCTCATCATCCGTGACATGGGTGAGGAAATCATAGGCACTCTTGAAGGCGCTCGGTCCGTAATAGTCATCTGCATTGATGACGCAGAACGGAGCATCAATCAGATCACGGCAGCACAGCACGGCATGGCCCGTGCCCCAGGGCTTTGTCCGGCCTTCGGGGACTGTAAAGCCTTCAGGCAGGGTGTCGAGCTGCTGGAACGCATACCGGACTTCCATATGTTTGGCAACCGGGTCACCAACAATAGAACGAAAGTCCTTCTCGATTTCATGCTTGATGAGAAAAATAACCCGCTTGAAACCGGCGCGCATGGCGTCATAGATGGAATAATGAAGGATGACTTCACCACAGGGCCCGATGGGGTCCATCTGTTTGAGACCGCCGTAACGGCTGCCCATACCGGCAGCCATAATCACAAGAATGGGATCGCGCATACTGTATGCCTCCTGTAGGTGTTATTGAGCAGCCAGCGTCCGTACGCAGGCAAGCATTTCATCCTGATAGCGTTCCATATCCTGAAGGAGCAGCATCTGATTCCATGCACGGTCAAGGTTGTGCCGGTCATGGGCCACATGGAAATAGACATCGCCGGAGAGATAGTCCGTCAGGAAGCGCATGCCGCACTCATAGGTCATCATCCATGCGCCGACGGCGAGTGAATCGACTTCGGCAGGGGTGAAAAGGCTGCCGGTCTCTGCGAGATAGCCCTGGGCAAAGGCACTGAACATGGGGAAGGAGAAGTGAATCTTTTCGGGATCCGTTTCATCCTCAACCGCGGTGGAAGCGCCAAAGCGGATGGCATCGCCGAAATCGTAGGCGGAAAGCCCGGGCATGACCGTGTCCAGATCGATGACGCACAGTGCCTTGAAGGACTCCGCATCGAGCAGTACATTGTTGAGCTTGGTATCATTGTGCGTGACGCGCAGCGGGATCTCGCCCCGGGCAAGCGCGTCAGTCAGAAGGCCGGCACGGCCGGCACGCGCAAGGTACAGGTCAACCAGTTCCTGACACCCGGAAAGCCTTGAGCAGACATCCTTTTCAACAGCCTCCCTGAAGGCATTGAGCCTGGAAGGCGTGTCATGGAAGTGGGGAATCGTCTCATAGAGTGTATCGGCCGGGAAATCCGAGAGATCATGCTGGAAGCGGCCGAATGCATGTCCGGACTCGCCGAACATTTCCGGGCTGTCGGGCAGATCCCTGCTGACGGTGTGATCAATGAATGCGGTCATGCGCCAGGCAGAACCGTCTTTTGACACAGCAAAGGATTCACCGCTCTTCAGGGGAATCACGGTCAGTGCTTCGCGGTCCGGGTCGCCGCCGCGCTGCTCAATCACCGTGCGAAGCGTGCGGGTCACACTGAGCATATTGCTCATGACATACTCCGGATGATGGAAGGCAACCGGGGAGACGCGCTGGAGAATCACCGGCTTTCCCTTGGCCGGAGTAAGAAGAAACGTGTCATTGATATGCCCGTTTCCATGCTGCGTAATTTCGCAGTCAGTGAAAGGAATATCGAACAGGGGAAGCATCGCCCTGGCGGTTTCCACAAGGTTTTCCAAGAAGAGAACCTCCTTTAATATACGGATATATGGATGATAGTACACGCCATGGAAAAAAGCAAGCGGAATGCCGTGCCTGGGCCCTTGCAGCTTCAGCCTTGACATGAAAAGATGCCCTGTCTATAATCAAAAACGGACTGACGGTTCAAGAGAACCGTTCACGAAGAGAGAAGGACGGAGGCGCACCCTATGAGATGTGTATTCTGCGATGCCCATGACAGCAAAGTAATTGATTCCCGATCGGCTGACGGAGGCTACAGCATACGGCGCCGGCGCGAATGCATAGCCTGCGGGAAGCGCTTTACAACCTATGAGCGGGTGGAACAGTATTCCGTGTTCGTCGTCAAGCGTGACGGACGCAGGGAACCGTTCAGCATTGACAAGATCAAAAACGGACTTCGCCACGCCTGCCAGAAACTGCCGGTTTCCACCCAGCAGATCGATGACCTGGCTTCAAAGATTGAGAAGCTGGCCTACGCCAAGGGCGGGGAGATTTCAACGGAGACCATCGGTGATATCATCATGGAGGAACTGAAGAATATCAACGAAGTGGCGTATGTCCGCTTTGCTGCTGTCTATCGGAAGTTTACCGACCTGGATTCGTTCATGAATGAACTGCAGACGCTGGTCAAGGATTCCAAAACCGAAGAAGTTCTGGACGAGTAAAGCACAAAAAAATGGAGCTCCGTGAAGCTCCATTTTTTGTGGACTGCATCAGAAGGTTCTGAATGCATAAATGGTAGTGGTGTCATACTTTTCGCCGGGCCGCAGAACGGTTGTGCCGGGGAACTGAGGATGGTTGGGGTCGTCCGGACAGTGCTGGGTTTCAAGGCAGAAACCGCTGAACTTGCCATAGTGCACGCCGCCCTTGCCGCCCTTCAGGTCGGTGGTGCAGGCGGTGTAGAGCTGAACGGCAGGCTGATCAGAGATGACCAGCATTTTGCGGCCGGACTTCTCGTCGCAGGCAGTGGCCACAAGACCGACAGCCTCTCCCTTGCGCAGGACGAAGTTGTGGTCATAGCCGCCCGCGGGCTGCATCTGGGGGCAGTCGTCAATGCGGCCGAGACCCTCGCCGATGGTGTGCGTCCCGTCCATATCCAGGGGCGTTCCGGCGACCGGCATATAGGTGCCCAGCGGAATCAGGCCGTCATCGACGGGCGTGATCACGTCGGCTTCAATGCGGATCTTCTGATCGCAAATACTGCCTGTCTCATGGCCGGCCAGATTGAAGTAGGTGTGGTTGGTCATGTTGCACAGGGTTGCCTTGTCCGTGGTCGCCTCGTAGCGGATGGACAGATTGCAGTCATCATCCCAGGAGTAGGTGACCGTGACATCAAGCGTGCCGGGATAATGCTCTTCTCCGTCCGGGCTGACATAATGGAAGACCAGCGCGTCGCAGTGGGCATCGGAAACGGTGGTGACATCCCAGAGCTTCTTGCTCAGGCCCTCGGGACCGCCGTGCAGATGGTTCTTTCCGTTGTTCAGGTTCAGCTGATAGGTTGTGCCGTCAAGGGTAAAGCGGCCGTTTGCGATGCGGTTGCCGTAGCGGCCGATGGTATCGCCCATGGAGCCGTGAGAGGCGAGATACTTGTCAAGGGTGTCAAAACCAAGAGCCACATCCGCAAGGACACCGGTGCGGTCAGGCACGATAATGGAAGTGACGATGGCACCATAATTGGTCATGGTCACCGAGGCGCCGGCATGATTGGTCATGGTAAACAGACCGACTTCACGGCCGTCAGGCATTTTGCCAAAGACGCATTTTTGAATCGACATGGAGCATGCTTCCTTTCGAACAGATGATATAATGACATTGTATCTTCTTGTCCCGGGATGTCAAGCATGACGCATGCATCCGCGTGGAAGGATGTGCGCTTCAACAGTTCAGGAGGAAAACGATGATGCTGGAACAACAGACAGGCAGAGGACTCGGCATTGACATCAGGAATGGACAGGGGATTGCGTTTGGCTGGGATCCGATCAGAGGCACAGCAGAAATCCTGGCCACATGCCGCCTTTCGGAGGGCTGGGACCGTGAGCGGGTGTATGCAGAGCCCGAGGGGCTGGGTGAAGTGCTGCAGTGTCTGGACAGGGAACTGCGCAGCCAGGGCATCCTTTCCAGCGGGTATGTCCTGGGCATTCCGGATCACTTTGAGATGCAGCGGAGAATGCAGGTGGAACGGACGGCTGAACAACTGGAAATTCCGATCCTGCGCATGATTGAGGAATCCAGTGCGTCGGCGATCTATGCCTGCACAGTGCACAATACAGAAGGCCATGTTTTGGCGGTCAGCTGCAGCCGGGATGAGGTCGCATGCTCCGTGTATGAGTGTTCAGGGTCTGTGATGGAAATTCTGGAGCAGGCTGTAGTTCCGCGCAAGAAGGGAATGCGGACTGCGCTTGCCTTGGGGATGCGTCAGGTTGCCAACGTGCTGCTGGCGGGGGACCCGGAAGAGCCTGACTATGTGCTCTCTGCTCCGTCATCTGTGATTCTGATGGGCAGTCAGCGGGATAACTGGGAATGCAGGGAGTTCCTGCAGCAGTATTTCCGCGGCCTGAGAGCGTGTGAACAGATTCAGTATCTGTCCGGGGATCTGACGGAGATCGCCCTGCGCGGAACCGCGCTGTATGCGCAGATGCTCTATGAGAAGAGAGGGGAGTTCCTTTTCCTCAATTCCATGACGCCCCACCGTCTGTTTCTTCAGGGTGGCAGCTGCATCGAGCCGATCATGGGATTCTTCTCCATTCCCTTTGAAGTCAGCATATCTGCGCTTCTGGAAGACAACCCCGGGCGGGAGATCGTGCTCTTTGAAGAGGCGGAGTCGGAGCGCCTCCGCCCGATCCGCCGCTGGATCATTCCGAAGCCTTCCCGGAGCGAAGAGGAGAAGCTGTGGCTGCGCGTGGATAAGGAAAAAAGAATTTCACTGATGTTTGAGGACGAAGAAGTACCGGACAGCGCAGAAACAGCGGACGATCCCAAAGCCCCGGACACCGAAGGAACAGGCGATCCGCTTGCGCGGTTCATGGAGGTTGCGGACAGCCTGGAATACGGCATGCAGGGCATCAGGGATCCGGAGGACGCACACCTTATGGGGCTGAAGAATATCTTCCGCCAGATCATGGATATCTTTGCCGCTTACGGGATTGAGCGCTACGGAAGCGTTGGGGAGACCTTTGATCCGCAGATCCACAATGCAGTGTACCACATCACCGATATTGATCTTCCGGAGCAGTCTGTTCAGCAGGTCGTGCAGTCCGGGTATCGAAACAAAGAACGGATTCTCCGGTACGCTTCCGTCGTTGTCGCAAACTGACACCGTGCGCAGCGGCAGGAAGAGGAGAAGCCGCGGTAGGACGGAAAGGCGGGAAAAGGATTGAACAAGATCGAGACGCTTGGGCATTATTTCGGATATCATGCTTTCCGTCCCGGGCAGGAGGAAGTGATTGACCGGATTCTGGAAGGGACGGATGTCCTGGCCATTATGCCGACCGGGGCAGGCAAATCCCTGTGTTATCAGGTGCCGGCCCTGATGCTCCCCGGCACCTGTCTGGTCATCTCCCCGCTGATCTCCCTGATGAAAGACCAGGTCATGGCGCTGAAAACAGCCGGCGTGCCGGCCGCCTACCTCAATGCATCACTGACCGAAAAGCAGATGCATCTGGCCATGGAACGGGCTGCGAACGGGGCCTACAAGATCATCTATGTTGCACCCGAGCGCCTGCGGACTCCCGGCTTTCAGTACCTGGCCAGCCGCCTGGAGATCTCGCTGGTCGCCGTGGACGAAGCCCACTGTGTCTCCCACTGGGGACATGAATTCAGGCCGGAATATCAGAAGATCGCCGGTTTCGTCCAGTCCCTGAAGACGCGCCCGCGCTACTGTGCTTTTACAGCGACGGCCACAGAAGAAGTCCGGACAGACATCATCCGTCTTCTGGAACTGAAGCGTCCGTATATCACGGCGACCGGGTTTGACCGGCCCAATCTCTTCTTTGAAGTGCGTCACCCCAAAGATCGCGACAGTGAGTTGATTTCCCTGTGCAGGGAAATGCAGTCCCAGGCGGGCATTGTCTACTGCATGAGCCGGAAAAACGTGGAGACCGTCTGTGATCTGCTCCGCCAGGAAGGCCTCAAAGCGACGCGCTATCATGCGGGGCTTTCGGACGAAGAACGCCGGGAGAATCAGGATCTGTTTCAGTTTGACAAGGCGCAGATCATGGTCGCAACCAATGCGTTCGGCATGGGCATTGACAAAAGCAATGTGCGCTATGTGATTCATTACAATCTGCCCCTGTCCATGGAAGGCTACTATCAGGAAGCCGGACGCGCCGGGAGAGACGGACTGGAATCCAAATGTATCCTTCTCTTCCAGAAGCGGGACATCGGTCTGGGGGAATATCTGCTGGAGAACAGTGAGAGCAGTGCAGACATCCCTGAATCCGAGCGCATACAGATCAAGGACATGGAATTCAGGCGGTTCCGGGATATGCAGCGGTATGCCGAGACCCGGGGATGTCTCAGGCACTTTATCCTGCGGTATTTCGGCGAAAAGAGCGCCGCGGTGTGCGGGAACTGCTCCAGCTGCAGACGGATGCAGCACCACACGCTTCCGGGGAGGCTGCAGAAGGACAGGCAGGATGCAGGCGCGGCATTTGCAAGGCAAAGGGAATATGCGCCTGTGCACACCCAGCGGCCGAAGGTTCCTGCTGCTGTACAGTTCCGGGACAGCAGGGAAGCCGACTCGCTCTTTGATGCACTGGTGGATCTCCGTCACTCTCTTGCAGCGCATGCCGGGCTGCCGCCGTATATCGTGTGCTCAGACCTTGCACTGAGAAACATGGAACAGGCGCTTCCACTGAATGCGCAGGAGCTCGCTGAGATCGACGGCATGGGGTATGCCAAAGCCAGAGCCTATGGCACTCCACTGCTGGACTGCATCCGGCGGTGGATCACATACCACGAAGAGCGGGAGGGTTCGGTCTCCCCGGACATGCAGGAGCAAATCCTTGCGCTTCGGAAGTCCGGCTGCGGTGCGCGGGAAATCGCAGAACAGACAGGTCTTCCGCTGCTGCTGGCCGCCAAGGAGATCATGATCGTGGAATCAAAGCCCATGACGGCGCCGAAGGTGCGGGAAAAGCAGACCGAGGTCCGGGTGAAGCAGCCTGCCCCCGCAGTCAGGAAGCGCGACTGGTATCCGAAGGAAATCAACTGGCTTCGGTCACTGCATGAGAAGAAATGGACGGTGCACGCCATTGCAAGACAGCTGGGGAGAAAGGATATGGAGATTGTCGAGCAGCTGCACCTGCTGGGGCTGAAGCCGAAGTATGACCTGCCGGACGAACCGGCTGCGGATAAAGCAGATCTGCCAAACCGGGAATGAGATGAAGATACGAAAAAACCAGGGCGGGATTCGCCCTGGTTTTTACATGGCAGTTCTTCCTGACATGGCTTTGGAAAGCGTGACTTCATCGGCGTACTCGATATCCAGACCGACCGGCAGACCGTGTGCAATGCGTGTGACACGGATCCCCTTGGGCTTGATGAGGCGCGCGAGATAGGTGGCCGTTGCTTCCCCTTCAATATCGGGACTGGTCGCCAGGATGATTTCATCCGGCGGCTCTTTTTCAATGCGGTCCATGAGCTCCTTGATATGGATGTCATTCGGACCGATCCCGTCGAGCGGGGAGAGCGTGCCGTGCAGGACATGATACAGTCCATGATAATCGTGCATGCGCTCCATGGCAATCACATCGCGCGGATCACGCACGACGCAGATCTGACCGTTGTGCCGCTCGGAGCGGCTGCAGATCTCGCACTGTTCAGAGACGGTATAATTGCCGCAGACTTCACAGTAACGGATGCTTTTGCGTCCCTGCCATAAGGCGGTGGCGAGATTTCGCACCTCTTCCAGCGGCATGCTGGCGATGTGGTAGGCGAGACGCTGAGCCGTCTTCTGCCCGATCCCCGGAAGGTGCGACAGCTCTGCCACCATACGGGAAATGGGTTCAAGCTGCTCCATGCTTTACAGGAGCCCCCCGAATCCGCCCATGCCGGGTGCAAGGCTGTTCATGCTCTGCTCACGGGTTTCGGTGCACTTGCGGATGGCTTCGTTAAACGCGGCCATGATGAGGTCCTGCAGCATTTCCACATCATCCGGGTCCACGACCTGGGGATTGATGGTGATGCTCTTGACTTCATGTGTTCCTGCAATCTTGACGGTGACCATGCCGCCGCCGCTGGTAGCCTCGAACTCGGCATTGTCCAGCTGTTCGGACATGTCTGTCATCTGCTGCTGCATTTTCTGAGCCTGCTTGAGCAGCTGCTGCATATTGGCACCGCCGCCCGGGAAACCTGAGAAACCATTACGTCTGGCCATGTTATACCTCCTGCGGGGCATCATTGCCCTCAATTACGAGATTTCCTGTGACACTGTTGAAGTGAAGTTCGGGACCTGCTTCCTGGATGGAAACACCGTTGGTCAGGATCCGACCTGTCACGCTCTTAAAGGTGGCATTGATCTGACGGAGCGGCACGGAAATATGTGTATCACCGGATACAGAATTGCCGCTGAGCTGCTGGAAGGGGGCAGTCAGGATGATTTCCGTGCTGCCGGAAACGGTGGAGAGACGCCCGGTATGGCATTTGACGTTTTCACCGAGCATGTTTCCGGAAACAGTGGAAAGCTTGGCTGTCTCACAGCTGGAGTTCTTCATGAGAAGAATGCCTGAGATGGAGTGGAGATCGGCCGTCAGGCACTCGACATCCTCGGCACGGATGTGACCGGATGTGGTGCTCACGACAAAGTCTGTGCCGGTGTATCCGTTGACGGAAATGCTGCCGGACTGACTCTTCAGCGTCAGTGCGCCTTTCCAGTCCCTGGGCAGGCGCAGGACGATCTGCATCCATGCTGCAGCGATGGGATTGGGTACCCGGTCGCGCATGGGCATGGAGAGCATCAGCTTGCCGTTGTTCCATTCCAGGTGCATCAGGGAGACGGATTCGTCATCGCCTGACACCAGCAGCTGAATGGTGTCTGTATCATAACTGTAAACATCGATGGTTGAGCGGACCATATCCATAGAAATGGTATGTGTTTCCAAAGAAGCGTAGGATTCTGTCCTGTTCATGTCAACACCCCCGTCCATGTATCTTATCATGTTTGAACATATGGTGCAAGGCGTCCATTACGGATTTACAGACGTGGCGCTCTGGAGGTCAATCGAGGTGACGATGTCCTCAAAGAGCGCATCGACAATCATGAAGCCCTTGCCGGAGAGCGTCTGAATGCTCACTTCAGAAACGGGAACAACAGAGGCGGGACTCTTGGCCTGGTGAACGACCAGGTTCCAGAGACCGGCAGGCACCTGGCAGACGCCTGCAATGGTGCGGCCGGTTGTGCCGGTCTTGGCCATGGCGAAGCACCGTGTGCCCTTGCCGCTGCGGCCCTGAGGCTCAAACCCGAGATCGGGAATACACTTGCCCCAGCCGCGCTCGGTGAACAGGATAATGCTGGAGGGAGAGACGAGCTGGCAGGCAAAGATGACCTGATCGTCTACGCCGACCTGCATGCCGTTGACGCCGCCGGAAATGCGGCCCTGGATCGGAATGTCCTCCAGCTTGAGGCGGATGGACATGGCTTTCTGGGAAATGAGGAGGAGATCGTCGCGCGTGGCAGAGGGAAAGACCGACACCAGTTCATCATTGCCCTTGCAGACAAAGCAGGCAAACTTCTTGGAGCGGATATCCAGGTCTGCGCAGATGACGCGCTTGATTTTGCCCTGTCTTGTGACAAAGACCAGGTCCGGCTGTGCAGCAATGGAGGCGGCCGGGAGACACATCAGGTACAGCGGCACTTCATTTTCGCCCAGTCCCTGCAGAATGCCGGCGAGCTGCTGGCCGCGGTCGCGGGGCTTGCATTCATTGATCGCGCTGACCTTGAGCGTAAAGCAGTTGCCGAGATTGGTGAAGATATACAGCGTTTCATCGGTCTTCGTGTTGAACAGGAACACCGGCGATTCACGGTAATCCTCCTGGCTTGTGGGCAGTCCGATGCGGCGATAGAGCTGCGGCTGCATCCGCTTGAGCTGTCCGGCACGGGTGAGGGCGAGGACGACCTCATCAGCCGGCGCCTTTTCATCGACCGGATCAATTTTGACGTCATCCGGCGCTTCAATGGATGTGCGGCGCTCATCCCCAAACTGTTCACTGATCTCGAGCAGTTCATCGCGGATGACCTTCATCAGCTTCTTTTCGCTGCTCAGAATGCCCTGAAGACGATGAATCAGCTTCTGAAGCTCCTCAAACTCCCTGCGCAGGGCAAGGATCTCCAGATTGGTCAGACGCTGCAGGCGCATATCCAGAATGGCCTGTGCCTGGGCTTCATCGAGATCAAACGCGGCCATCAGGGCTTCGCGCGCTTCCTTGGGTGTTTTGGAGGCACGGATGAGGCGGATGACTTCGTCGAGATTGTCGACAGCGATCATGAGACCTTCGAGAATGTGAGCGCGGGCCTCAGCCTGATGCAGTTCATAGCGGGTGCGGCGGGTGACGACATCCTTCTGATGCTTGATGAAATAGGAAATCATGGATTTCAGATTCATCAGCACCGGCTTGCCGTCCGCGATGGCGACCAGGTTGACGCCGAAGGTGACCTGCAGATCGGAATACTTGTAGAGATAGGCGAGGATCTTCTGAGGATCGACGTCACGTTTGAGTTCAATGACGGCCCTCAGACCGGTGCGGTCAGACTCGTCGCGGATCTCATAGATGCCGCCGAGCTGCTGCTTCTTTTCCTCCGAGAGCTGCTGGATCTTGGAGAGCATCTGGGCCTTATTGACCTGATACGGGATTTCCGTAATGACAATCAGCTTGCGGCCGTTGATGCCATCCTCAATGTGCAGCCGTGCGCGCACGGAGAGCTTGGAGCGGCCGGTTTCATAGCCCAGACGAATCTCTTCATTGTCCACCAGCACGCCGCCGGTCGGGAAATCCGGACCCGGGATGACCTTCATCAGATCATCGAGGGAAATGTCCGGGTTATCAATCATGGCAATGGTGCCGTTGATGGATTCCTTCAGATTGTGCGGCGGAATATTGGTGGCCAGACCGACCGCAATGCCGCTGGCACCGTTGACGAGAAGGTTCGGAAAACGGGCCGGAAGCACATCGGGCTCTTTCAGAGAATCGTCAAAGTTCAGGGAGAAGGAAACCGTGTCCTTCTCAATATCCCGGAGCATCTGCAGGGCAAGGTTTGTCATGCGGGCTTCGGTGTATCGCATGGCCGCAGCGCTGTCGCCGTCAATGGAACCGAAATTGCCGTGCCCGTCAACCATGGGGCCGCGCATGGAGAAATCCTGCGCCATGCGCACCAGGGCGTCATAGACGGAGGAATCACCATGCGGGTGATACTTACCCAGACAGTCACCGACAATACGCGCGCACTTTCTGTGCGGCTTGTCGGGGGTTGTGCCCAGTTCCATCATGGTATAGAGAATGCGGCGCTGAACCGGTTTCAGACCGTCCTCCACACGGGGAAGCGCGCGCTCGAGAATGACATGCTCGGCATAGGGGATCATGGAATTGTGCATGACTTCTTCCATGGTCATGGGGACAATGCGGCTCGGATCATCCTTGGCAATGGGTTTTTCCGGGGCTTTTTTTCTTGGCATGTTCAGGCACCTCCTCCCGCAGTCTGGCTCGGCGGCAGTTCGAAATCATCATGGCGGTTGAAGTCCGCGTGCTCCTGAATGTAGAGACGGCGCGGTTCCACCTTGTCGCCCATCAGAATCGTGACCAGGCGGTCGGCCTGGGCCGCGTCATCAATGGTCACCTGGGTGAGCTTGCGCTGGGAGGGATCCATGGTGGTTTCCCAGAGCTGTTCCGGATTCATTTCACCGAGACCTTTGTAGCGCTGCAGGGTATATCCCTTGCCGGCCTTGCGGGTGAATGTTTCCAGTTCCTTGTCGTCATAGGCGTACCAGATGTTGCTGCCCTTCTGAATGCGGTAGAGCGGAGGCATGCCGATATAGACATGGCCAGCCGTGATCAGGTCCTTCATATACCGGAAGAAGAAGGTCAGGAGGATGGCACGGATGTGCGCACCGTCCTGGTCAGCATCGGAAAGGATAATGACTTTGTGGTACTTCAGGGAAGAGAGCGTAAAGGATTCATCAATCGATGTGCCCAGCGCCGTGATCAGGGAACGGAACTCTTCATTGCTCAGCACCTGGTCCAGACGTTTCTTCTCCGCATTGAGCGGCTTTCCGCGAAGGGGGAGAATGGCCTGAAAACGGCTGTCGCGGCCCTGCTTGGCACTGCCGCCTGCAGAATCGCCCTCGACAATGAACAGTTCATTGTCCTCCGGATGATGACCGCGTGCGGCGGCCAGCTTGCCGACGAGCGGAGCGGCATCGAGAGAATTGGTCTTGCGCGCATTGTCGCGGGTCTTGCGGGCAGCCTCGCGCACGGCGGCTGCCTTGACGGCCTTGGCCACAATCTTTCCGGCGAGATCGGCATTCTTGAGATTGTCCAGCCAGTCAATGAGCTTTTCTGAGATCAGGCCTTCCACGATCGGACGCACTTCGCTGTTTCCAAGACGGCCCTTGGTCTGTCCCTCGAACTGGGGATTCTTGACCATGACCGTCAGCACACAGGTCAGACCCTCACGGAAGTCCTCGCCGCCAAGGTTGGAATCCTTTTCCTTGAGCACGCCGATGCGCCGTGCGTAATCATTGAGCACCTTGGTAAAGGCAGACTTGAAGCCTGTCTCATGCGTGCCGCCTTCCGGTGTGGGAATGTTGTTGACATAGGAAAAGAGGGATTCCGTATAGCCGTCATTGTATTGAACGGCAGCACGGCAGATCACGTCGTCACGCGTATCCTCGAGATAGATGACATCATCGGCCAGCACGGTCTTGTCAGCATTCAGATACCGCACATAATCAATAATGCCGCCGAGGAAATGGAAGACGCGCTCTTTTTTCTGCGGATCGGAGGCGCGCTCATCCTTGAGCGTGATTTTCAAGCCGCGGTTCAGGTAAGCGATCTCCTGAAGGCGGCGGGCGACGGTTTCCGCGTTGAAATTGACGTCCTCGAAGATGGTGGGGTCCGGCATAAAGCGGACCAGTGTTCCACGCTTGCGGGTGTTGCCGACGATCTGGAGCGGCCCGTCCGGAATACCGGCGTGAATCTTGTGCGTTTTTGGATCCACGGTCGACGTAAAGCGCATATGATAATGCGTCCAGTTCAGGAACACATCGACCGTCAGCCAGGTGGACAGCGCATTGACGACCGAGGCACCGACACCGTGCAATCCGCCGGAATAGGCGTAGTTTTCATTGTTGAACTTGCCGCCGGCATGCAGTTTGGTATAGATCACTTCCACACCGGAAATGCCCAGTGTTGGATGGATATCCACAGGCACACCGCGGCCGTTGTCATAGACTGAGGCAGAACCGTCGGCATGCAGTGTTACCACAACCTCGGACGCGTAGCCGTTGCTGGCTTCGTCGATCGCGTTGTCGACAATCTCCCAGAGCAGATGATGAAGTCCCCGGGTCGATGTGGTACCAATATACATGCCCGGCCGCATGCGTACCGCTTCAAGACCTTCGAGGACCTGGATATGGCCGGCATCATAGGAAGAAGACATAATTCAGCTCCTTGCAATCCCCAGGGATTCAAGCCGGGGAAGAAGTTGTTCAAGCACCTCACGCACCGTGAGGCCTTCTGTTTCAAGGGTAAGATCCGCATAGCGCGCGTAGAGAGGCGCACGCTCACGGTAGAGGTCCTCAAACGAGGATCCGCAGTGCATGACGACCCCGCGCGCGTCAAGCGGTCCGACCCGCTTTTCCAGCGTTTCAAGGGGAACGTGCAGGTAGACCGTCAGGGCATTGCGCTTCATATGCGCCATGGCGTCAGGACTGTACACCGCGCTTCCACCGGGTGCGAAAACGGTCCCGGACAGTGGGAGAGAGACGAGTACCTCCTCCTCAAGGCGCAGGAATGCTTCCTGACCAAGGCGGGAGAGGGTGACGGAGAGCGGCTCACCGGTACGCTTCTCGATCTCTGCATCGCCGTCCACAAAGCGGAGGGGTGTGCAGGAAGCGATGGCGCTGGCAAGGGTGGACTTGCCGCATCCCGGCATGCCGATAAAAACAATATGATCCATACTGCACTGAAAAAGGGAGGAGCTTTTGAAGCTCCTCCCTGATCTGCTCTTAATAGCTGCTCTCGTGAATTTCAATGCCGGAATAGCGTTTCAGGCCGGTGCCGGCAGGGATAAGCTTGCCGATAATGACGTTTTCCTTCAGGCCCATGAGCGGGTCCACCTTGCCGCGGATAGCGGATTCGGTGAGAACGCGTGTGGTCTCCTGGAAGGAAGCGGCAGCGAGGAAGCTCTCGGTAGCAAGAGAAGCCTTGGTGATACCAAGCAGTACGCGCTTGGCGGCGGCGGGACGCTTGTCCGCTGCAATGGCTTCACGGTTGGCACTTTCGAACTGGAAGATGTCGACCATGGAACCGGGCAGAAGATTGGTTTCGCCCGCGTCTTCGATACGGACTTTGCGGAGCATCTGGTGAATGATGACCTCGATGTGCTTGTCGCCCACGGCAACGCCCTGGGAGCGGTACACAGAGAGAACTTCTTTCAGCAGATAATCCTGCACGGCCTTGACGCCGAGAATACGCATGAGGTCATGCGGGTTGATGGCGCCTTCCACTAGCATGTCACCGGCCTCGACATGATCGCCGGGCTTGACATTCAGGCGGCTGCCGTAGGTGATCTGATAGGAGCGGGTATCGTTGGCATTGGTATCGCTGGTGACCTGAATCATCTTCTTGTTCTTGGTCTCAGCGAGGGAAACGGTTCCGCTGATTTCAGTCAGAACAGCTTCATGCTTGGGCTTTCTGGCTTCGAAGAGTTCCTCAACACGGGGCAGACCCTGTGTAATATCTTCCTGGCCGGCAACGCCGCCGGAGTGGAAGTTACGCATGGTCAGCTGCGTGCCAGGCTCGCCGATGGCCTGTGCCGCAATGATGCCGACGGCCTCACCGATATCCACTTTGCCGCCGTGGGCCATGTTCATACCGTAGCAGCGTGCGCAGACGCCATTTTCGCAGCGGCAGGTGAGCACGGAGCGCACCATGGCCTTCTTCACGCCGCGGCTTGCAACGAGCTTGGCCTTCTTTGCGTCGATGGCTTCGTTGAGGTGGACAAGGATTTCACCGGTTTCAGGATCGAGAATATCCTCAGCCGAGGTGCGTCCGCGGAGACGCTCTTCGAGGGATTCAACAGGCTGAATGCCGGCCATGAGTTCAGAAACCTGGATACCGCGGACCTTTTCGTTTCTGGTGGCGAAGCAGTCTTCTTCGCGAACGATGACTTCCTGGGAAACATCGACCAGACGGCGGGTGAGGTAACCAGAGTCAGCAGTACGCAGAGCGGTATCGGAAAGAGCTTTGCGGCTGCCGTGAGAAGACAGGAAGAATTCCAGCACGTTGAGGCCTTCACGGAAGTTGGCGCGGATAGGCAGTTCCACGGTTTTACCGGAAGGAGAAGCCATCAGGCCGCGCATGCCGGCGAGCTGGGAAACCTGTGCAGCACTGCCTCGGGCACCGGAGTCCGTCATCATGCGAATCGGGTTGAACTGCTCGAGGTTGGGGAGGATCTGTTCACGAAGGTTGGCCGTGCATTCGCCCCAGAGCTCGATGACCTTGTTGTAGCGTTCATCTTCGCTCATGAGACCGTTGGCATACATGTCGTTCACGGCCTCGACCTTTTCGTCATACTCGGCGAGCATGGCCTTCTTGGTGGAAGGCACCTTGATATCGCCGACGGAGACGGTGACAGCAGAACGGGTGGAATACTTGTAGCCCAGGGCCTTGATTCTGTCGAGCACGATAGCGCACTTGTGTTCACCCTGGGAGTTGAAGCACATGTCAACGATGTTGGCGAGCTGCTTCTTGCCGACCTGGCTGTCGATTTCCAGTGCGAACATGTCATCGAGGCACTCACGGGGTTTGAAGCCCATGTTCTGGGGAAGTGCATTGTTGAAGATGAGCTTGCCCAGTGTGCAGTCGATGATCTTCTGGCCGTTCTCAACAATGATATGGCCGTTCTCATCCTTCAGAGGATTGCCATCGGCATCCTTGGGGGTGAAACTGCGCTCGATGCGGACCTTGATGGGGGTCTGCAGGGAGATCTCATGGTTGAAGTACGCCATTTCGGCTTCATCCTGGTCACGGAAGATACGGCCCTTGCGCGGGTCGCTCTCATCGACCATGGTCAGGTAGTAGCAGCCAATCACCATGTCCTGAGAAGGCTGAATGACAGGCTTGCCGTCCTGAGGCTTGAGAATGTTGTTGTGTCCCAGCATCAGGAAGCGGGCTTCAGCCTGGGCTTCGAGGGAGAGCGGGACGTGAACAGCCATCTGGTCGCCGTCGAAGTCGGCGTTGAAAGCGGTACATGCCAGAGGATGCAGCTTAATGGCCTTGCCTTCGACCAGCACGGGTTCAAAGGCCTGAATGCCCAGACGGTGCAGGGTCGGTGCGCGGTTGAGCAGAACGGGATGATCGCGGATGACTTCCTCGAGGATATCCCAGATCTCAGGGCTGGCCTTTTCAACCTTGCGCTTGGCAGCCTTGACGTTGGTGGCAATCTTTTCAGCAACAAGACGTTCCATGACAAACGGCTTGAAGAGTTCGAGCGCCATGTCCTTGGGAAGACCGCACTGATGCAGTTTCAGTTCAGGACCGACGACGATAACACTTCGGCCGGAATAGTCAACACGCTTGCCCAGGAGGTTCTGACGGAAACGTCCCTGCTTGCCGCGCAGAAGATCGCTCAGAGACTTCAGTGCGCGGTTGCCGGGGCCCGTGACCGGGCGTCCGCGGCGGCCGTTGTCGATGAGTGCGTCCACGGATTCCTGCAGCATGCGCTTTTCATTGCGCACGATGATGTCCGGGGCACCCAGATCGAGCAGGCGCTTGAGACGGTTGTTGCGGTTGATGACGCGGCGATAGAGGTCATTCAGGTCGGAGGTGGCGAAACGGCCGCCTTCAAGCTGAACCATAGGACGGAGGTCCGGAGGAATGACCGGAACCACGGTGAGAATCATCCACTCAGGCTTGTTGCCGGAGCTGCGGAAGCTTTCCACGACTTCCAGGCGCTTGATGGCGCGGGAACGCTTCTGGCTTTCGGTCTCACGGATCTGTCCGTTGCGGCCCTTGTCGAGCTGGGCAATCTGCTCCTTGAGGGAAGCGGAGAGTGCATCCAGATCCAGACCGCGCAGCATATCAAGAACAGCTTCGGCACCCATCTTGGCCACGAAGGAATCGCGTCCGCAGCGTGCTTCGACTTCATGATACTTGGCGTCATCGATCAGATCGTACAGCTTCAGACCGGTGGTCGGGCCCATGGCGGGATCCTGATTGCCGGGATCGAGTACGATGAAGTTGACAAAGTACAGAACTTTTTCAAGCGTACGGGGGCTGATATCCAGAAGCAGACCCATACGGCTGGGGATGCCTTTGAAATACCAGATGTGGGAGACAGGGGTGGCCAGTTCAATGTGACCCATACGCTCACGGCGTACCTTTGCGCGGGTAACCTGTACGCCGCACTTGTCACAGACCTTGTCCTTGTCCTTATATTTGACACGCTTGTACTTTCCGCAGGCGCACTCCCAGTCCTTGGTCGGTCCGAAAATGCGTTCGCAGTAAAGGCCGTCTCTTTCGGGACGAAGCGTACGATAGTTAATGGTTTCGGGTTTCGTCACTTCGCCGTGTGACCATTCACGGATCTTTTCAGGCGAAGCCATGCCAATCTGAATTGCATCAAGGTTGGTCAGTTCAAACAAAAGGGGTCACGCTCCCTTCTCATACCGATGAAGGCTCTTGGGTTACTCATCTGAACCGGGGTCATCAAAATCCAGGTCGAGGGTCATCATGTTTGCGTCGATGTCCTCATCGTCATCGAGTGCAAAGTCATCCTGCGTATATTCCTTCTCGATCATGTCGTCGAATTCATCATTGACAACAGGCAGTTCGATCGGTTCGGGTTCAGCAGGCGTCTGCTGGTCGTCCTGCATGACCGGCTCAGTGGAGACAGTGTCTTCAGGATCCAGTTCAGGAATCTCAATGACATTCTTGTCAGCATCAAGCACAGTAATGTCAAGACAGAGAGACTGCAGTTCCTTGACAAGCACTTTGAAGGATTCAGGAACGCCGGGAGCAGGAATGTTCTGGCCT
The DNA here is from genome assembly GCA_002350845.1 of Christensenella sp. UBA2853. GTDB lineage: Bacteria > Bacillota > Clostridia > Christensenellales > Aristaeellaceae > UBA2943. The sequence goes on from DEFL01000036.1 coordinate 38,224, forward strand.
TTGACAATGGCCTCATAGGTCTTTACACGGCCAACGGTATCGTCAGACTTGAATGTAAGGATCTCCTGCAGGGTGTTGGCAGCACCATAGGCTTCCAGAGCCCAGACTTCCATCTCGCCGAAACGCTGGCCGCCGAACTGGGCTTTGCCGCCCAGAGGCTGCTGTGTAACGAGGGAGTAGGGACCTGTGGAACGGGCATGCATCTTATCGTCCACCAGATGGTGCAGCTTGAGGAAGTACATGATGCCGACGGTGACTCTGTGTTCAAACGCATCACCGGTGCGTCCGTCATAGACTGTGAACTTTCCGTCCTCGTCCATGCCGGCCTTGCGCAGGCATTCCATGATTTCTTCGTAGTTTGCACCGTCAAAGACGGGCGTTGCAATATGCCAGCCGAGGGCGCGGGCAGCCATGCCAAGGTGCACTTCAAGCACCTGACCGATATTCATACGGGAAGGCACGCCCATGGGGTTCAGAACGATCTGGAGCGGCGTTCCATCCGGCAGGAACGGCATGTCCTCTTCGCGCAGAATGCGGGAGACAACACCCTTGTTGCCGTGACGGCCTGCCATCTTATCGCCAACCTGAATCTTACGTTTCTGGGCGATGTAGACGCGGACCATCTTGTTGACGCCGGGAGCGAGTTCGTCGCGGTTCTCACGGGTGAAGATCTTGACATCGACAACGATACCGCCCTCACCATGGGGAACACGCAGGGAGGTGTCGCGGACTTCGCGGGACTTTTCACCGAAGATGGCGCGCAGCAGGCGGTCTTCAGCGGTCAGGTCGGTTTCACCCTTCGGAGAAACCTTGCCGACGAGAATGTCGCCGGGATGCACTTCCGCGCCGATGCGGATAATGCCGTCCTCGTCGAGATCCTTGATGGCGTCATCACCGACATTGGGAATGTCGCGGGTGATTTCTTCAGGTCCCTGCTTGGTCTCACGGGCTTCAGACTCCTGAGACTCGATATGAATGGAAGTGTAGATATCTTCCTTGACGAGCTTTTCGTTGAGCAGAACAGCGTCTTCGTAGTTGTAGCC
>DEFL01000036.1:39299-47553 GCA_002350845.1 Christensenella sp. UBA2853
CCTTCCCAGGTCATGAAGCCGATCAGGGCGTTGCGGCCGAGGCCGATTTCACCCATCTCCGTGCTGGGACCGTCTGCGAGAAGGTCACCCTTTTCGATCTTCTGGCCTGCGCTGACGACCGGGCGCTGGTTGATGCAGGTACCCTGGTTGGAACGCGCAAACTTGCTCAGACGATAGACATGACGCTCGCCGATATCGTCACGGATGACAATGTGGTCGCCATCCACCTTTTCAACGACACCGTCTTCCTTGGCCAGGACGCAGACGCCGGAGTCGTGGCCGGCACGATATTCCATGCCGGTACCGACAATGGGTGCTTCGGGAACCAGAAGCGGCACAGCCTGACGCTGCATGTTGGAGCCCATCAGAGCACGGGTAGCGTCGTCGTTTTCAAGGAAGGGAACCATGGCTGTGGCAACGGAGACCACCTGACGCGGAGACACGTCGATAAAGTCCACAGCGCTGGCAGGCACCTGAATGATGTCAGCACGGTCGCGGACCATGATCATTTCATTCTTGAAATGTCCATCAGGCGTCAGCGGCTCGTGGGCGGTGCCGATCTTATAGTGGTCTTCCTGGTCTGCCGTCATGTAAACGATTTCGTTGGTCACGCGGCAGTTTTCTTTGTCCACTTTGCGGTAGGGGGCTTCGATGAAGCCGTACTGGTTGATGCGCGCATAGCTGGCAAGGGAACCGATCAGACCGATGTTCGGACCTTCAGGTGTTTCAATGGGGCAGATACGGGCATAGTGGCTGTAGTGCACGTCGCGGACTTCGAAAGAAGCACGGTCGCGGTTCAGACCGCCAGGGCCCAGAGCGCTCAGACGGCGCTTGTGTGTCAGTTCAGCGAGCGGGTTGGGCTGATCCATGAACTGTGAGAGCTGAGAGGATCCGAAGAATTCCTTGATGGCAGCGCTCACGGGACGAATGTTGATCAGGTCGCCCGGACGAACGTCCACTGCGTCCTGAATAGCCATGCGCTCACGGACCACACGTTCCAGACGGCTCATGCCGATGCGGATCTGGTTCTGAAGCAGTTCGCCGACAGAACGCAGACGACGATTGCCGAGATGGTCGATGTCATCCGTCAGACCAATGCCATAGGGCAGGCCGATCATATAGGACACAGAAGCCACCATGTCGTCGGGAATGATGTGCTTGGGCATGAGACGGGAGAGGTTGGCATGCAGATTTTCGCGCAGCGTATCTTCCGTGGATTCCTCGATCACCTGACGGAGCACAGGGAGATAGACCATCTCGTTGATGCCGACATCTTCTGGAGAGAAGGGGAGATACAGGGAAGCGTCGACAAAGTTGTTGCCGACAACACGGCGCACCACATCGTCCACCTTGATATCCACGCTGTTGATGCCCTGGTTCTGGATCGTCCATGCATCCTCGGTGGAAATGGTGCTGCCTTCTTCGACGAGAATCTCGCCGGTGGCAGGATTGACGATGCTTTCTGCAGCGATATGACCCTCAATGCGGCTGGCCAGGGCAAGCTTCTTGTTGAACTTGTAACGGCCTACGCGCATCAGATCATAGCGCTTGTTGTCATAGAAATAAGAATCAAACAGCTTGGTAGCGCTCTCCACGGAGGCGGGCTCACCGGGCTTCTGCTTCTTATAGATCTCAATGAGACCTTCGTCCTGGTCCTGCGCATTGTCGCCCTTTTCGAGGGTGGCATTGAGGCGCTCGTCATCGCCGAGCAGGCTGCGGATCTGTTCATCAGTGCCGTAACCGATTGCACGGAGAAGCACTGTGATCGGGAGCTTGCGGTTGCGGTCAATACGGACCCACAGAACATCATTGCTGTCGGTCTCGTACTCAATCCAGGCACCGCGGTTCGGGATGATCTGAGAAGAGTAAAGCTCTTTGCCGGACTTGTCACGGGCCATGGTGTAGTACACACCGGGGGAACGGACAAGCTGGGAGACAACAACACGTTCTGCACCGTTGATGATGAACGTGCCGTTCTCGGTCATCAGCGGGAAATCGCCCATGAATACGTCGGATTCTTTGATTTCTCCGGTTTCATGGTTGGTCAGGCGAACAAAAACTTTCAGGGGCGCGGCATACGTCATGTCGCGTTCACGGCAGCGCGCAACTGTATTTTTGGGCTCGTCTAAGGTATAATCGATAAATTCCAGTTTCAGGTTCCCGTTGTAGTCTTCAATTGGTGAAACATCCGCCAATACTTCACGAAGATCGAAATCCAGGAAGCGCCTGTAGGAGTTCTTCTGAACTTCAATCAGGTTGGGCATCTCCAAGACCTCATCAATGCTGGAGAAACTCATGCGCTTACGCAGTTTTCCCATTTGGACTTCGTGCACCATGAAAGCCATCACCCCTCTTTTAGTCCGACCAGTATCCTCAGTCCCAGGGCAGCAGGAATTTACGCTTGCAATTTTCGGCGGCTGCGTATACAATGAAGGCGTCGCCAAAAAAGACGGCAGTAAATGATACTGACTCAATGGTACATGTTAACATGCAACCGGCCTTTTGTCAATGGCTTTTTGCCGCGCTCCCAAAGAAAAGTACAGCAGCCTGCAGAGGCGTTTAAGAAAGGATATTACATTGACTCAAACATACAGAGAATGGAAGAAAAGGGAAGCTTCGGAACGAGTGGTCCACCACCTGAGAACCGGAAGCTTCCTATTAATATGCGCTTTGTGCCTGAGCATCCTGATGACAGCGTGCGCTGAAAATGCGGATGTTGCGCAGGAAGATCTGCCGAAAACTGTCATCCTCAACGCAATTGATGATCCCACATCTATTGAGGGCTTTTCCTATCCAAAGGGTGCGCACGTGCTGCGGATCGCTTTCCCACGGATCATGGAATGCGACAGCTGCCTGGTCACGGACGGATCGGAAAGCATCCTGATTGACTGCGCTACGGAAGCGCAGGCCGAGCAGGTTCTGATCATGCTCCGGGAACAGGAAATAGCAAAACTGGATGCAATTTATATCACGCATCCGCATGCCGATCATGCGGGAGGGCTGGCAGAAATCCTGCAGGAGTTCCCGACGGATGGTGTCTGGACCTGCTTCTCTGATCTGACCAACAATATCAGCCAGGCGCTTCCGGGGATCTGTGAGGCGTTTGATGTTCCGCTGAACCGCTATGAGGAAGGACATGTGTTCACGCTTGGCGGCGCAACGTTTGAAACCTATGCAGCGACCGACCGTGCCCTGGGCATCAATGACCGGTCTGCTGCGTTCCGCATGCAGTACGGAGATGCCGTGATGTTCTTTGCCGCTGACCTGGAGGCGAGAGGACTGCGGCGCCTGGGGAATATGCTCGATCCGGAAACACTGCGTCTGGACATCATCAAATATCCGCATCACGGAAAGAACGGCCTGGTCAGAGAGTTCTGGAGACCGGCCAAGCTTCGCTTTGCAGTGGTCACGAGCGACAGAACCCGCAGAGAGGGAAAAGAGGACCTGGTGTACAAGGGCTGGGCGCATGCATTCACGGCTGAAGGAGAAATCACACTGCTGTGTGACGGAAAGACCTGGTGCGTATGCTGGCAGGAGGATGCACAGCGGATCCTGAAAGGCGAGACGGCCGCGAAGAAACCGGATGAAGGAACGGAAACGGCCGAACCGGAGGATGCACCGGTCTATATTACAGTGGACAAGAAGGAATAAACCATGTACAGCGATAACGAGAAAAAACATAAAATATCGATCCCGAGCTACACTCTGGCTGAAGAACTGATGAACTCGATCTCCCATGGCGTAGGTGCCCTGATGGGGCTGGCGATGCTGGTCATGTGCCTCGTGCGTGCGGCACAGACAGGCGATGCATGGAAGATTGTATCGGCTGCCATCTTTGGAGCGACGACGTTTCTTCTTTATATAATGAGCTGTCTGTATCATGCTCTGAAAGTGAATCGTGCCAAACGGGTGTTCCGTGTGTTTGACCACTGCACGATCTTTCTCCTGATTGCGGGAACCTATACCCCGTTTACACTCGTCACCCTGCGGGAGGAGTCGCCGGTAATTGCGTGGATCATCTTCGGTGTCATCTGGGCAGTAGCCATTACAGGCGTCGTATTCAATTCCATCAACCTGAAACGCTTTGCGAAAGTATCGGTTGTCTGCTACATCGCCATGGGCTGGATGATTGTGCTGGCCTACCGGCCGATGACCAGACTCATGGATCCGGCGGGCATCAGCTTCCTTCTCTGGGGCGGAATTGCCTATACAGTCGGCGCGATACTCTATGCCATCGGTTCCAAGAAACGGTATTTTCACTTTATCTTCCATCTCTTCTGCCTTGGCGGTACATTCCTGCATTTTCTCGCAATCTACCAGTATGTTTTGTGAGCGTGCATGACAGAGAAAATGAACCGGACTGCCCGAACTGTGTGTCGGCGCAGCCCGGTTTTCTGATGCCCTGGAAACGCCGCGAGAGGGGCGAATAAAAATGGGCAAAAACGCTTACTATAGAGAGGAAAAAACTTTCAAAATGGCTGGAAAGACGAATTGACAACAAAAATCATTCATGATAAGATATGCAAGTTGGAAACGGCACGGGACCAGTGCGCTTATTTGGAGAGTGCGGAACCGTCCGGATTCCTGAAGGAGGAAGGTCTATGGAGTCACTGAAAAACAATGCAAACCGCATTGTGGGCACCAAACAGGTGCTGCGTGCCGTGAAGGCCGGAAAACTTCAGCGGGTCTATGTGGCCAACGATGTGGACACATTCCTCTATCAGCAGGTGATTCGTGCGGCTGAGGCTGCTCAGGTGCCTGTGACAAGAGTGGCGTCCATGAAGGAGCTTGGCGAAGCTTGCGGTGTGCAGGTTGCTGCTGCCGCTGCAGGGATTGTCAAGCAGTGATTCAGCCTACAAGTTTCCGAGGGTTGCGGAACTTTGGGGACAATAAATTGGAGGTGCTTCCATGCCAACGATCAATCAGTTGATCCGCAAGGGAAGGGAAAAGGCTACCAAGAAGTCCACTGCGCCTATTCTGCAGGGTTGCCCGCAGAAGCGTGGTGTGTGCCTGAGCGTGAAAACAACCACGCCCAAGAAGCCGAACTCTGCTCTTCGGAAAATCGCCCGTATCCGTCTGACGAACCAGATTGAAGGTACTTGTTACATTCCCGGTGAAGGCCACAATCTTCAGGAGCACAGCGTGGTTCTGATTCGTGGCGGCCGTGTTCGTGACCTGCCTGGCGTTCGTTACCACATCATTCGTGGTGCTCTGGATACTGCTGGTGTAGCCAAGAGGATGCAGGCTCGTTCCCGCTACGGAGCGAAGAAGCCCAAGAAGTAAGCAAAAGTAGGATGAAGGCGCACCGCAGCCCGAAACTCTCACTGAAGACCGGCCCGGAATGCATGTTTGTCCCTGGAACCGGATGGACATGTACAGACCGGATGCCCGCTTGAGAGTCTGCCCGTACTCCGCGGGAAGGACATTGTGATGCTGACGCAGTGCCTGAAGGAGAGCGCCGAATCTGAAATGAAACAAGCTATTTAGGAGGGAATCAAAATGCCCCGTCGCGGATTTATTCCAAAGCGTGAAGTGCTGCCGGATCCTGTTCTGGGAACCGTAGTAGCTACAAAGCTGATTAACCAGGTGATGCTCGATGGCAAGCGTGGTATTGCCCAGTCCGTCACCTATACCGCATTTGAAACCGTTGCCCAGAAGACTGGCAAGGATGCCAATGAAGTCTTCCAGGCTGCGCTGGCCAATGTTGCGCCTTCTCTCGAAGTCAAGGCTCGCCGCGTTGGTGGTGCCACCTATCAGGTGCCTATGGAAATTCGCCCCGAGCGTCGTCAGACTCTGGCTCTGCGCTGGATCGTGGACTTTGCTCGCAAGCGCGGTGAAAAGACCATGGCTGATCGTCTTGCTGGCGAAATCATGGATGCCGCCAACAACACCGGCGCCGCTGTAAAGCGTAAGGAAGAAATGCACAGAATGGCTGAATCCAACAAGGCTTTCGCCCATTATCGTTGGTAACAGCTACGATCCAGAAAGGAGCTTAGCTCTGTATGCCCAGAAGCCACCCGCTTGATAGAGTACGCAATATCGGTATCATGGCTCACATCGATGCCGGTAAAACAACGACCACGGAACGCATCCTTTTCTACACTGGCAAAGTGCACAAGATGGGTGAAACCCATGAAGGCGCTGCCACGATGGACTGGATGGCTCAGGAACAGGAACGCGGCATCACCATTACCTCTGCTGCCACGACCTGCATCTGGCATGATCCGCATGATCGTGACAATAAGAACAAGACTTACCGCATTAACATTATTGACACTCCCGGCCACGTTGACTTCACAGTAGAAGTTGAACGTTCCCTGCGCGTTCTGGACGGCGCTGTCTGCGTCTTCTGCGCAAAGGGCGGTGTGGAACCCCAGTCTGAAACCGTTTGGAAGCAGGCTGAGACCTATCGCGTTCCGCGTATGGCTTATGTCAATAAGATGGACATTACAGGCGCTAACTTCTTCCGTGTCATTGATATGATGAAGGACCGCTTGAATTCCAATGCTGTTCCGATTCAGCTGCCGATCGGCGCGGAGAATACCTTCCGCGGCATCATCGACCTGATCACCATGCGCGCCGAAGTCTATTATGATGACCTTGGCAAGGATGTGCGCGATGAGGAAATCCCGGATGATATGAAAGAGCTTGCTCAGAAGTATCATGACGAACTCATCGAGAAGGTTGCTGAAACGGACGACGCTCTGATGGAGAAGTTCTTCGGCGGCGAAGAGATCACCGTTGACGAGATTCGCGCTGCGATCCGCAAGGCGACCATCGAATGCAAGATGAACCCCGTGACCTGCGGTACTTCCTACCGCAACAAGGGTGTTCAGATGCTGCTGGACAACATCATTGAATACATGCCCTCTCCGCTGGACATTCCGGCTATCAAGGGCACTGATCCTTCAGATCCTGAAAAGGAAATGGAACGTCATCCTTCTGATGATCAGCCTTTCTCTGCTCTCGCTTTCAAGATCATGACCGACCCCTTCGTCGGCAAGCTTGCTTTCTTCCGTGTGTACTCCGGACATATTGCAAGCGGCAGCTATGTCATGAACTCCACCAAGCAGAAGAGAGAACGTATCAGCCGTATCCTTCTGATGCATGCCAATCACCGCGAGGAAATCACCGATATCTATACCGGTGAGATTGCCGGCGCTGTCGGTCTGAAAGACACCACCACCGGTGATACGCTCTGCGATGAACAGAACCAGATCGTTCTGGAATCCATGGTTTTCCCGGATCCCGTGATCGAGGTTGCCATCGAGCCCAAGACCCGCGCTGGTCAGGACAAGATGACCATGGCTCTGATGAAGCTGGCTGAAGAAGATCCCACCTTCAAGACCTACACGAACAATGAAACCGGTCAGACCATTATTGCCGGCATGGGCGAGCTCCATCTGGAAATCATCGTCGACCGTCTGCTCCGTGAGTACAAGGTGGAAGCGACTGTTGGCAAGCCCCAGGTTACTTATAAAGAAACAATCCGCAAGCACGCCAGAGCTGAAGGCCGCTTCGTCCGTCAGACCGGTGGTCATGGTCAGTATGGTCACTGCTGGATTGAAATTGATCCTCTCGAACCTGGTCAGGAATACACCTTCGAAAACAAGATCGTCGGCGGCGTGATTCCCAAGGAATTCATCCCTCCTATCGATCAGGGTATCCGCGAAGCTGCCAAGGGCGGCGCGCTGGCCGGTTTCGAAGTGGTCGGGTTCAAGGCATCCGTTGTGGATGGTTCCTACCATGATGTTGACTCTTCTGAAGCAGCATACAAGATTGCTGGTTCCATGGCTTTCAAAGAAGCCGTCAAGAAGGCAGATCCCTGCCTGATGGAACCTGTCATGAAGGTGGAAATCATCGTTCCCGATCAGTACCTCGGCGATGTCATGGGCAACGTCTCCAGCCGCCGTGGTCGTGTGGAAGGAACTGAAGTCCGCGGACAGGATCAGATCATTCACGCGTTTGTGCCGCTTGCCGAGATGTTCGGCTACACCACCGACCTCCGTTCCCGTACGCAGGGCCGCGGCATGTTCACCATGCAGTTTGACCACTACGAAGAGGTACCGAAGTCTGTTGCTGAAAAGGTCATCGGCGACCGCGCAAAGATCAAGTAATCAATATCTTGAGATATACACCAATCTTATTAGGAGGAATTCCCAATGGCTAAGGAACATTATCAGCGGACAAAGCCGCATGTTAACATTGGCACCATTGGCCACGTTGACCACGGCAAGACCACTCTGACTGCTGC
>DEFL01000055.1 GCA_002350845.1 Christensenella sp. UBA2853
GAGGTCACTTCATATTATCTCATGCCATTCTTGTGCAGGTGACGCCCTGGGGCACATGGGTGTCATCGACCGTGACCACATAATCGTTGTAGGATCTCGGGGCAGCGACATCCTTCTTTTTCTCTGCCTTGACCAGCTCAAACAGCTTGTGAGATGAGGCGCATCCCAATTCGGAATCATGCTTGAAGACAACCAGCTCCCGCACTGTCATTTTCCCCCTGGCGGCAGAGTGGTCATACTCGAACATATTCAGGATTGCCTGCCAGAGCAGTTGGAGGTCCTCTTCAGAGAAACCCGTGACTTTGCGAGCCAGGTTGGCAGACACAAATCCTTCGCATCGATAGAGCGCATAAGGCACGATGTATTTGCGACCCATCTCTGTGCCTTTTTTATCAGCATCAGCTTCCGTGGTGATAGCAACGCGGGTAATGGTGATTTCCTGTGGCAGAATTGGGTCCACGCTTCTGGCGAAGCCCAGCTGCACCGGCCCCCGCACCTGACCGCAGTTAAGTGCACCCTTTGTGAAAGTCGTCATGACAGCGCCAAAGGTTCGAATATCGTAGAAATTGCTACACATGAAGTTCCGGATCTTTTCGTCCAGATTTTCGTTTTTCTTCTTTTCATCCTTGAGTTTTTCCGGATCCACGCCAACGTAATCGCAGGCTTCTCTGTCGCTGCGGTTCAGCGGTACACCGTCCTTGATGTAGATGCGGTAGCCTGGAGCATCTTCTTTCACCGTCTCCATATAATTGCGGATCTTGCGCTTAAGGCATACGTCAGTTACCAGACCGTAACCAGACTCAGGGTCAATGCGGGGCATATTGCCGGCATCGGGATCACCGTTGGGGTTGCCGTTTTCCACGTCGAAAAGGATCACGAATTCATAGCGGTTTCGAATGGCTGTCATGTTATTTTTCCTCCTTCTTTTCATAACGCTTCTGGGTCTGATGATAGTAGCCGAGATTGAATGAGCCCTGCTGCGGCAGATTCATCCGGGTGGGATACTCGTCGCCAAGCACAGCGGTCAGCGCTATGATCTGCTTCTCGTACCAGATTCTTCGGCCGGTGCTCAGTTTCCGCAAATGCTTCTGGCAAAGATTGTCCAGCAGCGGGAAAATCGTGGCGGGAGTTGATGCCGCCGAGTTGAAATACTTGTCCTTAATTGTAGAGTTAATCCCTGGATTAGCATCTGACTGCACCGCCTCATAGACGGAGAACAGTCTGCCCAGCGTATAAGCCGGGTTTGTGCTCGCCTCGTTTAATGCCACCGTCAATACCTCCTTTGGGCAGTCTGGATTCGAATTTCGCAGATAGTATGCTTTGATAATTGCTGCCTTGCCGCGGTTGATATCCCGTTCTGCTCTGATGCGCATCATGGTTTGCTCCAGAAGCATTGCCGGATACAGTCCTCCGGTGAAGATGGCACGAGCCACCGCACCGGCCATGATGGGACTTGGACTTTTGTCCCTGGAATTCTGGTTTACTGTTTCCCTCAGCATCGCCCACAGGGGTATTGTTTCATATTTGTCATAGGAAGGACGGACAATCTCCATGCGTTCGTGGTGCTCATTCACGTTCTTCATCAGATGACCGAAACTGTCCCGGAAGAAGAAGCGGACGGAAAGCCTGGCAGCATTTGGTGCAAGTCCCAGGATATAAAATGTCCTGTCAGGATCCAGATTCTGCTCGGGCACCCGCATTCCGTTGGCAAGACGCCGAACAGTTTCGCGCAGATCATTTTCGTCCAGTCTGTCCTGCTTCTGACCAAAGAGGGCTGCAAAAGTGAAAGCCTGATACTGAGGTTCTGCATTTTCTGCCCAGCATACAACCGTGGTGTCCCCGATCTTTTGCACGTTTTCCCGGTCTGCCAGCAGATGATTGAGGGCAGCCGTGTAAGCGAAGGCGGCATAGCGCCCGACAGGCGCGTTGAAACTCTGTTCCTGCCCATAAGAGCAAAATGCCGGGGCATTAAATGAGACGATGGCTGCACCGCTGGACTGGGCACCGTCTACCCCCTTGATGGACGGATGTACAACAGCAATCTGGTCCTCATGCCCTGTCACCAGGCATTGCTGTGTGTCTCCTTCTGCCTTATCGTAGTAAGCCTGCCATGCATGCCGGATTGCTTCATCCTCATGGGGGAAAGCGCCATCGATGCGGAACATCAGGTTCCCGCCCGCGGTCATTGCTTCGAAATCGTTCTGCAGTGCCGGATGCGTCCTGGCATTGGCAGGGTTCCAGGTATCAAAGAAGTGCAGGATTGCTGCAGCTGCCGTACTGTTTACCCCATCCAGGACAGTATGGTGGCGTTCCTTGCAGGCGAAAAAGCATTGTCGGCTTCTATCCGGCTTGCTCTTGGCGTCAACCCCCAGCAGATAGCTGGAATTGTCCCACAGAAAGTTAGAATCGATGCCGACGGTTCTTTTCACTGGAGCCGGAAGATCAAACTGCCGGGGTTGAGGCTTTTTGCCACCCGTCTCTTCCAGTAGGGGGATCACCTGTACTAATTCTCCATCCGTGTTGAGGCACAGAGCATAGCTGATCCTGGATTTTGCCCAGCCAGGACGCGCAATTTTTCCCTGGTCGGCCAATGTTTCATAGTACCTGGTCAGTGCCTGCAGGATCATCCCATCACCCCCTCAGCGGCAGGCGGCACATCAATGAAGCCATCATGCATCACTGCCCGGAAAAACCTTGGACGAATATCCGCCGGATTCGAGTAATCCATGTCCAGCAGCATCCATCCCAGGTCCTTTTCACCCTTCAGCTCTTCAGGACACGCAGGCCGCTGCGTGCACAGCTGAAAGAAGGCAGAGAACTCACGGGTGCCGAAGCATGGCTGATGGTAAAACTGTCCTTTCTCGATGCGCCGGCGGGTCATCTCCTGAAATTTGCCTTCATTGTCCCCGGGAGATGCCTTGTCTGTCATTTCAAAATGCGCATCGATGATGTATCGCACATCCTTGAGTACCATCGCCGCACGCTGCTGGATACTCTCAGGCGTCGCCAGATACAGCTCTCCTGATTTTCCCTCCATGACAGACCTGACCTTCCGGGCCGAGATGACATCCCTGACTTCGTTCCTTCGGATGTTGGTAAAGCGGATGGGGCTGCATACCTGAATACGGTCAATGTGCCATCGCATGCCGGGATGCCACATGATGGCCTCAATCAGGCCCCGGGCTGCAGAAGGCGTTATGATATCATAGCTGACACGTTCCACCTTCATCTCCGGTCGGCTGAAGCAGGCATAGTCCCCCCATACTTCCAGGGAAATCGACAAGTGAACACACTCCTTTCTTTGATCGATTATATGAACAGACAATCAGAAGCCTTGTCAGATACAACCAATCCCATGGTTTTATGGTAAAGGGACACATCAGTCAGAACTGCACTGTCGTCATCCAACAATTCCAGAGCCCCCTGCGCTTTCAGTATTTCGAAAGTGTTGTCGTATACATTCACAGCATACCTTCCCAACTGCCTAAACAAGGTGCGCGAACGTTCTCCGGATCTCAACCGCTGCACAAGGGATGCTCCGTCTCCTATGGGGATATACACGGTGTGGGCATTGTCCTCAATCAGATGGAATCTCTCAGCAACCGTTTTGAACGGAAGCACACAGCCGCTCTTCCGGGAAAGCGCATCAATGATCCCTGCCTGATCCATTTTGTCGGATGCCAATGACCGGTATGCCCGAAAATATCGGCTGATGGTCTCAGGGTCAGATAGATCAGCCCCTGATCCCAAGGTCTCCCTGGTCGCTCCGATATTCACCTTCAGCATCAGCGGCGGTGTGGATACCCCTTCGAAAACCGTGACCACGCTGGCCTCTGCCGGCCTCCGGTTCTCCCGATTGCACCGTCCTGCAGCCTGCAGGATGGAATCCAGCCCTGCCAGCTCTCGGTAGACTGCAGGAAAGTCAACGTCCACACCGGCTTCAATCAGCGATGTGGAGATCACCCTGCAAGGCAGACCGTTTCCAAGGCGTTCACGAATTTCAGCCAGCACCTGCAGCCGATGCCAGGGAACCATGAGCGTGGAGAGATGATAACTGCCTTCTGAAGGGATCTTCCCGTAGATCGCCTGAGCAGATTTTCTGCTGTTCACGATACACAGCACCTGTGGCAGCTGCGATAGTCGGTCTGCCAGCCCATCCGCGTCGATGATGCCGATATGCTCGAACCGCACCCTGCGGAACCGCTCAAACATTTTCGGGATATCATGACAGATCTCCCTGGGCATGTACGCAGGAGCATATTCCCTGAATAGATCATTCAGTACAGGTTGTGTTGCTGTGCAAAGCACCGCAGTCGCCCGGAAACGTTCCACCAGTTTGGCAATGGCGGCAACGCAGGGCCGCAGTTGAGCAACAGGCAGCATCTGTGCCTCATCAAAGATGATGACGCTGTTGGCAATACTGTGCAGCTTCCGGCATTTCGATGGGCGATTCGCATACATGGATTCGAAGAACTGCACCGCCGTTGTGACGATGATCGGTGCGGCCCAGTTTTCCACTGCCCGGGCATTTCCATACTGATGCTCCGGTCCATCCTCCCGGATGTCCAGATTGGCATTGCTGTGATGCTCGACCACATTCTTCTCCCCAAAAATGCCACGGAAAACATCCGCAGTCTGTTCAATGATTGAGGTATATGGGATGACATAGATCACCCGATCCATATGATGCTTTACACCGTGCTGCAGTGCAAAAGCCATGGAGGAGATGGTTTTCCCGCCGCCAGTGGGAACGGTCAGTGTATACAGCCCCCGCGGCGCTGCTCCGGCATCCATGCAGGATTGCAGGATCTCACAGCGCATCTCGTTCAGATCGTTCTTTGGCGGGAACCAGGGTTCTGTATACCGGTTCAGCTGCAACAGCAGGCTGGACAGAGAGTCCTCCTGTCCTCTGGCAATCGGCTCTTTGGCCATAAACTGCTCTGTATCCAGGTAGTCTGCGTCCACCAGGCATGAATACAGCATTCGGATCAGATAGGAATCCGTAAGCGGATCCTGACCATACGGGTCCGGATGTGGTACGGTTTGTATGGAAAACGGGACCTCATAGGATGGAATATCTCCTCGATTTGCCTTGCGAAGACGGCCATACAGTGTGGGATCTCCAGCCATATCCTGATTCAGGCTTCCGACATCCGGCATGCCGCTGTGATGCCCTGCCACACAACATGCTGCCCAGAGCGCATCCCGCTTTGCGCACTCCAATGCACCGGCCGTAGAATGATTGACCACAGGTCCTCCAAGCAGCCGCTTCTGAAAGGCATCCGAACATTTCCCAATGTCGTGCATAAGGCCGATGAATTCGCCTGCTTCCTTCATGCAGAACGATGAAGCAAAAGTCCCGCACATGGCAGCGGTATTCCTGAGATGATCGTCTACGGTTTGCTGCCGTCCATCCGCAGACAGATGTGCGTAATAGGTCATCAAGGCATTCCTCCCCCCGGGCCGTCCAAAAAAACCTTTGTTTCAACGATTTTGCAGAGATATGAAATCAAAAAACTGCATTATCGCATTCAGAGGCAAATGCAGGTGCAAGCATTTTCCATTGGACAAGCGCGATCTGCTGCTTGAAGTATGTTCCGCCTCTCCAGGCGTTATGAGTTTTAACACATTGTATCTCATTTCCCCTTTGATTTCAAGGCATAAAACAAAGACCAATACATATGATTGTATTGGTCTTTTACAGGAGACATCATTGTTCCCTCGTTTTATGTTGATGGGACCTTTTGTTTCTTGTTATGATATGCTCCTTCGCCATGGTTTCATTCCTTCCAGGGGACAGCGGATCCTCTCTTCGCGCCAGTATGGTTCCCTTTCATTTGCAATGTTCTGACGCCTTTCTGTTCTGCCTCAGTCATAGGCATTCATTTGTTTTTTTCAGAAGGCACCTTCGCGAAAATCATTTCCAGTTTCAGCGGACAGCATGGATTTTGCCTGAACAGAATGAACAATAGCACGCAAAATGAACAATAGATGAACATCTGAAACTATACTGTTCAAACGATTGTTCATTTTTCACACAGACATCCTGCTTTGTTGAAAGCTGATGTCGCTGACACATGATCTTTCCTGCATACAGCACGGACTGACAATCAGTCATCTCTGCAGCAAATCGGACAGTCCTCCGGGTATGCTCTGCGTGGATTCGTATGGAGCAAATGATATCTTCAGCCCGGCGGCATGCACCATTCATCTGTTGAAGTTCAGAGTGTCACATTCCTCCCGATCCGTTCCGGAAGGTCATTTCCCAAATCACAGAAGCGGCCCGGCTGAACGAATCAGCCGGGCCGCTTCTTCTGCGCTTTGATTCCCTTTACTTCTCTTTAATTTTGTTCTTGTCCACTCGCCCGGGGCCGGTGAGCACAAACGGATCCAGCAGCCGGTCAAGCTGGGCTTCCGTCAGCAGTCCCCTTTCCACCAGCAGTTCCCGGAGCGGACGCCCGCTCTTCATGGCCTCCTTGGCGATCTCTGCGCACTTTTCATATCCGATATACGGGCTGAGCGCCGTGATGACGCTCACGCTTCTGTCCACCATGGAGCGGCACCGCGCCTCATTCACCGTAATCCCCTCAATGCAGTTGTGCACAAAGGTATTCACGGCAAAACCGAGGGTGTCGATGGACTGGAAGAGACAGTAGAACACAATGGGTTCAAAGGCATTGAGTTCGAGCTGTCCGGCTTCCGCGGCCATGGTGATCGTCACGTCGTTGCCGATGATATTAAACGCCACCTGGTTGACCACTTCCGGGATGACCGGGTTGATCTTGCCGGGCATGATGGAGGACCCGGCCTGGCGCGCCGGCAGGTTGATCTCCCCAAATCCGCAGTACGGACCCGACGAGAGCAGCCGCAGGTCATTGGCGATCTTGGAGAGCGTCACCGCGCAGGCTTTCACCGCGCCGGAAACGGCCACAAAGGCGTCCAGGTTCTGGGTCGCGTCAATGAGGTCGTAGGCCTGCACAAGGCCGAGGCCTGTTATGCTCTCCAGTGTCGGCACGACTCTCTGCACATACTGGAGGTTGGCGTTGAGGCTTGTTCCGATGGCCGTGCCGCCCAGGTTCAGGCTGCGCATCTCATCCTTCGCCTTGTCCATGCGGTTGACGTCGCGCATGATGGCGCTGGCATAGGCCTTGAATTCCTGACCCAGGCGGATCGGGACAGCGTCCTGCATCTGCGTGCGGCCCATCTTGATGACCGAATCGAACTCCGCGCCCTTCTGCATGAGTGCTTCATGCAGGTCCATGAGCTCGCGCCGCGTGTGATCCAGCAGCTTCAGCGCCGTCAGTTTGCCGGCAGTCGGAATCACGTCATTGGTGGACTGTCCGCAGTTCACGTCATCGTTGGGATTGACGATGTCGTAATCGCCCTTTTTCCCTCCGAGCAGCTCAATGGCGCGGTTGGCGATGACTTCATTGGCATTCATGTTGAGGGACGTTCCGGCGCCGCCCTGGATGGGCTCGACGATAAACTGATCGTGCAGTCGTCCCCCGAGGATTTCATCGCAGGCACGGACAATGGCCTCGGTCTTTTTCTTGTCGAGGATGCCGCACTCGTTGTTGGTGATGGCACAGGCTTTCTTGATCTGTGCAAGGCTGTTGATGATCTCATTGTGCATGCTCAGGCCTGTGATCCGGAAATTCTCATAGGCGCGGGCAGTCTGGATGCCATAGTAGGCATCCATGGGAACCTGTTTGGAACCAATCGAATCCGTCTCGGTGCGGAATGTTTCTGCCGGACGGTTTTCCTGCTTCAGTGACACGTTGTATTCTCCTTTATCTGCACTGCATTTTCTTCGAAAACAAGCTCCGAAAAAAAGATGCATGCCGTCTTTTCAGGATAGATATTCAACGTGCATCCTTTGATTCCTCTCAGGATTGTTTTTTTGATGTTTTTTACCCGGATTGACGCTCCCCCGATCGTCACAGACCGCAGGGAGGAAACAAAAGCGGACGCAAAAAACGCAGGGCCTCAAAGGTAAGGCTCTGTGTTTTGCTGACTGCATCTGCTTATTTGCCGGACACGCGAAGCTCACCGACATCCACAGACGGGCTGCCGATGCCGCCGCCCGGGAAGACCAGGTCGCTGCCGACGGCGCGGATGGATTTGAGCAGCTCATAGAAGTTGCCGGCCACGGTGATCTGTTCCACAGGTCGGTCCTTCTTTCCCTCGTGTACGGTGTAACCTTCCGCGATCAGGCTGAAGTCGCCGCTCATGGGGTTCGCGCCGGCATGCAGTCCGCCGACCTCGGTGATGACCAGGCCTTCGCCCACGTCCTGCATGAGTTCGTCCAGGCTCTTGGTGCCGGGCTTAAAGAAGAAATTGCTCGGGGCCACGCGCACAGGCGCCGCATACCCGGCTTTGCGCGCACTGCCGGTGGATTTCACGCCGGCCTTGCGGGCTGTCTTGAGGTTATAGAGGAGAGTCCTCAGGACACCGTCTTCCACCACATTCAGCGTGCGGCAGGCCACACCCTCATCGTCAAAGGCACGGCTCTCAAAGCCGCCTTTGAGCAGCGGGTCGTCGACCAGGGTGACCACATCCGAGGCGATCTTTTCGCCCTCGCGGCCCGCAAGAAGACTCATATTCTGCTGCGCGTTCTCCGAGGAGAAAATGCCGGAGAAGACCCCGAGCAGATCGCCCATGGCATAGGGATCGAAAATGGTGCGGTACACGCCGCTCTTCACGGGCTCGGCGCCGAGCATGAAGAGCGTCTTTTCAGCCGCTTCCTTCGCCGTTCTCACAGCCTCTTCCTTCCGGAATGTGCGGCCCACGCACATCGCGCTCTCCCCGGCGCTCTGTCCGTTGTCCCTGGCCAGGGCATTGATGTAGCTGACAAAGACGTTGTCCCGCATCTGCAGGTCCAGGCCGTAGGAATTGACAATGCGCACCGTGCCGGAGGCGGTGGAGATCATATTGTAGGTCGCCGCGGCAATCCTCGGATCGCACGCGAGCAGTGTCTTCTCCGCCTCGCGGATGTAATCGAGCTTTTCCTCAGGCGTCACGCTGTCCAGTTCCGGTGCATAGTTGTCTACGTCAGGATACTCTTTGTCCCCGGGATAGATTTCCTGCACGCTGTCATCCTCGGAGATGGTGGCGGACTGGATGACGCCGGAAACCAGCTGGGCAATCGATTCATCGTCAAAGGCTTCCGTTCCGGCATAGCCCATCCGGCCGTTGTAGATGCCACGCAGGCTCAGGCCGCGGGTGCTGTTGACGGTATAGTTGTTGATCACGCCCTGCTGGCACATGGCGCGGAAGCGGTCGCTGGAGGCAAGGTAGACTTCGGCTGCGGTAATGCCCGCCTCGCCGGCTGCCACAAGGAGCTTCTTGATATATTCGTCCATGATTCTTCCTCCTTTACTTTGCGCCGCCGACGGTGAGACTGGACACGCGGATCATGGGCTGTCCGACATTGGTGGGGACAGAGCCCGACAGGGATCCGCACATGCCCTGCGCCATCTGCATGTCGCGGCCGACCCGGTCGATCTTCATGAGGATCTCGCTGCCGCGCCCGATGAGGCTCGCGCCGCGCACCGGGTGGATGATGCGGCCGTCTTTGACCAGATAGCCTTCCTGCACGGCAAAGTTGAACTTGCCGGTCGACGGATCCACCGAGCCGCCGCCCATCTTGCGGCAGTAGAGGCCGTCGCCCATGGTGGCGATCATCTCCGTCTCGCTGTCATTGCCCGCGGCAATGTAGGTGTTGCGCATGCGGCTGGTCGGGGCAAACATGTAGCCCTGACGGCGTCCGGAGCCGGTGACGGGCATGCCCATTTTGCGGCTGTTGAGGCGGTCAATCATGTAGTTCTTGAGGATGCCGTTTTCAATGAGGACGAGCTTTGTCGGCTCATTGCCCTCGTCATCGATGTTTTCACTGCCCCAGGCGTTGGGGATGGTGCCGTCGTCAATGGCGGTGACACGGTCGGAGGCAATCTTCTGTCCGAGCTTCCCGGAGAACTCGCTGTTGCCGGGAGCCACGGAGGTCGCCTCCAGGGAGTGTCCGCAGGCCTCGTGGAAGATGACGCCGCCGAAACCGTTGTCGATGACCACGGGCATCATGCCGGAGGGGCACAGCGGGGCGTGCAGCATGCGCACGGCCGTTCTCGCCGCCTCGTGTGCGCACATTTCCGGATCCACCGTGCGGTCAAAGAGCTCAAAGCCCTGCATCGCGCCGGGGTTGCAGGAACCGGTCTGGTTCTCGGTGCCGTTGGAGGCCACCGCGTTCACGGTTAAGCGGGTGTACACGCGCAGGTCGTTCTTGAACAGGCCCTCGGAATTGGCAATCCAGACGCGCTGCTCGGAATCGGTATAGTTGATGATGCCCTGCACGACCTCGGGGTACATCTTCAGGATGGCACCCGCGGCCCTGATCTTCTCGGCCTTTTTCCGGATGTCGGCCTGGGACGGGAGTTCCTTGATGATGTGCACGTTCGGGCACTGGGTCTGCGCGAAGGCAGCCGCCTTATGCATGTCGGGCCCGGAGATGGCAGCGGCTGCGCGCGCGGCGCAGTCGAGCAGGCCTTCCAGGGACGTGTCATTGGTGTAGACATACACCGAGGAAAGCCCGGAATACACACGGACGCCCGCGCCGTGCAGACGGTTGGAGTTCACATTTTCAATGCGGCTGGAGCGCATGGTGAGGACATTGTTTCTGCGGTCCTCCAGAAAGATCTCGGCAAAATCGCCGCCGGAGCGCAGGGCCGCATCGAGCACCGCAGCTGCCGTTTTCTGACTGAGCATAGAAAGCCTCCTGACGTATTCGGATTCATTGCACGGCCGGGCGAAGACCCGGCCGCCGATTCATGCAGATCATATCATGGCTGTGCTTCCCCGTCAATTTCCGCAGCCCCTCTTTGTTTTTCAGTCTCCGCTTCCCTATCCCAGTGAACAGGAGTTCCCTCATCCCGGAAAACCGGCTGCTGACCTTTCGGTTTTTTGGTTCCGGAACCTTCTCTGGGATCACCTGACATGCAGACAGTGGATCTCTGAAAACAGCATGTTGCAGCTTCTTCCTGATGAAAAGCGGGTGAAACGGCAGCTGCCGTCTTCACCCGCGTGCTTTTCTGACGGGGAACTTTATTCCCGGTATTCGCAGTGATACCATTCCCTGTCTGTCTGTTGTTCCAGCGCGTCGATCGCTTCCCGGGTTGTGACCATCCAGTGCACCGGCCAGCCAATGCCGTGGATGCGGCCGGCGCCGTGCAGGAAAACCCAGATCTCCACCCGGTCACCCGGCCGGAAGCCCTCGCAGGGCACAATCATCTCCGGGCGGTAATGCCCGAACCACGGGGAGTCCGACGGGTGCAGTTTATGCACGGTGCGCTGCCCGTCCGTGATGGTGACATCCGCCCGGCCGTCGAGGCCTTCAAAGCGGAGGGCCGGCAGGCCCTGTCCCATCTCCGGCACCACGGAAGTGGCATAGTACACGTAGTGCAGCGGCGCATTCGGGTCCCCTCCCCGTTTTCTCTGAACCTCCGGCGTCCCGATCGTCCCGACCTTCTTCCAGCGCTCGGTCATGTGCGCCCCCATGACCTCCGCATCCACCGTGTCTTCCGGAAGCGCGTTCGATATGCGCCAGGAGGTGATGTACCGCTGCTCTGGAAGTGGAAGCTGGGGGATTTTCCCCGCTGCGCGCGGGATCTCAAGGGAAGCCCCTTCAAGGCACGGGGAAGTCACGGTCACCTTCAGGCTTCCTTCGCCTTCGAGGGAGCGGTAAATCGCCTGGCATTTCCCGTCAAAGGTCCGGATGTCCGCCCCGACTTTTCCCTGGAAGCCGTCCTCCCGGAGGGTGAGGGTTGTCAGGAGCTCGCCCTCCGCGCTCGACGCAAAGTGCACCATCCGGCCGCTCTCATGCAGGCAGCGTCTGCCCTCCCGGTCCACGATGTACGCGGAGACAATCGCCGTGTCCGCGCCGTCAGCGGCGAGCTGCCGGTTTTCGCACACAAGTTCCAGTCCGGCCGGCTCCCCGGGCGTCACGGCCGTGTCCTCAGCCCACGGTTTCCCGTCCCGGCAGGCCACAACCCGGACAGTCCCCGGCCAATAGCGCACCTTTACGGGCGTGATCCGGTAGAAGTCCGTCTTCACGCGGATGGGCGGATCGTCATTGATGAAGACCTCGCATTCGTCCCCGTTATTGGCAAGATGCAGTTCGACCTCCTGCCCCTCTTTTCCCGGGAAATCCCAGCCCGGACAGACATGGCAGAAGGGTTCATTCCGTCTGAGATACGCGCGGAAGCCGTAGTATCCCGTGCCCGGCGTCCCGTCCATCCCGAGGATTTCCGCGCGCTCGGGGCCGTAGCGCCAGGCGGTAAAATGGAAGCCCCCGATGACATACTCCTTTTCCAGCTGCCGCGCATCCTCGCCGGCGCGCACGGCTGGTTTTCCCGTGTGCTCGCGGCAGCCGAGGGGAAAGATCATCTCCGAGCAGAAGATGGGTTTATCCGGATGCAGGTGGTGCAGGGCATCGAAATGCATCGTCTGATGATTGAACCCGAAGAGATCGTAGTCCCCGTGCATGCCCTCCGAGAACATGCCGTAGGAGACCGCCCCGGTGACCGGACGCGTCGGGTCGAGCTTCCGGATCTCCTCCTTCAGGTGGCGGAAGATGCGCTTCCCGGTGTCGCAGGTGACAAAGTCCTCCTCATTGAAGACCGACCACATGCACACCGACGGATGGTTCCGGTCGCGCCGGACCATGCTCCGCACCTCGTCCAGACAGATCTCCGAGGAGCGGAAGCAGCGGTTTTCGTCCATCACCAGCTGCCCGTAGCGGTCGCACCAGTCCATGACCGCCTCCGGGTGCGGGCTGTGCGCGGTCCGGTAGCCGTTGCTGCCCATTTCCTTCAGCGTTCGGATCTGGTACTCGGCCATGGAGTCGGAGAGCGCCTCGCCCACCCCGAGATATGTCATATGATTCGCAAACCCATAGATCGTGGTCTTCTTTCCGTTGACAAAGAGCCCGTGCTCCGCGTCATATCGAAGTTCACGAAAACCAAACGTCGTGTCAACCGTATCGATGACGTTTCCTTCGCACACGACCTCGGTCCGGAGGCTGTAGAGATGCGGTTCCTCCGGGCTCCAGGGCCGGACAAACGGAACCGGAAGCGTCTGGTGCACCATGGCCTCGCCGCGAGCTGGTACATCCTGCACATCCGAAATCGCTTCCGCGGTGGTCTTCCCCTCCTCATCCACGATCCGGGACAGGACCTGCACAGAGCGGGCACATGCGTCCACGGAGATCAGCTCGGTCTCCACATAAGCTTCCCAGGCATCTCCCTCCAGATGGCTTGTTTTTACAAACGTGCCCCACAGCGGGACGGCCACAAGGTCGGTCTTCGTCAGACAGACACTCCGCGTGATCCCGCCGCCCTCATAGTACCAGGCCTCGAAGTCATGACAATCGCAGTGCACGGCGAGCACATTCGGGCACTCCCCGAAGAGCGCGGCGTCCGTGATGTCCACTTCAAACCCGATGCCTGCGGTGAAATGCACTTTGAGGAGCATGGCATTGAGGTAGACCTCGCATTGGGTGCCCACGCCCTCAAAATAGAGGGTGATGCGCTTGTTCCGGTCTTCTTCGCTCAGCAGAAACGTCCTTCTGTACCACGCGCTCCCGCGGTCCATGGGGAAGGCATAGTGTTCCCCGCCGTGGGGCTCGGTCTGAGAGATTCCATTGAACGCGACAAAATCGTGCGGGATGGACACGGTTTCCCAGTGTTCGTCGTCAAAGTCCCGCCGGGCCGGCCCCCTGGCGCTTGCCGCGCGCGTCATCCGGTAGCTCTGGTCCGAGACGGCCCGGGAAATCCCGACCCACTCCGGCTCCCCGAAAAAGAATTTCCATCCCGTATTGATCCTCAGTGTTTCTCTCATGGACGCTCCCCCGTTCCCTGCGGCAGCCGTTGTTTCTTTTTCATGCTGTTTTCATAATACCATCGATAGGACGCACGTTCAAGAAGCGCAGGAAGGGATTCCGTTTTCCGGATGATTTTTTCCATGCCGGTCCGCGCATTGGCACCCATCCGGGGTTCTCCAAATCAACCAAACCATGAAAGACCCTTTGCATCCGGTCCCTCCAGGAGATGCTCTCGTCGCTGCACGCCATGCGCGGCAGAGGCCGTGGCAGCTGCGCACCACGGAACGGATACCCATGATGCGGCACAGCCCGCTCTCCGCACGGCTCCAGAGACGCAAAACGGCCGCAGGACCTTCCATTGTACCGGAAGGCCTGCGGCCGTTTCCTGTTCCTGAAAGCAGCTGGTCTGTTTTTCCCCGGGAGTCCCTTCAAGAGCGCGGCGGGGTCTTCCCGTCTCCGGATGCCTGCCATGCCAGTACGCGGGAACACCCTGTCCCTCTCAGCGCTTCCGGCCCAGCACCCTCCGGATCCGCCGGGCGGTTTCTTCCGGCAGCACGTCCATGTCGGCGAATTCACGCAGCATGTCTTTCACTTCCCGCGGCATCTGCCTGAGCTCGGCATCGGTCACTTCGTCAATGGCATTCGCCAGATCCTCAAAATGCCCCATGGGATCCACGAGACCCTCATCGTCATCGAAGTCGTCATCATCGTCCTCGTCCTCGTCTTCATCCATTTCCCGCATGTGATCCAGGAGGGACATCAGCGCGTCGTCGAGGACTTCCAGTTCATCGGTTTTCTCCATGGCAATCCCGGTCTTTTCGCACAGATCCCTGAGCATGGAGAAGCTGCGTTCTTCGCCGCAGCGGATGGTTTTCGGGACGCTTCCGCATTCCTGCATGCTCTGCGCAAACTGATGCACCATCTCGGAGAGATCTGAACCGTCTGAGATGACCGGCATGAGCACCATGCCGCTTTCCAGGTTCGCCGCCATGAGGGCGAGCGGGTAAAACGGTGCTTCTTCGTCCGTCTCATCCTCCTGGACGGGCGTCATAAGCCAGCACGCCGCGCACTCCCAGATCCCCTTCTTTTTCTTTTTCTTCAGCCGCGCCGAGAGCAGCTGATCCGTAAATTCCACTTCCGGAACCGTGCTCTCCTTCGTGGGCACAGGGGTGGTCTCAAGACGCCAGCTCTCGCCCTCCCTTGAGAGAAGCGGGATGACTGCGGTCTTTTCATTCATTTTCGAAAGCCCCATCTCCTCTTTGGTGCCTTCCAGGAGACGGCGGTGCACTTCGAGTGCGGCCAGGAGGCCTTCGCAGAGGCGCTCCTCATCCTCTTTGGACCGGATCTGCCACGGGAGCCTGCCGGCGGTGTGCCGGCTGAACTGAGGATACGCATGCTTTCCGCGCACCGTGATCTGATGCGCCTTCGCATACGCCCGAATCTCCTTTACTTCCTCATCTGTCATGTCTTCCCTGTTTTCCAGGGAGCACTGGATACAGCACTGGGAGGCCATCATGTTGTACATGGCCACAGGACGAAGGGTACGCATGTCCGCACTGGCCAGACGCCGATAGCTCTGGAATCCCTCATCCCCCACATACACGGCCAGGGCTAAGTGATCCCCCATCTGGCCCATGACGCAGCAGTACCCGATCTCTCCGCCCGGAAGGCGTACGGCGAAGAGATCCAGATCACTGAGTTTTTCCCACAGTTTCGTGTTTTTAAAGGCAAACGCCAGATCATACAGTCTGTCTTCTGCCATCTCATTGTCCCTCCTTTTCATCAGCCGCGCCGCGGGCATATACGCACGTTCCTCCGACAAAGCACGCCTCGACTTCAATCTCATGGAGATGATGGGGCTCTGCCTCAAACGGGTTTTCCCTGAGCACCGTAAAGTCCGCGAGGTACCCCGGCGCGATGCGTCCCTTGAAGGTTTCCTCAAAGCTGGCCTCGGCCCCGTGCATGGTGAAACTGTCCAGCGCCTCCTGCACGGTGAAGGCCTGCTCCGGAAGATACGGGCCGGTGCCGTCAAGGGAACTCCTTGTCACCGCGCACTCGATCCCCTCCATGACGTCCGGGAGCTCGACCGGGCAGTCGGAGCCGTTCGATACGCTGAGACCGCCCCGGAGGAGCGTCTTCCAGCTGTAACTGCTTTGCGCAAGGTCCCTCCCGGCGCGCTGCTCCACGATGTGGTTGTCATAGTCCAGGAAAATGGACTGGGCATAGATATGCAGCCCAAGACGGCGCATGCGTTCCAGGTGGTCCGGCCGTGTGATCTGGCAGTGCACAATCCCGTGCCGGTGGTCCGCTCTCGGGTGCTCCGAAAGGGCCTGTTCCATGGCGTCCAGCACCCGGTCGAGACACGCGTCCCCGATGGCGTGCACGGCGGTCTGCATACCCAGTGCGTGCGCCTCCCCGATGAGCGAGTGCATCTCTTCCTCCGAAAAGAGGGAAAAGCCCTGCGTTTCCGGGGCATCCGCATATGGACGGGAGAGATGCGCGGTCCGGCTGCCGAGCGAGCCGTCGCCCACGATTTTGAGGGGCCCGATTCGGAACCATGCGTCCCCGGCTCCCGTTGTGCAGCCCGACTCCGCGAAGGTCCGGACCGCTTCCGGTGTCATGAGCTGCGCCTGTTCACAGACGCGCACCGTGAGTTCACCCTTGTCTGCCATCTCCCGGTACGTTTCGTTGATCTCCCGCCAGGAGACCCCTTTGAAGACCTCATAGTCGTCGGTCTGCACGCTGGTGATGCCATACCGGTTGACCGCCCGGCACGCAGCGCGGAGCATCTCACGGATTTCCTCTTTCCCGGGCGGCGGCAGGACGCGGCTCGCCAGTTCCATGGCATTGTCATACAGCCGCCCGTCCGGCTCCCCGTTCTCCATCCCGATGGCCCCGCCCTCCGGGCACGGTGTCCCGGCGGTCACGCCGGCAATCTTCAGGGCCGGCGTATTGAGGACACAGCAGTGGCCGCAGGCCCTCGTGAGCATGATGGGCACCTCATGGGAAACGGCATCCAGATCCTGTCTGGACGGCATGCGCTGCACATCCTCAAACAGGTCCTGGTTCCAGCCGCGTCCGACCACCCACTGCCCCTCCCTGGGCGGGTTCTCGGCGATCCAGGCCCGGACATGGTCCATGAGGCCGGAGAGGCTGTGCGTATGCGGGGCCAGCTGGCAGGAGCGCAGCACATTCCCGTAGCTGAGCAGATGCATATGGGAGTCATTGAATCCCGGTGCGACAAACGCGCCGTTCAGGTCCACACACGCATCGCTTTCTGAAATTTCACGGAGGATTTCCTGTGTGCTCCCTGTCCGCGCAAACTTCCCGTCTTCCACCAGAAAAGCCTCGCACAGGGGCAGCTGTCCGGTGTACACCGAACCATGGATATAGGCTGTCTTCATGGGCAGTCCTTTCATGAAACCGGATCCGTCTCCGGTTTCTGTATGTTTTTTTCGCGCTGCAGTGTCCGGCTTCCGGGCATATGGAGCGTCCTGCAGTGTGCTTGCCATGATCTGCTTTCATGATATTGGGGCCTGACACGCGCGTTTTATTCTGATCACGCGATGCTTGTTCCTGCGAATGTCCGGCGGCCGCTTCATCATGCTGAGACTATTGTACTGAATGCGCGCTTCCGATACAAGAGAGACAACGTGCACTGCCTCCGGATGCTGAGAGAGCTCTCCTGCACAGAAAAAAGCGCAGATGCCGAAAGACGATCCTGCTTTTGGCATCTGCAGAGTTCATTTCATATCGAAACAGATTTTTCCCGCGCACGGCATGCACGGACCGGCAGATCAGGCCCGGGTGTCCGCGGACAGGAGATCATAGATGTGATCCCAGTCCCTGGCCCGGACAAATCCCTGCTCCGCCATGTCCCGGTTCCACGGCATGGGACAGACAATAACGCGGCAGGCCCGGGAAATGGTGATCAGGTTGTCCGGCTTGTCATCCAGCATGACATCCACGTGCAGCCGCTGACACTCCCTGAGTTTCGACTCTCCAGTGTCCTCGCAGAAGACAATGTCGTCGTAAGCGATCCCGTTTTTCTTCAACCACCGGATGAGGAGAGAGCGAAACAGAATGCCGATCAGGTCGGACCGCGTCGTATAGACGCGGCTGGTCACGATATTGATCCTGTGTCCGTCCGCCTTCAGACGACGGATGGTTTCAGCCGCGCCGTCAATGGCCGGCATCGCTGTACAGTACCTCAGGAGATGCCGCATCCAGAACCGGGTCCGCTCCTTGTGTGTGCAGGAAAACATTGCATCGACATCAAAGGCTGCCGGGTCGTCCGGCTCCCGCTGAAAATACCGCCTGCCCTTTTCGAGCATATAGGACGAAATATCCATCAGTGTGCCGTCCACATCAATCCCGATGTTCATACGTTCCCCCCCGCTTCCGTTTTACTCTTCCGGTTTTTCCTTCTCAGAGAGCCTGGAAATGATCTTCTCCCGGATCTCAGACGTGATGTCCTGCTCGCTTCTGCCGACGGTCTGCACTTCCGGACAGAACGTGATGGTCAGTCTGCGCTTGCGGCCGTTTGCGGGATCCTTTGTCTGGGGAAGAGGTTTGTCATAGCTCCAGATGTCATACCCGCCGCTGATCGCCACGGGGATAATGGAAAGCCCGGTTTCCAGGGCGATCTTCGCCGCGCCGTCCTTGAACGGGCCCAGATGACCGTTCCTTGTCCTTGTGCCTTCCGGATGGATCAGGAAAGAGTTGCCTTCCTTGATGAAGTTGATGGAACGCTGGGTGGAGTCAATGATGTTGCCGGACCGGTTGACCGGGATGCCGCCGAGCGTCTTCATCATCAGGCCGGTCAGGAACTGCTCGAGGTGCTCCACCTTGGCCATGCAGCCGAAGCGGTCCAGGTCCGGGCACTTGCTGCCCAGCGCCGTCCAGACAAACAGTCCGTCAAAGTGCGTCTGATGGTTCGGACAGAAGATGTACTGTCTGCCCGCCTGCACGTTTTCGAGTCCTTCCACGCAGAAATCCAGCTGCTTCCGGCTCCATTTCCGGAAGTAGGAGAACAGCGCGCGATGAAGGATGTTTCTCTTCACCGGATACCGGTACGGATCGATCTTCCGCTTTTTGGCCGCTTTCTCCTTTTTCAGTTCCTGGAAAATGGGGTCGAGAATGTAATCCGTCATTTCCCTGGCATTGGGGATGACAAAGATATACGGGCCGACGCTGATGGAGTACTCCGACTCGATTTCCGAGCACATTTCCATAATGGAGAGGGAGTCCATGCCGAGGTCTTCCTTGAAATCCTCTAAGCCGGTCAGTTCCTTCTCATATTTCGACGTTTCCCGGACAATCCGGAAGATTTTCGCCTCCACGGCAGCCGGGTCCAGGTCACGCGTCTCCGCGACCGCCTTCGCGGCGGCGGCCTCAGCCGTGGGTTCCTCTTCCGGCGCTTTGTTCTCCTCCGGCTTTTCCGCGGCCTGCTCGCTCTGTTTCAGGACGTATTCCTTCAGGAGATACCGCTTCGGTTTTCCAATGCTGGTGGACGGGATCTCCTCTATAAAGTGAATCCCGCTGATCCTGTACTGATTCAGGGCCTTGTACTGGAATTTCAGGATCTCCTCACGCAGGCTTTCCTTTTCCGCTTCCGACATCTTATCCTGACGGATGAACAGATGAATCCGGTCCGCGCCGTCCTCCGGGGACGGAACGCCGACCACGGCATACCCGGCGCCTTCCGGCATGACCGGGGCGAGCAGCATTTCCAGATCGGCCGGGGCGACCTTGGCGCCGTTGGGCATGAGGATGCTCTCCTTGAGGCGGCCGGTAATATACAGATAGCCGTTCTCATCGATCCGTCCCAGGTCGCCTGTCTTGAAATACGGGCCGTCAAAGGATTCCGCGGTCTTTTCCGGATCCCGGTAATACCCGTTCATGATCTGGTCCGTGCGGACATACACTTCCCCGATGCCCTGCGCGTCCGGCGCATGAATGATGGTCTCTGTATAGGGATCCTGGCGTACATTGCCGACGGAGCCCTCGCCGCCGATATCCGAGGGTTCATTGCAGGCAATATACACGCCGCATTCGGTGGAGGCGTAGAGATCCAGGTACGCGATGCCCATATTTGTGATGGCCGTGCGCGTATACGGCGTGCCGGATGCGCCGCCGGAGAAGAGGCAGCTGAAATTGTCGTTATACAGAAGACTTCTGAAGAGTTTCATGATGGAGCGGCTCCTGTCCAGGCTGCCGGTCCGCGCGATCGCCGCATGCGACTTCTTCCCGAGGGAGGCGTACACCCCGAACAGGTGCCGTTTTTTCAGTTCGTTCTCAAACTTGTTGATGAACAGGTCATTCACTTTCGGGACCATGCCGAAGGCCATGGGCTTGAAGACTTTGAAGGCTTCCAGCAAAGTGTCCGAGGAAATGCTTTCGACTGTCGCGATGTTCATGCCCTCATTGAGGAGCGTGTAGGCGGAATAGAGGCCGGAAACATGGCTCATGGGGAACACTTCCAGCATAGGGCGTCCCGGCACGCCGGAATGCAGCACACCCTTGCCCCGGATCTTCCGGTGGGTGATCATGATGGACGCGTAGCTCAGTTCCACACATTTGCGCTTGGCCGTGGTGCCGGAAGAGAAGAGAATCGCGACGGCCTCCGGTGTCGGCTCTCCCCTGTCCACGTCAGCTTCGCCCATGGAAACAATCTTCCCGCAGGAGTGCAGGCCGTAGGTCAGAATCACGGGCACATGCTGCGTCGCGAGCATTTTGTCCGTGTTTTTCATGTCTGCAAACACAGCGCTGACCTGGCAGTATTCGATGAGGGGAAGCAGTTCCCCGTCCGGGATGGCCGCATCTGCCATGACGGCGGTCAGATGGTTGACGGACAGGACCAGAAAGGTTGCAAACGCATCCACGGTTCCGTTGGCCAGCACCAGCACCCGGTCGCCGTCCCGGAGTCCCAGCTTTTCCTTCGTGATCCGGAAATCCTCAATCCAGCGCTGCAGCATGCTGAAGGAAATCTTCCACACCTTATGATTGGTCATGAGACAGCTGATGGCGATCTCATCTGCATGGTTGGCAAAAGAGGCTTTGAGTTCGTCTGAATAGAGCTGAAAGTTGAATGTCTCTTTGTTCATGACTGTCTGTCTCCTTCCAGAATTCCATGTCACTTCTTCTCTGCGTTCTGCCGGCCGGTCTACCGGTCAGGCACCTGGGAGCAGGGGCATCCTGTCTTCCATTCCTGGATTCCCGCTGATTGTTTGATCCGTGTAATATGGAGCACGGCATAGCTGAGAGTGGCCTGTAAGCATTTTTCATGTATCTGAGTGATTGGGGTACTCTGGTTTGTCGGTTCGATTGGGGCCATCTTGCGTTTCAGGTTCTTTGATTGATTTTTGTGACAGACCAGTTGAATCATTCGTTTCATCCTTGTCTATATGGTATATTATCATAAGGCAGTAAAGGCATGCAATATAAAAAGCCGCAGACTGAAGATTCTCTTCATGTTCCGCAGCTTTTTGGATGATATGGTTTATAGATTTTGAATGACAGCCCGGATATGTTTACTATATTTCTTTTCCCTGTCCGGCACAATAATCCCGTAATCAGTTGCGGTTCTTACAGATCACATTCGTTCCCTTTATACCCTGTCTTATCTCCTTACAGTCGGCGAACCAGCTTCGCAGGACATGCTTGCATTCTCAACAGATGTTTCATCCCCACGCATACGGGGAAAACATAACAGCCTGGAAATCACAGGAATTGCAGAATTGTGAAAGGAAACCGGCTTTGATCATGATGTCAGTTCCCGATATTCCTGCGCCCCATATTCTCGCGTAAATTCTCGCTCTCATCTGCATATTCTGTGATCACATCATATCATTGACGGCCACGATGGAATTCTATAGAATAAATATCACACATGACGCACAGACTAAAAATCCAAAACAAATGGTTTGCCCGGCCGCATTCCATTTTTTTCTGCAGGAGCACTTTTATTCTTTTATTTTCAGGCTCTGACAGCTGAACGGCCATTCAATGCACTTTACCAGACAATCCGCCTTTTTTTACTTTTACATCCAACCAGATTGTACCGCACAGACTTCCTTTTGCATGACTTCTGTGTTCCAGCTGGTATCAGCATGCATACTGCAGCCGTGCTGACCAATCAGCGCACCTTTCCGCTTCAAAGAAAACTCTTGTCTCATCCTGGAGGGATCTGAATGTATACACTGCTGATTGTTGATGATGATGAAATGACCCGCAATGGACTGGCTCATCTTCCGGTATGGAAGGATTATTCCATCCGTGTTGTCGGCGTATGCGCAGATGGCGAGGAAGCATTGAGATGCATTCGTGCTGCCCCGCCTGACATCCTGTTCACCGATGTCAAAATGCCCCGTATGGATGGACTGACTCTGGCAGAGCACGTGAAGCAGGATCATCCCTCTGTCAAGATCGTTTTTATCAGTGGATATCAGGACGTCGCCCTCATCCGTCAGGCATTAAAAATAGAAGCAGTTGACTATATCCTTAAGCCGATTAACCTTCAGGAACTCCGTGACTGCTTTCGTCGACTCGTGGAAACCCTGAAATTCCAGGCGATGCGAAACCAAATGCTCGATGACTATAAGGAAAGCAATGCGTTTCTTGATGCAAACCTCTTCTATCTTATCGCAAATCCCAATGTTGCTGCGAGTGAAATACCGGAGAGCCTTCTGAAACGTCACAGCATCCTTCGGCCTGCGTCCTATTTTGTGATCGGTCTTCAGGCCAGAGAGCGAATCACCGAAATCCCGTCTGTCCCGGATTTTCAGATTGTCCCCTGGCAACTGGAATCCGGCCTTCTGGTCGCAATTGCTACAGCCCCGGAGCATTATGAAGTCCGACAACATGATGCAGCAGCCCAAACACTGATCCAGGAACTGTCGGATCACTTTGGAAATCGCTGGATCGCCGGCTGTACAGACAGCGAGGGAGAGATCACACAGGTTCGTGAAATGGCTGCAGAGGTCACTGATATGCTGAAAAACACGTTTTCCCTGAAAGATGGAAGTGTAATCTCTTCTCCATTGCTTCCGGCTGAAACGGTTCAGATCCACGTTCCGGGAAAACAGGATATGGACTCTTTCCTCAATGCGCCGGACCTTGAAGCTGCAGCAGGGCCGATGCATGCATTTTTTGAAAATCTGCGGTCACTGCACCTTCACAGTGCAAAAGAATATATGAATATTCTTCTTCCGGTACTGCACTTTGCTGAGGATTTTCTCCAGCGCTCTTTCACGCTTCCAGACGGCCTATCCCTTGATGAAAGGATACAGCCTATGCTGGAATGCCGTCAGCTGGACGATCTGTGCACACTCTGTTTTGAATATATCCGGGATATTCATGAAGTGATTCATCTCAATCGCTCTGATGAAACACATCACCGTATCCACGAGGCACAGCAATATATCAGCCAGCATTATGCTGAACCATTGTCACTCGAACAGATCGCAGCTCATGTCAATCTTGCACCAACCTATCTCTGTGCTTTGTTTAAGGAATGCACCGGGGATACCGTCATGAATTATCTGATGAAAGAGCGGGTTCGTGAAGCTATGGTTATGCTTCAGAACCCTGATATTCGGTTATACGATGTGAGCGAGCGCGTCGGTTATCCCAATGCAAGCTATTTTTCCAGACTCTTCAAGAAAGAAGTCGGCATGACCCCGTCGGAATATCGTAACCGTTATCTTGGAAGGAAGTGATGGCAGTGTTCTTCAGATGGGTTGCCATGGCCGCCCTGCTCATCCTGATTCCTTTAACTCTGCTTGGCATCGCCTACAGGATGCGCACGACTGCCATGCAGCAATACAATACAATCAGTTATGCTGTTACACAGGCCGCCAATATGATGGATTCCACCCTGATGGAAGCTGGTTTTGTTCTCGATCAGATCGTCCAGGACAGCACAGTCATCAGTGCAATGGAGGCCGGCAGTCCATCCCGAAACCATCAGATCGATGAATACAGAACAATCAACACGGTTCTGCAACACAGTGAATCAAGTCATGCAGTGTATGACATACGGCTCTATTTTGTCCATGATAAGTACTATACCAGTGAACAGATCAGTTTCTTTCCCATGTCCATGTTCGAAGCAGAATCCATATATCAGGATGCCTCGCCGCGTGTCCAGATTACAGAAACTCATCTGCAGAAATACAAAGACAAGCCGGATACGGTTGTGCTGACCTGCTATCGGACCGTCACGGATACGAAAGGTTCCTTTCCTGTCATCGGGGCAGCCTGTATTGATATCGAAATCAGCTTACTGCAGACTCAGTCTGACCTCCAGCGCATTGCCGGTATCAGAGGCCAGGCGCTCGAGCGGCAGGACGGGAGTTATATTTTTTTATCCGATCAGTATACGGAGGATCGTCCAAATACCCGGATGATTACAAAAGAACTCCAGTCTTTTCCATGGACATTTACCGTTCTGATGGACCGATCCCTTCCTGCTTCCATGGAAGATGTTGTGTTCTGGGGGCTTCTGATTGGAATTGCACTTTTCCTGCTGTTCATTGTTTTGATCACCATTCGCGCATTTTCCAACCGCGTGACCGCTCTGATTTCTGTTCTTGAAGAGAAGCTGACTGGAAAAGACGTCCAGCTGCACCAGACGCACCTCCGTTCCCTGAACCGCCTGAACACTGCCGTGCGTCAGACAGCTGACCTGGTTGCCTGGCAAAAGGAACAGCTCACTGCGCAGCAGGAAGCACAGATGAAATTAATTCAAGCCCAGGTTAATCCCCATTTTCTTTACAATGCTCTGGACTGTGTCAACTGGCTGATCGGTGAAGGTGCTTACTCCCGTGCTTCTGAGTTGGTTATATCCATAGGGCGCTACTATCGGCTGATCTTATCCAAAGGGAAAGACATCTTAACTATACAGGAGGATCTCAATCTGGCTTTGAGTTATATTGCTATTCAGGAAGAGCGCATGCACAAACCCATCGATGTCCAGGTTCGCATGCAGGAAGGTGCACAGGATTGTCTCATTCCCAAGATGACCATCCAGCCGATTGTGGAAAACAGCATTATCCATGGATTTCACAGACTGGAAGGACCTGCACATCTGGATATCGATGTTTCACTTGAGAAGGAATGGGTATATATCCTGATCACGGATAATGGGTGCGGCATGCCGATCCGGGAAAGCCCTGCTGAATATGAAAACCACGCCGGTGGTTTCGGCCTCTATTCTGTGGACCAGCGATGCAAATACTTTTCAGGGAGAAAAGATTGTGGAATATCAATCGAATCCGTATCCGGTGAAATGACTGCTGTTACCATTAAATTTGCACAAAAATATGAAAAAATCGACCAAGATCATAATATCTGAACAGAATTCAAAAGATCCTTTCTTGTGAGCGCTGTGACGGTCTGGTACCATCATGACATCAGAATAACCCACCGAGGGTATATAACAAGGAGGACATATGAAACGTATTATTGCTGTATTCTGTCTGTTCCTGATCCTTTCGTGTTCTCTTTCCCTTGCTGAAGAAACGATTGGTCAGCGCGTGAAAGACACGCCAAAGCCTACACTGCGTCAGCTGAATATCAATGTCGCCAAGGATTACAACACATATCCAACGGCTCAGGTTCTGGAAGAAGCAACAGGGTATCATGTTGAATATGATATGCTGCCCTCAGATGATCCCATGGGGAAACTGAATCTGATCATGGCTTCCCGCGAACCTTACGACATCGTTGTCGTCACTGGCGTGACCGACCAGGTCATGAGCTATGCAAAAGCCGGTGCGCTGCTTGACCTGAATCCCTACCTTGCGCTTGCTCCGAAACTGAATGCTGCCATTAATGACTATGAACGTGAGACATTCACGCTGGATGGAAAGCTGTATGCCATCGGCATGCAGAATCCCTCCTTCACCGGGCATGGCCAGGTTACCAACACGGTGTTTTTCCGCAAAGATTATCTCGATCAGCTCGGACTCGGCATGCCCACAACACTGGATGAGTTTACAGAAACGCTCCGCGCCCTGAAAACATTCGATAATGGTACCGGATCCCCCACCATTCCGCTGACCATTTCTTCCGGCGATTTGTTTCTCGACTGCATCAAGGGCGCTTTCGGCATTCCGAATACATGGAACGAAGTCGATGGACAGCTGGTTCATATTGCAGAAGATCCCCGCACGCTCAATTACCTGAATTATATGAAATCTCTTTATCAGGAAGGCCTGATTGATGTTGATTATCCTGCCAACAAGGCAGCCAATGTCTATGAGAAGTTCACCACGGGTGTCGCCGGGTCTGCGTATCTGTCCTGCTATAACTATTCAAACTTCGGTGACAGCCTGAAAGAGCTCCAGCCGGCTTCAGTGATCGCCTATATGCAGCCGCTGAAGGGTCCTGAAGGTTTCGGTGGAATCGGTGTCACGGCCGGAGGTATGGACCGGATTGCTTTCATTCCTGCATGGTCCAAAAATGTGGAGCATACAATCAATTATATGGAACTCAAGCTCGAAGAAGATACCTTTCGGAATGTAACGATCGGCACAGAAGGCGTTCACTATACAGTCGATGAAAATGGAGAACGCTGGCCCATTCTCCCGGCCTTTACGGATGAGCGTGCCAATTCTGTCAACTACTATACCGGCCGACCGGCAGAACAGTATGCCGAATATTGGAAACTGCGCGTAAAGAAACGTGCCGATATCTGGGAAGCATGGGAATACATGAACATAAAAGAACCGTTTGTCTCCATGACCATCGTTTCCGATGTGGGATATGCACCTACCTTTGACAGCAGTATCTATGCAGCATCCCTGAACAGCATGCTTGCCGACGCAGCCATGAAAATCATAGCGGGCGAATCAACAACAGACTCCTATCCTGAATTCCTCGCCGAATGGCGTGCCGAGGGCGGCGCAGAGATGGTTCAGGACTATAACGCATGGTGGAAAGACTATTCCAAGTGATATCACTTTCAGCCGGCAGAAATGACGCAGATTCTTTCTGCCGGCCGTTTGATTCTGAGGTGGAAACATGCAGTCAGGAACCATGAAATGGAGAAAAAAGTGGCGAATCGCTGTCAGAAACCGACAGATCTATCTGCTGCTTCTTCCCGCACTCATCGCGCTTGCTGTTTTCCAGTACGGACCGATGTGGGGATTGCAGATCGCTTTCCGTGATTACAGTATTTTCCGCGACATCAGCGATAGCCCCTGGGTTGGGCTGAAGTATTTTCAGCGGCTGTTTGCCAGTCCATCATTTTTCAGGGTATTGCGTAACACAGTGATCATCAGCACTTATAAAATCATTTTTCTTTTTCCCATGGGTGTCTTTATTGCCCTGCTTCTCAATGAAATCCCGTTTGTGACCTACAAAAAAGCAGTCCAGACCATGGTGTATGTGCCGCACTTCTTTTCCTGGGTGGTCGTCTACGGCATCTTCACCTCCCTTCTGTCCTCCACCGGGCTGGTCAATCAGTTTCTCCTGCATCTCACTGGGAACAGGTATAACTTTCTTTCCAATCCCAATAATTTTCGTGCCGTTCTTGTGTTTACAGCCGGATGGAAGGAATGCGGATGGAACGCCATTGTATTTATTGCCGCAATCGCAGGAATTGATCAGGAAATCTTTGAAGCTGCGCAGATTGACGGAGCATCCAGGCTCAGAAGGATTATCAGCATTACGCTTCCAAGCATCATGCCTACTATTATGCTGATGCTGATTCTACGAATCGGTAACCTTCTGACCGCAGGAACAGAGCAGATCCTGGTGATGTATAATGCAGTAGTTTATGATGTCAGTGACGTTCTTGGTACCTATATTTACCGAATGGGTATTGGTAAAATGGAATATTCCATGTCCACAGCTGTCGGTTTGTTTGAATCAGTCGTCGGCTTTGGCCTTGTCATCACAGGAAATGCACTGAGCCGCAGGTTTTCGGCCAGCATATGGTGAGGTACTTATGCATAGAAGAATACACAGCAGAGAAGATATCATTGTCGACAGCCTGGCATGCCTGATTGGTCTGATATTCCTTCTGTTGACCGGCATCCCCTTCCTCCATGTGCTCTCCAAAGCCTTCAGTTCCGAGACCGCGCTGATCGCAAACAGAGTGACCATCATTCCATCCGGTTTCCAGACCGGAACGATCCGGCATGTCCTGACATCCCCCATGTTTATTCATTCTTTTTTGCATTCTGTTCTTGTCACCGTTTCAGGCACCCTCCTCAGTGTGGTCGTCACTGCCATGGCAGGCTATGCGCTATCCAAGCGAACCCTTCCCTGGATGAAAGGCATTACGGTTATCTTTGTCTTTACCATGTGGTTTAACGGCGGAATGGTTCCACGTTATCTCCTTATGAGTCAGCTTCAGCTGACCAACACATTCTGGGCACTGATTCTTCCGGCAGCCATCAGTGTGTATAACCTTCTGCTGGTCAAAAATTACTGTGAAACCATCCCATCCTCCCTGGAGGAAAGCGCCTGGATTGATGGAGCCGGGCAGGCACGCACATTGTTTACCATTGTGATTCCCCTGTCCTACCCGGTTCTGGCCACCATCACTCTGTTTATGGCTGTAAGTTTATGGAATGACTATTATAATCCCATGATTTACATCACCCGGTCATCCATGAAAACGCTTCAGGTCTATCTCCGTGACATCATAGTCGAAAGCCAGTCTGATACCACCATGATCTCGACAGATGATATCAATCTTCTTCCCGAGGGCGTTCGCGCAGCCTCGATTATCGCATCTACCGTGCCGATTTTACTGATTTATCCCTTTCTGCAAAAATATCTGATCAAAGGAATCATGATAGGAGCTGTCAAAGGATGATCTATCAGACACAGATTCATGAAATCCCAACTATGTATGATGTCGCTGTTGTCGGAGGCGGGCCTGCAGGATATTGTGCGGCTATCGCAGCAGCACGGCACGGGGCCAGGACGGTCATTCTGGAATCGATGGGCAGCCTCGGGGGCATGGCGACACAGGGACTGGTCTGTCGTCTGGATACAACGAACGACGGGGTCCGACCGGTTGTTGGAGGCATATTCCGTGAAGTATTTGAAGAAGTGATTCGAAGAGGTGGCATTTCTTCGTATTACAATCTGGAAAGGCTGACACGCAGGCGCGGCATGTGGACGCCGTTTGACCCGGAAGTCCTGAAACTGGTGCTGGATGACATGGTTACATCATCCGGAGCTGAAATACGTTTCTTCACGCGGGCCGTTGATCTCTCGATGGACGGCCGCTCCATCCGCGGACTGGTCATTCATGATGTCGAAGGACTGCATTTTTTACGAAGCAAAGTTTTCATTGATGCCACCGGTGACGGGCTGATTGCCTTTCAAAGCGGCATCCCATGCAGGATCGCAAACACGCCGGAAACACCTGGCGTTATGCCGCCCACTCTCTGCAGTTTTTTCAGCCATATTCCCTGGGACGAAATACCAATGCATGACAAAAGTCCAAAGCTGCACGCAGAAAAGCTGAAGATCGCGATGACTGATGGTTTCTTTTCTCAGAAAGATTATCTGGTCCCCGGCATTGCAAGAAACTGTGCAGATACCGGCGGCATGAATGCAGGTCATGAGTTTGGTCTTGATGCTCTGAATGCAAAGCAGCTAAGTGAAGGAATGATTCACGGACGAAAACTGGTTCAGGAATATGCATCTTACTATCGGAAGTATGTCCCTGGTTTTGAACAGATGCAGTTGGTCGCTACCGCAAGTGTTATGGGTGTGCGGGAAAGTCGGAGGATCGTCGGCAAAACAGTGTTGTCCATTGATGATTATCTTTCCAGACGAAAATGGCAAAGCCAGATCGGACTTTATTCCAAACAGCTGGATATGCACCCTTATGATGAAAGTGATGCAGAATTCCAGAGATTTCTCAGAGAAGGATCAGCGCAGTTTCAGCTGCAAGACGGAGAGAGTTATGGTCTCCCTTATGAAATGATGGTCTCCGATCTTGTAGACAATCTGATCGTTGCCGGCCGCTGTGCATCGAGTGATCGCATGATGAACAGTGCTGTGCGTGTCCAGCCCGCAGCAGGCATCATGGGACATGCAGCAGGTGTCAGTGCGTATCTCTGTGCAAAGTCAGGCTGCAGTGTTACCTGCGTGAATGTTCCGGAACTCCAGAAAGAACTGACATCAGAAGGCGCCGTGTTAGTCTAAAATACAGGCCTCATCTCGTTTGAGATGGGCCTGTGTTTTTTACAGTCTTGGGTCGACAGGTTCGCTTTCCATGGCGAGCACCCCGAACACGCATTCATGCACCCTATATAGCGGATCCCTTCGTACAAACCAGTCAAGGGCTTCCATCCCGAGAGAGAATTCTTTCAGTGCGAGATTTCGTTTCCGGTTCAGTCCCCGCTTTTTCAGCCTGCGTAGACGCTCCGGCTCGATGTATTCCGCGCCGTAGATAATCCGCAGATTTGATGATCCGGAGATGGAAGCCCAAGAAATGATCCGGCATATCCGCAGTCTGATCGCCGCTTCAGTTCTTCCCTCCGACATTGCCGTCATGGTCAGATCCAACCAGCTTGTTTACTCTATAAGAGACCGTCTTGAGCGCAACGGCCTTCAGGTTCTTTCTGTGACCAGCACGCAGCCCGATGACAAGTCTATCCCCGGTGTCCGGCTCATGACCATGCACAGAGGAAAAGGCATGGAATATACCTACGTCTGCCTTCCTTGCCTCTGCGCAGACATCATCCCCAATAAGCGGGAAATAGAAAAAGCCACAGACGAAGAAATGCTCAGTGAGTTGCTTCTTTCCGAGGCCAATCTTCTTTCCGTGGCAATTACCCGCGCCAAGAAACAGGTCTGGCTTTCCTATTACGGAAAACCATCTGAATTGATTAAGCGATTTATCTGTTTCTAATTGCAAACCCGTCTTTTCTATTTCCCTCTTGCCGCCTTTTTTTATGATCCTTTTGAAATGTATCATCCGATTGATACCATGCTTTTATTTGTCGCTCAGCGGTAACTTTTGATTGACATTCTCATTTTCATGCTGATTAAGCTTACGTGATATTTCTGCTTGAAGATACAGTAATTCATCTTCCCGCATGGCACTTATGTCGATAGTTTCTATCAAAGCAGGCGTACGCCCATCTTGATTCATATTAATCACCTGATTAAAACCAGCTGCTATGATGCCTGTCGGGATAGCGATGATGCCAATACCTACAAGACTGATGATCGAGGCTAAAAATCTGCCAATACTGGTGATTGGGTAAACATCCCCATATCCAACTGTTGTCAGCGTACATATTGCCCACCAAAGAGAAGAAATTACATTTGGGAACTGTTCCGGTTGTACAGGATTTTCTACTGTATACATGATAATTGCAGCAAACAGCATT
Source organism: Christensenella sp. UBA2853 (assembly GCA_002350845.1). Lineage (GTDB taxonomy): Bacteria > Bacillota > Clostridia > Christensenellales > Aristaeellaceae > UBA2943. The sequence continues at coordinate 31,240 of DEFL01000055.1, forward strand.
ACAAAACCACAGATAACAACAGACATCATAAGTTGCGGACCTGAAGTTTTTATTACTTTCATAATGACCTGAAATGCTTCAAAATATCTTCCTAGCTTAAGAACTCTCAGCAATCGCAAAAGCCGCAAGAGTCGCATCATGCGTAAAAATCGAAGATCTACTGACACAAAAGGAAGATAGAAAGGGAGAATCGCCAAAAGATCAATAATAGCCATGAAAGAGCATATGTATTTTAATTTTGGATGTTTCGATGTTGGAAAGAGTATATCGGCAGTCCAAATTCTTAAAGCATATTCTAACGTAAAAACAGCAACGGATACATATTCAAATGTCTGAAAAACATAATGGTACTTATCTTTCAGGCTTGCAAAAGATTCCAAAACAATAGATATAATGCTCAGAGCAATGAGGGACATAATCACTATGTCAAATGCTCGGCTGGCCCAGTCTCCTGTTTCCGCTTTATTGATGATCTCAAATACTCTGATCTTAATTTTTTTAACTTGCTTTTGCATAATTGCACCTTCATATAAGAGAAACAGATTTTTTTCGAGGTTTGTCTGCTTCACTTTCACTGGATTTCTATGTTTAACTTGCTACTAATATACTTCAATAACGGTTTATCTTCACAATAAAGATAACAGCCTTTCTGGCCTCTGGACATCAATGTCTTGTATGTATTCCGAATCAGTTTGTCAGCCAGCTCCTTGTCTTTACATGACCGGATTCCTGACGACTTGTCACTCAAAGCCTCCATCGACGGATCTGTTATAACATTACCATTTTCATATCGAAGATCTTTTCCTATAATGATGCCGCAGTAATCAAACTCCAGCCCCTGTGTTGTATGAATACATCCGACCTGTTCGAAAGAATCCGGTGCAATCGCAAACAGGGAATTCGAGAAATTCCACTTTGCCTTGAACCCATCTTCCAGAACGATATCATACTCCTCACCCTCCGGATTGTGCTCAGAAACCCATTCATAGCAGTACCCGGCAATCATTCTGGATTTGTTATTCACATTGTTTTTTTCTCTCAGTGCTTCCCGCATTTTTGTCGGTGAATTGAAAAGCCGGATATCATAGTCATAATCAAAATCAAGATTCGCAGTGGAACGGATGCCCAGCAAGTTGTCAAGAAAGTTCAGGTAACCATCACTGCCATTGCAGCGGAACTGCGAGACAAGATTCAGATCCTCTCCTTCATAGACCTTCACCCCGTAATAAGCAGCCCATTTTCTGATCTCTTCTTTGCTTCCGATGTCCTTCGTGGTAATTCTCTGATCTTCATCAATAAAGAACACCGTTACGCGTCCTGCATTGATCAGTTCCTTGACCTGATTTTCACCATGGAAAATAGCCGACTTTTTCTTCAGCCGATGTGCCTCATCTACAATGATACAGTCCAGTAAATTGGATGGCGCATTCCAGAACGTATCCGAAGATTTGAACAGACTCTTGATATACGTAAGCTTATATTTTTCCTGACGCAGCTTCTCGAAATATACATTTCGCGGAGCTGCATTTTTTGTGACATAATTGGCACTGAAGCCTTTCCCAATCAGGCTGCAGAGCAACTGGATAGCAACCACTGATTTCCCGGTGCCAGGACCACCGGATACAATTACCACGCTTTTCTCTGCACCTTTTGTCGGATCATTGGCTCGCGAGACAGCCCGTTCCACAAGTTTTCTGACCGTTTCATAAGCCACCTTCTGCTCATCGATCAGTACAAACTCCTGGTTTCCCCGAATCATGGATGCAAGCGAATCCTGCAATGCCTTCGCAGGCTTCAGCTTTCCATGATCGATCTTCATGAGGAGATCGATTCCATCCTTTTCCCGGATGTACGTTTTTATAAACATGCGCAGCTTGGCGACATCTTCCTCAAGAAAAACTGGTGCAGCTGAGATTGCCTCGTGATACAGCTCGTTGTCAATATGTTCCCGATTGCTTTCACGATAATTGTGAAGATAAGCGCACGGACGCATCCGAATACCACACTTATAAACATCCTCATTGAAAGTTTCAATAATCCTGGCATAACTGAAAGCCTGATAACTCGGATGACACACTGCGCGGTTCGCCCCGCCGGTATAAGCTGTAACAACATCCGGACGTGACGTTTTGCCACTGTCTTCCCACTGCTTAAGTTCAATGACAACCACATTTTCAGTACCATCGGCATCTTTGCCAGCCAAAAGAAAATCCACCCTTTTGGATGTGAGCGGGATCTGATATTCTATGGCAAGCGAAGCATCAGAAGGTATATCTTCATCATCAAGGACATTGCGCATATACATCAGGGAGTTCTGCCATGCCCGATACTCTGCATCATTATGGTGACTGATCCCATGCTGCAGAAAGGCATTCTGCACCCTGGCAGCAATAGATCCGTTCCGCACGTCACTGATAAATCCTCCCCGGGTGTTTTCATAGATAATCATCGTGCAATCCTCATTAAATGACATGTAGTATGCGATAAAACATCTGTTTCAAACCATGCATGTATTGTTTGTGGAGCATGTGTAAATGATCGATATTACAATAGTCCTTTCAAAATGTTCTCATACGCAGACATGTTTGAACCATTCCATCATTGTTGACGCTTGCAGTGTCACAACACTTATATCTGAAGAAAATCATCCTGTCATATTTCAGTCATGATCATATCATATTGTTCTGCTCCACGCAACATTCCCCCGATACAATGTAATGTTTCGGTTGGGCATGCATTCAGCATTTCTGCTTTTATTTGATACAGTAGTATGGTATAATTTCGATGACATTTATCTTAGACACAGTTCTGCTTGCTTATTTCAGAAACATAACATTTCACTGACAACCCGCATGCAAGAATCAGACCCGGTGAAATTCATACATTTCAGGAGAATTATCAATGGCTATCAATCAGACATTGGATTTTTATGCTCAGAATGCTGATGATTTTATATCCAGAACAGTCATCGCAGATATGGAAGAATCGCGCACCCGTTTCACCGCCTGTCTTTCTCCAAACGCCAGTATTCTGGATTTTGGCTGTGGCTCAGGAAGAGACACCAAGGCGTTCCTAGACGCAGGCTATCGTGTTGATGCCATGGATGGGTCTGAAGCGTTGTGTAAAAAAGCCTCCGCATATACGGGAATCCAGGTGAAAAACATGTTGTTTTCCGATCTGAACGAGCATGACGCCTATGACGGCATCTGGGCTTGCGCTTCCATCCTGCATCTTCCCAAAGAAGAATTGGCCGATGTTCTTAAGCGGATCGAAGCCGCCCTCAGACATAATGGTGTATTGTATGCATCCTTCAAATATGGAACATATGAAGGCATGCGGAACGGTCGTTATTTTTGCGACTTTACCGAAGAAACACTGCGCACATTCTGGGAGAAGTCATCAACCATGCAGCTTTTTGACACCTGGCTCTCTATGGATGTTCGTTCAGACAGGGAGGAAGTGCAATGGCTCAACCTTTTGGCCCGGCGAGTTTAACAATTGATTCCTCCTATTACAGCACGCTAGACCTCCGCAGTTTTGCTTTGATGCTGAAAGATCCGTCTTACTGCTACAAATATTACTGGCTGGAAGCCATCGTAAATCTCATTTCTGAAGGCATTGAGGAAACCACTTTTGATGCCATCATTGATGAGATGATTTGCAATGCCTGGTATTCTGTTCGTGAGTTTCACATCCATCTGAGCGGACTTGGTTTGAACGGCGAAATCAGGGACGGTTTGGAAAGAACCATTATTAAGTTGTCTACCATCAGCAACCTTCCTTCCAATGCTTCCAAAGTTGAAATCAAAAATGCCATCCATGATCATGAATCAGAGCTTTCCCAGTCCAAGGAGCAGCTCACACATATGGTTCCCTATCGTGCTCTGGCTGGTTTCTTTACCAGTACCGGGTTAACAGTTCCATGGGATTCTGTGCGAAAAATGACGACTGTGATAGAATCTTTCAACGCTCAGGTTACATCCCTTCCTTATACCCTTGGGACAAGTCCCAGGCTTCGGAAAGAAGTCCATTTTCATCCTGACTGGATCAAAATGATTCAGGATCAGGCCGTTCAGATTCTCGGATGGATTCAGTATGAAAAAGTGAAATGGCTGCAAAACAACAATCCTGAAGTTCCAGGCCTTGTCTACAAGATTCTTCCTATGGACGATAAAATGCGCAAGCTTGGCAAGGTCCATGCACTTTGGGATGGGATACTGTCAATTCATGGGATTTCCGATGTGTTCACTGGAAAGCCCATTGTTCCCGGCCAATATGATATTGATCACTTTATCCCATGGTCGTTTATCATGAATGACGAATTATGGAACCTGATGCCCTTGGATGCATCCCTGAATTCTTCCAAAAGCAATAAGCTTCCTCAGTGGAATCCCTTTTTCCGAAGCTTTTCCGACAATCAGTATCTCCTCTATCAGTACATTCAGGAAAAACCGGGCATCCACAAGTTATACGAGCAGTGCTGGAGAGACAACCTGCATTCGATCTGGGCCGGTCAGGAATTGTACCGTGCCGGGAACTCAAAGGAAACATTTGACGCAATTCTCTCCAAGAACATGAAACCCATCTATGATTCAGCCATGCGTCAGGGGTATGAAATATGGCAGCTTTAGATATTTTCTGAACAGACTGAAACCTTATTCATAAAAAGACGTCCTGGATACTCATGATGATCCAGGGCGTCTTTTGCTGCACATTCGAGGCATGCGTCCGCTGATAATACAGCAGGCACGTAAAAAAGTAAAGGCTCCTTGTCCACAGTTCGTCTACCCTCATATTATTTTATCGGAGTTAATGAGCAGGAACCATCTTCGATCTGAAGGGCAGTCTTCTCTTCCAATATGATCTGCATGGTCTGGTCTGTCTTCATTTCGTATGTTTTTAAAACTGTTCCATAGTCACCAATAATCTTCACCTGAGTACTAACCATGTCGCCTACGAGTCCTCCAAGCGAACCAAACAATTCACTATAGTTTGTTCCATCTTCTTCGCTCAGGCTTCCAAATAAGCCGCCCAGAGAAGAATATGCATTTCCTAGGTCTTCACCAGATGTAGCAGTACAAGTCAGAATATATTTTCCAGGTATAATATCCTTGCCTATGATGTATTTTCCTTCAGGAAGGTCATACGTCTCAGGATCCAGTAATTTACGAGTCTCCATCTCTTGTCGAAGTAGCTCATACAGCTTCATTAAGGCATTGTCCGACAATTCTGATAGATCATATGACTCGGCAACCCCTGCAGAGAATAAGCAGCCAAGAAACAGCACAACCAAGATCAACGATACAGCACGTTTCATAGTACGCACCCCCAAAAACATCAGTATACCGATAGTAAAGCATTATTGATTCTGAGTGTCGCTTCTGTATAGTACTTTAATTCCGCATCATTTAAATCATAATTCTTGTCAAATTTTTCCCACTTTTCCATTGTGGAAGTATACTTTGTCATCATTGTTGTATAGTCAGCAAGCATTGACAATGGATTCGATGAGGATGAATACTTTTTCATGAAGGCAGCATACTCGTTAAAAAACTCCTCATAGCTATCAATCGCAGCTTTGACTTCTTTTCTCACACCGGTTGACTTGGATGATACCGCGGTCGTGGGTGCCTTGGTAACATTTGCTGTTGGTCTACTTGTCGAAGGGCTTGTCTGCTTCTTGTTCGTGCTTTCATTCGACCGAGTAGTATTAATGGATTTTGATGTTGTCTGTGATGGAGCAGTATCAATGCTCTGAATGATCTTCCTCAGCCCGGGAAAAGTTCTGACCAGGTCTTCTCTTACACTCCCAACATTAAAATATGCGAGTATGCCCGATCCAATGCATATCAATATAACAACAAGAAACGCACACCAGTAAGACCTTGCCAGATTTCTGCGATTGATGTTTGTGCTGGATAAAGCGAAAACAATCAAGCAAATTAAACCGACAATCGGAATCGCAAACAGAATCGTGTAGCCTATATATCCCCACGGGGAAATTGGTTTAAACTGCGTTGAACCATCATATTTTATTTTTGCCATTGTCTTACCCTCCTTATGACTTATGACTCTTCTGTCTAATGGATTTACATAACAAAGCATAATCGCGCACGTCTGCGCCTTTCCTGTATATGACTATATTTGCACGAATTCCTTCATGCTGTCTTTTATATCATAGTGAGGTTTTTTCTACTGTAAAATATTATATATGCCTACAGCGCCTGTCAATTCACTATTATCATTCACTTCTGTAAATCGAAATATAATAGCAATTCATCAATTTGCTAAAAGCATGAAGAATCTCATGAACTCATACACATCATCATGGGTTGCACTTTTTACATGGCTTGTATCCTTTTTTGATTGCCTCCTCCCTGGAATCCAGGATCACTTTATTCTTGTCCTTCATATCGCTCACACTGGAACACGAAGGTTCGTGAAACTTCTTTGTACTCTTATTGCCAACATAGGTATACGATGCCGGAATTTCAGAAACAGACGTTGCTGCCCGTGACATATACGAGTTACCCGTACCAATTAGATGCTCACGCAATGCACCGTTGGTGTAGGCCAGCATAGCTGTCCTAATCAGCATCTCGTCTTCAGCTGTCAATGTCAGGCCAAAGTGTTCAGCAAATTCATCCAGATTGATTTTTTCAACCAACTTGACAGTCGCTGGTTCTGCTTCTGTTTTCGCCTGGTTATAAGCCGATTGTGAGTTCCCAGATGCAAGAGCAGCTCCTACAGCAAGAAACATGACAAGACATATGATGATCATTTTTTTCATCTGCATATCTCCTCCATTTTTTCAGGGGATAATCGAGTCCCCTATTTATTCATTCTGTATTAGATGATAATGGTCCATACCTTCAACGGCCTATAGTTCTAATATGACGAAACATGCTGTCAATTCTCAAGGTCTCCGAGACACACATGACATGGTTCATAGATTTCTGACGCAACTTCATCATTTGTCAATCTTCGTAGACCAGTTTTATCATGAATAATCGTACAGTTTCGAAGATGATATTTTTTTCCATTCTGCGAAATATAGTAATCGCTGTATCTGCTGGAGATCGCTGCATTGATTCCTATACACAGACATGAAAGCAGTAGCAGTATACCAACGGTGACAAGTTTTCTTTTCCGCACTGTATTGTATACACTTATGAAGGCGGAAGGGCGGAGGAAGTAATGAACAAACTCATTCGCTTCATATTCCTCATGAACCGTTGATCCTGTATGCCCGCAAACGATATGTCCAAGTTCGTGAGCTGATGCTATTCGCTTTTCTTCCGCATCTAGAGAATCACGAATGAAAAGAAGTTTAACATCATGATTCGTATAGAGAAAAGCATTCTGGGCCAGAATCTGTGAATTCAGTGAGAGCGTTTGCGTCAGTTCCTGAACTGAGGCTGAAGAGGGATCATAATCAATGATGTCAAAGCCATGTTGCGATATAATGCTGACTATATCGTCCAGCGTGGGGGCTGAAAGACCGTACTTCAGCAGGATATGATGCGCCATTTGGCGTGCTTTATTCTTCATGATGCTTCACTTTCTTTACCAACGCCTGTATTCTGTTCTCATCAAACGGGGCATCCGTTACATATCCTATCCCTTTCAGGCCCTTAACCGATGCATCGCTGTTTCCCTTACAACGCATGTATTCCACGTTCAGGATAGAGCAGACTGTATGTACACCGATCTCATCCAATTCCGTCAGTTTTGTATAAATATCGTAGAATTCCTCATTGAAAAGGACGAGATCGGAGTCATAGGCCTGTTTAATATTGAGCATTTTACAGATTTTGTTGACCGTGTCATAAGCAGTTCCACCAACTCCCTTTGATAGTATGTTGGAAAGAGTGCTGTACGGAATCAGGCTGGCTTCGGAAAACTTCTGCACAGACCCATATTGTCTTTTAATCTCAGTTTTAATGAGATTTGTGATACTATCCATCAGTTTCTCTCCTCTTTCTTTCATTCCTTGACATCATATCACCAAATTTAGTAAAATACAACAATCGAATCGATGAAATATGGTCAAAACTTAAGAAAGGAGCTGCAACACTTCTCACTCTGTGCGTCACGACTGCATAACCATCGAAATGAGTTTCGGAATTCAGTTTTCATCCTTTTACTCGCCTGTTTGAAAACACCCCGGGACGGTAGCAAATGGTCCTTCCCTGTAGCGCGAATCTTTTTCACTTGTTTCACGCATCAGCAAAATATCCAACTCCATTCTCAAGTCTCTGTCACGCGTGTTTCTCTCATCAGTGACAGTTTTAAAAAACCCACGTATTGATATCATTGACTTGCAAGCATATCATTTCGTTGATATAAGCAAAAAAGAAACGTACAGCTGTGCCGTAAATTGGTTGATATAGTATACTTACAGGAAGAAAAAACAATCATTCTGGATTTTTGATCAGTAGGAGGTATGATTATGGCCATAAAGTACACTCAGGTTCTCAACTCTTTTGTCAGCACCGAAGGCAGCGGCGGAATAATGACCAATTACATCTACTATTCTGTTTTGGTTGTCTATACCGATGGTACCTCTGAAATTGTCGAGGGAAGCAACAAGAATATCGCTCACCTTCTCAGATATGTAAGGACGCCCGTCGATGAGCTCATGGAATTGAAAGAAACAGTGAAAGAGCTTCGAAAGGACATCAATGACATTGTCGATCAGAAGATGAAATATGTCATTGACACGCTTTGCATGATTCCGGATATACAGGACAAAAACGAAGTCGAAGCTTTAAAACTGTTGACAGATGCCGGGCTGATTCCCGTTTTGGATTATACCTACCCTGAAGGAACACCGCTGAATGGAATTGTCCGTTACTTTTGCAGGGATAAAGATAATTTCAAGAAGGTACATGTTCAAATTGTGCATGATTTTCCCAACGTTGAAAACATGCACATAGACGAGGCATTGTTGAAACTGAAAGAAGCAGGTTTTACCCCCCATGTTACATATAAAGCCATTTCAGGAACAGAAAGTGGTATTGTTCTTCACTGTTCCCGTGCAGATTCAGGTAAACTGGATGTGGACCTTGAGGTGAGCAGTTCTATTCCGGTAACAAGTGGAATGGCCTTTGAAGAAGCATGCGCGCTTCTCCAAAAAACAGGATATGATGTCGTCATCGAAAAGCAGGTCAGTCCATGCACACCGGGACACGTTGTAAACTGGTCAAGCATTGCTGAGAAAAAGATTAAGCTATACATTAGTATTCCGGAAAAATATGTAGCGAAACAGGTTGATGTTAAATGGACAAATATGCAGGATTCAGCAGGCGACACTTACACGGCCAGTGCAGAGTTCCGAAATCAGGATCAAAAGCTATTCATTACTCTTTCATATACTCTCGGTTCAAGGTCGAAACACCAGATTACTGGAATATATAAGATGTTAGGGTCAAAAGGTCATC
>DEFL01000021.1:0-84439 GCA_002350845.1 Christensenella sp. UBA2853
CGACAGCTTGATTTCACGCTTGAGTCAAAAAGCTGAGATCAATTGGAAGTCAAAGATGAAGGAAACAAGAAAAGAGTACAGCATGGCCGAAATCATTCGATGTGCAGTTGTCAGGATATAATGATGCAGAATCTGGTTGACAAGTCAGATGATGCGTGATACAATCCTGTTCGTTGGCAAAAGCCAACATTGATGAGATACCATTTCCGGTGGCCATAACGAAGGGGTTCCACCTGTTCCCATCCCGAACACAGAAGTTAAGCCCTTCAGTGCCGAAAGTACTTGGCTGGAGACGGCCCGGGAGGATAGGTCGCTGCCGGATCCCATATTCCTCAGTAGCTCAACGGCAGAGCATTCGGCTGTTAACCGAAGGGTTGTAGGTTCGAAACCTACCTGGGGAGCCAAAGGAACCTTGTCCTGAAAAGGACAAGGTTTTTTTCGTGCAGCAGGATCCTTACAGAACCTCAGTGGCAAGGTCAGCCGTATCACACAGATCCCGTATACCAGTGAAGGGAAGATCGATCGGGCGAAGCAAATGAAAGCGAGTCACTCCCATGAATTTGTTGGCGGAAGAATAGAAAAAGCTCTTTGAGCCGGGAATCTCTGATGACGAACGGCAGAAAAGCAAGAAATGTTTCTGGAATTATACTATCGAGTCCGTGAAAAGCATGAAGCAGGTATTCTGGTAGGATTATCAATGAAGACCAGAAAACGAATTAGCATGGGGACGGTTCTGTGTGAACCGTCCCTGTTTTCATGCTGGGGTTCCTGCGATGATTTCCTGCAGCAGGATGCGGCAGCCGGAAGGATTCTTTTACAGGGATAGAGAATGTTAAAGCGACAGGAAACACGGCAGGGGTCGTGTGTACAAAGATACGCGCATGAAAAAGACCGCCGGCAGCACGGCGTGAGGAGGCAGAAATGATGAAGATCAAAAGCAGTCAGTGGATTACGGTATCACGGGATGCAGGGGATATCTGTCCGGTATTCCGCAGACAGTTTGCAGCGGAGAAAGAGATGGTCAAAGCCGAGCTGCAGGTGACAGCCCTGGGTGTCTATTTTGCACAAATCAACGGACAGCGTGTGGGCTGTGATGTACTGGCTCCCGGCTGGACCAGCTATGATCATCGCCTCCAGGTGCAGACCTATGATGTCCTTGACATGCTGGACAAAGAAAATGATCTGCGCATCACCGTCGGCCGCGGCTGGTTCCGCTCCCCCATGCCCGGCTGGATGGACAGCGCGGACAAACAGAGACGGTATGCCCAGCCCTGCGGTCTGATCGCCTCTCTGACGATCAGCTATGCCGACGGAACGGAAGAAACCATCTGTACAGACGAAACGTGGCAGTGGGCGGAAAGCGCTGTCCGGTTCAGTGAAATCTATGACGGTGAAACCTTTGATGCCAGGGTGAATCCATCCATCTGGGAAGCCGTCAAACCGCTGGAGTGGTCGAAGGATATTCTGATCCCCCAGGAGGGTGAACGTATCCTGGAAACCGAGCGCGTGTCGGCCAGACGGATTTTCCGCACACCCGGCGGGGATACCGTGGTGGACTTTGGTCAGGAAGTCACCGGCTATGTTGAGTTCACACTCTGTGCTCATGAAGGGGATGAAGTCCTCTTTGATCATGCAGAGGTTCAGGACAGGGAGGGCAACTGGTACAACGAGAATTACCGCAGTGCAAAGGCCCAGGTCCGATATATCTGCCGTGACGGCCAGCAGACCTGGCATCCGCAGCTGACCTTTTTCGGCTTCCGGTATATCCGCCTCCTTTCCTGGCCGGGAGACGCATGCACAGAGAATTTTACGGCCATTGTGGTGCACTCTGAGATGCAGCGCACGGGCTGGCTGAAATCCGGCAATGCAGAAGTGAACCAGCTGTTCTCCAATATTGTATGGGGTCAGCGGGGCAACTTCCTTGATGTCCCGACAGACTGCCCGCAGCGCGATGAGCGTCTGGGCTGGACCGGCGACGCAGAAGTGTTTATCAAGACAGCGAGCTATCTGTTTGACACAGAACGTTTCTTCAAAAAATGGCTGCATGACATGGCAGCGGACCAGCGTGCAAGCGGTGAGATTGGTCAGATCATTCCTGATGTGATGCCGGAAGCCGACGGCAGCAGCGCATGGGGCGATGCCGCAACCATCTGCCCGTGGCAGGTCTATCAGACCTACGGGGACAAAAAGGTTCTGGAAGACCAGTTTGAGTGCATGCGCAAATGGGTGGACTTCATTGGATCTGTGACCAAAACGCCCAATCTCTGGACCGACCACTTCCACTTCGGCGATTGGCTGGGACTGGATGCGCCGAGCGGCAGCTATAAGGGATCCACGCGCGAGGAGTTCATCGCCAGCGCCTACTATGCGCATTCCGCGGAACTGGTGGTCAAGGCTGGAAAACTGCTGGGCAGGGATGTGTCTGCCTATGAAAAACTGCATCAGGATATCGTGAAGACCTTCCGGGCTGCCTATCCGGATTACCGGACGCAGACCGAGCACGTGCTGGCCGTTCATTTCTCTCTGGCAGAGGATCCTCAGAAGACAGCGGATGCGCTGGCGGACATGGTCAGGAAGGACGGCGTCCAGCTGCGGACCGGCTTTGTCGGCACGCCGTATATTCTCCATGTGCTGAGCGCATACGGACATGCAGACCTGGCCTGGAGCCTGGTGCTGCGCAGGGAATATCCCGGCTGGCTGTATCCCGTGACCAAGGGTGCGACCACGATCTGGGAGCACTGGGATGGCATCCATGAGGATGGTACCTTCTGGAGCAGAGACATGAACTCCTTCAACCATTATGCCTACGGCGCAGTGGCTGACTGGATCTTTGAACAGGCGGCCGGCATAGCACATGCAGAGGACAAGCCCGCCTTTGAAGAGGTCATCTATGCGCCGCATCCGGACGAGCGTCTGGGCTGGCTGCAGGCCAAACTGAACACCCGTCACGGCACCGTCAGCGCGCTCTGGGTCTGCCAGGAGGATGGTGTGCGCTATGAGCTGGAGACTCCCGTACACACCCGCGTCTGCCTGAATGGTGAAGAACATTGGGTGAACCCGGGCAAATACACGTTCTGGACGACGAAATAAGGAGAAAACAGCAATGCGCAGCATGAAGATCAATCAGGGATGGTATTTCGGCTTCGGCGTGGTGGATCTGGGCAAACGGGTGCGCGGTGATTTTGGAGACCGTATCGTCAATCTGCCGCATGACTATATGATTGAAAGCGATGTGTACGCTGAGGCTCCGTCCGCGCAGGCGAGCGGGTATTACAACGCAGGCGTGGCCCATTACATCCGGGAGATTGATATTCCGGAAGACTGGAAAGAGGACCGCATTGCCCTCCGGCTCGATGGTGCCATGATGAATGCCACCATTGAGGTTAACGGAAGCCTGGCAGCACTCCAGCATTACGGATATGCGCCGTTTGAAGCGGATATCACCCGCCTGGTGTACCCGGGCGAGAAAAACAGAATCTATATCACCGTCAACCCCAGCATGCAGCCCAATTCCCGCTGGTTTTCCGGGGCCGGTCTGTTCCGGGGTGTGGAACTGGTGCATATGCCGAAAGTGCACATTGCTCTCGGCGGGCTGTACGGCTATACAAAAAAGATTGAGTACCATGCGGATGGCACTCCCGAGACCGCCTATCTGAAGGTCTCGGCGGATGTTCAGAATGAAGGTGCAGAAAACTGCCTGGCAGAAGTTACGTTCTCCCTGATCTGTGATGCCACGGGCGAAACGGTCAAGACCAGTAAAACCCTGACGCAGGTCCAGCCTCTGTCCACGGCAGCAGCCTATATGACGCTGACCGTGGATGAGCCGCAGCTCTGGGATGCGGAACACCCCACGCTGTACCGCCTGCAGGCGACGGTGAAGCACATCGGGACCTTCAAAACGCATATCATTCCCGCAGCGCATCCCACAGAGGACACGGAGAGCGTGCTGTTCGGCATCCGCACCATTGAAGCCGATGTGAAGCACGGCCTGCGCATCAACGGAAAGACCGTCAAGCTCCGCGGCGGCTGCCTGCACCATGACAACGGCCCCATCGGCGCGGTGACCGTCTATGATGCGGAGGCGCGCAAGGTCCGGAAGATGAAGGAAGTGGGCTTTAACGCCATCCGCACCACGCACAATCCGCCGTCTGCCGCACTGGTGGAAGCCTGTGACCGCCTGGGCATGTATATTTTTGACGAGGCGTTCGATGTGTGGGGCATGGGCAAGCAGCCCGGAGATTATAACCAGTATTTTGCCACGGACTGGAAAAAGGACCTGACCGCCTTTGTGCAGCGGGACCGCAGCCATCCCAGCGTGGTGATCTGGTCCACAGGCAATGAGATCACCGAGCGCGGCGGCCTGGACGACGGGTATGTGTGGGCTGTGCGGCTTGCGGAAGCGATCCGTGCGCTGGATCCGAGCCGGCCCGTTTCCAACGGCATCTGCTCGTTCTGGAACGGCCTGGATGATCAGCTTCAGGCAGAACAGATGCGCAGATGGAAGGCCAGCGCAGAGGGCGGCATGCAGAACGCCGATATCGGGGGCAAAAAGGACCTTCTCTGGGAGGAATACACCGAAGGCTTTGCCAACGGTCTGGATATCGTGGGCTATAACTACATGGAGAACAAGTATGAACAGGATCATGTTATGTTCCCTGAGCGCGTGATCCTGGGCAGTGAAAACTACCCGGTGGAGATCGGCATGCACTGGCCGATGATTGAAAAGACGCCGTGGATCATCGGCGACTTTACCTGGACCGCCTGGGACTATATCGGCGAGGCCGGGATCGGAAAGGCCAGCTTCTATGAGCCCGGCGATCCGCGCATCGGCAATCCCTGGGGCGCAGGGTCTCCGTATCCGTGGCGTACGGCGAATGATGCCGATTTTGATATCACCGGCTGCGTCCGTCCCCAGGGCGTGTATCGGCGCATTGTATGGGGCAGTCAGGAAACCGCCGTGTTCTCCTATGACCCTGCCGTGATCGGCAAGGTGGAACAGCTGTCGAGCTGGGGCTTCCCCGGGGTCTGGCCGTGCTGGAACTGGCAGGGACAGGAGGGTAAGCCTGTGGATCTTGCCGTGTTCAGCAGCGCAGAGGAAGTGGAACTGCTCGTCAACGGCAAAAGCCTGGGCCGCAAGAAAGCCGGTGAGGCACAGATCCACAATATGCCGCTCACCTTCCTCTTCCGCGGGGAATATCAGCCCGGATGCGTGGAAGCCGTCAGCTACACGGCTGGAAAGGAAGTCTCCCGTACCGTGCTGAAAACGACCGGAAAGCCTGTTGCGATCCGTCTGACGGCGGAAACAGAGGCCCTGAAGGCAGACGGCGCGTCCCTGTGCTATGTCCATGCAGAGCTCGTGGATGCGCAGGGAAATGTGGTGCCGGATGCAGATGTGCCTGTGAAAGCCGAAGTCAAAGGGGCTGCGGAGCTGCTGGGCTTTGGCAGCGGCAACCCTGTGACGGAGGAAAACTACACCAGGGGATGCTTTACCAGCTACCACGGGAAGGTGCTCGCTGTCCTCAGGGCCGGGTATGAAAAGGGCGATGTGTGTCTGACCGTATCCGCGGAAGGTCTTGGGACGGCGAAGATCACCCTGCCGGTTCAGTAAAGCAGGAACAGAGGAATCCATTGCCATTGGCCGCCCGCTCACGGGCGGCCTTTTCAGAAGGAAACGTTGGTGGAATTGACGCGGAAAGTTCTGCAATGATATAATCAAAATACATTTATGCCGAGACAAAAGCAGAATTCTTTTCAGGGGGCCTGTCCCATGAAATACGATGTTTTCATCAGCTATTCGCACAAGGATAAGCAGACAGCGGATGCGGTATGCGCAAAACTGGAGCAGCAGGGCATCCGTTGCTGGTATGCTCCGCGGGATATCACGCCGGGAGCGGACTGGGCGGAGTCCATCATCAATGCCATTGAGACGGTCCGCGTGATGATCATCATTTTTACAGACCATTCCAATGCGTCCAAGCAGGTCATGAATGAGATCAGCAATGCGGTGAACGCAGGGGTCACGATTGTTCCCTTCAAACTGACGAATACAGCGCCGTCCAAAGGCATGCAGTATTATTTTACGGCCGTCCACTGGCTGGATGCTGTCGATAAGCCCATGAAGAGCAGCATTGAGGAACTGTGCACAAGAGTCGAGGGGATTCTGTCTCTGAACCGTTCGGATGAACCGGAGAGGACAAAGCCTCAGACGCCCGCTCCGGAAGCCATCCGGAAACCGGAGACGTCCAAAAAACCGAAGTGGATCCTTCCGGCAGTGCTCGCGGCGGTTTTGCTCGCTGCGATCGTGCTGGTGTGCGTGCTGACGGGTATCCTGGGTGGAAACGGCCGGGGAAAGCCGGGCGGGGAGCCGACAGCCGCCCAGCCGCCTGCCGTGACAGAAGCCGCCCAACAGACAGAAGAACCGGACGTTCAGGAAACCGCGGAGCCGACAGAAGCGGCGCTGCAGACAGCCGAACCGACGCCTGCAGCGACAGCTGAGATCGCCGCCACACCGATTGAGCTGCCGACCATCAACCCGAACAACAGTGCCTATCACTTCCTGCCGGAAGGCACAGCCGTCGTCAGCACCGCCTCCAGGTCGTGGACGGTTCCGGCGAACAGTCTCTTCGGACTTTCCGTCAGTGGAATCTCGAGGGATCTGCTGTTCCGGTGGGACGTGGAGGACCTGCCGAAACTCAATAAAACCGGAAGGATTGAAACCGAGCCGTACGGCGACGCGAACGAATACCATAAAAAGTTCCATTTTACCCTCCGGGACGGAAGCACGGCAGATCTGGATATCCAGACCGCCTTCTCCTATCTCTGTTTCCCGGGCGATGGCACAACCGTGACGCTGCCGTGGTCAGAGATTGTCTCTGTCTCCCTGGACTGGGAGAAGCCCTGCATGTCGGACTGGCCGGCCTATGCGCGCTTCCATCTGCAGGACGGGACAACCGTCATTGTGCCTTCCCATACCCTGACGGTCGGAGCGCATAAGAAGCCGGATGAGAATCAGCTTTCGTTTAACCTGTATTATCAGCTCCCTTCCACCCTGAAGACAGCCCGCGGGTATGAGGCGGACTTCAGCGAGATCCGGGCGATTGCATTTGGAAAAGGCGCTTATGCGCCGAATCCGGACAAATGGACGGAGGAAATCCAGCCCGGATGGATCACGGATCTTCCGGTATCGATCCTGTTCCGGGACGGAAGAGTGCTGGAAACCACGGTGGCGATGGACTGGGTCAAATTCTTTGCCCTGGATGAATTCGGCACCTTTGCGGCGATCCCGGATCAGATCCGTTATCTTGATTTTGTCACTGATCTGTCCGAGGAGACCGAACCGCCTGCGGTCCGGGATTCCGCGCAGCTTCCGGAATGAATGTGTGCCGGCAGCGTCTGAAAAGACAGCACTTCGCATTTGTGCGGAGTGCTTTTTTGGGTGAAAAATCGCCCCGGACACAGAGAAACAATGGTCATCCGAGGGAAAGACAGGTATAATGGAGGCATCAAAAAACAGAACAGGGGATGCGGTATGGCATACATCAGAGAGAAAACGGAAGAGTTGACCGGGTATCAGGAACGGCGGCCGCTGAAACCGTCCATTGACCTGATGTGCGACTTTGTCATGGTCTACGGAACCGATGAAACCATGCCGGAGCGCGTCCGGCAGTTCGCGGACGCAGGCTATGTGGTGCATCTGATGACAGGGATCGCATGGGGCAGCTATCAGGAGTACCTGAATGGGGAATGGGATGGGCGGAACCACTGGGATGAAGCGCAGAGGAACCGGCAGGGGGAAGACGTTCTCCATAATCCCGGCGTGCCGTATATGGTGCCCACGGTGTCCTTTGCAGATTACCTGACGGAGCGCCTGAAGGCCGCCGTGGACAGCGGGGTTGCCGCCATTCATCTGGAGGAGCCCGAATTCTGGGACTACAGCGGGTACTCGGACGCGTTCCGGCGGGAGTATGAGCTGCGCTATCATGAGGCGTTTGTCCCGCAGCACGAGAGCCTGGACGGGCATTACCGGTGCGCCAGGCTCAAGGCGGAGGTGTATGCCAGGGCCCTGACGCGCGTGAGCCAGGCCGTCAAAGAGTATGCGAAAGTGCGCTACGGCCGTGACCTGCGCTTCTATGTCCCCACCCACAGCCTCATCAACTATACGCAGTGGAAGATCATGAGCCCGGAAGCCGCGCTGATCGGCATTTCTGAGGTGGACGGCTATATCGCGCAGATCTGGACCGGGACCAGCCGGGAAGCCAATATGTATGAAGGCGTGTACCGTGAGCGCACCTTTGAGACGGCATTCCTCGAGTACGGCGTGATGCAGGAGCTGGCGCGGGGCACCGGGAGGCGCATGTGGTTTCTGAACGATCCCATTGAGGATCGTCTGTCCTATACCTGGGAGAACTACCGCTATAACTATCAGAAGACGCTGATTGCCTCCCTGCTGAATCCGGAAGTCTGGCATTACGAGGTCTGTCCGTGGCCAGGACGCGTGTTTGAGGGAAAATATCCGCGCATCCAGCCCGATGGCATGCACTATGATGTGACAAGCAGGGCGACGCAGGAAGCCAGGACCATCCCGGACAGCTACCGCACGTTCCTCTCGGGCATGTTTCAGCTTCTGGGGGATATGGACCAGAAGACATGGCGCTTTGAGGGAATGCAGGAAAGCGTGGGCCTGTTTATGTCCGATACCGGGCTGTTTCAGCGGACCTATCCGGACACGGTACCGGTGGTGCCCGATTTTGAGGACATGGCGCGCAGCGTGCGCGTGAAAAATTCAGACGAGCGAACCGAGGCGGAGGAAGCGGCGCGGCAGGAAAAGGCGGCGGCGCTGAATCAGGCCATTGAGACGGACGCGGCGATGATGAACAGCTTTGTGACCAGCGCAGCGTTCCCGCAGTTCTTCGGCCTGGCCATGCCGCTGCTCAAATACGGGCTCCCGGTCCGCCCGGTGCAGCTGGACAATGTCCGGCGGTTTACGGGCTACCTGAAGGATATCCGGTTTGCGATCCTCAGCTATGAGTACATGAAACCGGTCTCCCCGGATATCCATACCGTGCTCGCGGAATGGGTGCGGTGCGGCGGCACCCTGATCTATGCGGGCGACGGCAGCGATCCCTTCCACGCGATCTCGTCCTGGTGGCGGGATGCGGGCTATGAGAACCCGGCGCAGCATCTCTTTGAGACCCTGGGGCTTGGGCGGTCACCGGAGGAAGGGGAGTATGCTTTCGGAAAGGGGCGTGTCGTGGTCTGCTGTCTGCTGCCGGCCCGGCTCAGTCTGAAGAAAGCGGATGCGGACGCATGGAGAAAAGTGGTGCGCGATACACTCCGCAGGGGCGGCGTTGAGTGGACATGGCGCAATGACATCACCCTGCGGCGAGGGCCGTATATCATCTGTGAAGTCATGGATGAGAGCGTGACAGATAGGCCGAAAACGTTCGAGGGACGGTTTGTCGATCTCATGGCGGATGGATTTCCTGTCATCACGGGGAAAACAGTCCGCCCGGATGAAGGCGCACTGCTGTACGACCTTGACACCCTTGGAGCACAGGATTTTGCGATCCTCGGCACCTGCGCGAGACTCTGGGATGTGGAGATCAGCGGGGATGCGATTTCCTTCCGTGCAAAGGCGGCCGATCAGGTGCTGGTGCAGCTCCGCCTGCATCTTCCCTTCCCGCTGAAGGATGTGTCCGCGGCGGATGAGGACGGACAGGCCGTGGATGTGGCATGCGCGATGGATGAGAAAACGGGGACAGCTCTTTTGACCTATAGGAGCGTGGACCGCGCAGTGACCATCCGCGGAAGACGGGCAGACTGAAACAGCGTTTGAAGGGATATTGCATTTTGGCGCATTTCTTCTCTATGCCTTGAGTGGACATCGGATTCCATGTATAATGAAATGCAGTTTTCCGTCATAAATCACATGCGGTCGATAACGAAACATGATAAGGTGGATGAGTATGGATATCGAAAAATTGATTGCTGAAATGACACTGGAAGAAAAGTGTTCCCTTCTCTCCGGCGCCGATTTCTGGCACACCAAGGCCGTGGAACGCCTCGGCATTCCGGCGACCATGGTCAGCGACGGCCCGCACGGACTGCGCAAGCAGGACGAAAAAGCGGATCACCTGGGTGTCAATGAGAGCATTAAGGCCGTCTGCTTCCCGGCAGCCAGCGCGACCGCGGCCAGCTTTGACCGTGAAGTCGTCCGCAAAATCGGCGAGGGCGTCGGCGATGCCTGCCAGCATGAAAACCTGAGCGTCATTCTCGGGCCTGCAGTCAACATCAAGCGTTCACCTCTGTGCGGGAGAAACTTCGAGTATTTCAGCGAAGACCCCTATCTGACGGGCGAACTGGCGGCCTCCCTCATTGAGGGCGTGCAGAGCCGGAATGTCGGCACGAGCATCAAGCATTTTGCTGCCAACAGCCAGGAACACCGCCGCATGTCGAGCGATGCGGTTGTCGACGAGCGCACGCTGCGCGAAATCTATCTGCCGGCATTTGAGCGCGCGGTCAAAAAGGCCCAGCCCTGGACCGTCATGTGCTCGTATAACAAGGTCAACGGTGAGTATGCCTCCCAGAACAGATGGTTGCTGACGGATGTCCTGCGCAATGAGTGGGGCTTTGAAGGCTATGTCATGAGCGACTGGGGCGCTGTCAGTGACCGCGTGAAGGGCGTGCATGCAGGCCTTGACCTGGAAATGCCCGCCAGCGGCGGCACCAATGACGCACGCGTGGTTGCAGCCGTCCGTGAAGGCCGCCTGGATGAAAAGGATGTGGACACCTGTGTCCGCCGCATCCTGACCATTGTGGACCGGTATCTGAAGAACCGCAAACCGGAGACCGAATGGGACAAGGAAAAACAGCATGCGCTTGCCCGCGATCTGGCCGCAGAGTGCATGGTGCTCCTCAAGAACGAGGACGCAGTCCTTCCGTTCGCAAAGGAAGAAAAAGTGGCTGTCATCGGACAGTTCGCAAAGAAGCCCCGCTATCAGGGCGGCGGCAGCTCCCATATCAACAGCTTTAAGGTGGAAAGCCTGCTGGACGCCCTGGAGGGCATGAGCGGGATCACCTATGCCCAGGGCTACGGCATTGTGGGTGAAGAGCCCGACGAAGCGCTCATCGCAGAGGCCGTGGAAGCCGCAAAGGCCGCGGATAAGGCGGTCATCGTGGCCGGTCTTCCGGACTCCTTTGAGAGCGAAGGCTATGACCGCACGCATATGCGCATGCCCAAATGCCAGAATGAGCTGATCTGCCGCGTGGCAGCCGCCAACCCGAACACCGTGGTCGTGCTCTATAACGGATCTCCTGTGGAAATGCCGTGGGCAGACTGCGTCAAGGGCATTATCGAGGCTTACCTGGGCGGACAGGCTGTCGGCGGCGCAACAAAGGCGGTTCTCTACGGTGAAAAGAACCCCTGCGGCCGACTCCCCGAGAGCTTCCCGTATCAGCTGGAAGACAATCCTTCCTTCCTGAGCTATGGCGGCGAGGGCAACACGGCGGTGTACAACGAGGGCGTGTTTGTAGGATACCGCTACTATGACAAGAAAAAGATGGCTGTCCGCTATCCGTTCGGATACGGCCTGAGCTATACCACGTTTGCCTACAGCAATCTGTGCGTGAGTGCAAAGAGCATGGATGACACGGAAAAGGTGAAGGTCACGGTGGATGTCACCAATACCGGAAACCGTGCCGGCAAGGAAGTGGTCCAGCTGTATGTGCGCAATGCGCCGGCTTCTGTCTTCCGTCCGGTCCGTGAACTGAAGGGCATTGAGAAGGTCGAGCTGGCCCCCGGCGAGACGAAGACCGTCAGCTTTACGCTCTGCAAGCGCGCGTTTGCCTACTGGCATGCACAGCTGCAGGACTGGATGGTGGAAACGGGCACCTTCGGCATTGAGATTGCCCGCAGCAGCCGGGATATCGTGCTCTGCGAGGATATCGAAGTCCGCGGCACGAAAGCACTTCCTCAGGAACCGGTTTCTCCCGATTCCATCATGATGGATCTGGAAAAGAATCCGGCAGCCATGGCCGGCCTCCAGCCGCTGCTTACCGCGGTTCAGCAGGCCCTGGGCATGGGCGGGAATGAAGAAAAGAGCGAAGCGGCTTCCGAGGCAGTGACGGAGGATATGGGCAAGGCCATGATGGCCTATATGCCGCTGCGCGGTCTGGCGAGCTTTGGCAACGGTGCGATCAGCTACGATCAGCTCAAAGCCATGTGCGACCAGATTAATGCACAGAAATAAGACAAAACAGCAAAGCAGAGCCGGCGGCTCTGCTTTTTCCATGCAGAAAAAAAGGACTGCGCAGAGCGTTGCGCAGTCCGAACATGAAAGCGGTTTATTCGTGATGGCCGCAGCCATGTCCGCAGCCGGTGCCTTCTTCGCCGTGATGTCCGCAGTCATGGCCTTCGCCGTGGTGGTGATCGCATACGGCCTCCGGATCGTACTGGAGCGAGCCGGAAGCAAGGGCGCGGGCCGCAGCGTCTGCAGAGCCTGTGACGCCGCCATAGAGCGTGATGCCGGCCTCAGCGAGCGCCATCTGGGCACCCATGCCGATGCCGCCGCAGATCAGCGCATCCACCTGTGCGGCCTTCAGGAAACCGGCCAGGGCACCGTGTCCGCTGCCGTTGGTATCCACAATCTGTTCCCGGACAATGGTTCCGTTCTCCACATCATAGAGCTTGAACTGCTCGGTGCGTCCGAAGTGCTGAAAGATGTCTCCGTTTTCATAGGTTGCTGCAATTCTCATGTCGTCATGTCCTTTCTGCATCATGGATTCGCCCGGGTGCACCGCGAGACGGTAACTGCCCCCGCGAATCTGAAGGGTTTTCCCGTTGACCAGCGCATCGGCCAGTTTTTTTCTGGCCGAGTCATAGATGGCTGTGACGGTGGTACGGGCCACACCCATCCGCGCGGCACACGCTTCCTGCGTCAGTCCCAGATGATCCAGCAGCCGAATGGCTTCGTATTCATCCAGGCTCATGACAACCGGTCCGCTCTCGGAGGGTTCTGCAGGCGAAAAGGACCAGTGATCCGGGTAGCTGTCAATCCATCGGCAGCGCTGTTTTCGCGGCATCATCGGCACCTCTTTCCTGACATATGTCAATAATAGGGTAGCACATGCTGCGATTTCTGTCAAACCGGAATCCGACCGGGTTCTGCCTGATGACCCAATAGATGAAATATGGTATGATTGTCGTCGGCTGCCGCCGGAAGGACGTGTACAGGGGAGTCCATCGACAATCTGTGCGGCTGCCGGGAGGAAAAGAGATGCAGAAACAGGATCTGACTCAGGGGAGCGTGTTTGGAAACCTTCTGCGGTTTTCGCTTCCGTATCTTCTCAGCTGTTTCCTTCAGACATTCTATGGCATGGCGGATCTGTTCATCACCGGACAGTACTGCGGCGCAGACGCCATTACGGCTGTTTCCGTGGGATCCCAGGTCATGCACATGCTGACAGTGGTGATTGCAGGCCTGGCGATGGGTACGACCGTCACCATCAGCAGACGCATGGGCGCCGGTGACCGGCGCATGGCGGGTCGGGCGACGGGCAACACCGTAACCCTCTTTGCCGGGGTTTCCATCCTGCTGACAGGGGTTCTTCTGGTTGCCGCAAGCGGCATCATCCGTCTGCTTTCTGTGCCGGCGGAGGCGGTCGAGGGGACAGGGCAGTATCTGACGGTCTGTTTTGCGGGCATCCCGCTGATCGTCGGGTACAATGTGCTCTCCGGCATTTACAGGGGGATGGGAGATTCCAAACATCCGATGCTTTTTGTGGCCTTTTCGGGCGTTGTCAATATCGGACTGGATGTGCTGCTGATCGGAAAGATGGGCATGGGTCCCTTCGGCGCGGCCCTCGCGACGGTCATTGCGCAGGGGCTCAGCGTTATCCTCGCGTCCGCTTTTCTTCGGAGGATTCTGTCGCTGCAATTGACGCGGGAAGACTTCAGACCGGACCGTGAGATGATGCGCACGCTGCTGGCCATAGGATTTCCGGTGGCCTGTCAGGACGGATTCATCCAGGTGGCCTTCCTCGTGATCACCGCCATTGCCAACCGGCGCGGCGTGGATGTTGCGGCGGCGGTTGGGATTGTGGAAAAAGTCATTAGCTTCCTCTTCCTCGTGCCCTCGGCTATGCTCTCCTCGGTCTCCACGCTCTGTGCCAGAAACGCAGGCGCCGGACTGCATGACAGAAGCCGGAAGACCCTCGCGGAAGCGATGGGCATATGTATCGCCTTCGGACTGCTGGCCGTCATTGTATGTCAGTTCCTTTCAGAGGACATTCTCCGCCTGTTTGCCAGGGAGGAAGATGCGGTCATCCGCCTGGGCGGGCAGTACCTTCGCACCTATGTTCTGGACTGCGTATTTGCAGGCATTCATTTCTGTTTCAGCGGCTTCTTCTGCGCTTATCAGAAATCCCTGCTATCCTTTGTTCACAATACAATTTCGGTTCTCCTGGTGCGCATTCCCGGGGCCTACCTGGCGACTGTGGCTGCACCGGATACGCTGTACCTGATGGGACTTGCGCCGGCCATGGGATCGCTGCTGTCTGCCGTGATCTGCCTGGGCTTCTATCTGCACTTCAGGCCGGTCTGGAGCGGAGAGGGCGAAAAAACAGATGCATAGGAAAAAGGGCAGATCCCCGCACGGGGGTCTGTCCTTTTCAGTCCGGGAAAACCGGATCATTCGGCGGCTTCGCTGTAGTATTTCTCAGCGCTGACCAGCTTGACGCACAGGGCGAAGAGCTGGGAGGCAAGACCCAGGTCCTGCAGGCTGGGATACGTCGGCGCAATGCGGATGCTGTTGTCGTTGGGGTCCTTTCCGTAGGGCCAGGTGGAACCGGCGGGGGTCATGATGATGCCGGCTTTCTTGGCGCGTCCGACAATCGCCTTGGCGCAGCCCGGCAGGCTTTCAAAGTGAATGAAGTATCCGCCCAGCGGGCAGGTCCAGGTGCCGATGTCCAGGCCGGTCAGCTGCTCGGCGAGGGTATTCTCCACCATCTCGAACTTCGGACGGAGAATGTCGGCATGCTTGCGCATGTGCTCCACCATGCCGTGGATGTCNNTGGCGCAGCTGGTTCACCTTGTCATGGCCGATGGTCTGATGGCGCAGCTGGTTGCGGATATCGTCCATGTTGTTGGGCGATGTGGCCAGGGCGGCAATGCCGGAGCCGGGGAAGGTGATCTTGCTGGTGGAGGCAAACTTGTAGACGAGGTCAGGATTGCCGGCGCGCTTGCACTCGGCGAGAATCTCAATGAGATAATCCTGATGATCGTCATACAGGTGATGCATGCCGTAGGCATTGTCCCAGTAAATGCGGAAGTCCTGCGCGGCGGGGTTCAGGCGGGCAAAGCGGCGCACGGTTTCGTCGCTGTAGGAATAGCCCTGCGGGTTGGAATACTTCGGCACGCACCAGATGCCCTTGATGGCCGGATCCTCGGCGACGAGTTTTTCGACCAGATCCATCTGAGGGCCTGTCTCGGTCATGGGGATCGGAATCATTTCGATGCCGAAATATTCAGTGATGGCGAAATGACGGTCATAGCCGGGCACCGGACAGAGGAACTTGACGCGGTCCAGCTTGCACCAGGGCGTGGAGCCCATGATGCCGTGCGTATAGGCACGGGAAACGGTGTCATACATGACGTTCAGGCTGGAGTTGCCGTAGATGATGATATCCTTGGGATTGTTCTCCATCATGTCGCCGAGCAGTTCACGGGCTTCCTCGATGCCGATGAGGGAACCGTAATTCCGGCAGTCGGTTCCGTCCTCGCAGGAGAGGTCCGAGGTGGAGTCCAGAACATCCATCAGGTGCATGGACAGATCCAGCTGTTCCTGGCACGGCTTGCCGCGGCTCATGTCAAGATGGAGCTCCATATTCTGGAACTTCCGGTATTCTTTTTTGAGCTGGGCGATTTCCTCTGCCAACTCGGCTTTCGTCATTTCCTTATAGCTTTTCATGTCCAACATTCCTTTGAATGGATTTCATCCGCCCCTGTCAGGCACGGCCTGATTATCATAAGCGAAAAAATCCGGAAAATCAATTGGAAAGTGTACAAAAATTGCATTTTTAACGTATTTATATGAAACTCAACTCTGAAAATGCATTTTTTGAGAATGAATCATGCAATTTTGACAAAAAACGATCGGCGTCTGAGCAGGGGAGAGGCGGATGCGGAGAGGTTTGCTTTTTCAGGTGGCATTTGCTATCATCGCATGGAAATGAACAGAAAGATGCAGATCATGCGACGGAGGAAACGCGATGCGCTATACAGACATCAACGCCGCGACCATTGATCGCTGGGTGGACGAGGGCTGGGAATGGGGAAAACCGATCTCCCATGAGGACTTCCTTGCGGCTAAACGGGGTGAGTGGCAGATGCTGCTTACACCGACCCGGCCGGTGCCGAAGGAATGGTACGGCGAAATCCGGGGCCGGCGCGTGCTTGGCCTGGCATCCGGCGGCGGACAGCAGATGCCGATATTTGCAGCCCTGGGGGCCGAATGCCATGTCCTGGATTATTCCACGCGGCAGATTGAGAGTGAGAACAGGGTGGCAGCGCGGGAGGGCTATACGATTCACGCGGTGCGGGCGGACATGACGCTTCCGCTGCCCTACCCGGACGAATCCTTCGACCTCATCTTTCACCCGGTCTCCAACTGCTATATCGAGGACGTGCTGCCGGTATGGAAGGAATGTCACCGGGTGCTGAAGCGCGGAGGCCGTCTGCTGGCCGGGCTCGACAACGGGCTCAATTTCCTGGTGGATGAGGACCGGGGCGGGGACCGCGTGACCGGTTTCCTGCCGTTCAACCCGCTGAAAAACGCGCAGCAGCGGGCAGAGCTGGAGGCGGCCGACTGCGGCCTTCAGTTCAGTCATACCATTGAAGAGCAGATCGGCGGTCAGCTGAAGGCGGGGTTCCGGCTTCTGGACGTGTACAGCGATACCAATGCGTCCGGTCCCCTCAAAGAGCACGGCGCGGCTGCCTTCTGGGCAACCCTGGCCATCAGAGACAACTGACACTGCCGGAAAACGGCATGAAAAATAGTAAAGGATGGGATACAGCATGAAAAAAGTGAATCATCTCGACTACGCGGAACAGATCATCCGATCCATCCCCAAAGGCATCCTTCTGACCACCAGGGCTGAAAAAGTCAACAGCATGGTCATCGGCTGGGGGACCTACGGCGTGGAATGGGGCAAACCCATTTTTGCCGTTTACGTGCGGGAAGGCCGCTTTACCCGGGAACAGCTGGATGCCCATCCGGAGTTCACGGTGAATATTCCGCTGAGCGGCAGCAGGCTGGACCGGCATATTTTCGATGTCTGCGGCATGCACTCCGGCAGGGATCTGGACAAGGTTGCCGAGGCCGGTCTGACGCTGGTGGAGGGCGATGCGGTGGATGTGCCCGGAATTCTTCAGGCGCCGCTGACACTCGAATGCCGGGTGGTTTTCCGGCAGAAGCAGGACCTGGACAAAATTGATCCGAAGTTTATGAGTTCATACCCGCAGGATGTCCCGGGCACGGCCCCGCTTGGTAACCGTGATGCCCATATCGCCTATTACGGGGAGATCATCGGGGCCTATCTGGCCGAATAAAAAACCGCCCAAAACAGGCGGTTCATCCATGCCAGTAAGAGGAGAGGCAAAAGGAGAGCAGAAGAATGTCGGCGAGCAGTCCGAGCCACATGCACACGCGGCTGGCGAGCCGGTCGGCATAGAACAGTTTCAGGCAGAATCCTTTTTTCAGGGGATAGAACAGGCGCAGGGGCTTTTTGTTGAGCAGATCCAGAAACAGATGGGAGAGGCAGCCTGCGCCGACCGCGTATCCAAACAGGGGCAGGATCTGAGCGGCCCCAAGCGCAAGCAGGAAGCTGTAGAGCAGAGAGTGCGTAAAGGAACGGTGCTCGCTGAAGCGGCCCATGATGCACAGGAGCACCATGATAAGCAGGCCGGATGCGGCCTGCGCGGCATGATCTGAGATCAGGAGATCCCGAAGCCCGAGGTGAAACATGGAGTCGGCGATGAGCGCGGCGGCGGTCATGACAAGGACAATGATCCGGCTGACCAGAGCATCCCGGTCGCGCTTGGCTGAGCGGACTTCCATGTCACACAGAATGCCTCCGGCAGCGCCGCCGACGGCACAGATGATGCAGTCCACGGGTGTGGAGGGCAGGCTGACAGCCAGTGCAGCCGCAATGCCGCAAGTGATATGGGCTTTGCCCAGCATGGGATCACCGCCTTTCAGAGCCTACTTCACGCTCAATGCGCTCGTGCAGGGATGATATCATAAGATGCACAAAATGTCATGGAAGATATTTTCAGGAATGGAAAGACAGGAGGAACACGCTGATGCGGATTCTGATGCTGGGCAACAGCTTTACCTTTTTTCATGATATGCCGGACATGGTGCGGGAGATCACCGGCGCGCATGTGGAGTCGCATACCCGAGGCGGCGCGCATCTCTCCGAGCAGCTGAATGCGGAAACAGAGATGGGGGCTGCGACACTGAAGTCCCTGGAAGAGCATTGGGACTATGTGGTGCTGCAGGAGTATTCGAACGGGCCCATCACGGGCAGAGAGGCTTTTCTTCGCAGCGTGCGGGGACTGTGTGAAAAGATTCGCGCATGCGGCGGCGTGCCGGTGCTCTACGCGACCTGGGCATATGAAAAGGGCGGCCCCAAGCTGCAGGCGATGGGCTGCACCTATGAAGAAATGGCGGCAGGACTCCGGGAAGCCTATCATGCGGCCGCGGAGGAAAATGGCGCGCTGGTCGCGGATGTCGGGGACCGCTTTCTGGAAAAGGCAGACACCCTGCAGCTCTATGAGGAGGACAGCTATCATCCGAGTGCATGCGGCTCCCGCCTGGCGGCGCAGACGCTTTCCGACGTGATGCTGGCGGACTGGACCAGACGGGAAAGAGAATCGGCCGAGTGATAAACAGAACGAAATCCCGGGATGCGTGTGATTGCGGTCCCGGGATTTTTATATGCAGGCAAAGGGCAAAACGGGGTGGATTCAGTCAGGTTTTTCCTGCTTTCTCTCTGGAATGCAGTGCCCCGGCGCGGTATGCTGTTCTCATCTGAAAACAGGAAGGACGGGAATGCGTATGCAGATTCATGCCATGCACGCAGACGGTGCGGTCACGCTGTGGTGGGAAAAACCCGAACAGGCATCGGGAAAGGAAACCTTCACTGTGACATACGGGGATACACAGCTTCAGACGGATACAACCCACTGCACTTTGAAAGAGCTTCCGGAAGAAACGGTCTTCCGCTTTTCTGTCTTCATGGGGGACGAACTGCTCGGCGAAACCACCGTGAAAACCGGAAAACGCCTCAGAAAGATCTCTGTAACGGACTTCGGCGCGGTGGGCGACGGGAAAACCATGAATACGCAGGCACTGCAGAAGGCGATTGACGCGTGCGGTCCGGACGCATGCGTGATGATTCCCGAAGGCGTTTATCTCACCGGTGCGCTTCATCTGCACAGTGATATGGCACTGTGTGTCGGAAAAGGCGCGGTGCTGAAGGGCTCGGAAGCACCGGAGGATTATCTCCCGAAGATCCACAGCCGTTTTGAAGGCACGGAGATGGAATGCTACCAGAGCCTCCTGAATCTGGGCACCCTGGACCATACAGCCGGGCCGAACTGTGAAAATGTCCTGATCTATGGGGAGGGCGAAATCTGCGGGGGCGGACAGCCGCTGGGCCTTCGCATCATTGAGGCGGAGCGCGAACGCCTCAGGAGCTATATTGAGTCCCTCGGCGAAAAGGTGAAGGAATACGAA
Source organism: Christensenella sp. UBA2853 (assembly GCA_002350845.1). Taxonomy (GTDB): domain Bacteria; phylum Bacillota; class Clostridia; order Christensenellales; family Aristaeellaceae; genus UBA2943. Next base: position 19,797 of record DEFL01000021.1, read on the forward strand.
AACAACAATACGATTCCGGGACGTGCCCGCGGGCGGCTGATCAACCTGAGCAACTGCAGTCATGTGCGCATCACCGGTCTGACGCTGAAAAACGGCGCAAGCTGGAATGTGCATATAATCTATTCGGACCATATTGTCACGGACCACTGCTTCTTCCAGTCGTCCGGCGTCTGGAATGGCGACGGGTGGGATCCGGACTCCAGCACGGACTGCACCCTCTTTGCCAGCCGCTTCTGCACCGGGGATGACTCGGTGGCGATCAAAAGCGGAAAGAATCCGGAGGGCAATGTCATTGCCCGGCCGACAAAGCATATCCGGATCTTTGACTGTTTCAGCGAGGGCGGCCTGGGCATTGCCGTCGGCAGTGAAATGTCCGGCGGCGTGGAGGATGTCCGGATCTGGGACTGTGACCTGGTGCATTCGCTGTATGGCGTCCAGATCAAGGCAACCCGCAAGCGCGGCGGGTATGTCAGGGATATTTTTGTCTCTGACAGCTGCCTTTCCCGCTTCCTGATCTGCGCGGTGAAATACAACGATGACGGCGTGGGCTCCGATAAGCCGCCGGTGTTTGAAAACCTTGGCTGCCGGCGCGTGCATTTCAGCGGCTGGGCCAGGGATTACTGGGAAAAAGAGGACCACGAGGTTGCGTGCATTGAGTGCACAGGCTTTGATGAACCGGGGTATGAGGCGAAGCATCTTCGGTTTGAAGCGTGCACAGCCGAGAGAGGCGCAGAGCCGGTCCTGGTCCACTGCCTGGATGTGAAGGCCGATGTGGTGCCCTCAGGCGCCAGGGCGGAATAAGAGAGAACGAATATAGGATACAGTCTGTTTAAAAATAGAATACATCCGATGCAAAACAGCAGGGAGCGGTCGATTTTAGACCGCTCTTTTTGCATTTTTCATGTATAATCCGGTATAAAACGCGAACTTTGTTGACAGAAAATCCCTGCCATGATACACTTCAATTCGTTATTCTGTATAGGAAATCCGGATCATATCAGAAAAGGGGGAAGCCCAGTGTCCTGTTTTGCTGACGGTTTTTTTGCGGACCAGCAGGGCTGTCCCATTCTTCCCCTCGGACTGCAGACGCACAATTCATCCACCGGTCTGCCGGAAATGCTGAAAAAAGAGATCGATGCTGTCCTTCAGTACGGCGGCAATCTCTTTGAGGCTCCGGTGTACTGGGTTCAGGTGGAAAAACGCGAGGGAGAATATGATTTCTCCCAGGCGCTGGAACTGATTGAGCTGTGCAGGGACAAAAATATCCATCTCATCCTGCTGTGGTTCGGCATCAACAAGAACGGTCATCCGACCTACTGCCCGGAATGGGTGAAGGCGGACCCGCGCCGTTTCCCGCTGGCCAAAGGGCCGGACGGCGGGGATGTCGCCACGCTGTCTCCTCTTGCAGAGGAAACGCGAAAAGCCGATCTGCGCGCCTTTACGCGCCTGATGGAGTTTCTGCGCGACACTGACGGTGACATGCACACGGTTCTGGCCGTTCAGGTGGAAAACGAAATCGGCTATGCCAATACGGACATGGACTACAGTGAAGCGGCACAGCGTCTGTACCGCCGTCCGGTGCCTCCGTTTCTCCGGGACATTTCCCTCGAGGACAGCGGCATCACGCCATCCGGCGACAGCTGGGTATCCTGCTTCGGCCGGCATGCGCATGAGGCGTTTGCCGCCTGGTGCTGGGCCGATTTTGTGCAGCATCTCGCTGAGGCCGGAAAAAAGGTGTATGAAATTCCGCTGCTGCTCAATGCCATGCTCGGCGAAAATGGCTTTGAAGAGCCGGGGCTGTGCTACAACAGCGGCGGCCCGGTCAGCAGAGTGCTGGATATCTATAGAAAGACGGCCCCGGGTATTGATGTGATCTGCCCGGATATTTACGTTCAGGACCGGGAGCGGTATCTGAAGATCCTCTCAAGATACAGCCGGCCGGACAATCCGCTCTTTGTGCCGGAGTCGCCGGTCATGGGGACGGCCAATGCTCTGAACATGATGGAAGCAGCTGCGGACCCGCGCTTCTGCGGGTATGCATGCTTCGGCGCGGCCAGTGCGCTTGATGCGCAGGGGAACCTCCTGCCGGAAGCGCGTGAAGTCGCGCTGAGCATGAAGACGATCGCGTCCCTTGCCCCGCTGCTCCGCAGGCGCGCCGGACACGTGTACGCGATCGTCCAGCAGGAATTCATGGACAAGCAGTATCTGCATCTTCCGGGGTGGCATGTGGAATGCACCTTTAACAGTGCATCCGGCTCCCGCTTCGGACTTGGAAGCTTCATCAACACACGGGATCCGTTCAACCGGGATCTCATGGAAACACGGGGACGCGGACTCCTCATTCAGACCGGAGACAGCGAGTTTTACCTCGCGGGCTGCGGTGTGCGTGTGGACTTCCGCATGCGCCCGGAGATCGGGTATGAGCGCTCCTATGTTCAGCTGACGTCGAGAATGAACGGCACGCTGAATTTCCTTTCCGTGGAGGAAGGACATTTTGAAGGGGACCGCTGGGTGACCGACCGCTTCCGCAACGGCGATGAAGCGAATTTTGCCTGTTTTGTTCACCGTGGCGAGGCTGTGCGCATTCGGCTGAATGCAGCACGGTGAGGCTTGTGAAATAAGGAGAGGATATCATTGAAGAAAAAATGGCCCATTCTGTTACTGGCGGTGCTGACACTGGCAATGTTCTTCCTGCCGGCCGTCACACTGCATGTGCATGCGCAGCTTGGGGAAGAGACTGCAGCCGCATTCCCTTCTTCTCTGAGCCTGTGGGATATGATGACCAAGGGCAGCAAATGCCTGCCGCTGGATCTCGTTCCGCAGATGGGATACCTCAGCTTTGGCAGCGGTCTGCTGTTGGCGGGCTGTATCCTGCTGATTCTCGGATGCATCGCTTCCCTGATTGAAAAGCGCGGCTGTGCGCAGGCATCCATTGCCCTGACCGCATGCGCGGCCGCCTGCTTCGGAACCGAGGCGCTGCATATTTCCAATCTCGCTTCCTCTCTCATGTATACGGTGCTCTTTACCGCCTCTGCACCGCTCTTCCTGCCTCTGGTCTTTACGGCGGCCATGCTGATTCTGGAAGTGGTCTTCCTCAAAGGTGGAAAGGTGCTTCTGCAGGATGACCGCACGCTCCGTCTCATCAGCGGCGTGCTGGCCGTGATCGGACTTCTGGTCATGCTCCTGCCGGTGTATACGGTTTCCGTTCCTGAAACCATCACCGCCTCTCCTGCCGATGCAAAGGCGCTCAACCGCTCGACCAATCTGTATGCAATCATGATGGGCAATGAGCCCAACCTGTATACGGAAGCGACCAGCCAGAGCGTCTATGCAGATATCCTTTCCGGCGATATGCTGGAGCTCGAAAAATATTCAGCGGACGCCAACAACATCAAAGGCATTTTCACCATCCGCAACAATACCACCACCATGAATGCCTATCTGCTGGGCGGCGCAGTGCTCCTGGCCCTGGCCGCAGTCCTTGCATTCATTGGCAAAGTGGACCGCTGGTTCCCGGTGGCCTTCCAGTGGGTAGCCGCGATCCTTCTGGCGGTAGCTTCGCTTTCCGTTTTGACCGTCGGCGGACAGAATGACATGTATGCGTCGGCTTCCCGTCAGCTGGTCACGCTCGGTCTGGGCGCTGTGACGCCGGTTCCGTTCCTGGCTGTCCTGTGTGCTCTTGGCAGTGCGCTGGCCGGCACCATGGGCATCCGCTATGCCAATGAACCGTATTTCGTTAACCCAATCCCTGCGGCCAGCCGTCTGCGCTTTGTGGCGGTGGTGCTCGCGGTGGTATCGATTGCCTGCATCATCCTGCCTGCCGGCACCGTGTCCTTCTCCAAGCCCGGAAAGAACAAGGTTCAGGCGGCCGTCGAGATCTCCGGCGTGGATGCCCTGACCTTCTCCTCAGCCGGCAAGCTGGCTGACCCCGTGACCAGCAAAGGCGCCGCGGTCTACGAGGAGGAAGGCGATTTCTCCGCAAAGGTGGTCAATGAGGCCACGGGACGCATGGCGGGAACCTACAATATCCTGACCTGGCTGGCCCTGGCCCTGACCGTGGCGGGACTTGTGCTGCTTCTCCTTCGCAAAAACAGGAAGCTCGGGATTGCCCTGTTCCTGGCGGCGCTCGTGCTCCGGTGCGTGACCTGGCTGGTCATGACCTACACCCTGCCCAAGGAGGTCGCCGTGGGCTCCGGCACGCTCTGGCTGTATCTGAGCATGCTGGTTCTGGTCTTTGCCGCCTTCTTCACCAACTTTGTGGAGCTCGATGAGCTGCCCAAGAAGTACAAGCTGTTCCTGATGATGCTGCCCTTCCTGGTGGCGGTCTTCCTCTTCAGCTATCTGCCGCTCTACGGCTGGAGCTACGCGTTCTACAATTACAAGTTCGGCGTGAGCATGGACCAGCAGGAGTTTGTCGGCCTGAAGTGGTTCACCGAAATGTTCACCAATGAAGCCAACCGGGTCAACATTTTCCGCGTGCTGAAGAACACCTTCGGCATGAGCGGCCTGAACCTCCTGACCAGCTGGCTGCCGATGATCTTCGCCATCTTCCTCAATGAAATCACCCAGACCCGCTTCAAGAAGTTTGTCCAGATCTTTACCACTCTCCCGAACTTCATCTCCTGGGCTCTGGTCTTCTCCTTCGCGATGTGTCTGTTCGCGATGGATACCGGCATCTTCTCCAAGTTCATGGAGGCCATCGGGGCGGTCCCGAAGGATTCCCACATTGTGTGGCTCAACTCCAGCGAGCATATCTGGCTGAAGATGTGGGGCTGGAACACCTGGAAAGGCCTTGGCTGGGGCGCCATCATGTACCTGGCCGCCATTGCCGGCATTGACCAGGAACTCTACGAGGCTGCGCAGGTGGACGGCGCGAACCGCTGGCACAAGATGCGCTACATCACCCTGCCGGGCCTGCTGCCCACGTTCTTCGTCCTGCTGATGCTCTCCATCTCCAACATCCTCAACAACGGTATGGAACAGTATCTGGTCTTCCAGAACCCGATGAACAAGAACAGCATTGAAGTGCTCGACCTCTATGTGTACAACATCACCATTGCATCGAGAGGCACCACGCTGTACTCCTATGCGACAGCCATCGGCATTCTCAAGACCATCGTGAGCGTCACGCTGCTCTTCTCGGCGAACTTTGCGTCCAAGAAGCTCCGCGGCGAGTCCATTATGTGAGAAGGGAGGCGGACGATATGACAGTAAGAGAGAACAAAATGGTGAAAGAGAACCACCGGAAAAACAAGCAGAAGCTTTCACGCGGCGACGTGATCTTCAATATCTGCAACTATACCGTCTTCATTCTCATCACCCTCGCGTGCATTTTCCCGTTCTATTATCTGTTTATCAACACGATCTCAGACAATGAAATGGTGCGTCTGGGCCAGATTCAGCTGATCCCCAAGGGCATCCATTTTGAGAACTATGTTCAGGTCATGAAGATCGACGGTATCATTGACGCCCTGTTTGTGTCTGTGGCCAGAACGGTGCTGGGCACTGTCTGGACCGTCGGCGGCTGCGCTTTCCTGGGTTACCTGGTGACCAAGCAGGAAATGTGGCTGCGCAAGGTCTGGTACCGGCTGATCATCATCACCATGTACTTCTCCGCCGGCCTGATTCCGTGGTACATGAACCTGCGCATGCTCGGCTTCCTGGACAACTTCTGGGTCTATGTGATCCCGGGTCTGGTTTCCCCCTACAACGTGATCCTGGTCAAGACGTTTATCGAGGGTCTCCCGCCGTCTCTGGAAGAGAGCGCAACGCTGGACGGCGCAGGCTATACCCGCGTGTTTATCTCCATTATCATGCCGCTGATTACCCCTATCCTGGCCACGCTGTGCATCTTCTCCGCTGTCGGTCAGTGGAACAGTTTCACCGACACCATGATGCTCATGCCCTCGGGCAAGTTCTACACCCTGCAGTTCCTGCTCTACAAGTATCAGAATGAAGCCTCCTCTCTGGCCGCTCTGGTGCGCAATGCGCAGGACGCGAACGCCCTGGCCAATATCTCCACCAAGCAGACCGCACTGAGCGTGCGCATGACGGTTGCCATGGTGGTTACCTTCCCGATTCTTCTGGTGTATCCTTTCTTCCAGCGCTACTTCGTCAAAGGCATCATGATCGGTGCCGTGAAGGGCTGACAACGTGCATTTCCTGCCTGTCGGCAGGCTGCAAATATCATTTTCACAGGAGGATTTTCGCATGAAAAAGGTACTCTCTCTGGTTCTGTGCCTGGCACTCATGGCGACCATGTTCGTCATGCCTGCAGTGGCAGAAGACACCTACCGTGAGCCGATCACGCTGACTGTCTTCTCCGGTCTGGCAAACTATGCCGGTGAACAGCAGGGCTGGTTCGCCAAGGAACTGAAGGACCGCTTCAATGTAACATTGAAGTACATCTCCACCAACGTGGACGGCAACGCCTGGACGGCCGGTGTATCTGCCGGTGAACTGGGCGACATCATCAACCTGGGCGATCTGGGCGATCAGTTCCTGACCGGCCTGCAGGCTGAGCTGTTCCTGGACTGGGATGAGCTGGATCTGACCCCCTACACCAACATCACCACCTACCTGGGCGATGCGCTCAAGAAGGTGCATGACTTTGGTGAGGCTGCCGGCTATGAAGGCACCTATGGCTTCACCTATGCTGTGGCCATGGAAGACGGCGCCTGGGCTGAACTCGTCGACCCCACCTATGCTCTGCAGATCCGCTTTGACGCATGGGAAAAGGCCGGCAAGCCCGAGCTGAAGACCCTTGAAGACCTGCCTGCTTTCCTGAAGGCTCTGCAGGATGCAGTTCCTGCTACCGAGGGCGGCGAAAAAGTGTACGCTTACGGCGGATTCCCGGACTGGGAAGACAGCCACATGAAGTTTGCATGGGACCTGCTGACCTACTACGGCTATCAGGAATGGGATTACCTGGGCGTCAACTATGCGACCCGCAAGGTGGAAGACCAGCTGGCTGAAGATGGCATGTACCGCAAAGCCCTGAAGGTCGTCAACCAGATGTATCGCGACGGCACCTTCGATCCCGAGTCCTCTTCCCAGAACTTCGACACCTATTCCCAGAAGCTCTCCGCCGGCCGTTATCTGATGGCTATGTGGGGATGGATCATCGGCAACTATAACAGCGCTGAAAAGGCTGCCAACAAGGACGGCTTCACGACCTTCCTGATCGAAGACTCCGCTCCTGCCATGCAGACCATCGCCAAGAGCGGCTCCAACCGCATGTGGGCTCTGGGCGCCAACACCGAATATCCTGAGCGCTGCCTCGAAATCATTGACTGGCTGTGCTCTGAAGAAGGCATGATCATCCAGAACTATGGCCCCAAGGGTCTGACCTGGGACTATGGCGAGGACGGCGTCCCCTACATGACCGATTTCGGCTGGCAGTGCCAGGAAGACCGCGCCAACACCCAGATGCCTGCTGAGTATGGCGGCGGCACTTTCCAGGACGGCGAGAGCAAGATCAACCATGAGACCATCAAGCTCGAACAGATGATCCCCGGCAAGACCTACTCCTTCAGCTACAAGGGCTGGCCGTGCTATGCAGAACACTATGCCACCGCTCTGAGCAAGGCCTGGAGCGAAGAGTATGCTGACGGCGCCACCTCCGGCGTGGATCTCTATCGCCGCAAGGGTCAGGTTTCCGTGCAGTCTCCTGCCGCTGTTGCCTACAGCAAGGCTGCTCTGTCCGAGGAAGGCCAGCAGAAGCGTGCCCAGTTTGCTCCTGTCATGAAGGAATACAGCTGGAAGTGCGCCTATGCCAATTCTGACGAAGAGTTCGACGCACTGTGGAACGAAATGGTCACCACCTCCAAGAGCTACGGCTATGACGACGTGACGGCCGAATACATGGCAGACATCGAGAAGTGCTTTGCTTACATGGATGCCAATGAGTAATTGATTCCGGACACACCAAAAGGGGAGCTGCGATTTGGCAGCTCCCTGTTTCGATGTGTTTTTATTTCTTTTGCTCTTCGCTCTTGAGGCGGATGGCTTTCCATTTGCCCTGCTTATAGCGGGCAAACACGAGCAGCGTGCGGGTCAGCTGATCGGCTGCGACTGCCATCCATGCGCCATAGATGCCGAGGCCGACACTGACGAGAATCAGCGCGAGGACTGGGCGGATGATCATCATGGTAATCATGGTGATGACAGCAGTTGCCCGGGTATCCCCGGCACCGCGCAGACCGCCGGCCACGATGAACTGGGAAGCCTGGAAGGGCTGGACAAAGGCGACAAAGAGCATGATGCGTCCGCCCATTTCGACGATCTGCGGATCATTGTTGTAGAGGGAAACGATGGCTCCGCCGAAGAAGGCAAAGATGACGGTGAGCAGAAGGCTGACGCCCATGCCCACGCGCTGGGCGCGGGAGCAGTAGGCCTGTGCCATGTCCGGGCGTTTCTTGCCCAGGGACTGCCCGACGAGCGTGGTGGAGGAAATGGCGAAGGCCTGACCGGTCATAAAGGAGAGCGCCTGAATGTTCATGCAGACCTGGTGTGTGGCAAAGGCGATGGTGCCCAGATTGGCGACGGTAATGGAGAAGATCACCATGCCCACGCGCATGAGCAGCTGTTCTGCCATGGTCGGCAGGCCGATGTGCAGCAGATCGCCGAGCGTTTTCCGGTCTGGACGGAACCCTTTTTTCAGCTCCAGCTTCAGGAACCCGTTGCCGCGCAGGATCAGGATCAGCGCGATGATAAAGGCGACGAGCTGTCCGATGACGGTGGCGAGAGAAGCGCCGGCAACGCCGAGCTCGGGGAATCCAAAGTGGCCGTAGATGAGGAGATAATTGAAGACCACATTGACGCAGTTGGCGATGAGATTATAGAACATGGAGGAGCGCGAATCCCCGACGCCGCGCAGCGAGGCGGTAATGGTGCTTGTCAGCGCCATGGTCAGGAAACCGGCCAGCTGGATCTGGAGGTACTGGGTGGCCCACAACGTAACAGTCTCCTCGGTCGATCCCATGAAAATGATCATGGGCCGCGCAAAGATGATGCCGATGACGGAGAGGATCACGGTTGTGACAAAGGTGAAAAGCAGGCCCTGACGAACGGCCAGATTGGCTTTTTCACGCTCTCCCGTGCCCTTGTAGCGCGCGACCGTGGCGGTAACGCCGGTGTTCATGGCAATGAAGGCGGCCATGAGCAGAAACTTGGGCTGATTGGTCAGTCCGACAGCGGCCAGCGCCATGGCGCCCCAGTCCGTGTGTGCTGCGCCGCCGATGGAGCCGACCATCATCAGGTCAACCATGGAGGCAAGCTGGGTGAGGATCAGTTCCACAAAGCCGGGCCAGGCGATGCGGATGACGTCCTGATAGAGTTCACGGCTCTGAACGCCTTTGGGGAGTTTTGCCGTGACGCGAAGTGATTGATCCGGGATGGGACCATCCGGCATATGGTCGAGGGCTGTGCTCAGCCGGTCCTTTTTCTGGGTCTGCATGGGTGCACCTCCGATTCTGATATAGAAGATATCATGAACGGCGCATGCTGACAATCCAAAAACGCCCGGTGAATTACGGAAAACCAAAGGAGTTTGGCCATGGAAAAGAAAAAAATCATGGTTTATGGAGGGGCGTGCACAAAAAAAGGACTGCCTCAACCGTCTGCAGTCTGCAGACAGGATGAGACAGCCACTGTATGTGCGCTTTGTCTGTTTCAGTGCGCTGGTTTCACAGCGCATCGGCAGAAAATCAGTCAGCAGAAACCTCGCACAGCGTGCCCTGCGCATAGCGCGCTTCGGCCTCGGCCATGATCTTTTCTGTTGCGCTCACGCCGCAGCGGGATGCGCCGACAGCGCGTGCCTTCAGAACCGTGTCCAGGTCACGGATGCCGCCGGAACCCTTCACGCGAACGGAGGGGGAGACGGCTGCGCGCATGAGCTTCAGATCCTCAATGGTGCAGCCCTTGGTGCCGTAGCCGGTGCTGGTCTTGACAAAGTCGGCGCCGGCTTCCTCGGACAGGCGGCAGGCACGGATCTTCTGCTCGTCGCTCAGATAGCAGGTCTCAATGATGACCTTGACGATGGCCTTGTTTTCATGGGCCAGAGCCACGATCTGCGCGATCTCATTTTTCACATAGTCGTCGTCACCGTGGAGCAGACGGCCGATGTTGATGACCATATCGAGCTCTTCACAGCCTTCTTCCAGGGCAAGGCGGGCTTCGGCCACCTTGATGGCGGTCTCATGGTCGCCGTGCGGGAACCCGATCACGGTGCAGACCTTGACATCGCTGCCTTTGAGCAGGCTGGCCATGAGCGGGACGTCACAGGGACGGGCACACATGCTGGCGGTGTCATACTTGAGGGCCACTTCGGCGCCGTGGCGGATATCGTCCTCAGTCAGGTAGGGCTGAAGGGTCGAATGATCCAGCATTTTGGCAATATCATGGGGTGTGATGGACATGAAAAGGACCTCCTTGTATCAAGATTGGGAAGACCATTTCGGGGGTGTGTCCGGGCAGCGGCTGAAGCGGCTGGCGGCACGCGCCTCCACATAGCAGCCGCACAGGAGGCAGGTGCCGTCCACGAGATGGCTGCATTGTAAACAGAGATTGAGCCGGGCCTGGTACTGCGTTTCCTCCAGCCGCTCGTCCTCCGGCATGGAATCGAGGACGGAGCGGATCAGCGTCTCCATATCGGGATAGGCGTCATGGAGCAGGCACCGGCAGGGAATGCGGTCAGGCATTGAATTTCAGCGTGACCACGGAGCAGGCAGGCATGGGAACCACAAGGCCGCGTTCTGTCCGGACAATGCCTTCGAGTGTGACGGGCTTGACGGTGTCGGGATGCTGGAATGTGTTGAGCGCATCCATGGCGCCGGCCAGGACAGTGCCGGTGACAGCTGCCTTTTCCATGCCTTCCACGTTCACGAGGACATCGGCTTTTTCCGTGGCATGCAGGTTGGCCATGGTGACCGTGACGCTGCCGTCGCGGATGGAGGCTGAAGCGGAAATCTGCTTGAGATCCTCAGTGACGGTGCCGGAGAAGACGCAGCTCTCGAGCAGCTCGGCATCCTGATGATCCTTATACATGTTGAAGACATGATAGGTGGGCGTGAGCACCATCTGATCGCCCTCGGTGAGGATCATGGCCTGGAGCACGTTGACCATCTGAGCAATGCAGCACAGGCCGAGACGGTCTGCGTGGGCATTGAAGATATTGAGCGTGATGGCGGCGACCATGGCGTCGCGCATGGTGTTCTGCTGATAGAGGAAGCCGGGATTGGTGCCGGGCTCCACATCGTGCCAGCAGCCCCATTCGTCCACGAGCAGCTTTACGCGGTGATCCTCATCATACCGGTCCATGATGGCCAGGTGTCCGCGCAGGAGGGTTTCCATATAGGCAGCCCTCACGAGTGTCTCGTAGTAGCGCTCCTCGGTGAACTCGGTGGCGCTGCCCTTGTCCTTCCATTTGCCCGAGGGCACGTCATAGTAGTGAAGGGTCAGGCCGTCCATGTATTTCGAGGCCTTCTTCATGAGGGTTTCGGTCCACTCCCAGTCATCGGTGTTGGGACCGCAGGCAATGCGATAGAGCTTGTTGTCGCCATAATCGCGGCAGTAGGTCTGGAAACGGCGATAGACATCGGCATAGAAGTCAGCTTCCATGTTGCCGCCGCAGCCCCAGCTCTCATTGCCGACGCCCCAGTACTTGACGTTGAAGGGCTCTTTGCGGCCGTTGGCCCAACGCTCCTGCACGACGGAGGAATCGCCCTCGCTGTTGAGGTATTCCACCCATTCAGCCATTTCGCGGACCGTGCCGGAACCGACATTGGCATTGATGTAGGGTTCGCAGCCAATCTGACGGCAGAGTTCGAGGAATTCATGGGTGCCGAAGCTGTTGTCCTCGACCACATAGCCCCAGTTGGTGTTGACCATGCGCTTTCTCTGTGCCTGGGGTCCGATGCCGTCGCGCCAGTGATATTCATCGGCAAAGCAGCCGCCCGGCCAGCGCAGGAGCGGAACTTTGGCTTCTTTCAGGGCATTGACGACGTCTGTGCGCATGCCGTTGACATTGGGGATGGGAGAATCTTTTCCGACAAACAGGCCCTGATAAATGCAGCGGCCGAGATGTTCGGAAAACTGACCGTAGATGTTCTTGCTGATTTTGCTCATGGGATGGAGTGCATCGACATGGACAGAAGACTGCATAGGAAAATACCTCCAGGCATTTTTAATATTTGCTTTGGGATGGTTTAAAGAGCGGCAAACACAGGATCGGCAAGGTTTTCAATGCAGATCTTCCGTTTACCTGCTTCTTCCTCATGAATCATGGCCGTGAGCCGGTCACAGACCGGCGTCGCGACACCGAGCGCGTGCCCTTTTTCCGAGATGTATCCGTTGAAACAGTCGACTTCGGTCAGACGTCCGCGCTCAAGGGACTGCAGAGAGGAGCTCTTGAGACGGCGGTACTTGATGCCGACCACGCGGATGGTCAGATGGCGGCGGAAATCATCCAGAGGGGAAGAACCGGCCATCAGTTTGTGGTAATTGAGTTTCCCGGCATAGGGCGGGATGGTCAGGTGCATGGCGTCTGCCGTCTTCACGGCCTCTCCGACAATGGCCAGAAAGATCTTCCGCGCATCCCTGCGCTTCATCATTTCACCCAGCCGCAGACCGCAGATCGCGCCGAGACTGGTGATGCAGGCATTGACGATGAGCTTGGAGTAGAGCTCGGCATAAATGTCTCCGGACACCCGCGTGTGGGTGACGCGGGAGAGCACCTGGGCGAGCTCCTGAAGGCGCGGGCTTTGTTTCCCGGTCTGCCCGATAATGAAGTCACCGGTTCCGGTCATGGTGATTTCACCCTGTGCTGTCATGGTGCCGCCAATGCCGATTGAGCACCCGACGGTCCGCTCTTCTCCGACAACGGAGGCGAGCAGTTCCGTGCAGATGCCGTTCTGCATGGAGACGACCAGGGAGTCTGCTTTCAGGTGGGGCAGCATGGCCCTGGCACAGGGCGGCATATCGTAGACTTTGGTGGCAATCAGACAGAAGTCGAAGACGCCTTCGAGTTCTTCAATGGTGGTCACCGCTTTCATGGGGATCCACTGATCCCCGCAGATCCCGGTCAGGTGCAGGCCTTTGCCGGAAATCTGCTCCGTGAGAGAGGGATGCTTGCAGACGACCGTAATGTCTTCGCCTGCTTTGGCAAGGAAGGCGGCCGTGATACCGCCGATGGCACCGGGTCCGATGAGAACAATTCGTTTGGACATGACAAATCGCGTTCCTTTTAAATGAACATTTGAAGCATAGCATGCACTTCTTTAAAGGTCAAGAAGACACGAAAAACCGGGAGCACCAGCTCCCGGAAAACGGATCATTATTCCTGCTCCACCCGGATCATGGCTTCGAGACGGCAGATGGACTCGTCCAGCAGGGACAGCGCACGGCGGATGGACTGTTCCGGAGCCGGGTGCGTAATGATGATCAGGTTGGCTCGTCCCTCATCGGCCGCTTCCTTCTGCAGCATGGAGGCAATGGAGACGGATTCTTTCGCAAAGCATTCACTGACGCGGGCCAGAACACCTGGCCGGTCCACCGCGGAAAGGCGGATGTAAGCGCAGGTCTGCCAGTTGTCGGTAAACGTAAAGGCAGGATCCGGATGCGCGGTGTTGCGGAAGGTGGGATAATGCGGTTTCTCGGTCAGCGCAGCCTCCACAATGTCCCCGCAGATGGCGCTGGCAGTGGGCATGTCGCCGGCCCCGCGTCCCTGGAGCATCATATCCCGGCAGTAAGTGCCGTGAATGAAGATGGCGTTGAGGGAGCCGTCCACCCGGGCCAGCGGATGCTGGGAGGGCAGGAAGGTGGGATGCACGCGGGTTTCCACGACGTCCCCGTCCTTCTTGGCAATGCCGAGCAGCTTGAGCGTGTAGCCCATCTCACGGCCGAACGCGATATCCTGGGCGCTGACCTGCGTGATGCCCTCACGGTAGATCTGCTCATAGGTGACGCGGCCGTGGAAGGCGAGCGAGGCAAGAATGGAGAGCTTGTAGGCCGCATCCATGCCTTCGACATCTGTCGCGGGATTGGGCTCAGCCAGTCCCAGGCGCTGGGCATCCTGGAGCACCTCGTCATAGTCTTTCCCTTCCTGCGCCATGCGGGTCAGGATATAGTTGGTGGTGCCGTTGATGATGCCGTAGATGCGGTCAATGCGGTCGGATTCAAGGTTGACATTGAGGACGCGGATGACGGGGATCACGCCGCCCACACTGGCCTCATACCAGAGCCCCACATGGCTTTCCTCCGCCTGTGCCTGGAGTTTGTCCCAGTTGAGGGCCAGCGCAACTTTGTTGGCGGTAATGACATGCTTGCCGTGGGCAAGGGCTTCCTGCATGAACCGTGCAGCAGGCTGCTCGCCGCCCATGAACTCGCAGACAATGCTGATGGCGGGATCGCCTGTCACATCCTCCGCATGCTCGGTGAGCAGTTCGCGGGGGACGCAGAGGCCTTTCTTTTCATTGATGGCAACAGCCTCATCGATATTCTTGACGAGAATCTTTTTGACAGAGATGCTGATATTGTCACGCTCTTTGAGCGTTTCCTGCATTTCTCCGAGGAGTCTGTATACGCCGCCGCCAATGTTGCCGCAGCCGAGAAATCCAAGACAGACCTGCTTCATATGTATACCTCATTTCCGGGGATGTTCCCCGCAGAGGGGAATTATACAGGAAAACACCTGTAAACGCAAAGGCGAAAGGAAAGGGGGACATGAAAAGAGCAGAAAAAAACCTGCCCGGCACAGATGACTGTGCGGGCAGGGAGGTTCAGCGATCCAGGGGATTACTTGAGGTTTTTGCCGCAGTTCGGGCAGAAGTTGGGAACCGAGTCACCAAACTCATAGCCGCAGTCAGGGCACTTGGTCAGGGGTGTTTCCGGCTTTTTTGCACCGCACTCAGTGCAGAAATTGCCGGTGTTGCCTGCATGGCCGTTTTCGCAGGTCCAGGTGCCGTCGTCAGCAGCGGGTGCTTCAGGAGCGGACACGGTGGCGGCCGGGGCGTCGAACTGCAGGATGGTGTATTCGCGGTTTCCGTAATAGATCAGGACGGTGGTGCCGTCATTGCTCACGTTCATGGAGCGGCAGTCGGTGTAGGGCACCAGGGTCTTGCCGTATATGTCAATGACGCAGGTCTTTCCGTCCGCATTTTCACCGACGAAGGCTGCATTGCCACGGGAGGAACCATAGATCGAGACTTCTGCGAAATGCTCCTGGAGCTCGCCGGCGCCGGCCGTCAGGACAATGATGGTGCCGTCGAGGTTCTTGATGGTGGCAAAGGAGCCGCGATGGCTGACGATGTCGCTGGAGTATACGAACGGGCAGGTGACATTGCCCTGGGCATCGACAAAGCCGAATTTTCCGTCCTTGACCACGCCGGCAAAGCCGTTGTACATCAGGTTGTCTTCATAGGAGCTGATGGAATCATATTCCGGGGGAAGCACTTCATTGCCCTGCAGGTCAATGATGCCGTAGTGGCTGTCGAAATAGACGGTCGCATAGCCGTTGAAGAACCTGCGGACGGTGGAGTAATCGTGGGCACCCTTGAAGACCTGATTGCCCTGCAGATCATAGAGGACGCCGTCTTCAAAGCGGTAGGGGCTGAGCACTTCATCCGCCGTCAGCGTGCAGGAAGGTACGAAAGCCTGCTGGCCGGTGCCGTTGTGCACATAGGTGGTCTTGCCCTTGTTGTAGGTCTGGGTGTACTCACCGGAAGTGTCGCCGGTCACGGGAGACTTTTCCATCTTGCTGTTGTAATAGGTGCGCACGCGCTCCATGTTGGTCACGGCGAGATAGGCATTGTAGGCAGTGCAGTTGCCGCCGCCGTATTCCGAGCGGTTCAGGGAGCCGACCTTGACGCCGTCAAAATAGATGTCCGCGGTGTCAATGCGGTAGAAGCTCTTTTCATCGGTCCTGTAGTTGGTGAAGGTATAATCCTTGTCATCTGCAGCGCAGGGGGTCAGCAGGATGCCGGCCTGCCAGCGGTTGGAGATGATGTTGACATCAGCGTACTGGGCAGGGACGAGCACATTGCCGTAGCCATCGACAAGGCCTTCGTCATGGATGCCGTCCGCAGATTCGACTTCCACGGTGAACACGGGATAGCTGGAAGAAGGATACACACTGGTATATTTGCGGTCTGTACCCATCAGCTCATTGCCGGCGGCGTCAATGATCCTGTAGTAATCGGAGCCTTCATCCTTGACAGAAAAGGTTCCTGTAAGATAATTCATGTTCATGTCCCTTGCATGCAGCGTGATCTCACTGGACGCGGCTGAGGCAAAGCTGCAGAGGGAAAGAATCATCAGAACAGACAAAACCAAAGCAAAAAAACGTTTCATGATGGCATCTCCTCCTGTTAAATTCATAAAAATGATAGCACGCTTTTTGATACAGTGCAACAGAAACCTGCCTGTAAGTATTGGAGATGCTCAGCTGTGCGGTGCAGAGCAGGTGTACGAATTTGCATGAGGGCTTGACGCAGCAAAAAATGCAATGGTATAATACCTTGTTCATTCTTTCTCGATTTTTTCCGACTTATGGAGGGATTCAGATGTCAGGTCATTCCAAGTGGCATAATATCCAGGCAAAGAAAGGCAAGGCTGATGCAGCGCGCGGTGCTGTGTTTACGAAAATCGGCCGCGAAATCGCCATCGCTGTGCGTGAAGGCGGTGCAAATCCGGAATCCAACGGAAAACTGCGCGACGTCATTGCCAAGGCCAAGGCCAACAATATGCCCAATGACAATATTCAGCGTTCCATCAAAAAGGCAAGCGGCGAACTGTCCAACGTGGTCTATGAGCAGATCACCTATGAAGGATATGCACCCGGCGGTGTGGCCGTGATCGTGGAGACCATTACCGACAACCGCAACCGTACTGCCAGCGATATCCGTCACTGCTTTGCCAAGAATGACGGCAACCTGGGCACCACCGGCTCTGTGAGCTTCATGTTTGATGAGAAGGGCCTGATGGTTGTCGAGCGCACCCCCGACGCCGATGAAGACGAAATGATGATGATGGCACTCGATGCCGGAGCAGAAGACGTCAAGGCGCTCGATGACGCGTTCGAAATCTATACCGCGCCCAATGATTTCTCCACTGTGCGTGAAGCGCTCGAAAAGCAGGGCCTGTCCTTCCTGTCTGCGGAAGTTCAGATGATTCCCCAGAACACGGTTTCTGTGGCGGATCCGGACACGCTCGCCAAGATTCAGAAGCTGCTGGATATGCTCGAAGAGAACGACGACGTTCAGAATGTATTCCACAATGCAGATCTTCCCGAGGAAGAGGAAGAAGACTGAGATTCCGGTGCAGGATGAATGCCTGCACCTTTTCATTTGACAAAAGAGAGGGAGACAGAGATGAAAGGGATTCCTGCAAAGCATGACAGCCAGCGCCTGATTGATCTGGGCGGCGGCACCACCCGTCGGATTCTTGCCTATAACGATGACCTGATGAGCGTTGAGGTTTCCTTTGAAACCGGCGCAGAAGGCGCAGTGCATACCCATCCGCACACACAGCTGAGCTACGTGCTCTCGGGCAGCTTTGATTACACGGTGGAGGGAGAAACGGTCACGCTCGAACCCGGCGACTCCATTGTGGTGCCTTCCGGGCTTCCGCACGGCACCGTCTGCCTGGAAAAGGGCGTTCTTCTGGATGTATTCAATCCCAAGCGCGATGACTTTCTGAAGTAAGCGCGGGCACAGGAAAAGGACAGAAACAGATTCGTCTGCTTCTGTCCTTTTTTTCTGCCTGAAAAGGAACAGCACCCAGAGAAGTGAGCCGGCTCCCCTGGATGCTGGGGAGAGGGTTATTTGATCATGGCCTGTGTGGCAGCCCAGCCTTCATCGATGGTGGTCTGATGGCTTGTGGCATACGGTCCGATGGCGGCGACCTGTGCGGAGGTGCGCGGGAAGTGAATGCACAGATGGCCTTCAAAATTGTTGGTCGTGATATGCTGGACGCCGTGAGAGTGGGAATGGGTGCTGGCCATATAGGTGGAACCGTTGGAGAGAATGACCCAGACAGCGCGCGGCTCCCAGGTCTCCTCGCCGAAGACGCGGAGCATTTTGGAGGTATCCAGCGCGGTCAGGGGTTCGCAGTCGGCATGTGCGCCGACGGAGAAGATGTGCACCTGCCAGGAAATGCCGGTCTTGTAATCATAGACGGTGGCGTACTGGAACTGCTTGACGATGGACTTCACCGTGGTGTACCAGTTCGCATAGATGACATTCCGGGCAGACGAGGTCTGGGCTGCGGAGTAGGGGACAGCCGTCGGGATGGGAGTCGCGGTGGGCTTGGGTGTGGTGCCGCTGGCATTGACTGCATTGTCCGAAGACAGAATACTGAGCGTCTGCGCGCCGGCAATGCCGTCCGCCTTCAGGCGGTTGGCTCTCTGGAAAGCGAGCAGGGCCTGATAGGTCTTGTATCCGAACTCACCGTCGGCCTTGCCCGTGAGATAGCCCAGGGCAATGAGCTGGGTCTGCATGCTCTTCACAGCATCGGAGGAGTCTCCGCGCTTGAGAAGAGAAGAGGACGGCGCTGTGGTTGCCTTGGGGGCCGGGGTTGCGGTGGCCTTGGGTTTGGGCTTGGCGGCAGAGGAGGAGAACAGCTTGGCCTGGGTGCGGCTGCCGGCCACACCGTCCTTGGACAGCTTGTTGGCGGCCTGGAACGCAGCGACAGCCTGAGCCGTGGCGGTTCCGTAAACGCCGTCTGCCTTGCCGAAGAGGTAACCGAGTTCAATCAGGCGGTTCTGCAGCGCGATGACCGCTTCCCCCGTGGAACCCTTCTTCAGGGTCGCGGCGGTCGGGACCGGCGTTGCGATGGCCTGGGCATAGGATCGGGCAGAGGCACTGTAGAGCATGATCTGCGTGTCATAGCCTGCCACGCCGTCGACTTTCAGGCCGTTGTACTGCTGGAAGGTCTTGATGGCCGCGACATCGTCCGCCTTGCAGACGCCGTCGAGCGCGGCGCTGTAGTAGCCCAGCTCGGTCAGACGGGTCTGGAGATAGAGGACGGCCGGATCCTCAACACCCAGCGCGATGCGCACCACATTGTCTTCCGTGATCGGTTCCATGGTGGGGACGGGTGTGGGGGTGGGAACCGGTGTCGGCGTTGCGGGAACGGCCGTGGGTTCCTGATTCTTGGAAAGTGCGTTGTAGCTGAAGAGCACGGCATAGGTGGATTCCCCGGCAATGCCGTCCGCCTTGAGATTGTGCTTGGTCTGGAAGGCCTTCAGGGCAGCCACGGAGGTGGCGCCGAACTGACCGTCCACTTTTCCGGTCAGGTAGCCGAGATCCTTGAGCCGCTTCTGAACCAGCTTCGCATTGGCGCCGGAGGAACCCCTGCGCACGGTGCCGGAGGGAACCTCGAAGGTCGGTGCCGGTGTGGGAACCGGGGTCGGGGTCACCGCTGCATTGGCGTAGGCACTGTCAGAGAAGAGGAGGTTCTGGGTTTCCAGGTCGCAGACACCGCTGGCTGTCAGTCCGTTGTACTTCTGGAAGTTCTTTACGGCTTTGCTTGTGGCCGAGTCATAGACCAGGGTAATGGTGCCGTTGTAATAGCCGAGTTCATGCAGCCTCAGCTGAATGGTTCCGACGAACTCGCCCTTCTTGCCGCTGGTGACCGAGACGCCGGAAACCGGGGCAAGCGTTTTGACGGAAGTCTTCTTTCCGCTGGAGTTGAGGGGCTTTCCGGAATACAGGAAGGCCTGGAGGTTGGCGTCAACCACGCCGGTCTCAGGATACTTGTTCTTCTTCTGGAAGGCGAGGACAGCCTGGGTGGTGGCGGCGTCAAAGGTGGAGGTGACTTTGCCCGAATAGAATCCGAGCTCGTCGAGCGCCTCCTGAAGGGCACGCACGGCAGAGCCGGAGCTTCCTGCCTGAAGAACCGGATAATTGGAGGCGTTTTCCTGTGCGGAAAGGGTCGGCACGGCGGTCGGAACCGCAGTGGGCTTCGGGGTGGGTTTCACCGTGTTGATTTCCAGGTAGTCCTTCTTCACATACCCGGAGCGCGTTCCATAGTTGACCGCGGCCCAGGAGCCGGTGATCTTGGTTACGGTGACGGTGGCACCCTTCGGGATCTTCTTGAGAATGCTGGAATACAGAGAGGCCCGGGCGCGCAGGTTGACCTTGTCGGTGGTCACGGTCTCATAGGGATAGCCCGTGGCGGTCGGAATCTCGGTTGGCGCAGGGGTCACCATGCTCTCTGCATCCGTGGACAGGTAGGTCTTGAGAATGTAACCGGTCCGGGATTTGTAGGTCACTTTGAAGTAGTTTCCGCTCTCCCCTGTCACGGTGACCGTATCACCCTTGGCGACACGTTCCAGAATGATCGCATGGGCAGAGGCCGACCTGCGCATATTGACTGTGTCAGTCGCCACAGTGTCAAACGGGAAGGTCAGCTTCGCCGCCTGGGCAAATGTGCAGACGGAAAAGGCGATCACCAGGGCGCAGAATGCACTCAGCAGCCTTTGGAAAGTGCGTCCCATAAACAAGCCTCCTGTAAAGAACGGGGAAAATCCCCGGAGTTCATAAAGTTACAGAGTGATTGTAAGACAAGTATTGCAAAAAGTCAAGAAAATATGTCACAGTTTGACATAAATTCAGACACAAATGTCACAAACATCCAAATCTTGAGGAAATACAGAAGGGGAGCACACAAGTTCTTGCACTGCCTTTTTTCATGCGTTATCATACCGTTGCATTTGAGGAGGGAGAACACGGTGAAAGAGAGATTTCCCTGGCGGGAATTCCTTGGAAAAACGGCAGCGATCGCCCTGCCGGTTGCCCTGCAGAATCTGCTGATGACAACGGGCAGCATGATTGACACCATGATGATTGCAGGGCTCGGCGCGATGAGTGTCGGTGCCGTGGGTCTGTGCGCCCAGTTTTCATCGCTGATGTTTTCAGGCTACTGGGGATTTGTCGGCGGCGGCATGCTGTTTTTCGGGCAGTACTGGGGAGCCAAAGACGAGGAAGGCATCCACCGGTCCTACGGCATGACGCTCGTGTGCATGATGACCGTGGCCATTGTGTTCTGCCTGATGGGCACCCTGTTCCCCGGGGTCGTGCTGGCCATGTACACGGACAAGGCTGCCATCTCGGAAATCGGGATCCGGTATCTCCGCATCGCGGCACTTTCCTATCCGCTCAGTGTGCTGGGCATGGCGGCGGCCGCGCTGCTGAGGAGCACGGAGCGCGTGCGCATCCCGCTCTACGGCGGCATGGCGCAGGTGGTGGTCAATTGTTTTCTCAATTACTGCCTGATCGGCGGACGCCTCGGATTTCCCAGGATGGGCGTGGAAGGCGCAGCCCTGGCGACGGTCTGCTCGGCTGTGGTGAATGTTCTGCTGATTTTTGTCCTGGCCCGCGCGACCGGTTACACCTATCTGACGGCGGTGCGGCGGCACTTCCGGTGGACGAAAACGTTTGCAGCTTCCTACTTCCGCAAGTGCGGTCCGATCCTGGCCAATGAGGTCCTGATCGGGGTGGGCAACATGGTGATCAACATGGTGCTCGGGCGGCAGAGCGAGAATGCGATCGCGGCGACCGCCGTCTTCCGCACGCTCGAAGGCCTGATTATCGGGTTCTTTGCCGGTTTTTCCAACGCAGCCTCGGTGCTTGTGGGCAAGGAAGTCGGCGCCGGGCGTCTTGAGACGGCGTATGAACGGGCACGGCGTCTTGTGTATCTGTGTATGGGCACGATCGGCGTGATTGCCCTGTGCCTGGTGCTTGTGCACCGGCCGGTTCTTCAGGCGATGGGGCTTGCAGGAGAGAGCCTGGAGATCTGCAGGGGCATGCTCATGATCTATGCCGCGGCATCGGTCATCCGCATGGGCAACTGGACACAGAACGACACCTACCGCTCGGCCGGGGATGCCGTGTACGGGACTGTGCTGGAAATTGTGTTCATGTATATCATGGTCCTCCCGCTGGTGACCTGGACGGGACTCGGGCTGCATGCGCCGTTCCTTGCGATCTTTGCCTGCTGCTTTGCGGATGAACCGGTAAGGTTTATCCTCATGCAGATTCATCTCTACCGCGGCACCTGGATCAAGCCCGTCACGGCCGAGGGGCAGGCGGCGCTTGCGGATTTCAGGCGCTCGCACAGGCTTCAGGCAGGAAAAAAGGCAGACAAGTAGAAATTAAAATAAGTTAATAGTATGATATATCAAACTACCGAAAGGCAGGAGCAGGATAGATGAAGATTGCCATACTGGAAAGCCTTGGCGTCTCCAAAGCCAGGCTGGAGGAAGAAATGCAGGATCTGCGCAGTCAGGGACACACCTTTGTCTGCTATGACCGGACCACAGACACGGACGCGCTCAAAGCGGAGTGCGCCGATGCCGATGCAGTGATTCTCGCCAATATGCCTTTTCCCGCGGATGTGATTCGCGAGAGTCCGAATCTGAAATATATCGATGTCGCCTTTACGGGCGTGGACCATGTGGGCCTGGATGCGGCGAGGGAGAGACAGATCCCGGTGTCCAATGCCAGCGGTTACTCCACCCGCGCGGTTTCCGAACTAGCGGTGGGCATGATGCTCTCCCTTCTCAGAAACCTGCCTGCCCAGGAAGCGGCTGCCCGGCGCGGCGGCACCAAGGCCGGCATCGGCGCAAGGGAGCTGGCCGGAAAGACGGTGGGCATTGTGGGCACAGGAAAAATCGGCCTGCATACGGCCGGCATTCTGACCGCATTCGGCTGCCGGGTCCTGGGGACGAGCGCGCGCTGCACGTCCGGGGAGAGAAACGGCATTCCGCATATGCCGCTTGCTGAACTGCTTGCCCAGTCGGATATTGTGGTGCTCCACTGCCCGCTCAACGCCTCAACACGCGGGCTGATCGGGGAGGCGGAGCTTCGGTCCATGAAGAAGGACGCGATCCTGATCAATGTGGCCCGCGGACCGGTGGTTGTGACGGAAGACCTGGCCCGGGCACTGAAAGAAGGATGGATTGCCGGGGCCGGCATCGATGTGTTTGACCGGGAGCCGCCGCTGGATCTCTCTGAGCCGCTCCTTGCTGCGCCGAATACGATCGTGACGCCGCATACGGCCTTTGCCACGGAGGAATCCATGGACGAGCGCCTGCGCATCGTCTTTGACAATCTCAGGGCCTACCTGGCCGGAAAGCCTGTGAATCTGGTATGAGCATGACCATACTCTGCGTGGGGCGGATGAAGGAAAAGCCGTACCGGCAGATGGCGGATGAGTACCGCAAGCGGCTTTCCCGATACGGAAAGTTTGAAGAGATCGAGGTCCCGGACCTTGCGGAGCCCGCGCATTCCTCCGATGCACTGGAGAACGCGGTGAAAAAGCGGGAGGGCGAGCAGCTGCTTGCCCGGATCCGGCCGTCGGATTACGTCATTGCCCTTACCATTGAGGGAACCATGCGGGATTCCGAGGAACTGAGCCGGCATCTGACACAGCTCACCGTGCAGGGGCGCTCCTCGATTGTCTTTGTGATCGGCGGCTCGCTGGGTCTCTCGGAGGAGGTTGTCCAGCGGGCGGATGAGCAGCTCAGCATGAGCAGAATGACCTTTCCGCACCAGCTGGCGCGGGTCATGCTCTATGAGCAGGTCTACCGGGCGATGAAAATCGCGTCCGGAGAGAGGTACCACAAGTAAGAAGGGATGGATTTTCCGGTGAAACAGATGATGCGTCGCCTGACAGCACTGCTGTTTGTCCTGATGGTTCTTTTTTCGCCTGTCCTCGAGCGGGTGGCAGCAGCTGCAGGCCGGACAGAACAGAGCGCCTGGACCGAGATAGCCAAGAGCAAGAAAAAGAAAAAGAACACCGCGACACCCCGGGCCACCAAAACACCAAAGCCCACGGCGACACCGGCCCCTGCCATGACAGAGGAACCGGAGGCAACACCGGCCGGTCCGATCATTGAGCCCCAGGCGATTGCGGACTACCTGTTTGTGTACGGCCGTCTGCCGGACAATTTCCTGACCAAGAAGGAAGCACAGGCGCTGGGCTGGGATTCCTACCGGAACTACGTCAGCGATGTCGCGCCGGGCATGTCCATCGGCGGAGACCGCTTCGGCAATTATGAAGGCCTTCTGCCGAAGAAGAGCGGCCGGCAGTACTATGAGTGCGACTGCTACTATACCGAAGGCAAGCGCAACGCCTACCGGATCATCTTCTCCAATGACGGCCTGGTCTTCTATACCGAGGACCATTACAGGACCTTTACCGAGATGCATCCCAGCGTTCCCGGCACCACCCGCGCGCCATGACGGAACTGAGGATCGGGTGCCATCTGTCCGCCGGAAAGGGATTCCGGCATATGGCGGAGGAAGCGAAAAGCATCGGGGCCAATACATTTCAGTTCTTTACCCGCAACCCGCGGGGCGGAAAGAGCCGCGCGTGGGAGAAGGAGGATCTGGAAGCGTACCGCGTCCTGGCCCGGGAAAACGGCATGGAAGAGATCATTGCCCATGCGCCGTATACCCTCAATCCATCCTCTTCAACGCCCGGCACGCGGGAGTTTGCGCTGCAGGTGATGGCCGAGGATCTGGAAAAACTGGAGGATGTCCCGGGTGCCCTGTACAACTTTCACCCGGGGAGTCATACCGGACAGGGGACCGCGCAGGGCGTGGCCCGAACGGCGGAAGCGCTCAATGCAGTGCTCACCGCGGACGGCACGGTCACAGTGCTTCTGGAAACCATGTCGGGCAAGGGCAGCGAAATCGGGGGAAGCTTCCGGGAAATTGCGGAGATCCTCTCCCGTGTGCACCATGCAGAGCGGATGGGCGTGTGCCTGGACACCTGTCATGTCTGGGATGCCGGGTATGATATCCGGTCTGACCTGGACGGGGTGCTGGAGGCGTTTGACTGGGAAATCGGTCTGGACAGGCTCCGCGCGGTGCATCTGAATGATTCGAAAAACATCTGCGGGTCCCGAAAGGACCGGCATGAGAAACTGGGCAGAGGCATGATCGGGTTTGACGCGCTGCTGGCAGTGACCCGGCACCCCGGTCTCTGTCATCTGCCCTTTGTTCTGGAGACACCCAACGAGCTGGAAGGATACGCGCTGGAAATTCGTTGTATCAGGGAGGGACGCATGGATGCAGGCTGTGGTCTGGGATTATGACGGAACACTGATGGATACCTATCCGATGATGACCGACTGCCTGTATGACGCGCTCCGTGTACGCGGATTTGAGGCGGAAAAGGGCTGGCTGCTGGACAGCATGAAGGAGACGCTTTCCTATGCCGTCGAGGCGTGCGCAAAGCGGTTCGGCACTGATCCGGCGCTCCTGCTGCGGGATTTCCGGGCCTTTGAGAGGCTGCATTTTTCCCGGGCGCTTCCGCTGCCGGGGATTCCGGAAGCCATGGCCCGGCTGCATGCCATGGGTGTCCGGCAGATGCTCCTGACGCACAGGGACCAAACGGCGCTGGAAGGGCTGAAGGCGCATCACCTGGATGTGTTCCTTCAGGATGCGGTGACCGCGGAGATGGGATTCCCGAGGAAACCGGACCCGTCCGGCCTCCGGTATCTCCTGGACAGAGCGGGGATTTCGCCGGAGGAGACCGTCATGGTCGGTGACCGCCCGCTGGATGTTCAGGCCGGACGCGCGGCAGGCACGAAGACCTGCCTTCTGGATCCGGAAAAGCGCTTCCCGTCCGAACCGTGCAGCATCCGCCTGATCCGGGCGGAAGACCTGCCGGAATGGATCGGGAGACAGACAGAAAAGTAAGACACGACACACACGCAATGAGGGATAGAGCATGAGAAAGATCAGACAATGGTACATGGTGCTGCTTATCTTCCTTGTTTTCTGGCCGTGCCGTCAGGGCATGGCCGCTGAAATCAGCATCGATCCGCTGTCCGGGGTCATCCGACCCGGGCAGGCTGTTTTGATTTCATTTCATGTGCCGGAGGAAGGGACAGCTGACCTGATTCTCCGGGGAGAAGACGGACAGACGGTTTCCGTGGTTGCGACGGATCTGAAAGTAAAAGCCGGCATCAACGGCGTCTGGTGGAACGGCACCTACAACGGTTTTCCCGCGCCGGAGGGCGAAAATGTGCTGGTGCTCACCCAGAGTGGGCTGAGCGCCGAAACGCCGGTCACGATCGGGCCGGTGGTTCCTCTGATTCTGAGCGTGCAGACAGAAGGCACAGAGCTTTCTCCTGGCGCTCCACTGAATATCGAAGTCAATGTGAGCTGTGCGGGTACGCTGACACTGATGACCGGCGGGCATGATGGCATGGCACCGGTGCTGAAAAAGGAAGTTGTCAGGGGCCCGCAGAAGATCACCTGGGCCGGGGAGAACGCCCGGGACGGCGTGTGGAATCTGTTTCTGGTTCTGACCGACCACGAAGGTCTGAGCACGGAGACAGAGGGCCCCAGTGTGACGGTTACAGGCTTTGACGCACACGCGCTTGTGCGGGCGGCCGCGGATCAGAGCCAGTACACACCGAGTTACGGCAGCCCGTATGCGGGACAGGACAGCGAACTGAACTACTGGACCACGCCCATGGACATCACAGATGAGGAGACCATCTGGAAGATGCTCATGACGCCTGTGACGGTGGTGGATACCGGAAAAAAGAATGCACAGAAATCGCAGGTCCTCATCCGCGCCGAGCCGAGCGAGGATGCCGGCAGCGTGGGGGTTGTCACCTGTGTGACGCAGGGTGTGCATGTCCTGGAGACCCTCGACAACGGATGGTCCCTGATTGAATGTTATTCCTCGTCCTTCCATGACAGCAAAATCAAGGCATGGAATCTGCTGGTGCAGGGGTATGTGCAGACAGAACTCCTGAAAACTGTGCAGCCGGATCCGGAGATTGCGCTGATTGTAGACAAACTGACCCAGCGCCTGTATATTTTTAAGGACGGCGCGCTGTTTTCCACCCTGCTGGTCTCCACCGGGCGCGCGAATGCGCGGCAGCCCTACAACGAGACGCGCAGCGGTGAGTTCCTGCTTCAGCTCCCGGCCGTCGGGGAATTCCGCTCGGATAATCTGTACTGTTCCATGGGCATCCGCTTCAACAACGGTGACCTGATCCATGAAGTGCCGCACATGAAAAATGCCGACGGCACGAAGAATTATTCCACCACGGAAT
This sequence comes from Christensenella sp. UBA2853, assembly GCA_002350845.1. Classification (GTDB taxonomy): domain Bacteria; phylum Bacillota; class Clostridia; order Christensenellales; family Aristaeellaceae; genus UBA2943. Next base: position 46,876 of record DEFL01000021.1, read on the forward strand.
ACAAACTCGGCACGCGCGGCAGCCACGGGTGCATCCGCGTGCAGAGAAAGAGAACGCCGGAAGGCACCAACATGAAGTGGATCTGGAACAACAAGAAGGACAACATGAAAATCGTGATCTGGGAGGACTGGCAGGGCCGGCAGTACAGTTATCCCGCAGATGATACGCCGCTGTATTACAACCCGAAGCATGGCAAGTATTATCATACAAACGAGACGTGCTATTCTGCCGAGGATGTCATCTTCAGTCCGTTCACCTACGGCGAGCTGGAGACAGAACCGTTTGCCTCTCTGGAGGCGTGCACGTACTGCTCTGCACCGCTGCGCAAAGCGGAGATCGATCAGATCAACGAACTGCATGCGCCGGGCGGGGACCATGATCCGGTTCTGACCCAAGCGCGGGAAAAGCAGCCGGCAATCCAGTAATGATCGGAGGAGTCCATGAATATTGTGGATTATGTGATCCTGGGGATTCTCGGGGTCAGTGTGCTTTTCGGATTTTACAGAGGGTTTATCGCCTCGGTGCTCAATACAGGCGGCTGCCTGATTTCCGTGGTGGGATCCTTCATGCTCTATCCGAAACTGACGGAGTATATTGCGAACAATCCGGAACTGCAGAGAACGCTTCTGACCTATACGGATGCCTCCAGCCGGATCGGCGACCTGGCCACTTCGATCATGAACGTGGGCAGCATGACCGCGCAGTCCATTGCGGACGTGGTCGAAAAGGCGGGCCTGCCCGAGTCCATCTCCAATGTGCTCAGGAACAACCTGTCCAGTCAGGTCTACGGGGCATCGGAGAGCGTATCGAGCTATGTGAGCCAGACAGTCATGAGCGCGAGCACCAATATTCTGTGCTACATTGTCTGCTTTGTGGCCCTCTACCTTGTGATTTCCCTGGCGCTCAGCGCGATCCGCGCCATTTTCCGTCTGCCGGTCCTCAAGCAGCTCGACGGCCTTGTGGGCGGGGTATTCGGACTCCTGCGCGGTATGATTCTGGTCTTTGTGCTCTTTGCACTGCTGCCGCTGGTGCAGACCATTGTTCCCCTGGATACCGTCAATGATGTGGTGCAGGTCTCAAAACTCGCGCCGCTGTTCAATAACGGGGCCCTGGTGACGGCCATCATGAACGGCCATATGTAAACGACCTTTCCTGTGCAGCATTCAGCGTGATCTGAATGCTGCTTTTTTCTGCCTGGCAGCAGGGAACAATTGGAGGAAAAGACTTGCCGAAATACGCAGAAAAGAATATGCTGAGAACAGTCATTCTGATCTGATTGGAGGAAAGAACATGAAAGTCATCCTGATCAATGGAAGCCGCAGAGAAAAGGGCTGCACCCGGACCGCGCTGGAGGAAATCGCGCGCGAACTGGAAGCCTGCGGCGTGGAAAGCGAACTGATCTTCATCGGAAACCGGGCTGTCAACGGAAAGATCAATGAGGCCGTGAAGGAAGTCGGGGAAAAGATGCGCGAGGCGGACGGCCTCATCATCGGGTCTCCGGTGTACTATGCTTCCCCCACCGGGGAAGTGATTGCCTTCCTGGACCGGCTGTTCTGGGATTATGGTTCCGAGATGGCCTATAAGCCCGGGGCTGCGGTGGTTTCCGCACGCCGCGGCGGTACAACGGCATCCTTTGATGTGCTCAACAAGTACTTCACCATCTCGCAGATGCCGGTGGTTTCTTCCCAGTACTGGAACATGGTGCACGGAAATACGCCCGCTGAAGTACAGCAGGATGCGGAAGGCCTGCAGACCATGCGCACGCTGGCCAGAAATATGGCCTGGCTCCTTGAGTGCATTCAGGCAGGCAGGGAAAAGGGCGTGCAGATGCCTCTCAGGGAAGAGCGCGTGGGCACCAACTTCATCCGCTGAGAGAAGGAGCAAAAGAGAATATGCGAACAATAGCAGGGATTCTTTTACTGGTGATGCTTTTCCTGTGCACCGGAGCACAGGCGTCAGACCTCTATGTCCGGAAGGCGGAACATCTTCCGGAGGACTTTTTTCTGGGTATGGATGTATCGTCGGTTCTGTCCCTGGAGGCTTCCGGCGTCCGCTACAGGGATACGGACGGCACGGAAAAGGATCTGTTTGCACTGCTGAGCGAAAACGGCGTGAACCTGATCCGCGTCCGGGTCTGGAATGATCCCTTTGACAGTGACGGGAACGGCTACGGCGGCGGAAACAACAATATTGAGGCGGCTGTGGAGATCGGCAGACGGGCCGCCGCGTACGGCCTGCCGCTGCTGGTGGATTTTCACTATTCTGACTTCTGGGCGGATCCCTCCAAACAACAGACGCCGAAGGCCTGGGAGGGCATGGATATCAAAGCCAAGGCGGAAGCGCTGTATACCTATACAGCGGACTGCCTGAGCCGCCTGAAGGCGGAGGGCATCCGGGTCAGCATGGTGCAGCTGGGCAATGAGACGAACGGCAGGATGTGCGGCGAGCGGATCTGGATGAATATTGTGCACCATCTCATGAAGGCGGGAAGCCGGGCAGTGCGGGAAGTATACCCGGACGCGCTGGTGGCGGTGCATTTCACCAATCCCGAGAGTGCCGATACCATGCTGAATTACGCTTCCAAGCTGGCGTACTATGACCTGGACTATGATGTGTTCGGGACGAGCTATTATCCCTACTGGCACGGCACGCTCGACAATCTCAGACAGGTGCTTGGCGAGATTGCCGAAACGTACGGGAAGAAGGTCATGGTCATGGAGACCAGCTATGCCTATACGCTGGAGGATGGTGATTTTTCCGGGAACACCATCGGCGAGGGCGGAGGCTACGAGAAGTACTGGCCGGTGACCGTGCAGGGACAGTCCAATGCACTGCAGGATGTGGTCCGCACTGTGCAGGAGGCGGGCGGCATCGGGGTGTGCTGGTGGGAAGGCGCATGGATTCCCGTGGGCACGGAGAGCTTTGAGGAAAACAGCCGCCTGTGGGAAACCTATGGCTCCGGATGGGCATCGAGCTATGCGGGATCGTATGATCCGGCTGATGCCGGCAAATACTACGGCGGATGTGCGTGCGAGAATCAGGCCATGTTTGATTTTGAAGGCAGGGCGCTGCCCTCCCTGGCCACCTTCCGTCTTCTCCGGACAGGCCAGGAAGTGGAAGTCCGGCCGGATGCCATTGACGATCCGGTGCTGACCTGTGACCTGGCCGGGGAAATTGTGCTGCCGGAGACGGTGTCCGCCGTGATGAACGACGGAAGCCGGATCGAACTCCCGGTCACCTGGGAAGCGGTCGACACCGCCGCCATGAAGGCCTCGGGCCCTGCGGAATACACGGTGCAGGGGGTGGCTGAGGGCATGCCGGCCACACTGCTTATCCGCATGGTCAACTTCAACTATCTCATCAATGGAGATTTTGAAGGCGAAGACACGGGCGAATGGGTGACGGACAATTTCGGGGGAACGGAACAGCTGTATATCGAGGAAAAGAAATCCGATTCCCTCGATGGCACGAAACACTATCACTTCTACAGCGCGGCAAAGGATCAGGTCGGCTTCCGGCTCGAACAGACCGTGGATAACCTGCCGGCTGGCACGTATCGCTTTGATGTCTCCATCATGGGCGGCGACGCAGGGGACTATGAAAGCTATGCCTATATCAAAAAGGGCGATGAAGTCAGCGCCGAGTGCGGGCTGCAGATCACCGCGTGGAACGCATGGCATGAAGGTGCCTGCGAAACCGAGGTGGAGGAAGGCGGCAGCCTGACCGTCGGCGTGTATGTCCGCTGCGGCGGTGCCGGCGCATGGGGCAAGATTGATGGGGCGACCCTGACCCGGGTCCGGTAACAGAACAGAAAAAGACGCGGAGGTTTCGTGGAAAATCACGGATCTCTGCGTCTCTTTTTGTGTCTTCGGGCGTATCAGGCCGGGTCAATGCCGGTGATATGCATGGTTTCGAGCCGGGTCACGGAGGGGATCAGACAGGTATCGTACTGGCGGGTCTCCTTTGAGAAACTCAGCGGGGTTTCCCGCATATTGCCTGAGACGGAACCGCCGGAGACAATGGTGGTCCGGTCACCCTCGTGCCAGTAGCCCAGGCGGATTTCACCGGCGATATCCCCGGTCATGGAATTCACCTGGAAATCAGAGAATTCAACCACTTCCAGATAATTGCCGGTGCGCAGCGCGTCCGCGTCCTGCGTTCCACCGGAAACGCGGAAGTTCTCCGCAATAAAGGCATCCTTCAGTCCGAGGTACCCGGCGTACTGTTCACTGCCCCAGAAAGCGCGGGCGGTACCGTTTTCGATGAGCAGAAGGTCGCGCACCGGCGCACCCTCGGGGTCAAAGGCATGATTGCCGGAGGAATTGGGCAGCGTGCGCACGGCCTCAAGGGTCAGATTCGCGTCGCAGACCTTCTGCCCGATCTCCCAGTCGGACAGGCGGCGGTATTTCATGGCAGCGCCCATGCGCTCGGCAAAATAGCGGTAGACATCGACGGCAGCTGACGTGGAGAGAATGACAGGGGCCGTGGAGAGGGGCGGCGTGGGCACGGTATGCAGGCGGTCGCGTCCAAAGCGCAGGGTGTCCGTCAGATCCCGGATCAGGTCGTCTTTGCTGCAGGTGCCGGACGTATAGGCACGGTAGAGCTCGATTTCATGCTCCTCCGCGCGGGCATTGACGACGACTTCAATCATGCTGTCAGGCGAGGTCTCGGTCAGGTCAATGCCGTTGGAATTCATGAAATGACGTGTCCTGAGATGGACGAAAATCTCATAGGAATTGATGCTTTCCCCGGCCGTTTCCGGGATCTGCTGCATGGCTTCCATGAAATCCCGGGCCATGGAAGAGATATCCGGAAGATCGAGCTGCAGCGGCTCGACCGGCCGGGGCTCATTGAGCGTGTAAACCGGGTTGCGGACCAGGGAGGCCTGGAAGAGCAGACGGGAGAGGAGCTCCCTGGTTTCTTCTTCTGTAGCGCTCTCGTGGATTTCGCTGGAGGCGGAGCCGAGGAAGGCCCCGTCTTCACTTTTCTTATAGACCCTGACGCTGGTGTGCGTGACATTCCGGACGCGGTGCTGGTCAAGGGCATGGCGGATGAAATAGAATTCCCAGCCTTCGGTGCGGGTTTCTGTGAGTTCCCAGGCATCCGCGCCGGAGGTTCTGAGGAGAGAAAGCAGATACGGCGTCATATGAAAACCTCCAAATGAAGTGATGCTGTTTAACCGAGGCGCGCACGGGTCTTCAGGCAGGGACCGCCGTCGGCGACCTTAACCCATTCCTTGTAGCCTTTCCCGCAGCCGCCGCTTCCGAACACCTCGCGGTCGGAGGAAAGCATGGAGACAGAGCCGAGCAGGTCCGGGACATAGCCGGTCATGATCAGCGGGGAGACCACACGGCCGGTCAGGCGGCCGTCGACAATCTCATATCCGCGCTCCACGATGCACTGAATGCCCCAGTGCTTGGGGTCTTCCATGCCGCTCTGCATGCCGCGCAGAAGATAGCCGTGGGAAACGGACCGGATCATCTCTTCAAGGGAGGAGGTGCCCGAGTCAAAGAGCGTGTTGGTCATGCGGGTATATACCTTGTGTTCAAAGTTCTGGCGCTTGCCGTTGCCGGTGGGCTGTGTGCCCAGGCGCAGGGCGGACAGGGCGTCACAGATGCCGGTGCGCAGGATGCCGTGGTCAATCTCTGTGACATCGCCGGCCAGGGTGCCTTCATCGTCGAAGGCGTAACTGGTGACATTCACGGCGCACTTTGCGCCTTCATGCATGGTGACCAGGTCAGATCCCACGCGCTTCCCGATGTAACTGCTGCCCAGCGCGCGGTGCTTGACAAACATATCCATTTCCACCCCGTGGCCGAAAGCCTCATGGGCGATGAGGCCGGTGACTTCGGGGGAGGTGATGACGTCATATTCGCCGGGAACAATGCGCTCGGCGCGAAGGAGGTCATGAATGATTTCCAGGCTTTCATCCAGCTTGCCCTCCAGCGCGGCAAAGATTTCCGGGCCCTCGCGTCCGGCGACGGAAACGTGGGTGTATACATTTTTCCCTTCATGGAAGGCAATGGGCACGATGGAGCCCTCGGAATAGACATAGCTCTGGCGCAGATCCCGGTGGGCGCTCAGGAACATCTTGCTGATGTGCGTGGACTGTGCAGTCACCTGACACTCAATGAGATGCTCTCCCTTTTCCATGGCGAGATCGGAGAGACGGGAAAAGCGCTCGATCAGGGCCTCCTGATCCGTGGTTTCCGGGAGCTCCTGGACCGGGAATTCCGTGAACAGATCACAGGGCTCGTCAGGCAGCGCAGGGGTTGCGTAGGGCCTGGTCCCGGTGAGGGAAAGCAGCTCGCGCTGGGCGCGGAAGGCGGCCATGGCGTCCTGGGCAATCTGCTCGGGGTGCTCGGGATCAAAATGGTTGAAAGCGTATTCACCATAGAGTCCGTCCCGGCAGACGCGGATCACGCAGCCGCGCTCAGTGGTCATGGTGCTGTTGGTGACGGCTTTACTGCGCTGGCCGATGGCAATGCGCCAGCCGACAGAGTCTGTGGAAAGAATACTGACATAGTCAAAGGAGGCCCCCAGAAGCGAGATGACCTGCTTCATACACGGAGCAATGGACTGCAGATACGATGAAAATGGGGCGTTCATAGCACATTCCTTCCTTTGGGTCGATATCATGGGATGATGGCTTAAAGAATACATGGTTCTGAGCGGATTGGCAAGGAAAAAACGCAGGAAAAAGGCCGTGAATCCATCGGAAAAAACGCAGGAAAAAGGCCGTGAATCCATCGGAAACAGCCAGTCGTCATCGCCTCGGTGCTGAAACGGGTGAGGTTCTGCGGCACACCGGAAAGAAAGACAGATGCCGGCCTTTTCAAAAAATACAAAAAAAACGGACAGGGCACTGCCAGACATCCAAACCAGGCGTATCAAAGAGTGCCAGGCGGAAAACGCCGGGCCCAATAAGAAAAAAAGACCTGCAGAGCAGGCTGAAGAATTTGAAAGGAAGTTTACACATTATGAAAAAAGTTATCAGCATCATCCTCGCTATTATGACACTCGTCGGCCTTATGATCCCCGTATTTGCCAGTGCTGCAGCAGCACCCGCTGTCAACACGACCATGTATGTTCACTGCACTGATGGAAAATCCCTGAATGTACGTAACAACCCCAATGGCGCTGTTGTGTACCGTATCGCCAACAACACCAAAGTGACTGTGAAGACCGATGTGGTCTGCCCGGCCGGCTGGTCCTATATTACCGCCAACGGCAAGAGCGGATATGCCATGACCAAGTTCCTGTCTACCCGCAAGCCCACCAAGTATGATTATACTGAGAATGTAAACAACTTCATCTCTGTGACGCCCTACACTGTAAGATCTCTGGCTCTCAAGGGACATCCTGAAAAGAGCGTGGGTCTGCGCGTTTCCCCGAATAAGTGCTCCCAGGCCATCCGCCGCCTTGCTGCCGGTGAAGAGCTGGAAGTGGTCGCTGTCGGCCGCCTCTGGAGCAAGGTTGTCGATAAGGCAACTGGCAGAACCGGTTATGTCGCAAACGACTACATGGTCAAGCAGTAATCTGAAAACAGAAACAAATTGAAGATACAGGAGCTGTTCCGCGCGGGACAGCTCCTTTTGAGCTGATGCTTTTACGTTCTGCCAGGTTTGAATTGTGAGCACATTCATCTTAGATCAATAAAATCGAATCAACAATGAACAGCGCGCTGTAAAAAAAGCGGCATTGATTCATGCCGCCTACTAAAAAGCTGAGAGACAAATCATATTCCATTACATGGATTCAGGGCTGAATATGGAAGCTGCAGAGAACTTCGGCAGTTTCTCAGGAAAAGCAGCTGCCGCCGAAGAGATCATAGAGAATGTCAGCCAGCTCTGCGGAAGAGGTGCGGCAGCCGGACAGGGCATAGCGTTTGACCACCCCGGTAATGCCGCCGGCGTAAAAATCGGCAGCATACTGCCTTCTGTCATTGGGAACGGAGTGCAGGAAACAGGGACAGTCGGACAGGGCATCGTGAATGCTGTCGTAAAGCAGATATTCGATGTGGTTTTCCACCAGCATGCGGAGAAAATCGCGGTTGGATGTAATATAGGTGCTGTATCCGCTGCACAGGTGGGAGAGACTGGAGTCGCAGGGATCCGCCTCTTCTTCCGGCGCATAGCCGTACTGCTCCTGCAGGGTGAAGGTGACGACGTTTTCACGGGAGGTAAAGAGTGTATAAAACGTCTGACGCGAAATGCCGGCTGTTTTGCACAGTTCACTGATGGTGATGTCCTGATAGGGCTTCTCATCGATGAGCTGCATGAGCGCCTGCGCGATCTGGCGCTGTGAGGACAGGGCTACCTTGTTGTTTCCGCAGTACATGGTGTGCCTCCCTGAAAAAACTGAAAACCCGGCACCGGAAGGTTCCGGATTTTTTTCTGCCTGAGTCTACTCCAAAGCTTGACAATTGTCAAGGTTGGGTGTATGCTCCCTGACACAACCTTGACAAATGTCAAGGTACTAGATCCGATGCGCCGGAGAGACCCTGTCTGTGCGGCGCGGAATCCAGGGAGGGAATACCATGTCCGTAATGCCGGTCTATCGTCATGTGATCCTGCCGGGTGCCCATGTGTACCTGCGCACGTCGGATGTTGAATCCATGACTGACAGAAAACCCGCAGCGGGCGAGCGCATGACGTTTGTCCTGCTGAAAGAAGAAACAACCCGTGAAAATATGACCTCTGACAGTTTTTATCCCATCGGTGCATCCGGCACGGTGACGGAGGTCAATCCTGCGGGATATCTGAGTATTGTCGTTGAAAACCGTGTCCATATTGACGAAATCACGGTCCTGCCAAACCGCACCGTGTCGCTGAGCATGTCCAGGCGTCCCGAGCGGGAAGACCTGCGCGGGGAAGAGGCCGCGGCGCGGCTGGAGCAGGTCAAAAAGCACATTATTGATTTTGCTGAGCCCTACCAGTGGGGCCAGATGGTCCGCGTTCAGGCCCAGAGATGGGAAAACCTGTGGGATGTGGCCTGCGCCCTCTCCCCGTGGATGGCTGCAAGCGCTGCCGAGCGGTATGCGCTTCTGGAAGAGGACAGCCTGCAGACCCGCTTTGACATGACGGAGAAGCTGGTGCTTGAAAATCTGGAGCTGATGCGCATTCACACAGAGGCCGAGAGCGCGCAGGAGGAAGACTATCAGAAGCTGTACCGCGAATCGGCGATCAAAAAGCAGATGGAATATCTGCAGAAGGAACTGGACGGCATGCATCCCGAGGAAGTGTCGGATGTGCGCCGGCTTGAACTGTTGCTGGAGTCATCCGGCATGAATGAGACAGCCCAGAGAGAAGGCCGGCGCGTGCTGACCCGCCTGAAGAATGAAGGCGGCCAGGGCCCGGAAGCCGGCATGCTGACGGACTATCTCGAACTGCTGACCTCGCTTCCCTGGAAAAAGGAACCGGCCCAGCCGATCTCGCTCAGGGAGGCCCGGGAAGTCCTGGACCATGACCATTCCGGCCTGGAGAAGGTGAAAAAGCGGATCATCCAGCAGCTCGCCGTGATGACGCTGCGCGCTCAGCAGTCGGGTTCCATTCTGTGCTTTGTCGGTGCGCCGGGCACCGGAAAAACCAGCATTGGACAGAGCATAGCGAACGCGCTCGGACGCCGATATGTCCGCGTCAGTCTCGGCGGCATCCGGGATGAGGCGGATATCCGCGGACACCGCAGGACCTACATCGGGTCCATGCCCGGGCGGATCATTGACGGAATCCACAAGTGCGGCGTCTCCAACCCTGTGATGGTGCTCGATGAAATCGACAAGCTCAGCGCAGGCTATGCCGGCGATCCGGCCAGTGCCCTTCTCGAAGTGCTGGACCCGGAGCAGAATGCAGCATTTACCGATCACTATCTCAATGTGCCCTTTGATCTGTCCGATGTCCTCTTTATCTGCACAGCCAATACGCTCGATACCATACCGGAACCCCTGCTCAACCGCATGGAAGTGATCCCCTTTGAGGGCTATACGCCGCTGGAGAAGATGCGGATCGCCCGGGAGCATCTGCTGCCCAAGGCCATGGAGGCTGTGGGCATCGGGAAGGATCTGCTGGAAGTGACAGACGGCGCTCTGGAAAAGGTCATCTCGGGATACACCCGGGAGGCCGGCGTCAGGGGCCTGAAAAAGCGGATGGACCAGATCTGCCGCAGCGCGGCGGTGGAAATGGTGGAGCATCCCGGCGAGAGAATTCAGGTGACAGAGGACAATCTTCAGACCTTCATGGATCGTCATCCCATGCATCGCCAGCAGGTGCCTGAGGAGAACCGGCCGGGCATTGTGACCGGCCTTGCCTGGACCAGCGTGGGCGGAGAAATTCTGTACATCCAGTCCCTCCTCACCCGGGGCAGCGGAAAGATGACGATCACGGGACAGCTCGGAGATGTGATGAAGGAATCGGCTCAGATTGCGGTATCCCTGGTCAAGTCGCTGTTCCCGGACAAGGCGGAAATCTTTCAGGATCATGACCTGCATATCCATGTGCCTGACGGCGCGACGCCCAAGGATGGTCCGAGTGCCGGCATCACACTGACCTGTGCCCTGGCTTCCCTTGTGACCGGCACATCGGTGCGTCCTGATATGGCGATGACCGGGGAGGTCAGTCTGCAGGGCGATGTCAACCCGATTGGCGGACTGCCGGAGAAGCTGATGGCGGCCCAGAGGAGCGGCGTCAAAACGGTCTTTATCCCGAAGGAGAACGTCGATGATCTGCAGGATGTGCCGGAAGAAATTCAGAAGGATCTGAAAATCGTTCCGGTCGGATCCGTTGAGGAAGTGCTCACGAAGCTGGGCATGCCGGTGGAAGACGGCATGGCAGCAGCCGGCTGAAGGCCGGAAATTCAAAGAGCAGCGAAGCAGAGGATGGAAATCCTGAGCTTCGCTGCTCTTTATTTTACCCTTTTGGTGCCTGTGAGAGTTCAGTAGTTCTCTGCACGGACTTCAAAATAGCTCTGCGGATGGTTGCAGACAGGGCATACATCGGGGGCGGAGGTGCCGACCACGATGTGACCGCAGTTGCGGCATTCCCAGATGGTCACGCCGGACTTCTTGAAGACTTCCATGGCCTGGACATTGGCCAGGAGCTTGCGGTAGCGCTCTTCATGCATCTTTTCAATGGCGCCCACGCCGCGGAACTGTTCAGCGAGGTCATGGAAGCCTTCCTCATCGGCTTCACGGGCCATGCGCTCATACATGTCGGTCCACTCGGCATTCTCGCCCTCTGCGGCATGCAGAAGGTTTTCTTCCGTCGTGCCGACACCGCCCAGTGCCTTGAACCAGAGCTTGGCGTGCTCCTTCTCGTTGTCAGCGGTGTGCAGGAAGAGGGCAGCGATCTGCTCATAGCCGGCCTTTTTGGCGACGGAAGCGAAATAGGTATACTTGTTTCTTGCCATGGATTCGCCGGCAAAGGCTTCCATCAGGTTCTTTTCGGTTTTGGTGCCGGCATAGCGGTTGGTGCTCTTGACTTCACTCATTTTAATCCCCTCCGTGATCTTCATCTGTGTTGTGCTGCTGTATCCGGATTCTTGCCCGGAAGACGGCCTAATTGTATAATATCATCAGCTGATAGGGGAAAGATAGGATTTTTTTCTCAGATTCTGGTAAGATCGGAGCAGAGAAGATGAAAAACAGCGGAAACCGGCATGAGGATGCCCTGGCAGTGCATTACAACCAGGGAAGCTATCCGGCGTATCTGGGGCAGGAAGAGCTGTCGGAGATGATGCATTTCCGGACCCTCACGCACTGGCATGAGGAGTTTGAGTTTCTGAGGGTCCTCTCGGGCGGCATGCTCCATGAGATCGAAGGCGTCACAGTGGAACTCACGGCAGGCGACCTTCTCTTTGTCAACGTGCACAGGATGCACCGCAGCAAGCGCATGACGCGCGGAGGGCAGGCGTCGGCATGCGTTTTTCAGATCATGCAGTTTCATCCCTCGGCGCTCTACGGCGATCTGGTCCTGACGCGCAGGACCGTGCTCCCGCTCATGAACAGCCGGAACTGCAGCTATGTGCATATTGCCCATGATGATCCGGACGCCGAAACCTGGCATACCCTCTTTGATCTGTGCTTTCGTTTTGCCGGCGCATCGGACGCTGAGCGCTCGGCCGGGCTGACCGGCGCGGCCTATATGCTGCTCGCGCTCCTGACCGGGGTGTGCAGGCGGGAAATCCTCCCGGAGACAGGATCCCGGGACAGTACGGAGCTGAGGGATGTGCGGCGCATGCTGTCCTATATCTATGCCAATTACCAGGAGAAGATCGGGCTGGATGACATTGCGGGGGAGATTGCTGCCAGCCGCAGCCGCTGCGCACGCCTCTTCCGGAAATATATGGACCATGCACCGGTGGAATTTCTGAACATCTACCGACTGCAGGCAGCCTCGGAAAAGCTGCTGGACGGAACGGAAACGATTGCGTCCATCGCGCTCTCGTGCGGCTTTTCCGACCAGAGCTATTTCGGAAAGGCGTTTCAGAAGGCGTATGGCATGAGCCCGGGAAAGTACAGGGCCCTGGGCGGCAGAGTGCAGGTGACGGAAGACCCGGGAAGGGATGAACAACAGACACAGAAGGACATTCCGGGCATATAAAAAATGCTTTCGCAGAATGGACTGCGGAAGCATTTTTTCAGTACACGGCCACGTCAGGCGGTTTTCTTTCCGGCACCGGCATTTTCCGGTGTGATTTCTCCGGCCTTCAGCAGTGCGGTCTTGGTGATGACCGGGCCTGTGAGCTCGTACACCAGGGTGCCTGCGAGAACTACGGCGTTGATGATCGCACCGTACTCGGGGAGATCCTGCATGGCCAGACGCGCCATGCCGATGGCCACACCGGCCTGCGGAATCAGGGTCAGGCCGAGATAGCGGATAATGTTGCGGTCGCACTTTTCCACCACGGCGCCGAGCGTTGCGCCCAGCACTTTGCCGGCCACGCGGGCGATCACATAGATGACGCCGACCAGGCCCACCGTGGTGAGCACGGAGAAGTCCAGACCGGCCCCGCTGAGCACAAAGAAGAGCATGAACAGGGGCGGCGTGAAGCGGTCGCACTGCTCAAGCATGGCGGTGCTGTCATGGCACAGGTTGACCATGGTCGCCCCGATCATCATGCAGACCAGAAGGCTGGAAAGGTTGAGCACATTGGGGGCGGAAAGGCCGACACCCAGGAACACCGCGCACAGTGTCAGGGCCAGTTTGTTGCCGCGGCTGTGGAAGAACCGCAGGACCAGGCTCAGCACAAAGCCGATCACAACGCCCAGCAGCAGGGAGAGAATGATCTGCACCAGCGGCATGAGCAGCAGGGAAACGGCGCTCAGCTGCGTCCCCTCGCCGCGGTCCAGGGAAATGGCCAGATTGGAGAGCACGGCATAGAGAATGAGACCGGTGGCATCATCCATGGCGACCACCGGCAGGAGCATGGAGCAGACAGGGCCTTTGGCCTTGTACTGCCGGATGACCATGAGTGTGGCGGCCGGGGCCGTGGCGGCGGCAATCGCCGCAAGCGTCAGGGAGACGGGGAGCGGCTGACGGATGGCGTACAGGGCAAGGAAGACAACGAGCGAGGCAAATACGCTCTCAAAGCAGGTAATGACAATCGGCTTGATGCCGATGTTTTTCAGATAGCTCAGCTTGAATTCCGCGCCGATGGAGTAGGCGATAAAACCCAGGGCGACATCGGAGATGATGCTCAGGGACGAGGTGGCGTTGACATCGAGCACACCAAAGACCGGTCCGAGGAGCACGCCGGCAATGAGATAGGCGGTGACATTGGGAAGCCGGACATAGCGGATCAGCCGGCTCATGAACAGGCCTGCAGCCATGGCAATGGCCAGGCAGAGCAGAGGATACTGGCTCATCGCTTTTTTTCCACTCCTTCCACAAAGGACAGGGGCAGGGCGAAAGCGACGCCGGAGTCGGGGGTGTGAAGACCGCCTGTGACGGAATTGATGATGTCCATCATTTCAGGGATCTGTTCATCTTTCAGGACACAGAAAAAGGTCTTGGACTGTCTGCGCTCAGGGTTGAAGAGCTGGCGGAGAATGCCGGTCATGGGAAAATCCACATCATCGCCATCCAGGACGCGCATCATGCCGGTGGAGTCGAGCACAGTGGCTCCGCCGATTTTCTTTTCCAGCATGCGGGAAAAGATCTCATCGAGATATTCTGTCCGGTTGAGGACCATAACAAAAAGCTGCATACGCTGCCTCCGTTTGTAATGAAATTGGAACCGCTTTCATTATAGTCCGTTTTGAAATTTTGTTAAGCTGAAAACGTTTGCACCAGGGCGTCATGCGCGCGTGCTGCAGGCCGTCCCGGGGACTGCGGCGCGCAGCGGGGTGTTCAGGGAGAGACAGCGGAGCGACCAGATCTCCCGGAAGGGAATCAGGGTCTCCCCGACCAGGAGCGTTTCACTGACCGGGGAGAGCGCGCGGAGGAGACCGGTCACGGTGACGTAATCCCCCAGCCCCCAGCGGTCATCCGTGTCCGGCAGATCATTGGGCACAAAGTAGCAGACCGTGAGCACGGCCTGCACGCGCAGGGCGGCACGGCTGTTCGGGCAGAGGCGGGCGAGCTTGGCGAGCTGTTTTCCGAGCTTTTCTTCGCTCTCGGGCGTATGCACCCGGCGCTTTTCATACTGCCGGCGTTTTCTGCGGATGGCATCGCTGTAGCCGTCGAGCGCGTCATAGGGCTGAAAAAGTTTGGCGCGCTTTTCGGCGGGCATGGCAGGATGCCGCAGGGAGAATGCATCCTGAAAATGCACGGGACGGCTGGCCCCGGCCAGGTCCGCATAGTTTCTGGACAGCGACGGGCTGGTCGCGATCTTCCAGGCAAGCTGCATGGTCATATCCTCCTCTCCGGATCCGGAAATTCATGCCTGATGTCCGCCGATCTGCTGGTTTCTCTCGCGCGTGGTGGCGCCGGGGACAAAGTCTGTGCCCTTGAGTATGACGTTCAGACCGTGCTTTCCGCGCAGGTCCAGCACCGTTTCCTGCAGATGGCGTTCCTTCTCCTGCGTCTCATAGTCGGTAAAGAAATCGAGCTGACGCAGCATGTCCGAGGGCTGCACGTCCTCCGCTGCGATCCCCAGACGCCGGATGAGCAGATGGGGCGGAACATCCGACTCAAAGCGGTTCGAAAGCAGATCGCGGATCTCACGGCTGGAGGCAGAGGGCGAGAGCAGATGGACTGTGGCCACAGTGTGGGGCGGGATGAGCCGGCCATAAAAATCCATGTACAGCGGCCCGTGGTAGAGTCCCTGATCGACGGACTCATGGTCATAGCAGACATAGAAAACAAACGTTTTCGCCACCAGGGCGCGGGCGGTGAGGTCGTAGGCGACCTTTTCCGCCATCTCCTGAAAAACAGCCAGCGCTTCCCGGAAGTGGTAGGGCCGGGAGAGGACCTGACCGACACTGCGCGAGCGTGAGGAGGGGCGGTAGGCCTTGATGTCCTCCATGGTGCAGTGCTCCTGCCCCCAGGCGTGGTCGATGAGCAGCTCGGCATTGACCCCGAAGAGGGAATAGAGCATTTCCTCATTGCGCAGGGACATGCGAGCGACATCCCCCATGGTGAACATGTCGTGGGCATAGAGCCGGCGGGAGGTGCCGGCGGCCACCATCCAGAAGTCCGTGATCGGCACATGCGGCCAGAGCAGGCGGCAGTAGCTCTTTTCGTCGAGCTCGGCAATGCGCACCCCGTCCCGGTCAGGCGGGGCTTTTTTGGCGACAATGTCCATGGCCACCTTGGCCAGGTAAAGATTGGTCCCAATGCCGACCGTGGCCGTGATGCCGGTGGATTTCAGGACATCGCGGATGAGCGTCATGGCCAGATCGTGCGCGGAGCCGTGATAGAGGTGCAGGTAGGGTGCGGCGTGGATAAAGCACTCATCGATGGAATAGACGTGGATGTCCTCCTGGGAGACATAGCGCAGATAGATGCCGTAGATTTCGGCCGATGTGTCCAGATAGAGCTGCATGCGCGGCGGGGCAACGATGTATTCGATGTGCGTGCGGCTGCGCGCCTCGGCCTCCCGGATGGCGCGCCGGGCCTCGAACAGGCGCGGCCGGGACGGCACGCCGACGGCCTTGAGGGCGGGGGATACGGCCAGACAGATGGTCTGGTCGGTGCGGCTTTCATCGGCGACGAGCAGACGGGCCCGGAGCGGGTCCAGACCGCGTGCCACGCATTCCACGGAGGCGTAATAGGATTTCAGGTCGATGCAGATATACATGTCCGGCATGCAGACACCTCCCTCCTGGTTCGGTCAGGCTGATTGAAACGGTGCGCATTCTGTGGGATGAGGCAGCCCTGCCCGGAAGAGAGGGCAGGGCCGGACAGAAGGAAAAACGTGATTTACAGCACGCGTCCGAAAATCATGAACGCGGACCCGGACAGCACACGGATGGGCTTGTAGACCGGGTTGACGGAGACCAGGGAAACCTGACAGCGCATAGTGTCCTCTTCAAAAAAGTCATCCTCGGACAGATCCTGGGAGAGCGGCTGTTCTCTGTACTGCTTGATGTAGCCTTCTCCGTCGAGCGAAAAGACGCCGATTTCCCCGTCGGTCAGATGGGAGGTCTTTTCGATAAAGACCAGCTGCCCGTCATGATAACGGGGCTCCATGCTGTCGCCGGCAATGCGGACGGCAAAGGCTGCCCGGGGCGGAATCTCCGAGGCGGGCAGGGAAACCATGGTGAACAGATCGTCATCGAGCGGCTGCCCGGTGCCGGCGGAGGCATAGTTCTCTGCGACGGGGAACAAAACCATGCGCGGCCTGCGGCGCGCGGATTCCTTCAGCTCCTGGCGGAGGAGGAAATCCGAAAAGGCGCGGCCGGTGACTTCGGGGAGGTCTGACGGGGATGCGTCGTCGGAGTCCTGCGCAAAGCGCTCAAGCCGGCCTTCCTGTCCGAGCGCGTGGCTCAGCGCGAGCAGCTCATAGCATCCGGGCGTATTGGAGCCGTTTTCCCACCGGGAAAGCGCGGCGGAAGACAATGGAATGCCGAAGCAGCCGAGCGCATCACAGCACGCCTGCTGGGGGAGCTGCTGTTCTCTGCGCAGGGCGGCAATGGATGTGCCGAGACCGGGCTCTGCGGCAGCCGTGTCAGCGGTCTCGGGGACAACAGTCAGATGCCTGATCATATCATGCGGCAGGCCGGGGCCATCCGGACTGCCTGTGCTCCTTTCGTCGGGAATCCAGGCGGAGGGCACAGAAGACCGGTGCCCTCAGCGGAAACGGTTCTGACGGGCAGGAAAACCTGCGGAAAAATGAACCGCGCAAAAATGTCTTCGAAGAAAGACAAGTATGTCATCACTTTGTATTGTAATCCGAAGGCAGGAGTATTGTCAAGAAAATTTACGTACAAGAAATAAAAAATCGTATTGACATTTCGTAAACGTTAATATACAATGAGGGCGAATCAAAAAAGAATACGGCGGGAGACATGCGGCAGACAGGCCTGGAAGCATCCGGAACGAGTCTGCGCAGGACGCCTGTTTCTCTGCGCTGCGGATGTGGAAGGAAGGCCGGGCGCGCGGGGACAGGATGTCTGCTTTCCTGCTCTGCATGATGCACCTGCGTGCGGGAAGGCGGAAAAGAAGCTGCCCTCTGCATGGGGCGCGTCTTCTGTGCCCGGACAGCGTTTGAGAAAAACGGATGAGCAGAGGCGCAGACAGCCGGAAAACGGAACAACAAAAAAGACCTGGGAACGGCCGGAACTGCATGGAAGAGCAGATCCGGTCGTTGTGTATCTGCGGGAAAAGATAAAACCGCCTGAAAGGGCGGAAAAAAAGACCTGTACAGAAGGGAGCGGGTTTCATGAACTGGGAAATGTATCGGGACGCAACTGCGGAGCGGGCAGTGGAACGGGCGGACAGGGATCTGCAGAGAGCCCGGAGGGAGAGGGTGAGACGGATGCGGGAATCCGGCATGGTTTATGTGCTGATTCCGTCGCTGGAGGAGGCAGAAGGCGAGGCGGCCAGGGAGCAGAGACGGCCGATCATGAACTACATTGTGCACAGGGGCCGGATCCCCTGCTGGAACGAAAAACAGCAGTTTTCTTCCGACCCGGAAATCGATGAGATGCTCTACCGGGCCAGGAGCGCCTGTCTGCTGGAGGCGTGCAGGGAAGTGTGGATCTTTGGCAGCAGCTCAGGGGAGTATACGCGGAACACGAAGGAGGTGATCCGGCAGGCCCGCGTGGCAGGAAAGACGGTGCGGAGCTTTTATCTTGATGCGCTGAGAAAAAAAGCCGGAGGCATGCACCTGAAGGCACAGATGAAGGTGGGAGACAGAGCAGACGGATCGGCTGCCGGGCATGCGACCAAAGTGGGATCCGGGTGCGACACAGTGGAAGCAAGAAGCTGAATGCAAATGATAAATTGAGATGACGGGGTGTAAAAAGGCGGAAAATGGACAGAAAAAGGGAACAAAGTGGGAGGGGCGAGCAAACCATGAAGCGCGACATGCCGGGAGCGTTCATCCGGGAAAGCAGCATGCATGACAGGAAAGGCGGGGAGGACATGGCGGAGAACATCCATCATCCGGAGACGGAAAACCACGCGGCTGGCTGGAATGAACATGCTGAAGAACAGGAGGTCATGGACCTCAGACGCGCCATTGAGGAGAGCCGTTGGCTGGAGATCGACATCCGAAGCCGGACGGAGCAGATGATTTCCCTGAGAGAGGCGGCGGACAGGATGTCGTCTGCACTGCCGGGCATCCGAAGCGGGGCGGGAGGGCGCCACGATTTCATGGAGCGGGCTGTGGTCAGCATGGTGGATCTGGAGAGGGAAATCTCAGAGGAAATCTGCCGGCTGATGAAGCTCCGCGAGCGGATGATGGCGTGTATCCGGGGCGTGGAAAAACCGGAAAGCAGGACTGTCCTGCAACTGAGATATCTGAACGGAAAGTCCTGGCAGGAAATTGCGGACCTTCTGGGCTGCAGCCTGCATACGGTGTATCGCCGGCACCGCACGGCTATGCGCGAGCTGGAACAAATGTCGCCTGAGGAAAGCCAAAATGCACAGGGAGAACAGGGGAATCGTTGACAGAAAAAAAGAGGATCCCTATAATGCTGTCAGTAAATCAACGGGGTACTGATGACAATCTGCGTGATATCTGCTGACAGGGGCGTCCGCAGAAAGAGGGCGGGTCCTTCTTTGACAGCAGACTGTGCGCGGGAAAGGGGATTACAAGATGTGGACGACAAAGAGAATCCGGCGTGAATTTGGCAGCAATGTGTGCCGCCACTGCATTAACTCCATGACCGGTGTGCATCTGTATCCCAGAGACTGCCATTATGAAGCAAAACGAGGCATCTGCCCGCGATGCCATCTCGAAAACAAGCACATTGTGTGCGGGTTCACATTCGGCGGAAAATGGAAACTGAGGGGCAGATAACCCCAGGAACGTGCGTGTGCTGAGAAACGGTCAGACAAATCAGGCAATTCAGACCCGAAGGATCATCCCTTCGGGCTTTTCTTGTGGGTTTTCAGACTGCGAGATGAGCAAAAATCAGCCTTCCGGAAGAACGGCCGATGGCACACGGCCTGGCCTGCCGGCTGCCTGGAATTTATGGAAGAACCTGAATCGGACGAACCGTAACAAAAAAATGTATCACTTTGTAAACTTGGCGTGAGACCATATGGTTCAATCATCCGACTCAGATGATCTGAAGGATGACGGTTTGAAAAAAATTTCAAAAAAACAATAAAATGTGTTGTTTGTGAGATGCTGTGCGCGTTATAATAAAAGCAGCATATATATGGCGTGACAACGGACTAAAACACAATATCCGTGATTCACTGTACACTCATATTCGAAAAAACGAATAAAACGCATGCAAAAAAGTGCGCAAACGCATGGGACACAAAGGGACTCGCTCGTTGACAAATTGAGAGAAACCCTTATAATTACAGATTGGGTACGTTTATACTTTTTTCTGCCTACTCTTCAACATGATACATATAAAAATATACCTAAAAAGACAGAAAGAAGAATGAATATGAAAGTGAGGAAGTGCGGCACGATGCGTTCGTGCTGCTTGAGACGTGCTTCAATATTCGGTCACCCAACAATGATGCATACATGAGAAAACGCAAAGGCAGAGTGGACTGACGGACGCGCGAGGCTGCGGCACTGAAAACACAGACAGCGGCCTGCTGCGGAAGAAGGTCCAGAGCGAACGAGGAGTAGCAACGCTATGGAGAAAACATGGAAAAAGCTTGCTGCCCTGACGATCGTAGCGACAATGCTGGCTGCTGATATCCCGATACAGGCAGAAGATGCAGCGGATGAACAACAGACGCTGGAAACTGCCACTGAAACTTCAGAAACTGTAATAGAGACTCCGGAGACTCCTGCTCCGGAAACTGCGATACCAACTGTGAAACCCATGCCGCCTCCAACAGAGGCGCCTCCGCCGGAACTGACGGCAGTACCTGTGGAAACGGCTTCGCCGGAACCGACGGCGATGCCTGTGGAAACAGTTCCGCCGGAGCCGGCACCGGAGACTGCACCAGCACCTGCAGAAGACCAACTGCAGCCTGAGGCGCCAGATCCGGTGGGAACACAAGAGGACATTCCTTCGCCAGAAACTGCACAGACTCCTGCGGCTGAGCCGCCGCCGGAGCCTGAGCCGGAAACTGTTCCTGAAGATACAGCCGAAACGGCTGCTGAAGAAGAACAGATTTCTTTTGAGGCAAAGGTTGAAATCAAGCCCGACAAAAGGGAACTCTATTATGGCGACGAGCTGAAAGTAGAAGCGATAGTAAGCGAAGCCAGCATGAGCTATGAGCTCAAATGGGAAAAACTGGATCCGACACTTCCTGAAAAGGAACAGAAATGGGAACTGCTCGGCAGAGACAACCCGCTGAGGCTGAAAATCACAGAAGAGGCTGCAACTCTGAACTACAGGCTGACCGTGACCGGATCGAACGGTGAAACCATCACAAAGGAATTTGTCATGGCAACACCTTCGTATCGGATCGAGGAAGAAAGCGAACCGGAAGTAACCGCTGAGCCTGTTGAAGAAGCAGAATCAGAAGCACCTCCGGAATCGGCTGAAGGAACAGAATCGGAAATGACGCCGGAATCGGCTGAAGAGACTGAATCAGAAACACCTTCCGAACCTGCTGAAGAAGCCAAACCGGAAATAAAGTCTGAGCCTGCTGAAGAGACTGAATCAGAAATAACTTCCGAATCGGCCGAAGAAGCAGAATCAGAAACACCTTCTGAACCAGCTGAAGAAGCCAAACCGGAAATAAAGTCTGAGCCTGCTGAAGAGACTGAATCAGAAACACCTTCTGAACCAGCTGAAGAAGCAGAATCAGAAGCGCCTTCTGAGCCTGCTGAAGAGACTGAATCAGAAATCACTTCTGAATCGACTGAAGAAGCCGAACCGGAAACACCTTCTGAACCAGCTGAAGAAGCAGAATCAGAAGCACCTTCCGAACCAGATGAAGAAGCAGAAGCGGAAATAACCTCTGAACCTGTTGAAGAGGCCGAATCGGAAACATCTTCCGAACCAGCCGAAGAAACAGAATCAGAAGCACCTCCGGAACCTGCTGATGATGCGGATCGGATGAATGAAGAGCCAATGTTCTTCTTCAGTTCAGTCTATACGGAAAACGCATTCGGCAGCTTTGGGATTGATTCTCTGGAAGGAAATATCTTCCCTCCCGAGACCGCGTGCAGCGCTGAGCAGGCAGAGGTCGGAAACGACGAGCTGCAAACCTATTTCACGGAACAGTTTGGTGAAACGGCACCGGGCGATTATCGTGTTCTGAATGCCTTCACTTTGGGACTCAGCCCTGAAGATGAACAGTGGCAGAACAAACGCCTGGATGTGGACGTTGAGCTCAACGAATCGGTTCCGGTCAGAGAGAATGAAGAAATTCTTCTCCTCTGTAAGGACGAGGGCAAACTGAAACAGGTTGATTCCCTGAAGACAGAGACAGCAGAGAGTCAGCTGAAAGGAATTCAATTCAGTACATCGGGTTTATCCACATACGCAGTCGTGATCCTGCAGAGGAATCCGACAGAAGAACCTGAAAAACCGGACGACGAACCGGAAATTCCGGATGAAGAAGACGTTCGGATCCTGACGAGCTTTACCGGTGTGATTGGATACGGTGAACAGATTGATCTGAGCAGTGAGGTCGATGGAGAAGTCCTGAGTTACCAATGGGAATGCGACAAAGGTCAGGGCTTTGAAAAGATCGAAGGCGCCAATGATGCCACCTATTCATTTACAGCAACTCCGGAAAGCCTCAGCTGGAACTGGCGTCTGACCGTGATTCGCCCCTGAGGTCAGGATAGAGAGGAAAGCAGAAACGGCTGAGAAAATCAGCATGATCTGCAGATAAGCAAAAAGAAGGAATGCTTATGAGAAGCGGTTGAAGGTAACCTTCAACATACAGGTTGCTGCAGCAGAAAATGATACAGATGCGTCTGCTGAGTGGACCTGTTGGAAATCTGATGGTGATCCTGTTTTTACGACAGAGCCATGTGAAAACAGGCGGCCTTTACATATATTTTCACGACACCCAACATTTTTAAAATTTTCTGAACGAATGTTGGCCAGGAAAATGATTGCAGTATTGATGCTGAAATCACACATGCCGGAAAGCATTCATCTACGAATGAAGCGGATCCCGAAAGAGACTGCTTCAACAGTCATGAAACAATGAAAGCATGTCATGGTAACGTCAAATAGTACAGGAAGTTTTCTGGACGAAAAGGTTTGGAGAGGGTAAAAGATGAAAGAGACATTGAAGTTCCGCGCACGTCGTTGGCTGGCCAGTCTGGTAACATTCATGATGTTATTCAACTGCCTGCCGACAACCATCCTCGCTGAAGGCGCGGCCGATCTGCCCGAAGTAATCGAGGAGACCGTACCTACGGCTGCTCCGACGGCAGAACCGACGGAGGCTCCCACAAAGGCCCCCACGGCTGCCCCGACGGCAGAACCTACGGCTGCCCCGACAAAAGAGCCCACGGCTGCTCCGACGGCAGAACCTACGGCTGCCCCGACTGCAGAGCCGACCGCAGCTCCGACTGCAGAGCCGACGGCTGCTCCGACAGAAGAGCCCACAGCTGCTCCGACGGAAGAGCCCACTGAAGCTCCTGCAGAAGAACCTACTGCTGCTCCTGCAGAAGAACCCACTGAAGCTCCTGCAGAAGAGCCCACGGCTGCTCCTGCAGAAGAGCCGACCGCAGCTCCCGAAGCTGATCCCACTGAAGCACCTGTGGCTGACCCCACAACGGTGCCTGTTGAAGAACCGACCGAAGAGCCGGCTGTTTTGGTGACCCCTGTTCCTGTGGACGGCACCATCGAAAAAGAAGGTACGTTTGCAGGTGAAATCACCGAGAGCAGAAAGACTCTGACCGTTCGTCTGAACCTGAATCAGGATCGCAAGATGAGCTTCTCTGCCAGCGGCATGGATCTGAACGTCACCATGCTTTCTGAAGAGAGCGGAGCAACAAAGTCTGTCAAACTGAAGGATGTCAAGACTGAAGTCGGCGATGAAGACTTTGCAGAGATCGTGAAACTTTCCGAAGGCTCCTGGCTGCTGACTGTGGAGGCACTGGAAAAGGGCACGACAGGCAAGTTCGAGCTGAGCGCACATATATATAAGGAAGAAACAGCTCCGACTTCTGCCCCTGAAGTCACAGAGGCACCCGAAGTGACGGAAGCTCCCGAAGTCACCGAAGCTCCCGAAGTCACTGAGGAACCTGAAGTGACCGAGGCTCCCGAAGTAACGGAAGCTCCTGAAGTGACCGAGGCTCCCGAAGTAACGGAAGCTCCTGAAGTCACCGAGGCTCCCGAAGTAACGGAAGCTCCCGAAGTCACCGAGGCTCCCGAAGTGACGGAAGCTCCTGAAGTCACCGAGGCTCCCGAAGTGACCGAGGATCCTGAAGCCACGGAAGATCCCGAAGAACCTGTGGTCATTGTTGTTGAACCCACCAAGGAATCTGAAGCATCTGTCACCGATCCTGAGGAAGAGCCTACGGTTGTCTTGGCTTCTGTTCAGAATCGTGACGCTAACGGCCCGATTGAGTGGGTTTATCCCGACGAAGCTCAGGGCATTTCTGCAGAGGACGCTCTTCGCGAGAACCTCAGGCGCGAGGCTGCGTACTACTATGGACCCAATGCAGTCGAGCCTCAGACAAACCTGCTGACTGTCATCTCAGAAAATCCAACCTCCAATATTATGGCAGGTCAGGCGCTGACCTTCTCTGTGGACTTCCGTACGGGAATTTCCCGTTATTACAGCGGTCCTGGTGTTGACACCCCGCGTCCCCTGTTCGAAAACTGGCAGAATGCCAAGCTTATCTTCAAACTGCCCAACAGTCTGAAAATGAACAAACCCTCTGAGTTCAGCTTCAGCTCCGTGGTAACGCAGGGCGACTATACGCTGTACACAATTGATCTTGGCACAGTAAATTTTTCGGACTCAAAACAGTTCACCTATACCGTTGACGTATTGGGTAACGGAACTCAAACGGCGATCCGGGATGTCGATCTTACCGACATGGTCACTTATCAGGCCGATATTGTAGTCTATGATCACTACAACAACTACCCAGATCCTCTCGTGACCTATCCCCAGCAAACCGTTGTGGATGGCGGCAGTTTCAGGACTGTCAGAGGTCCTGGTACATGGGGCGTCAACAAGACTCAGGTGAGTGATGATGTCGAACCTGATACTCTGAAAGTTGGCGACACCTTCACTCTCAGCTGGACAATCGATGTTGGTCTGCTGAACGGTGAGACAGTCATTAAAACGGACAGTGCTTCTGCCCAGAACAGTTATTCTCAGCGTTATGGCATCACACCCATCAAGAACGCAGCTCTGACCGACACTTTTTCTGCCTCTTATACAGGCAAAAATGGTCAGGTTTACGTCATGCCCGACTCCGTCACCATCAAGAAGGTGGGTGCAACTGGCAATGGAACGACGCTGGACTTTACTGACGCGGACAACGACAGCAAACCTGACGCACCTGTGAGCATTCCGCTGACGGGCAACCTTGCTATCAACCAGAACATCAAAGTCGACTCTGATGCGGATCACAACCCAGATCAGGATATCGATACATACACCAGCTATTTGGTAACGGCAACATTTACCGTGACTGAGGACATGGTGGCAGACTTCCCGGAGAACACCAACTATGTGTTCACCGGTGTTAACAAGTCAGCGACAGATATCGAGTTCTATGAAGTAGAAGCTCATGATACGGACGATACAGACAATATTGAGAACACGCAGTTGTTGCCTGCTATTAAGCCTGCCAAGCTGACCATCAGCAAGGAGTTTACAGATTACAAAGGCAATACCAAGCCTTACAGCCAGTACGGTGAGACAGTATACGGTCCGATGACCTATACCCTGACAAGAACTGACAATGAGGCCTTCTTCGTATACACTTATGATGAAACTAACGGTTATCAGCCGACAGCGACCACTGCAGCCACCAGCTACGATAACCTGCTTGGCGGCACAAACTATTATGTCGTAGCAGCAAAAGAATACAAACTGGGTGAAAACATTCCTGCTGAGCACGCCGGCGATATGGTGCAGATCCCCTTCGATCCTAATGATCCTGATGATCTGTACCTGACCGAAACTCCCACCGCAGCCAACCCGTGGACTGCACAGTTCAGCAACCGTGAGACCAAGGGCAAGATCAGCATCACCAAAAAGAGCGACGATGGAACCAACCTTGCGCATGCCGTATTTACCCTTACCCGTTATACGGATGCCCAAGGAACGACCGTGGCTCCAAGCACGACAGACAATCCCAACCCCATCGAGATTGACATGGATGCAAACTCCAGCATCAACTATCCGTCCGGCAACCAGAAGCCGCTGCCTTATGGTTTTTACAAGCTGGAGGAGACCGGTGTGCCTGCTGACCACGCTCGGATGGAGACTACGGAATACACTTACACCGGAATTGACCTCACCAAAGCTGAACAATCTGGCACCTATACATTCGGCGACATCTTCCAGATCGATGACGACCATCATGCGTTCACCTTCAACGCTGTGAACAAGCGTACCAGCGTGTCGGTGAATATGAACCTGTATCTGGGCATTTCTGAAGCAACCATCACGAACCTTGCCAGCAATGCCTACAGCGATACTTCCGGCGCTGTGATCAAGCTGTATCGGAAGATTGAAGGCGGAGACTGGGAGCAGGTGACCTCTGCCACATCTACCACTGTACCCCTGACAACCTTTAAGGTAGAAGACTGGCGTACTGCTATTACTCTGCCTGCTTTTGACGAGTCCGGCAAGACCTATACCTATAAGTTCGAAGAGACGATCCCTGCCGGCTTCTATGATCCGGAGCAGGTTTACAATGGCACCACCGACCGTACCCTCGTGAAGGAATTTGACCTGGTGGGGAGTGACGGGAAGGCTGAAGCCAGCCATACTGAGAATATCTACAACCGCAAGCTGGTGCGCACCAACGTAAGGAAGTATGCCTACAGAGTGCAGGCGAATGGCCGGCTTGCAAGTTCCAGGATAGCAGATACAGATGCGTTCTACACAAATAACGCGAAGATTCACCTGTACTCCCGCGACGCGAAAACAAATCGCGATGATATGACTGAGGTGGCTGGCACCACGGCCATCAAGATCAACGGAACAGCGGCCGCGGAGAGGAACTTTACGAATCTGCCTCTGTACCAGCCCCATACCGCCGCAGACGGAACAAAGACAATCGAACTTGTCAATTACTATATCTATGAGGAAGACATCCCGCTGTACAAGCTGGACAAAGTGGCAACCTACAGTAACGGATGCCATGACGTGGATATCGATGGCGATGGTATAAAAGAGGTTGTTGTTTATCATCAGGCTGATGCGACGCCAAGCAATGTTACACCGAACCAGTTGTACAGCAACACGCCGTGTGTCATGGACAGGGCTGCTGCTAACATTACAACTGAGAGTTACCTGACGCTGTACAACATCCAGCAGCTGATTCCCGTTCAGGTCTGGAAACGTGATTACTACACCAATGTTCCTCTTACCGAGGCCAATGCTGTCACGGTCGAAGTGCAGGTGAAGGGCACAGACGGAACATATTCTGCAGCCACGCTGTATGATAATGCGACCGACAGTGCACTGACCGGCAATACATTTACCGCCAGCCAGACCATTACTGAAAACAACAATACTAGAAATACTTATGCAGTGGTCTACCTGGAAGCAGGCAAAACCTACAGATTCTCCGAGACAGACGCTTCGATTCCTGCAGGCTACAGTTATCATTCCTCTGCAGCTGCTACCACCAGAACTGGCGATACTGCCACATTGTCGGTAACGGGCCTCAAGGGCTTTGAACTTGCCATTGGCACCGATGCCACCTACGGCGTTCAGACCTATGCGAAGAAAGACACCGACAAGTACAGACAGTTCAATATCTTCAATGCCAAGGAGCCTGAAGTACGGATCAACAAGGTTGACAGCATCAATCCCGCTGTCACTTTGAACGACAAGAACATCACCTTCAAGGTTTACACGAAGACCGACCAGAATGCTGACGGTTCTCCTATCCTTACACCTGTGATGCAGAACGGCCAGCAGGTTGTGGTCAATGCCAAGGGCGATGTGGCCGGCGATCCCGTAGTCATTCTCGACGCAGGCGATACAGATGCAGGCATCGACTACTACTTCGTCGAGGACACCACCAATCTGCCTGCGGGTTACATCAATCCCAATACGGACAGCGCTGATGTGCAGGCTCTGTACAAAGGCCTGGGTGCCGATTACGTATACACCACGGTGGATGGGCAGACAGTCCTGGCGATCAAGGGCACTGTCAAGAATATGGCAAAAGCCGCCAGTCCCAGCAGCAGCACGCCCAACCGTGTTGTATTCACATTCAAAAACATCCCCAACACCGGTTCGATGATCGTGCATAAGACCATTGACGGCAGACCGGCTACTATTAGCGGCTTCCCTGTAGTGGTGCTCAAGCCCGACGGAACTCAGGCCTGCGATCCGGTGAACACCGGTAAAGTGGGCAATACCGGCAGCACTGATACTGCGACGATCAGCGGCCTGCCTGTATTTGACGCGGCCGGAAACAAGATCACATATACTGTGACTGAGGGTGATATTGCCACTCTCTTCAACAATGCCTATTATCAGGCAAGTGCTCCGCAGACCACCACACTCGTCGTGGGCCAGACGATTTCGACCGTCAACGGCGCAACTGGTGAAGGTGCGGTTCAGCTGAAGATCGAGAATAAGACGTATGTCAAGCTCGATGCCAAGAAAGTTTACCAGAACACCTGGATGATGATGACAGGTGCTGGTATAGCATGGCCTCAGGCCGGCGCCAAGCTGGCCCTGTACTATAAGGATACGGACGGCAGCTGGAAGTACACCGGCAAGACCGAGACGTCCAACGGCTCTGGCTTTGTAGAATTCGATCTGATCGAGCGTGAGTATGATTACGCCGTCGTCGAGCTGAGCGCTCCTGAAAACACTTATCCTTATAACAATGGCACATGGCTGGACTTCCCTGAACTTGAGCAGGGAGAAGCCCCGGCAACGATCTCAGCCAGTGAGATCAGCCATTACAATTATCAGACTGTTTCTTCCTCGACCCTTGAAGGCCTGTCTGCCAACGCCACCTACACTTTCGGTCAGACTGGGACCGGTGAATCGGCAACCATCAATCCCCTGATCAACGCCAACCACTGGGTGCAGTTTGACATTATGAAGTGGAAGGACAAAACCAATCCCAACCATGTTCATCACCAGAGTATGAGCGAAGTCACAGAGAAGGAACCGCTGGATCTCTGCGTGTTCTCACTGTATTACTTCAGGGTAGGCACGGACGGTCAGGCTGATGCCAATGGAAATATTCAGTTCACCGCGGGTTCTCCGTGGCACTATGTGAACTCCTACACCACAGGTACCGCCACAGATCCAGCCGGCAACCAGATTCACGGCAAGTTCCTCTCTGATGTCATGATGGACATCAATGAAGACTGGGTGTTCGTTCTGGTCGAGGAGAACGTGGGTTCCAACAGCGGTGTGGAGGTTAACCCCTACTTTAAATATACCTTCTTCCGCGCTGACGGAAAGAACTACACCGTGACTGTCCCCAGCCAGACAGTTGCTCAGCCGGATCCTCCGGGAGGAACTGTGACGAACAACTATCCGGCGCAGGTTCATAACTACACGATCGACACTGTAAATGAGGCAGATGTCCTTAACAGCCAGTTGACCGGTCCTGGACCCGGAGCAGACCAGCTGGTTGCCACTTTCCGTCTGGCAAAATGGTATGATACCTTTGGCGACAACGGAAAACCGAAGGCGATCTATGAACCTCTTTACAATGCCAAGTTTAAACTGACTGTAACAGATGTAAACGGCGATGAAAAGCTCCTGGCCGACATGGCCTCCGGTAAGGAAGCCAATCCCAACTATGCTCTGGCGATCAGCGGCAGCTTCCTCCTGGTTCCCAAGGACTACACCAGTGCCTCCGGCGTGGGTACGCTGAGGGACTATGAAAACCAGGGCGGTACGCGGGAGTACCAAGTAAATTACACGAGGAGCCTGGACAACATTACCCTGGCAGACGGAAGCACCAAGCAGGTAGCCGTATACAAGGTGCCCTGCGTGCTGCGTGAGTATGAAGCTCCGGATGGCTACAGCTACTCCCATCGCGATTATCACGTATATCTGTGCTTCGTGGATGAGTCTCCGAACAGTGATACCCAGACCACCTTCTGGTACTATTCCGATGCTTACTTTATTAAAGACAAGGAATGGACTGAAGTTGATGGCGTGAAAGTGCCTGTGGCTGAAAACGAGCGCACGCCTCTGGCAGCCAACCAGAGCGGTACGGCGTATTATGCCACCAGCACGGACACGAAAAATGTTTTCAGATCTTTAGGCAGCGACCATTACCGCATCGTTGACTACCCCATGGACAACACCATGGTCACGCTCTACAAGTTCGGCTACACTCCCAGTTCTGCAAATCCGAAGACAACCGAGAAGAGCAGTGCTGAGCTGTGGGAAATGTATCAGGAGAATCAGCTGAACATCGCCATGATGAATGGCGTGAAGATGAAGATCCAGCATAAGAAGACAGATGGCAACTGGGAAGACTGGAATCCCGTCACCAACGCTCCTGGTTCTTATGATATTGAGATTTTCCCGGATGGCACATATGTGTTCTCCAATGGTCTCCCCATGGGCGAATATCGTATCATTGAGACCGACCTGGCTTCCTGGGCGGACAGATATGAGAACGCATATCCTGATGCGGCGCATGCCCGTGAGTTCACAGTAGGCGGCAATCCGCTGGAAATCTACATGGCCAACCCGACCATGCAGAGCATTAAGCTGAAGAAGGAAGGAACTGACGGCGCAAAACTGCCCGACGTGACCTTCACCCTGACGAATGTAGCGGACAGCACCAAGACGGCAAGCGGCACAACGAATGCCAATGGCGAAGCAACCATCTATAATATTGCGACCGGTAAGTATACGCTGAGCGAGCAGCTGGGTCAAAGCGTACAGGACGACTACAGCTGGGAGTATCTTAAGCAGTATTTCGCATATCAGCTGCAGGCCTATGCTGACCTGGTCAGCGAGACCGGCATGGACTTTGGGTATCACTATGGAAGCCGTGATTTCAACGATGATGCGGATATTACGGATAAGGATACCTATGTCACCAGCATTGATTCTGAAAATCTGAATCTGACCATTGTCAACCCGACCAAACAGGGCTTCCAGGCGGTCAAGACCAGCGGAATCGGTGCAGACGGCAAGGCAGTCGACGCAATCCATGGTGCGAACTTTGCCGTATATTGGAAGCCATTCAATACTTTTAATGGTACTGTAACCATCGATACTCTGCCCGCTGCAGCAGACCTTACTCCTGCAAACGGATGGAACAACCGTAACTTCCAGCCCCAGAACGGTGAAAACGGCGTGTTTACCAGAAATGCATCCAACACGCATCCCGGCATCTGGGTAATCCGTGAGACAAAGGCTCCGAATAATTACGACCTGCTCAAGCCTGCAGACGGACTGGGCGAAGTGATGTACTATGTTGTCATCACAGGCGGCATGAATGTGACCGTGAACTTCACGCAGCTGCCCAATGGCACCCGCAGTGTGTACAAGGCCAATGGCACGGATACAGAGAACATCAAGGTTGTCTATGTCAATCCTGAGTCCACTCTGCAGATTCCTATGGTGAACCGCCCGAAGATCAACATTCAGGCGAATAAGATTGTGCTGCCCGAAAACATGGCCGACCAGGATTGGCAAGTGCGGCTGACGTTGCGCTCCTCCAGCTCCACGGCCAGCAATGCCAACAACATTGTGGGTTATGCAACCCTGAAACAGGGCAACAACACCGAGACCGCGTACTTCTATGCCAATCAGAACGGTTCCGGCAACCCGATTAAGGTGAGCCAGGGTGAGACATACTGGGTACAGGAGACTGTCATCAAGCCCAGTGCGACCACCCAGAAGTTTGACAACTTCTATCTGGTATCTGTAAAACAGAATAACGCAGCCGGTTCAGCTGCTCAGATCGATGTGACCGATCAGGGCACCGGAACGGATCCCAACAAGGTTTACCCGATCACAATCAATGTCTCTGAAGATGACAAGATGATGGTGACCGTAACCAACGAATGGCTGCGCGGACTTGTCACCTGGGAGAAGATCAAGGCTGGCGATCCCACGACCAAGGTCGATACCGCCACCTTCGTTGTCGAGAAGAAGAGCGGTGATACTTACACCGAGCTTGCTTCCACAGACTATGAAGTGACCTATAACAGCAGTACTCAGAGGTATGAGGCCAAGATCAAGCTGGAGAAACCCGGCAATGCCACTGTTTACCGCATCCGCGAGACGGAAGTGCCGAGTCCCTACTTTGTGAACCCGGAAGCGCAGTTCGAGTGCACGCTGTCCAAGGAGAACAACACATATGACCACCAGGTAGCTCTTGAGAACTTCCAGGGTGTGCCGATTAATGTGATTAAGTTCAACAACATGAAGACAGCCACCAGCAAGGGTTACGCTGAGAATGGCGACGCCACCTTTGCGCTGTATGAGCAGAACAAGGAAACGGGTGTCTGGGAAAAGGTTGACGGCCCGAAGGCCATTGTCAAGGCAACCGAGACCACGCCGAGCTACAGTTATCTGGGCAAGCCGGGCTATAGCTACGCTTTGGTCGAGACGGATTTCAACCACGACAAGTATATCGGTATGGACACCATTGAAGGCGCAGGTAACACCACCAGCAGCGCTGCTTCTGCAGATAAGACAACGCTGCCTGCTCTTCCCAATGGCACCATTGCGCTGGAAGACGGCCAGACGGCCTACTACTTCGATGTAACCGGATTTGTCAGGTATGACATCGATGTATACAACGTGCCTTATGTTGATCTTGCAGTGCTCAAGTTTGATGCAGGCGGATATCCCGAGAACGTACGTCCCAAGGCAAAGTTCAATATCTACGAAGTACCCTCCGATTTCACAGACAGTGCGGCAAGCGTTGAAGCCTTCCTGGCAACTGTTCCCGCTCCCGTACCTGTGAACGGGGATACCGAACTGGAGACTTCTAACAACACGGACCTTTATGGGACAACCTACCTTTATGGCGAGGCTGATCCTTCCAAGACCTATCTGGTGGTCGAGGTAAGCACCTCCGCGAAGAGCAATCATACCTACGAGGGTGTTCGCAAGGACGATAACCGTGTGGTATGGTATGCCCTGGCGAAGGACCTGGATCCTGTACAGCCTGGATCCAATGGTGTAGGCGGTATGGTCACGCTGAGAAACGTATATGGCGACGCTGTGCCGAAGATCACGAAGACGGCTGTAACAGCATCTGTTGACTCTCTGCTGAAGAGCGCGGCTGACGTTGAATTTGTTGTCACGCCTTCTGTGGTGTCTCAGACGGATAACAGCAAAGACTCCAAGAATGTTCCGCTGAAGAATTTTGTGGTCATGGATACCGGCCTGACCTTTACAAGTGACTATAATAAGGACGATTCCACTAAGCCCACACAGAGCGCAGGTCATGCTGAGCCTTCCTATAAGATCACTGAAGTTGTTCTTGACGGCAATGCGTCCCAGGTGACTGAATTCCTGGATTATAGCATTTCTGATGCGACCATCAGCGCGAAGCTGACCTGGCATTTTGCTGACGGCAGCGCGGATGTAATGACTGACCCGATGACCATTTCCAATGGCACCGCAGTGACGTTCCCCGCTCCGAATGGCAAGACTCCGACCAGCTTTGATGTTGAGTACTTCAGCACTCAGGTTCAGAGCGCGACAGGCAACAAGTATGCCCTTGGTTATGAGTTCAAGCCCGGCACCATCACGGTGAAGGCGACTGTAAACCAGATGGCAGACGATGCCGCACATCCTGTAGACGAAGTCACCAAGATTACCAACACGGCGGATGTCACCATGACCTATCCCAAGTGGGATGAGACGACCAGGACGTGGATGGACTATACCCCGGATGTTGATCCTGTAAAGGCTGATGTGCCCGTCGATCCGATTGAGCTGCCTGAAGTGGCTATCAGCAAGTCTGCTGACGGATCATCGGTACAGATTGGCGGTACGATCAAGTATACATTTGAAATCAGGAACGTTTCAGACGTAGACTTTGTGAATCCCGTGATCCTGGACATGCTGCCGACCGGTGTAACCTATAACGGCAATTTCACCCTGCCTGCCAGCACTCCTGCCGGTTCGACATTCGTCAAGGATGAAAGTGAAGTGCGTAATCTTGTTGGCGATCCTACTATTGTAGTAGGCGTTGACGATGAGGGTAACCCCATCAGCTCCGATGGTACACCTGAAACAGCCGTCGTTCTGAAGATTAAAGGCACATTGAAAGCACATGACAGTGTGAACGTGATGATCGAGACGGATGTAACGGAAGACGCCAAATCGTATTTCCGCGCGGAGGGCACTGGTGCGACCAGGATCAAGTACCTGGATAACTTTGTCTTCCTTTCCTCTTCTGAACATTCCTTCCATACAACCAAAAACCCCAATGGCTACAGCTTCACCTTCCAGAATGCAAATCCCGGCGAATTCCCGCCGCCGCTGAAAGATGATAATTATCCCGGTGGCGACGCGCTCCACCGTGCCGGCGAATTGACTGATCTGCTGGTAAAACGCGAGGGCGGAAAGGATGGCTTTGGTCTGCACAGAGTGCTCGGTGAGTATGAGGTCGCTGAAAATTACGTATTCCTCGGTGCACATACTCCGATTCAGCTGAATACGCAGTCGGCTGCTTCGCTTTGGAAGGGCGTCTGGGGTGATCAGGATACCGGTTACCATACGGAGTCGGGCTTCCTTGGCACCTCCTCCCGCTATCTGGACGATGCACAGACTGTTCCTGGCTGGGTTAGGTGGGAGTTGACGATCTATAACGGCCGTAATCAGCCCAACAGAGGTTATGTGATTGGTGATATCATCTCCAAGACCACTGATGGACGTGTTCCTAATTCTATGTGGACGACCGTCTTTGATCACATTATCAGGGTTGAAGTAGACGGCACGACCTATGGCACTGACAAATACACCATGTGGTATTGCACAGACCCGGCTGTTACGGAGACGAAACTCACGGACGCGATGGCCATACTTGTGCCTAAAATGTCCGGTGATGATATCATCCCCGGCGATACCAGCAGTCTGCCAGGCACATGGCAGTCCACTCCCCCGGACAAAAAGACAATCTACGCGTTTATGCTTCTGCTGGATCCCAGCATTGAGGTGGCACCCCAGAGCACCATCACCGTCACCTATGAAAACAAGGTGTCTGAGATGACGGACAGTGTGTTCGAAAGCGCATCCTATCAGAACACAGGCAACGATTTCCTTATGACTTATATCGGATTCGGTACACCGCAGAAGAGTAATACCGTGTATGACACAGTCATGGGCGGCACCGTAAAGATCGCCGGCGACCTGTGGATTGATGAGGACTGGGACCATGAGCAGGAAACCTGGAACCGCAGAAATTACAGTGATTATGCGATTATCCAGAACCTGGTTAACGGCTTCGGCACCTCGATGACGGATAATCGTTACAGCACCTCTGTAACAGATGTGGATATTTCCAAGTTCCCGAGTCAGGATGCAGCTCACAACAGAGAGTCTATCTATCACTTCCAGTATAATAATCTTATTCCCGCGCTGAATGTCGATGGCCGCCCGCTGTATGACCATGACGGCGATCCCGATAACGGCGTACTGAATCCTCACGCGCTGAAGGGTGAAAACCCTGCATACTACACCCTGCATGCCAGCATCCCTGCGGGCTTGGCAGATATATTCAAGCTCACACTGAGGGGCAATGAGCACTACAAGTCTGATAACCCTGCTGATATTGCAGACAATCCGAACCACGCGCACTCTAAGGACAGCAACTTCCTTGCAACTTCCAGCGCAAGCAGCTTTGATGCAAGACCTTTCTTCATCCTGTTCTCCAAGAAGATTGACCAGAGCAAGGATATTGGTCTGATGATGGAGCGCGACCTTGAAATCACCAAGGTGGCGGCAGAAGACAATTCCCCGATTGAAGGGGCAAAGTTCAAGGTCTTCGGGCCCTTCAATGAAAATGCAGCGACCTCCGGCGGAACACTGTGCACATTTGAACTTGTAAATGGCGTATATGTTTACAAGTTTGATGGCAGCGGCAGCGTGACCGAACTGGTCACAGATGCCAATGGCAAGATCAACATTTCCGGCCTCAACTGGTGGAAGGAATATGTGATCAAAGAGACCGAACCTGCCGAAGGTTTCGATCCGGATATGGCCATTACTGCCTACGCGGATGAAACTGCTAACACTCAGACGGGCGTCCTCAATGGTGATCAGTCTGCCTTCGTGCTGAAGATTCCTCACAAGGAAAAGACAACCAAACTGGACAAAGTCAAAGTCACCAACAAGCGCAGCGTGAAGGTCACGCTGAATGTTGAAAAGCTGCTGACCAGCTATTCCATGAAGGCGTTCACCTTCAAGTTTGACCTTAAGCTGACACCCAAAGACCTGAGCAATACGCTCAAAGAGCTGAACGCAGAAACGCTGGCGTTGGATCCCATTGATACATTGACTCTGACCATACCGGCCAGAACCACCAATGCAACAAATGAACAGCGTGTATACGGCAGCTTCGATGAAGTGACGCTGTATGGTGCGGGAACCTACTACTTCACCATTACAGAAAAGGCGAATACGAACGGACCGGATGACCGGGTGACGTATGACACCAATCCCAAGGAAGTCAAGGTCGTTGTGGTATGGGATGCAGCACAGAAGAAACTGGTCGTGGAGAGCATTACCTATACCGAGTCTGATTCTTACAACAGCCAGACCTATGAGCTGATTAAGAACAGCTATACGCCTAAGCCTGTCGATTACACGCCGCATGTGAAGAAGCAGATGAGCAGTGACAGCAAACCGCTGCCGGAAGAGAAGACCTTCAAATTCACAATGACTGCGAGCGAGAATAATCCTGCAGGTGCAACAATCAACAAGAAGCCTGGCGATAAGCCTGGCAACGAAGCCAGCGTAACACTGCGGCCTGGTCAGACTGTAAGCGATGTAGCAGACTTTGGATCAATTACCTTTAACATGACGGGTACTTATACGTTTACCTTTACAGAGGATAACTATGATTACCCGGGAATTTCACAGGTTCTTTTGCCTACACCCACACCCACGACAATGGTCATTGAAATTGGCGACAATGGTGACCTGTATGTCAAGAGCGTACAGAAGAACGGAGAATATGTGACAACAGATGAAGATCTTGTCTTCACTGCCTTGTTCACGAACAAGTACGAACCGACCCCGGTTACATACCAGCCTCATGTGAAGAAGCTGATGACGGACATCAGCCGTCCGCTGCCCGTTGCGGTAACGGTACCCTTCACGATGACGATCACCAAGAACCCGGACAATGGTGCCGCTCCGAAGGATACAGGCGCCATGACTCAGAATATCGTATTGCCGAGCGCGACAACCTGGGCTACGTACAATTACGAGACCAAGGACTTCAGTGAGATCGAGTTCACCCGCGCCGGCACCTACGAGTTCGAGATCAAAGAAGGCCAGTGGACATCCACCCCGATGCTGGCTAACGGCACGTTTGTGAAGAACCCCGCAACGGATGCAAAGATTCAGGTCGTAGTCGAAGACGACAAGCAGGGCAAGCTGTTTATCAAGAAAGTGAATATCCTTAGCGGCGAGACCACTGCAACGACTGGAAATGACTTCACGTATGTGGCACAGTTCACCAACGAGTACATCCCGAATCCGACGACATACCAGCCGCACGTGAAGAAACTGATGACGGACATCAGCAATCCGCTGCCCGTTGCGGTAACGGTACCCTTCACGATGACGATCACCAAGAACCCGGACAACGGTGCCGCTCCGAAGGATACAGGCGCCATGACTCAGAATATCGTATTGCCGAGCGCGACAACCTGGGCTACGTACAATTACGAGACCAAGGACTT
>DEFL01000021.1:84470-85039 GCA_002350845.1 Christensenella sp. UBA2853
TTCACCCGCGCCGGCACCTACGAATTCGAGATCAAAGAAGGCCAGTGGACATCCACCCCGATGCTGGCTAACGGCACGTTCGTGAAGAAGCCTGCAACGGATGCAAAGATTCAGGTCGTAGTCGAAGACGACAAGCAGGGCAATCTGTTTGTCAAGGAAGTGAATATCCTTGCCGGCGAGACCACTGCAACGACTGGAAACGACTTCACATATGTGGCGCAGTTCACCAACGAGTACATCCCGGAGAAGGTGACTTATCAGCCGCACGTGAAGAAACTGATGACGGACATCAGCCGCCCGCTGCCTGTTGAGGTAACGGTACCCTTCACGATGACGATCACCAAGAACCCGGACAACGGCGCTTCGCCTGTAACACCGGATGATATGACTCAGACGATCGTACTGCCGAGCGCGACAACCTGGGCAACGTACGCGTATGAGACCAAGGACTTCAGTGAGATCGAGTTCACTCGCGCCGGCACCTACGAGTTCGAGATCAAAGAAGGCCAGTGGACGTCCAACCCGACGCTGGCAGACGGCACGTTCGTGAAGAAGCCCGCAACGGATGC
>DEFL01000021.1:85115-85336 GCA_002350845.1 Christensenella sp. UBA2853
GTGAATATCCTTGGCGGCGAGACCACTGCGACGACCGGAAATGACTTCACGTATGTGGCACAATTCACCAACGAGTACATCCCGAAGCCGACGAAGTATCAGGCGCACGTGAAGAAACTGATGACAGACATCAGCCGGCCGCTGCCTGTTGAGGTAACGGTACCCTTCACGATGGCGATCGAAAAGAACCCGAACAACGGTGCCGCGCCGAAGGATGCGGC
>DEFL01000023.1 GCA_002350845.1 Christensenella sp. UBA2853
CGCCGAAGGCGGTTTAGTTCAACTGGAATTTGTCCGGCAGCTGTTCACAGCTTTTTACAGGTAAACTCGTCGTACATCAGGCAGCCGTCACCAAATTTCAGTTTCAACATACCGCTCTTCCGACCAAATTCGTTTTCACCGATCAGATAGAGGCGGAACGTGAACTCGCCATATTCCTCGCTGATCGCCCTGGCGTAAAGCTCCCCGTCCTGCAAAAAAACTTCGTCGATCATGAATTCTTCATCTTCGGGATGCTCGTATTTTCCACAGAAGTTTTTCCATGTGGATTTGTCAGGATTCAGGATGGCAAGATCCTCGATGGTCCGGATGGGCTCAGCTTCCTTGCCGGCAGCAATCGCCCGCAGTCCGTTCCATGCACCCATACCGGCTCTGTAATCCCACGGATCGCGGCTGAAAAGCATGACAAGCACCCGGTCCGCGTCGATCCAGCGTTCAAACCAGGTGAAGACGCCCGGCATACCGCCGCTGTGGCTGACGACGAGGCCCAGCTCTTTGTCGCGGCCAACTCCCCAGCCAAAGCCGTAACCCAGGCCTTCGTCCTCATCATAAACGGCGTTCTCGCCGTTGCTCAACGTTGCGGGGGTATACATAAGCCTCTGTTCCTCGAGGGTAAGCACCCCGCCCTCCCGCAGCGTCCGGTCCCATTGCAGCATATCGAGGATGGTCGTATACACATAATCATCGCCGTTTAAGCCGTCAAAGGCGGTCACCTGACTAACTCCGACAGCATCCACGTCAGCAACATATCTGCTGTCTTCAATGACTGACGCGCGGGCATAGTTCTCAAAGGGAACGCCGTCTCTGCGGATATGGCAGCAGCGGGTGGAGGACATGCCGGCAGGCTCAAAGATATTCTTCTGAAGGAATTCTTCATAGGGAATCCCGGAGAGCCGCTCCACCAGCAGGGCAAGCAGGTTGTAGCCGGTGTTGGAGTATTCCAATTTTTCCCCCGGGGCAAAAGAAGGTTTCAGTTCGGTTTCGCAGAGGAAGCGAATGATCTCGTCATTACCCGGCACTCTGTGCTCTGCCTTCCAGATGTTGATGAACCAGTCCGCATCGTCAAAGTAATCGGGTACGCCGCTGGTGTGAGTGAGCAGGTGACGAACTGTCACGCCTTCATAGGCGCCGAGCTCCGGAAAGAACTTCGTGATCTTGTCCTCGAGATTCAGCAGCCCCTGCCGCATCACCAGCATGACGGCTGCCGCTGTGAATTGCTTGGAAACCGAAGCAAGCTGGAAGATCGTGTTTTCCGTAATGGGTAGTTTGCCCTCCGGATCACAGAAACCCAAAGCACCCTTGGATACGATTACGCCGTTTTCAGCGTATAGCCACGCTCCATTGAAGCCACCCTTTTCGTATGATTCCTGGGCCAGTTTTTCCATTAATGCTTTTTTATCCATTGGTGTTTTACCTCTACAAATCCCAATCTGTTGATAGCGCATTATATCAAAATATATTATCCGAGTTTTCTTGCCAACGGATATCCCGACAAACTGGATTTATACATGTGAGAGTTCAATCTCATCAAGCCCATCGGTGATTGCGTGAATTCTGCCTGTCTCCTGAAATCCCATTTTTTGATACAACCGTTTTGCATTGGTATTGTTTTCGAGGATCCACAGAGTGGGGTTGCCGGTGCATTGTTCGACAGCGAATTGCAGCAGCTTCGTACCATATCCTATATTCTGTTTATCTGGAAGAATATAAAGGTCTTCAATCAGGTTTTCTTTGACAGATACCACGCCAATCGGCCTGCCTTCAACCAGCATATAGAATTTGCTCCCGTTGTTCATTTTGTTTTGTATATATTCCTGTTGACGCTCCGGAGTGTGCATCGCGACAAAAGACGGTGCACAGAAAGAACAGTGCGATTCTTTCCATGAGATTGAGTGAATTACTGCAACTTGAAACAAATTCGTCCGGTCGACACTAATAATCATATTGCCTCCGCAAATCCCGATTGTCGATAGCCGTTTAACTCAAAATATATTTTCCGATATTCTCGGCTATCAATTGTCTTCGTCAGATGGTTATTCCGTTTTCCTGCAGATGTATAGAAGATGATTTGTGTTGCCCAGCAATTCCCGCTTTTCGGCAAAATGCAGATACCACGCCACGAATTCATCAAAATCCTTTTCCGGGATTGAAAAATCATCGCGGTCTTCAATCGGTTCCAGGATGCCATCCACTCCTGCAGTCGTAATCCATTCAACAGGTTTCTTTTCAAAAAGTTTTTCGAACTCGATCACATCGTATCCGGTGAACAACTGCTCTTTAAAATGCCGGATCTGATAGTCATTTGTGAAGTTTTCCTCCTGACCTGCAGCCCAGTTGCCCTGGAGATAGTTTGCGTACATGATTGCATAAACGGAAATAAAAGCGAAAAGGATCACTCCGCCTGATTTGGTTACACGAATGGCCTCATCGATAGCCTTGTTCACTTCATCTGCCTCATACAGATGATACATAGGACCGAGAAGGAGTGTGACATCGAATGTGTTTTCAGTAAATCGGCTCAGGTCTGTTGCGTCTCCCTGGAAAGATTTCAGGTTTTCAATATCCCTGCTGTTTTCCTGCAGGACAGCAAGATTGCTCTCCACAAGCTCCACCGCAGTCACATCCATGCCTTCTCTTGCCAATGCAATTGAATACCTTCCGGTTCCTGCGCCTACTTCCAGCACTTTCGAATGATGATTTGCATAACGATGAATATAAGACATGGTTGTTGCATATTCCAGTTGACCATGCCTGCTTCGTTTCAGCCTGCTGTCCTCGTTAGCCTGGTCGTAAAAGCCGCTCACAATCTCTTCCCTGGTACTCATCATCAACCCTCCGTATAACTTTCCGGGTTTGCTTGCCAACAAGTGCCACGACAAATTCTGTTTTGTCGATCGTAAACAAAATCAAAATATATTTCCGAGTTTTCTTACCAACAGGTGCCTTGACAAACCGGAAGTTGTTGGGTTAGCGGTCCGCATTCATCGATACCATTCTGTGATATGCTTCTTTGTGACTTTTTGACTCCTCATAAAAATCTGCCATATCATCACACGGAAAGTTATTGCAAAATGCGCAGAAATCGATCCCTTTTTCTTTGCAACACTTAACAGGCATACATATATCTTCTTCCGTCCACTGTGTATGCTTGCAGGAAGGACAGATTTTGTTAATGTAATCAGAACATGCAAAGCAGTTAACTCCGCAGTAGGCTATTTGGGTATTCATCACGCGCTCCTAAAATCCCATTTGTCGATCGCCATATAACTCAAAAGTTATGATGTCAGTCCAGCAATTTCTTTATCGTCTGTTGGTAGTCTGAATCAATTAGCACAATCTGTTCTCCGGCATCCTGAAATTCATCGATCATACGCTTGTTGTCCCCCTTCAGGGCATCCTTCGTACAATCGGCATCTATCAATCTGGATTCGATTTCCGATTCAAAGCCGATGATCTCACCGAAATGATGATCGATATATCTTTCGCTCATGGCAAGGCAGATAAAACGGATCAAAGGCAAATACCGCTCATCAAAGTCCTGCCGCCAGTGGAAGGGGACATAGCAGCCTTCAACGATCAGATTCTGCCGGTTCTCAATCGCGGTCTTCATAATCTCCCGGATGACAGGCCACAGGTATTCCGTCAGTTCTTCGTCATCCTCCGGCGTCAGATCCGTGTTGCCGCTGCGGATCAGTCCCATTTTCAGATGGTCGATTGACAAATACGGGCAGCTGGTTTTTTCAAGCAGCTTTTGCGCCAGAAGTGTTTTTCCGGTATGGGATGCCCCTGTTATCAGTATAATCATATCTAACACCTTAGTGCGGAATTTCAAAATATATTTTCCGTTTTTCCTTGCCAACAGGTGTCCGGACAAACTGGAATTTGTTAAAGCGGTTTGATGTAGAGAATAATCTCCTTGTTCTTCCGGTTGCGGTAGATGTACTTGTCGCTCTCAAAGCCCAATTTTTCATGCAGTCTGATGCTGGCGAGATTGTCTGCGCGCACCTGATCGAACATGATCCGGTATCCCTTGCTCACAGCTAAATCGATCAGCGTTGCCAACGTCTGGGCCCCAAAGCCCTTGTTTTGCTCCGTTCTCAGGATCTCGATTCCTGCGGAAACAGTGCTGTGACTGTGCTCCAGCAGCGACGCATAACCGACAATATCATCCCCGGAGAGAACAGCGAACATTTCAAAATACTTCCCCTGATGGACGCCTGAATTCCATTCACGGATCATAGCCGCCACCCCGTCAATTGTCAGATCCGGATAAACATTTCCACAGATGAAGCCTGCATCCTGCTCCAGAAAATGCCGAAGAACAACCATTGCAATACCTCACCAAATCCCGATTTTCGCAGTGTCGTGAAGCTGAACTCTTACATATGCTCTTATTTTATATTTCCATTCCCATCAGGATTACTTCATGTTATTTAGGCTCGGACACCCGTGACTTCAGTCGTGGGTAATTGACTTACTTCTTCTCAATTGTGAGGGATCTTCCACGCGGAGGTTTTCAATATATCCGCATTGCGCACAAGCATCACAAATCACACCTGTTTTGATCTTTTTTTATTTTCGTCAGTTCTTCCAGCGGTGTATAGATGACTGAATGAAAGCTCAGGCCATCCAATAAAGCGCCTTCAATAAGATCTCCACCGCATTTACTGCATTTCCGATCCATATCATCTTCTCCTGAATACGTTGATTCATAAATACCGGGTTGTCGTTCGCGCATGAACGATCAATTTAAAGGGATGAGGCCATCTTTCTGATTCTTTCCACCACATCATTGTCATGATTTGTGAATATACCGCAGCCCTCTAATCCAAGATACCCGAGGAAATCACCTTTATAGGAGAAACGTGCCCCATCATACATATCAGGATCGCCTGAGCTGAGGAACATTGCGACCTTTTTCAGGGATTTCGGAGCTGTTGGGTAGAGTGCGGAATAGAAGCGGTCTATCGCGCATTTGAGCTGACCCGAAATACCATGATAATAGATTGGCGCAGCCAGCACCAGCATCTGCGTATCCTTCAGTTCTTTGTATATTTCCTGCATATCGTCCTTCTGAACGCAGGTACCCTGTCCTTTCCCATGGCAGTACTCACAGGCAAGACAGCCTTTGATATTCATCCTGCAGACATTGAAACAGACGACATGATGGCCGTTCTTTTCAGCAGATTCACGAAACACAGCAATCATTTTTTCGGTATCGCCGTTTGGTCTGGGGCTTCCATTCAGCACAAGAATTTTCATGCGTTTCTCTCCATTTCTTCTACCAGCTTTTCCAGCGCCCTGTAGTCGATTTTGCCGGAAGGGGTCATCGGAATGGTTTCGATAATCTGTATTACTTCCGGATGCTCGTATGCAGGCAGCTCCCGCTGAACCGTTTCCGTCAGCATGGAGAGCAGCTGCCCGGTTTCCCCTGCTGTATCCGGTTTCACTGTGACATATGCTCTCGCTATATGCAGCCTCTGAGGGTCCTCGCGAACAAGCGCAGCACACTTCTCGA
This sequence comes from Christensenella sp. UBA2853, assembly GCA_002350845.1. Taxonomy (GTDB): domain Bacteria; phylum Bacillota; class Clostridia; order Christensenellales; family Aristaeellaceae; genus UBA2943. Next base: position 5,537 of record DEFL01000023.1, read on the forward strand.
CGAAGGGAACAGCATTGAGTGTGTCCTCAATCAATTGCGGGTAGAGTTTATACACGATGCCATCCACACTCTTGGTGGGAAAAATACGCTTGATACGTCCCCTGATGAACACGAAACCTTCTTCATCGATGCATCCAAGGTCACCCGTGTGTATCCACCGAACGCCGTCCCTGTCCGTGCTGATCACAGCCGCTGTCGCTTCCGGGTTGTTGTAGTAACATTTCATCAAACTGGGCGTACTGAACCACAGCTCTCCAACCTCATTGAATGACAGCTCTCTCCCGTCTTCCGGGCTGATCACCCTGATGTTCGTTTTGAACAGCGGAATACCGATGCTGCCGGGCTTGTGAACGTCGTTCCTTGAAGCGGTCAGGCTTGCGTCTGTTTCCGTCATGCCGTAACCGTTGGCATAGATTGCAGATGCTCCGCATTCTCTCAGTTTACGATTCAGCTGCTCCTCTTTCTCCGCAGGCATGTCCGCTCCGCCGCCAATGAGACAGTACAGCGGTTTCAGATTCCCGTTGGGATGGTTGAGTACATGGTCAATCAGCGCAGGGCCGGTCACATAAATATTCGGCCTGCATTTGAAGAGCTGGTCGGCCATGCTGTCCGGATCGGGTACAATCCAGAGCCAGGAGTCGATGCCGCTGGAAACAGCAAGGTGCATCTTTGACATTCCATAACCGAGGAACATTGGAATCGCATTGAGAAACCGGGCCCCGCGCCGAATGCCGAACCCCGAATTGCCTTCCTGAAACGCCTGCGCATTCAATGAATCATTGGTATGCACAATTCCCTTGGGTTCACCCGTCGTGCCGCTGGTATAGATAATCACAGCCGGAGCCGTATGATCCACAGCCATCGGCGGGAGAGTGGGTTCACCTTTCTTCAGAAAATCCTGAAAGGTCATATAACGATGTCCGGCCGGCTTCACCTTCAGCCTGTAACCCAGCTTCATATACCACGGCATGCTGTCGGAAACACCCAGTATCACCACGGGAACATGAAGATCATCCTGAATCCGGTTCACCCGTTCCAGTGCCGCATCCAGCGCGAAGAACATTTTGGACTTTGTGCTCTGCAGTGTCAGCAGGATCTCTTTTTCCGACAATGTCACATACACCAGGTTGGCCACGGCACCGATGTAGTTGAGAGCATAGATGCATGCGATCGTTTCCGGTGTGTGCATGGACATGATCGTGACAATGTCTCCCGGTCTCACGCCATGGGCATAGAAGGCAGAAGCGGCCTTCCAGATCTGCTCAAACAGCCCGCCATACGTTATCCTGGCACCATAATACCGAAAAGCCGAATCCGAGAGATAGTCCCTGTTCTTCTCCCAGATATACTGGTACATCGTCATCTCCGGCAGCCGGGCATGGATGATTTCCTCGGAATAGTATTTCAGCCAGGGCCTGTCGATACCTGGAGTTGTCAGATTCTGTGTCATAAATGAAGCCCCTTCATCTGTCATGTTTTACAGAAGCGTAGTCACGCCTCCCGCCTGAGGATGCACCTGGCATGCTTCTTTCCGGGGAAACGCCCGGATCTGTCCTGCCTGCTCTTCAGGTCATTTCACTTCTTCCGTCGGCATACAGACGGATTTCTCCCTTTCCGTCCGATCGCGGCACGCGCATCTCAAAAAAGTGCGCCGTGGTCTCAATCACCGGGCGCGTCTCCACCCCGGCCGCGGCACAGAGCGCATCCGCATCCGTGCTGTAGTGCCCATGCTCCCGATAGTATACGCGCTGCTCCTCAAAGAGTCTGTACAGGTCAAAGCGCCGCCTTTCGTCCTCCGGGATCGGGTATTCCTCGCCGTTCTCAGTAAAGAAGAGAAAGCCCCAGTACTGCGGTCTGTGGATGTCGATCACGCCGGTGGGCGCCCATACCCAGTTGTCTTCGGGCAGGGGTCTCCCGTCGGGGCCGAGGACCTTCCTGTACTCCCCGTCCCTGACCTCGCACGTCCACTGCACCCTTGAAAAATTCAGCCGCCAGTAGTCCCCGGGCTCCGGAATACGGTCCGAACACTCCTTCAGGGAACGCATGGGCAGTCTGATCTCCACGCTCCATTTCCGGTTGTCCGCCTCGGGGTCATTGAGCTTTCCGTCGATGTACACGGCGGTCTCAAGCCCCTTGATGTCAAAGGAATCCATCGGCTTGCCCGCGTCCCTGTAGGCCTTGGTCAGAAGCAGGTCCCACACGGTATTGCGCGCGTTCATCTCAAGCTCGATGTACCTCTGCGTGTCCGAATCCGGGTCAATGAACACCTCAAAATCGTTGTCGCGGAAGATGACGTCGTCCCGCTCGGTGACATTCGCCCAGATCTCATTTCCCGTGATCTCCGCGGCCAGATACAGCGCCGTATCGTCCCATGCAGCCTTGGCCCTTGTGGGGAAACGCGGCTCTTTCCCCTTCTCCGGCCCCTCGATATCCACAAACAGGTCGGTAAAGGGAATATCCGCCCAGAACGGCTTGTCCAGGCGTCCGTCGAGTGTGAGCGGCATATGGGCCCTGCGGCAGTAATAGACCGGCGGGTGGAAAGGATACTGTTTCATGAGGCGTCCTCCTGTTCTCAGTTCCATGCTCGTGCAGGTTATTTCGCACCGGGATTGCATTCTATGGTAAGCATACCAAAAATGGCGCAGCTTTCAAGCATGCGCCATGATTTCTGTTCAGATTCTTTTTCGTGTCAGACCCTGTAAATATAGCCGGCCTTTCTCTGAGCCGGTGCGTTTTCAGGCTTTGCCGCATACCCGAGGATCAGGTGTCCGATGCCCTCATAGTTGCCTTCAATGCCCAGGTCCTTCAGGATGGCTTTGCCTTCCTCGCTCTCAAACTCCTCTTTCGCGCGGTGGATCCAGCAGCTGGCCACGCCGAGGTCTGCGGCTGCGTTCATCATGTTGCCCATCACCAGGCTGCCGTCGTAGAGATAGGTCGGGATATCCTTATTGGCCAGCACGATCACGACTTCCGGCGCGCCGTAGAAGGGGTCCATGTCCGCGCCCATCACGGCAGCATTCATCTTGGAGAGCCTGTCGCGCAGGGCTCTGTCCGTGACAGCCAGGATGATCGGGGACTGTTTGCCCATGCCGGTCGCGGCATACGTGCCGGCCTCGAGGATCGCGTTCAGCTTTTCCTCCTCGATCAGTTCGGGCTTGTACGCGCGGCAGCTGCGGCGCGTTTTCAGGGTGGTCAGGGTTTCTGCCATGGTTTTGTTCCTCCTTGTTTCGATTCCGTCAGTTGAGTACAGCGCCCTCCCCGCCGCGCAGCGGAAACATGTCGAGCTGCGTGCGGAGCGCTTCCCTTGTCTCCCGGATCACGTCGATCATGTCCTGCTTCTGCCGGGGAAGCCGCCCCTGCATGGGGACAAGGTTGGACGGATGGGAACCGAAGTAATAGGTGTTTCTGAGGTCCAGGCGCCGGATCAGGCGCTCCTGCTCATCGAGCAGCTGCCCGATGGTGCATTCGTGGAAGACGCCGTCTTTCATGTCCTGATACAGCCTGCACCCGGGCTCAGCGTGCAGGGATCCGATAAACAGCAGGTGCGGCTGCACCGCATTGATCAGGTCCGCGGTCGCGTCGGCGTTCTCCTTCCACAGTTCCGCGCCGCCGCAGCCGAGGATCGCGTTGAAAGAGTAATCCATGCCGGCCTCTGTCAGCCGCAGCAGCTGCTCCCGCGCCTCCCCGGCGGTGTGGCCCTTGTTCATATAGGTGAGGGCCGCGTCCAGTCCGCTCTCCACCCCGATGTCCAGGCCGTGGATGCCGCTGGCCCTGAGCTCCCTGAGCTCCGCGTCGGTCTTTGTGCGGATATTCTGAATGGATGCGTACATCGCAATCGTCTCCACCTTCGGCAGTTTCCGGTGGACCGCCTCCGCGATCGCGAGCAGGCGGTCTGAGGAGAGCACGAAGGCGTCACCGTGCTCGAGAAAGACCCGCGTCACATCCGGACAGTACCGGGCGCCCTCCTCAAGGTCGGCTTCCACTTCCTCCATAGGGCACACCGCAAAGGGCACACCCGAATACATGGAACAGAAGGTGCACCTGTTGTGGCTGCAGCCCCTGGTGACCTGCAGAAGGAATGAATTCGCCTCATAGGGCGGCCTGTATACAATACCGCTCAGGTTCATGCTTCCGCCTCTCCCCGCATCTGCGCAATGTATTCCTTTCCCCATGTTTCCATGGCGGAAATCACCGGCCGGAACTTTTCCCCCATCTCTGTCAGGGAATATTCCACCCGCGGGGGAATGGACTCATACTGGACGCGCCGGACCAGCCCGTTCTCCTCGAGCGTCCGGAGCTGGACGGCGAGGGTGGCATGCGTCATTTTCGGCATCTTGCGAAGCAGTTCATTGAAACGGATGGGGCCTTCCCCGAGGTAGAGCAGGATCAGCACGGCCCATTTCCCGGAGATCAGGCTCTGCGCCGTGGCATACGGGCACAGGCCGAAACGTTCTTCAAGGGTTGACTGTTTTGCCATTACACATCAAATTCTTCCTTCAGGTCCATCATGCCGCGGATTTCCGCATGCCCGTTTTCCAGACAGAACAGGCCCATCTCCCAGCCGTTTTTGTCATACATCGCCATGATCTGCGGAATGGCCTCCCGCACCTTTTTCAGCAGTTCGGGATCCCGGACCACTTTTGCCTGACCGTCATAGCGCAGGAATTCCCCGCCGCTCACGGCCAGCACTTCCACTTTGGGGTTCGCTGTCAGCTGGTGAAACACATTCTTGAAGGTGCCGCAGCCGAAATACAGCGTATCATCGATGAGCATCTGGAAACCAAAGGGACGGCCCTTGGGCTGATCCCCGTCGGTGGTCAGGAAATAGAACGTCCCGGCCTTGTTCAGAAACTCGTGGACTTTTTCAGCATTCGTCATGATCTGTCATCCTTTCCGGTCACTTTTTGCAACCGGTTCAATTATATGACCACCATGAATGTTCCGCAAGTACGATCTTTCAGGATACCTGGTATCCTGAAAGATACCGCCTGCACGCCAAAGCCCGCCGGAGACAGCTGCTCCGACGGGCTTTGGATGATCGATTGCTTCTGTTCAGTTGAGTGACGCCTGCCTGTCCCGGACCTGCTCCTCCACCGCCTGAAGGATGCGCTGTGCTGCATCGGCATGGATTTGGGTCCTCTGGGCCTGACGCATCGCTTCCGCTGCTTCCGGGTGCGAGGCAAGCCCGATGGCGGCCGAGACGGCCAGCCGCGCGCCGGATGCCTTCACGGACATGCCGCGCTCGGAAAAGAAGACCGCATTCCTTGTTTCACACCCCGGAATCGCCATGGTGTGGACCAGCGGAACGCCCAGCGCCGCGGTCTCCGTGCTGGAAAGCCCGCCCGGCTTGGAGAGAATGACGTCCGCCGCCTCCATATACAGGTTGACTTCATCGGTAAAGCAGACGCACCGGATCCTCTGTTCCCCGGCAAACGCTTTCTCCATTTCCTCCCGGAGCGCGCTGTTCCTTCCGGCGAGGACAATGGCGGTAAACGGCTGCGTTTCCTCCCTGAGCAGTTCCCTGCACAGGGCCCCCGCATTGCCGCTGCCCATGCCGCCGGTCATCAGAAGATAGATCCGCTCCCTCTGCGGCAGCACCAGCCGGTTTCTCGCCTGCTCCTTCCCGATGGGCTGCGTGAACTTCCGTTTCACCGGAATACCAGTTCCAAGGATGCGCTCATCCGGGATCCCGTGACGGCGCATTTCCTCCCTGAGATCCTCATGCGGGATGAAATACCGGTCCATTCCGGTCTCCCCGAGAAACGGGATGCAGGTGTAATCCGTCAGCACGCCGCTGGTGGGAATGGGCAGGAGGCCCTGCCGCCGGGCTGCAGTCACCACCTCCATGCCGTAGAGGTGCGTGGAGATGACCGCGTCGATCTTTCTTTCCTCCGCGTACTCACTCAGTCTCCCGGCATGCCGGGCATTGGCCAGGTACACCGGCGAGCGCATGCCCGTTGAGCTGTACACATCCCCGGCCCGGTAGATCAGTCCGAAGAGTTCCGGCACTTTCTGGATCATCCGGTTATAGATCGCGCCGGCCAGTTCACCCACATGCTCCGTGCCCAGCGACAGCGGATCCACAATCTCCGCCTCGTGTCCTCTTCTCTGTGCTTCCTCCTGCAGTGCGCCGGCGGCACTGTTGTGCCCCTCCCCTGTATTGCAGGTCAGAATCAGCAGTCTCATGTTCTCCGGCTCCTTTCCCCTGCGCCTCCCCGGAAGCGCTGAGGGTTCCTTCACCCCTGTTTCACGCTTCCATGTCCGCTGCTTTTCCGATATGAATGACCGCCGCCATGCCGGGGCCTGTATGCGACCCGATGATCGGCGAGAGCGTGCAGCGGCGGATCGTCAGTTCCGGATGCAGCGCGCGCAGTTTTTTCTCCAGGGCATCCCCGGTATCCGGCGCATCCGCGTCGATAATATACACAGGGTCCTCCGTATCCTCCGTCCGGTTCTCCTCATAACGCTCGAGCAGCTCACCGACCGCTTTCTTCGTGCCACGCGCTTTCCCGATCGTCTGCAGTTTTCCCTTTTCATCGATCTTCAAAAGCGGACACACCTGGAACACGGTCCCGACCGCCGCCGCGGCCGCGCTCACCCGTCCCCCGCGCTGGAGGTACTTCAGGTCCTGCACCATGAACCAGTGGTGCAGCCTTTCGACGGCGTCCATCAGGTCCTTCGTGTTGTCAGAAAGGCTCATGCCCTTCTCCCGGTTGCGCACCGCGCGCTCCACCAGGATGCCCATGCCGCCGGTCGCGGCCTTTGTGTCCAGGGCAATCACCTGCAGGTACGGGTACAGGACATGGAGCTTTTCGCCCGCCATGCAGGCCGTCTGGCAGGTGGAGGAAAGGCCGCCCGAAAGCGCCAGGTAGAGGATGGAATACCCCTGGTCCATCCACGCGCGCATGACCTTTTCATACGTCCGCGGCGCGATCTGCGAGGTCTTGGTCAGATCGCCGTTTCTCTGCGCGTCATAGAAGCTTTTGAGATCGCAGTTCTCAGCGGGGTCATACGTCCGCGTCTCCTGCTGCTGAATATATTCCATCGGAATCACGGCCAGGTCAGCCGTCTTCAGCACGCCCGGATCCAGATCACAGGCGGCATCGGTCAGAATCACATACTTCACTGCCAGCACTCCTCCGCTCTTTCTTGACTGAAGGGACATGTGTATAATAAAATCACAGTGATGCTTAAGCAATGGACAAGTTTGATCCATCCCGGCAGATAATACTAATCTCAAATTAGATTAGCCAAACTGGCGTTTTTGTGATATAATCATTCCAG
>DEFL01000016.1:0-274 GCA_002350845.1 Christensenella sp. UBA2853
TCCATTTCGTCGATTTCCTTCATCCGCCAGCCGTTCTTCATCAGTTCGTTGTAGGTGGCATAGATGTATTCCGGCAGGGTCAGGCTTCCTGCGGGATCGTCACTTCCGGATTCTCCGCCTCCGCCAGAATCTGCTCCGCTTCCTGCACCGCCGGAATCGTAGGGAAAGTGTCCAGCACCTCCGTGGTCTGGGTCTGGGTGGCCATCAGCGCCAGCGCGATGTCATGCATCAGGCGGTCGGCGGGATAGTTGTCGTAGACCTCATCCGGGGTGAA
>DEFL01000016.1:488-838 GCA_002350845.1 Christensenella sp. UBA2853
AGCGTACAGGTGATCATATTCATACCTCCAAAACTTCAAAAGTAGCTGCCGCACAGCGTCATGGCCGTGCGGCAGCGGGGTTAGGCTCACGGGGTGGGCGTGATCACGGGCGTGTACACGGACTGCAGGAAGGTTTCACCCTTCTCAGCCGTGAAGCCGTTCTCGCCCTCGTCGGCGACCGCCTGGTAGCGCCCGTCATTGGTGCGCTTGATGGCAGTCCATTCCACATCGCCCGTCTGGCGGGTGATGGTGGTGCCCTCCTTGGTGGCGTAGTTCTCGGTCAGGGGCTTGGCCCGCACCTTGTACAGCCACACATAGCGGAACTTGTGGTTGGACTTTTCGCTCTTGAA
>DEFL01000016.1:1026-1417 GCA_002350845.1 Christensenella sp. UBA2853
TCGGCGTACTGGATGTCCGGGTCGGCGTTCTCAGGTGTGATGCTGGCTTCAATCGCGCCAGCCACCAGCTGCAGATCGCCATAGGTCAGGGTTTCCTCGGTGTCGACCGTCAGCGGGGCGATCACCATGTTCTTCAGGCCGACCGTAGAAGAAACAGTCGGAGAAGCTGCAGGAGTATTAGCCATAATGATTGACCTCCAATTCATCGGTTCTTGAGCTCGTCCCGCAGGACGCGCTTGATTTCGGAAAAGGCCTCATCGGCCCGGGTGTCAAAAGCAGGCCGCACAAAGGGATGCGCGGGGGCGGGAGCAGGCCCGCCATGCCCAAACTCCACAGGATTGGCGTAGTACGCGCCGTTTTCTGAGTGATGGACACCGATGGTGATCTGCTT
>DEFL01000016.1:1592-1772 GCA_002350845.1 Christensenella sp. UBA2853
GCATAGGCCATGTTGACCATGTCATTCTGGAGATCATCAAAACCCCTCAGTTCAATTGCCATAGTCCACGTCCTCCCTCCAGCACCATGTCCACTGCACCGTGTACTGTCGGGTAGCCGTGTCGTAGGCAGGCTGGTTGTAGCCTTTGTCGGATTCTTCCACCATGAAGAAGCCGTAGGC
>DEFL01000016.1:1875-9513 GCA_002350845.1 Christensenella sp. UBA2853
GCTGGTCACATGATCGTCATGATGGCTGGCTTCCGTGGTGGTCGTGGAATAGACGCAGTACTGCACGGGCGGATTCTGGTTGGGCGAAGTAGCCCGCCAGACGCCTGCGTAAACCGGAATGCCGATATCCTTGAGCGCCTCATTAACCTGCTTCATCCGCTCACCCCCTTGGCAATGGAAGCCTTCAGGCCCAGGTAGGTGCGCTTGAAGCTATACTCACCCAAAGTGGAGATGTTCCATTTGTCCCCCTGAAAGCGCACCCACATGCCAGGCTTGATGTCCTCCCGGTACCGGATGGTGAAGTTGATAACAGCCTCTGTGTTCATCACATCAGCGCTGCGGTAGTGCTGGTTTCCTGCATCCGTCACCGCAGCCCATACGCGGCAGACCACCACATCCTTTGGTTCCGGATACCCGTTTTCATTGATTTTGTTCTCGGTGTATCCGATTTCGATCATGTGACGAAGGTCGCCTGGATGCGGGTCACTTTCGAAGTTTTTATAACCGCGCATAGGTCATCGCCTCCTCAGAACATCTTTTCCGGATCGCGATACGGATACAGCAGACTGTCAAAAGCCATCCGGGTTGCCTTATAGGTAGTCATATCCGGAATATCCCGGTTTTCATAATAGAAGCTGGTCATGAGGATGACTGCCAGACGCACGGGTTCAGGAACCTCCTGTTTCACAGGCTTTCCATCGTCCCCCACAGGTTCGAATTGAACCCGACAATAATCCTCGGCAGCGGTCTGTGCCTGCTGGATCAGACTTTCGATGTAGTCGTCTTCCTCATCATGCTGGATGCGCAGATGGGTTTTGACTTCATCGACAGAAACAATCATCAGGGATCACCTGCCTCCCGCTCCATCAGCCCAGCATTGCGCAACGCGGCCAGCAGGCGGTTATAATCTTCCCTCAGGCCCGCTACGGTGGTTGCTTCGCTATCAGGCAGAAAAGGCAGTAAGGTGGCCGGGCTTCCGGCCATCGGATCTAACAGTCCCTCACCACCTTCTACGGTCGATCCGGGCAGAAATGTTATCTTCCCGCCAATCACCAGCTCATTACCGCCATGGGCAAAGTAGTTCTTGGTATTGCTCATACAGAGCACCTCCAATCAGAGAAGGGAGCCGCGCCATCAGCACGACTCCCATGGTCATTAAGGATCATGCACCCTTCACAGCCAGACACTTCATGGCTTCCGGCAGCACCAGACGGCCGTCCACGCGCTGAGTGGCACGGAAGCCGATCTGTCCGTTTACAGCGAAGAGTTCATTCAGGCGCTGGAAGGAACGGCCCTGACGATCAGCGATCCAGTAGGACTTGAAATCACCGAACAGGATAACCTTGTTTCCCGCACCTACTTCAGGCATATAGGGAGAAGTCACAATCCTGTAGTTCAGCAGCGTATCAGGCTGACCTTCCTTGAGTCCGGGCTGCCAGAGGTACTGCCCCTCGATGCTCTTGAGCTTGCGGATTGCCTTGATGGTACTGTCATTCAGCAGGAAAACTGCCTTTTTACGGTATACACTCTTGATGGAGTGCACCAGGTCGATGATCTCATCGGCCGTGATTGCATTGCCTGCAGTGGTCACACCAGTGCCCGCGCCAAGGGTGGCATGAAGCAAGCCGGTAGGCTTACCAGAACCATCTCCGGTGATAAAGGCATCTTCTTCGGCTGCACCGATACGCCGGGCAAACTCTGAAGAAATGTAGTTTTCGATGTCGAAAACGCTGTCCTGCAGGAGTTCGTCAGACACCTTGATCATGGTGGCTACCTTATGGGCACCAATGGAGATCTGCCCGAAGACATCATCGCTCTCGGGGATGGCGCCTTCCTCGTCCACCCAGGACGCGGTACCATGCGAAGCCACAATCGGGATCTTCCTGTCACCAGAGCTGGTCTGGATAACGGTGCACAGTGAACGAAGAGCATTCTCCTCCTCAAGTCCCTGTACCAGAGTGCGCTCATACTCATCCGGAACGAGGTACCCACCTTCAGAGTCCGTTCCAATCTGCAGAGCATTCATAACAGCGGGACCAGCCGTACGATTGCGCATCATGCCCCAGAACGCGTTCTTATATTCATCGGAAGCACGGCCCTGCTTCTGTACAGTAGCCATGGTAGGGCGGGAAACCAGTGGGGACGCTGTGGGCTGGTCCATCTCATGGTCGATTAAAGCCTGACGTTCCAGACGTTCGATTTCCTTGCCAAGGGCAACTACATCGGCCTCCATCTTTTCATAGGTGGCGTTATCCTCAGCAGAAACCATGCCGTCTTCTCCGCGATGACTGTCCAGAAAAGCCTTGGTCTGGTTCCACAGGTTAGCGCGCTTCTCGCGCAGAGCAAGAATCTGATTCATATTGATTTCCTCCTTCTTATTTCAAAAGCGACAGCCTTCTATCAAGGTCTGCCGCTTTCACTCGGTTATCAGGGGTAGTAGGTTCCTTCTTCACTGGGGTGGGTTCCGTATCCGGTGGATGAGCTGGTTCAGCCTGTGCTTTAGGCATCTGTTTTGGCATCAAGGCAATCACCCGGTTCATGAGACTGGCGGCAGCAGATTTCCGCGCAAAAGAAAAACCTGCCTGATCGTTGGGCAGGTCTTCAGCGCCGGTGTACAGGACTTCATCACAGAAGCCCAATTCTTTGGCCTTAAGGGCATTCATCCAGGTTTCACCATCCATGAGATGGGAGATTCTTGCACGGCTCAGTCCCGTCTTGATCTGGTAAGCATTGATGATGCTTTCCTTCACCTCATCCAGCAGCTGGATGGCTTTCCGCATCTCTTCCGTATCGCCCATGGCCATCGTGAAGGGATTGTGGATCATCATCAGGCTGGTGGGGCTCATGGTCACCCGGGTACCAGCCATGGCAATGACGGATGCGGCAGATGCCGCCATGCCGTCAATCTGGATGGTGACGTCGCCAGGATAATCCATGAGCATGGTATAGATCTGGCTGGCCGCGATACAGTCGCCGCCGGGAGAGTTCAGGTGAATGGTGATCGGGCCGTTCCCGGAGAAAAGCTCCTCCTTAAACATGGCAGGCGTGATATCGTCAGCGAACCAGGATTCTTCTGCAATCACTCCTTCCAGGTAAAGGGTACGTGTGTCATCTTCGTTCCGGACCCAATTCCAGAAATGTCTCATTAGGGGTACCTCCTTTGTTCTTTGTTTTGTCCGGGATTCATTCCTTCTGTTTCCTCCACGGACTGCTTCATGGCTGTAGTGATAGGAATCATATTGCCATTCACCAGATAGGCGTCTCCGCCTTCCTCCTTCGGGATTGGATTCTGGTTTTCCAGCGCCCTGATATCATTGGCAGACATCCAGCCGTTCTGTCTCGCAATGGCATAGCCTTCCATCCGGCTCTTATAGTCCCCGCGCATCAGGCCATCGATATTGAACTGCACATAAAAGCGCCCTTTCTCCTGATCTGTGAAGAGGGCGCGATTCATGGATTGTTCAATTCTGACCAGCCAGGGTCGGATGGTGTGCACAGCAAAGTCAATGCTTTGATGTTCGATATTGGAAAAAGTCGCATGCTCCAGATTACCTACCAGATGAGGCGGCACCCGAAAGATCCGGCAAATCTCATCCACCTGAAACTTGCGGGTTTCCAGGAACTGCGCTTCATTGTTGGGGATGGCAATCGGCTCAAACTTCATGCCTTCTTCCAGAATCGCCACACGGTTGCTGTTGGAGGAACCGCCATAGGCACTGTTCCAGCTTTCCCGGAGCGCTTTGGGGTTCTTCACGGTATTCGGGTGTGTCAGGATGCCAGAAGGCCGTGCGCCATTGGAAAAGAACTTACTGCCGTATTCTTCCGACGCGATACCAAGGCCGATGGCGTTCTTCTCCAGCGCAATCGGGCTGTAGCCCATAACACCGTCGAACCCCAGTCCGGGGATGTGCAATACATCATCCGGAGAGAGGATAACAGTTTCACCAGTGCTGGTCATGTAGGTGTAGGTCAGGATGCCTTTCTTATCCCGATCGACGGTCATCTTATCCGGCAGAAGTGGATACAGACCGGTGACCTGATTCCTTCCGGAGCGGATGATCTGACAGTAGCTGTTGCCCCACAGGAGCAGGTGCGCCAGCATCACTTCCCGCAGCACAAACGATGTCATCTCACTGTTCGGCTCATCATGAAGAAGCGGATACAGTGGATGCTCTGTTGCCTTGCGATTACCATCTTCCTTGGCCTCATATACACCCAGCGGCAGGCTGGCGACAGTTTCCGAGATTACCCGAACACAGGCATAAACAGTTGAAAGCTGGATTGCTGTGTTGGCATTGACTGCTTTACCAGAACCGCTGGTGCCGAAGTAGAAAGTCGGCGCAGCGCTAATACTGTCTCGGGGCTTGTCCCGCGCACGGAAAAATGCGATAAAAGGATTTTTCATGCAGTTGTCCTCCATAACAAAAAAAGAGCCGCCCGGAAGCCCGGATTGCTCTCTTATACATCGGTGCGCACAATTGTATTTGTAATTACCCCATCCATTTTCTCACTCTGTTACTGTTTTTCTGCAACAGACTGTTTTCTTATTAACGATGATAAGACTACTCCAGCAAGTTTTTATCTTTTGTTTTGTTCGTCTTTGAGAGTGACTCCTTACGAGCTTTGGGTTTGTTGTCCCCTTGCGGCATTATTTGTCTTGATGTACCAAGCATGGTATTGATAAGAGCATGAAATAACACCTTGACGTCTGTCTTAAAACCTAATGAATATAGATATTCCGTATCCATCATTTCACGTTCCTCAAAACTCACTGCTCTTCCCTTATCTGTCATACTCATTCCCAAGATTCCAGGTTTTGCGTAATCATACAGCCTAGTATAGCTTTCCGAGATACTTCCCGGATAAGCACGGAAAAGACCTACAAGCGACAACCGCCCTAAAAAAACATCTACGAACATAGGTAAATAGTCCAATTCAGCTTTTCGAAGAAATGCTCCAATGCGTGTAATTCTAGGATCTGTCAATGTGCTAGTATAGGATGTATCATCGGAGCTCACTCTCATCGTTCTGAAAGCTCGAATACGTATTGTTTTACCTTTATAACCAATACATGGCCTATACCAGATAATCGGTCCCCCATCCTCCAACTTGATCAGTAAAGATAACATACAAAGCAAAGGCCCCAATATAATCAAAACTAAAGTACTTAAGATTAGATCTATAACTCTTTTGATGAAGCTGTACACTGGTTTTTTCTTTAGCAATTTTTCTCGCTTCGCAAATATACTTTTGATGTCCACATTTAAATATACGTATTCTTTTTCTTTATTATTGGTTCCGTCTTTTATGAAACTGACTAGAACTGTAATGAGCATTCCACATAAGCTGGTTAAAAGAACAGCGATGAATATTTCAATTATCTGCATCCATTATTCCCCCTCTCGCCACTTGCTTACACATGCAGCAATTATCATCAAAACTGTAACAATAATGGAAGCCCATAATATCCACTTTCCTCGCTGGTAATTTATATACACCATAAAAAGCATTCCAATACAAGACATGGCAACCATAACAGCTGCAAAGAATATTATACAATCTGCAACCAGTTTATTTTTCTTGCTAATGAATCCACTTATGATGTCAATGCAAACGATAAACGAATAATATAGTAGTTCTGCCGAGTCTAAAATATTAATCGGTTCTGTTCCTTTGCCAAAGACAAAAACAATAACTCTCATAAGGATCGGGAGCAAAGGAAGGAAAAGGGTGAATAGTATCCATGAAACAATATCTTCTGTTCTCTTGCTAGCGTTCGTTGGAGAAGAATCGGACATATTCCTATCACCGCCATCAAATGAAATACATTTTTCTCGTGATATTGTATTTCAAAAAAGCGTTTCTAGCAACAATCCTCAGCGATATTTATGGCTGGTACTCTTGAATAAGTTCATAACCCGCTTCCTGTCTTCTTATCATGGCAGCTCTTACATAAGGGCTGCCAATTATCTTGATCCCAGAACAGCTGCTGGTCTCCCCGGTGCGGAATAATGTGGTCCACAATTGTCGCTGGGACAACCTTACCTTCAGCCGAGCAGAAAACACACAACGGATGCTGTTTTAGAAAGAGTGCTCTTGCCGCTCTCCATTTCGCATCGTACCCACGGGCCGCAGCACCTCCACGAAGATGATCTCCGCTCCACATGATATGATCCTTACAGAAAACCTGACCCTGTTCGCAGAATTCCGGGCATCCGGGATAGCGGCAGGGTCTTCTTGGTTTTTGGGGCATTATCACACCTCCAGTCAGAGAATCAAAAAGCCCCGATCATCATAGACCGAGGTACCTGTGTTCGCGTTCTTCAACGCCCGATCCAGCGCCATGACCAGGGCAACTGCTCCATCCACCTTTTCGGTGGACTTTTCCTTATCGATCTTCAAGTTACCAGCGGGATCAGTACGCACGAAGGCATTGTCCATGTTCCACCGAAGCACCGGATGCCCGCCATGATTCAGCTTCCGTTCCAGTACCAGCCGCATCAGTTCCTTTGTCGGCGGGCTCATATCACGAAACCCCTGTCCAAAGGGAACCATGTTGAATCCATCGTCCTCCAGTGTCTGAACCATCATGGTCGCATTCCAGCGGTCGTAGGCAATCTCCCGGATATTGAACTTCTCCCCCAATTGCAGAATAAACTGCTCGATGAATCCGTAATGCACGACATTCCCTTCTGTCGTATGGATGAAGCCCTGACGCTCCCATTTGTCATACATCACATGATCGCGGCGTACCCGCAGCTGCAGCGTTTCTTCCGGCAGCCAGAAATGCGGAACAACGATGTACTGTTCTTCCTCGTCCCGGGGCGGGAAAACCAGCACCATGGCCGTGAGGTCGGAAGTGGAAGAAAGGTCAAGCCCGGCATAGCAGGCGCGTCCTTCCAGTTCATACTCATTGACGGCCCCGCCGCATTCATCCCACTTGTCCATCGGCATCCAGCGGATACTCTGCTTGACCCATTGATTCAGGCGCAGCTGACGGAACATGTTCTCATCAGCGGGTGTCTCCAGTGCTTTTCGAAAAGCATCCCTAACTTTGTCAATGGAGATCGTCTGATCCAGAGATGGATTGGCTTTATACCAGTTCTTTTCATCCATCCAATCGGCGTCATCCGGCAGGCCGTAGAGCACCGGGTAGAACCGGGGATCATCCTTCCGGCCCTCGATGATATCCAGTGCCTTTTGATGAACCTCCCAGCAGATGCTGTTCCGATCGGTGCCTGCCGTTGTCAGCAGGAACCAAAGTGGCTGTTTCCGGGCATCACCACTTCCCTGGGTCATAACATCATACAGAGCTCGGGTGGGCTGGGTGTGCAGCTCGTCAAAGATGCAGGCGCTGACGTTCAGGCCGTGCTTGGTGGCCACTTCCGATGACAATACCTGATAGATGCTTCCGGTCGGCTGATACACCATACGCTTGGTGCTGGGAATGATCTTGATCCGCTTGCTGAGCGCCGGGGACTGCTTCACCATGTCTACCGCCACATCGAAAACGATGGCTGCCTGCTGACGGTCGCTGGCGCAGGAGTAAACCTCCGCCCGCCACTCATCATCATTGCAGAGCATGTTCAGGGCGATGGCAGCGCCGAGCTCACTCTTTCCGTTCTTCTTCGGGATCTC